>CALFUL010000040.1 GCA_937929935.1 uncultured Flavobacteriaceae bacterium | reverse complement strand
TAGTTGATAGAAATGACAATCAAATAGGTTTAATGCCTAAGATGGAAGCGCATGAGAAAGCATTATTACATAGAGCTTTTTCGGTTTTTATTTTTAATAAAAAAGGAGAATTAATGTTACAGCAAAGGGCAGCTCATAAATACCATTCTCCAATGTTATGGACTAATACTTGTTGTTCTCATCAAAGAAATGGAGAAAGTAATCTAGAAGCAGGTGTTAGAAGATTAGAAGAAGAAATGGGTTTTAAAACCGATTTAAAAGAAGTATTCTCATTTATTTATAAAGCACCTTTTGATAATGGATTAACAGAACATGAGCTTGATCATGTGATGATGGGCCATTATAATGATGAACCTGTAATTGACCCAAAGGAAGTTGCTGATTGGAAATGGATGAAACCAGAACATGTTAAACAAGATATTAAAGCAAACCCTGATGAATATACGGTATGGTTCAAGATAATTTTTGAAAAGTTCTATGACCACCTCATTCAAAAAATGTAAAACATGAAAATTAAGGTAAGTAGAAAAGCACATTTTAATGCAGCCCACCGTTTGTATCGTCAAGATTGGAGCGATTCAAAAAATAATGCCGTTTTTGGTAAATGCAATAACCCAAATTTTCATGGTCATAATTATGAGTTAGTTGTAAGTGTTACAGGTAAAATTGATTCTGAAACCGGTTTTGTTATTGATATGAAGGTTTTAAAAGACTTAATTAAAAAAGAGATTGAAAACTCTTTTGATCATAAAAACTTAAATCTTGAAGTTGCCGAGTTCAAAAATTTAAATCCGACAGCTGAGAATATTGCGGTGGTTATTTTTAATAAATTAAGACCTCTCATTGATGCGAAAAATGAACTTGAGATTGTTTTATATGAAACGCCTCGAAATTTCGTTACCTATTCAGGATAAACCTTTTAAAAAGAACTTAATAATATAGCCGTTATGTACCCGTTAAAATTTAGACCTATACTACAAGAAAGACTTTGGGGCGGTACAAAGCTTAAGAACATTCTTAATAAACAAATTCAAAGTGATATTACGGGCGAAAGTTGGGAAGTTTCTACAGTTAAAGGCAACGTTTCAATAGTCGCTAATGGTAAATTACAGGGCACTTCGCTTCAAGAATTAATTGACAATGACCCTCAAGGTTTGATGGGTAAAAGTGTTGTTGAAAGGTTTGGTACCGATTTTCCTATTCTAATTAAGTTTATTGATGCCAAAAAAAATCTTTCAGTGCAATTGCATCCTAATGATGAATTGGCAAAAGAGCGTCATGATTCCTTCGGAAAAACTGAGATGTGGTATGTAATGAACGCTGATAAAGATGCAGAACTCATAGTTGGTTTTAATAAAGAAGTAACTAAAAAAGAATACACCAAAAGTGTAGAAGAGGATAAGCTTTTAGATATTTTGAATTATGAAAAAGTAGCTGAAGGAGATACTTTTTTTATCAATACAGGTAAGATACATGCGATAGGAGCAGGGGTGTTATTGGCAGAGATTCAACAAACTTCTGATATTACCTACAGGGTTTTTGATTTCAACAGGCGTGATGCTGAGGGTAACCTGAGAGATTTGCATACTGAAATGGCCTTAGATGCCATTGATTACATTAAAAAAGATGATTTTAGAGTAAGGTATGCCAAGAAGCAAAACACAACCAATGAGATGGTTGATTGCCCTTATTTTAAAACAAATTTCATTAATCTAACTGAAGACTTTAGTAAAGATGTTTCAGAAAGAGATTCGTTTACCATTTTTATGTGCGTTGAAGGTAAGGCTAGTATTGCAAACAAACATGGTACTACAAAACTTCAAAAAGGCGAAACAACCTTAATACCTGCCAATTCTAGCTCAATTACCATAAAAACTGAAGGGGTTAAACTTCTAGAAATCAGTATCTAGTTTTTATTTTTTATGATTCATTTGAATATGGGCATTCAAATAGCTTATTTTTGCAGTGATTCGGAAAATTAGTTTCCAAAAATTCAGAGCATTTTTAATAAAATTATACAATGGCGAATATTAGAGATTTAAAAAAAGATATCAATTATGTTTTAGGTGATATCATTGAAGCGGTTTACATTGTCGAAGCGGCAAATAATAAGCAAGGTTCTAAAGAAGGTGAAAAAATTATTGATAGTGCTATTTCGACTTTTGATGATTTAATTGTTAAAGTGAATAAGAGAGATATTGAAAATAGAAAATCTCATTTTAAAGGCGTTCGTGAAGAATTAGAAAAGCAAGGAAAAGACTTAATTGAACAATTAAATAAGCTAGGTTAAACTAAACCTAATATAGTATATACAAACCATCGAAATTCGATGGTTTTTTTATGGGTTTAACCCATCTAAATGGTGTTTTAATTTTTGTCCATATTTTGAAGTAGCAATATTGGGTTCAAGTGATTTATATATTGAATCTAAATACTTAACATTGGCATCTGAAACGTTGTTGACTGCAATAAAAGGAGCAATAGGAGAATCTAGATTATTTAGGGCAAAGTTGAGTGCAAAGGCATAACTCTTTTGGGTATTTCTATCAGCCTGCTTTTGAAGTGAGTCAAGCTGTAATTCATTTAATGTATTCGTTGAATTATTTGAAATAAATTCAAGACTTTTTTTATTGTAGCCTGACATTATTTTTTTGAACTCTTCAAATTTTTCATTCACTTTTGACCCTTTTATTTCAGCTTTTGAGTCAAAAGTATTCCATGTAGTGTTGATGGTAATTGTACCCGGTTCGCCAAAAAAGGTAATTCGATCATTAATCTCATTGTTATCTTTTTTATTTAAATACAGATAGAAAATATCAGCTTCTTCAATTTCAGTTTGAAATGAAAAACTACCATCTCCGTTTATTTGCAGAGAATCAATAACTACTAAAGATGAATCAGGTAGGTGTTGTAAATACAGCGTTCCTTTTTTGAGCCCTTTAACCTGGCCTGATACGATCATGGTTTTATCAGTAATACCATCGCCACAGGCGCTACATATTATAAATAGTAAAATGATGGGAATAATTTTTTTCATTTGATTAATTTTCATGGCGGCAAATATCAATAAACTTTCTGTATTCTTAAACTTTAGAAGCAATTTCCATCAAATATGCACAAAATAGTGCTCCGCCGGTACCAACAACATATCCGAATACAGCAAGTAAAACACCTACTGATGTTAATGACGGATGAAATTCAGCAGCGACCACAGGTGCTGATGCGGCACCACCAACATTCGCTTGGCTTCCTACTGCTAAAAAGAAGAAGGGAGCTCTTATTATTTTTGCGACAAGTATGAGAAGTCCGGCATGAATTGCTATCCATATAAACCCTAAAACAATAAGTCCTGGTGTTTCAAAAGCCCTAGTTAAATCCATTTTTATACCTATTGTAGCTACTAAAATGTAAATGAACATACCGCCAATTTTACTTGCTCCTGCACCTTCATAATTTTTGGCTTTGGTAAACGATAATGCCACGCCAACGATGGTTGCTAGAACTACCATCCAGAAAAAACCAGAACCTAAGAATGAGAGAAAGTTTGTTTTATCAGCAACAGCAGCGACGTTTTCTTTTAAAAGGGTGCTGATTTTACCGCCAAAAAAATGAGCAATACCTACTGTTGTAAATGCGAGCCCAAGCATAATCATGTAATCTTTAACAGTGGGTACTCTAGTAATACGTTCTGTGAATTCAGTAACTTTAATTTTGAGTTTTTCTATGGCTGATGTATCAGCTTTTAGCCAAGAGTCAATACGTTTTGTTTTGCCCGCACCAAATAGAATAATGGCCATCCAGACGTTGGCGACTACAATATCAACCAATACCATTTTGCCGTATTCATCGCCGTTATAATTGAAAATTTCGAGCATAGCGGCTTGATTCGCACTGCCACCGATCCAACTGCCAGCTATGGTTGATAAGCCTCGCCAAATAGCATCAAAATCATTGCCCCCTACGGTTTCAGGCGAAAAAATAGCAACGATTAAAATAGCTATGGGGCCACCAATAATAATACCTACAGTACCTGTGAAAAACATGATTAATGCTTTTGACCCTAGATTGGCAATGGCTTTTAAATCAATGCTCAAAGTCATTAAGACTAGGGCTGCAGGTAGTAAGTATCTACTTGCCATATAATATAATCTTGAACTATGGGCAGTTATATTTCCGGCTGCATCAACGGTATGCCATTCTTCTGCAATAATTCCAAAAGAAGCCAAAAGGCTCGGCACTAGGTAGCACATCAGAACGGCTGGTATAATGGAATAGAATTTCTTAAAAAATCCTGTTTTTATTGAAGAAGTATAAAAGACAAAACCCAAACTAAGTGCAAGTAAGCCAAAGACAACAGTATCATCAGTAATGAACGGTTCTGGTAATAATTTTTCAGTCATTTATTTATTAAAAATTGATACGATTAAATATACTCAATTTAAGAAGGCCCTTACACAAGTTTAGATATTTAACCAATAGGTAAGCTTAATGTTAATTGTTCTATAGCTAGGCCTAGGTATAAAGCCATCCACAAAAAAGTTGTTATTATAAACAAGAAAGAGATCTGAAAGAGGGGCGAAACGCCATTGTAATCTTGAATTGAAACCTAGGTTATCGCGGCGATTACTATACTGAATTTGTGTTGACCAAAAAATTGATTTACTAAAAGTAACATCAATTTTAGGACTTACTAGTAAAATATTTGCACTAGGGTATGGTTCTGGTAAATTTATTTGGTCATAGTTTATAATCATAGAAAGAAAAACTTTGGGCTGAAATCGCATGGTCATTCTACTTTCAAATGAAAAGCGTTTTCCGTTATAAAACCGTCCAATTTCAGAACCAATATCATAGGCAAAGGGTTTTCTCTGATCTGATTGGAAACCAAATTCAACAGAATTGTAATGGTAGCCTTGATTGGCTGGTAATTCAAGGGCATCATCAGTGCTAGTTGGATCAAAACTATCAAATAAGAAAGTATAGGTGTTATTCATGCCAACATTAAATTGAGACTGATCTTGAAATTGTACTTCCCAACGTGTTATAAAATTATAATCTGTATTTGTAAAACTCAAACTTGGATCCCAAGTCAAAATAGGTAAAAATTGAAAGCTATGGTTTTGAATACTTCCTTTTTTAGGCCAAAATACGCGTTCAGCACTGAGAATACCTCTAACGATTCCGGTTCTTCTAATAAACCCTAAATCAGAGGAAAAATCATCATCTATAAAGATGCCACGACTAAAAAAATTATAATTTCTTGATTGATATCTTAAAGTGCTTCCGGCCGAAAAATTGCCAACATTATCATCGGGTTGAAAAGACTTATGGGTATAAAACTGCCCGGTCCACGTATTATCTTTTGAAGCCAGACTATAGTCGATTCCTAACACTCGGTTATACTGCTCTTCTCTTTCAACAAAATCATAATTTTCAAATGATTGTTTGTTAATAAAAAAGGCTCCAATGCTTGAGCGCGAAAAAACACGCTGTTGCAAGGCAATCATGGTATTGTTATTTGAAGGAATTTCATTTTCAATGTCCTCAGCAGTTTGAATGTTTAAAACACCTACCCGTAAATCTTTAGTTAATTTACCACTGAGACGTAGGCCACCAATAATTCTGTTTTCAATTGAATTACCTGCAGTATCTTTTGCAATACCAATACGTCTTGAGAAAAAGGGGTTGGCATCTCTACCGCTACCAAAACTTGAAAAGAGATCGCTATTATCAATAAAAAATTGACGCCTTTCAGGCAGTGAAACTTCAAATCTTGTAAGATTGGTTATTTGATCATCAATTTCAACTTGAGAAAAATCAGGATTAATAGTTATGTCAAGGTTTAAATTGTTGCCAATGGCCACCTTGGCATCAGCTCCAAATTTAAGATTGCTGATCTTCTCATCATTAACAAAATCATTTTGAGAGATTGCATTGGTGTATGGAATAATAGCAAGCGGTGTTCTTGATACCCCTAAAGGTTTTTCAAAAACCATTTCACCCATAAAAGCTAGATTAAAAATAAGTTGATTCTGCGGAATTTTAACCCAAGAACTTCTTTCATTATTTTGAGTTTCAATTCGGTAGCTGTTAAAGCGCCATTTGGTTGACCCTTCTTTAAACTTCAATGAGGTAAAGGGTATAATCATTTCAGCAGTGAAATGGTCATCAAGTATTTTAGCATTTCCTTGCCATTTAACATCCCATGAAAGATTGAAACTTCTGCGATCAGTACCACCGTTTGAAATAAGTGCTTCTCTTCTTACGCCATAGGGGTTGATACCAAAAAGAAACGCATTAGTACCGTCATTGTAAGTGTCTAATACAATTGAGAAACTATCGACACCACTGCCTCTAAAATCTCTTTTTAATGAAGTAAGTGAAAAATCATCTCCTATTGAATAGCCTTTAATACCTATGTATAGGTTTTTATCGTCATAAAGAATTTTGATTTCTGATTGTTTCTCTGCTTGAAGCGAATCTGTTGGAAAGTACTGCCAATAATTTTCAGCCGTATTAGCAGTTTGCCAAATAGGCTCGTCTAACGCCCCGTCAGGAACAATGTTAGCTTCTGAAATATACTTTACTGTAAACGATTTACTTTCAGATTGGGTAAATGCCTGAGAAATCGATAGTAAAATAAATAATACAGCCAGAATGGCTCTTATCATTTTTGGTAATTTAGATGGTTTTCAAATTTACAATTTTTGATGGTTCCAAAAATCATTTTAGTTTATGAACCGTGGGTCATTAAAAACTGGGAGAGAAAAGACAGTATTAAATGTTTAACCAATACGTTAATTTAAGATTTATGGATCTAAATCTAGGTGTGAAGCCATTGACCGTATAATTGTCATTATATACCAAGAAAAGATCCGAAAGCGGTGCAAAACGCCATTGCAATCTTGAATTTATACCAAGTCTATTTCCTTGATTATTGTATTGAAATAGGGTGGTCCAGAATAATGATTTACTAAAAGTGTAATCAATTCGCGGACTAACAAACCATATTTTAGCACTAGAGTACGGCCGGGGTAATTTAATGTCATTGTAATTAAAACGCATTGATATAATGGTTTTGGGTTGAATTCGGAGTGACATATTACCTGCAAATGAAGTGATATTTCCTTCAAAAAACCGCCCTTTTTGGGCTTCAATCGAATAAGAGAATACATTAGCCCTGTTTGAGGTATATCGCGCATTTAAAAAATTGTAGTGGTATCCTTTGTTTGCTGGTAGTGGCACAGCACCATCAATACCTGTTGGGTCAAATTCATCTATTAAATAGGTAAACGTATTGGTTAAACTCACGCCAAATTGAGATTGATTTTGAAACTCACTACCTAGGCTAAGACTGTGAAAGAAATCAGAGGTACTATTATTTAACCCATTAATAGAATGATTTAGGTTTTTTGTCCAAGTTACTACTGAAAAAGATTGAAGACTGATTTTATTAATTGTTTCACTTTTTGGCCAGATTACAGCTTCAAGTGATGTAGCTGATTTTTGAATATCTTTTCTTCTAATAAAGCCTAAATCAGAATTAAAGTTTCCGTCAACATTAACCAAATCAACAAAAGCATTAAAATTTCTTGAAAACCTGCCAGCAAAAGCACCGAATGAATTATTATCACCAGTGTTGTCAGGCTGAAATGATTTGTGCATATAAAATTTACCTACCCATTTATTATCTGCGGTGGCTAGGTTATAATCAACACCTGCTACGCGATTAAATTTATCTTCTTCTTCTAAAAAATTATAGTCTTTAAAACTTTGACGGTTGATAAAGAAGGCACTAATGTTTGAGCGTGTAAATACCTTACGTTGTAGCACAAACATTGAATTGTTGTTTGATGCAATTTTATTGGCAAGGTCTTCATCTGTTTGAATGCTAAAAAGCCCTAAACGCCAATTTTCATCTAGTTTTCCGCTCAATCGAACGCCACCAATAATTCTATTTTCTATTGAATTGTTAAGGGTGTCATTGGCAATACCTATTCTGCGCGAAAAGAACGGATTCGCATCACGGGACCCTCCAAAATTCGAAAAAAGATCACTGTTGTCTACAAAGAACTGTCTTCTTTCAGGTAGGTTAATTTCAAAGCGGGTCAAGTTGGTAACCAAATTATCAACTTCTACATTTGAAAAATCAGGATTGATGGTAATGTCAAGATTCATACCGTTACCAATAGCTACTTTGGCATCACCACCCACTTTAATACCGTTGTTACCGGCATTAAGATCAAAGTCTTTTTCAGAAATTAAATTAACATAGGGTATCAAGGCTAGTGGTGTTCTTGATTTACCTAGGGGTTCTTCAAATATCATATCGCCCATAAAGGCCAAACTAAAAATGAGCTGATTTTGTGGTACTGGGTACCAAACACTACGTTCATTAGTTTGTTGATCAAATTGATAACTTTGAAAACGCCATTTGGTTTCTCCTTCTTTAAACTTGAATGAGGTTAGGGGTATTGCTAATTCAGCCGTGTAACCGTTTTCAACTATTGAAGATTCGCCTTTCCACTTAACATCCCACGAAGTGGTAAATCCTCTTAAATCTTGTCCGCCTCCTGAAATTAGCGCTTCACGGCGCACTCCGTAAGGGTTTATTCCGAATAAAAAGGCATTGGTGCCATCATTGAAAGTGTCAAATAATAGGCTGATATTATCACTACTTCCGGCTCTAAAATCTCTACGTAATGAAGTAATTGTCCAGTCATTTCCTATTGATTTAACCGTAATACCTATGTATAAAGTGGTGTTGTCATACACCATTTTAATGTCAGTTTTTTGACTCGCTAAAATTGAATCAGAAGGAAAATACTGTTGAAAATTCTTCGCGCTTTCAGCACGCTCCCAAAAGGCTTCGTCAAGATTACCATCTAGTGTAACAGTTTCATTTATTTTTTTAACGGTAAAAGACTTATCGCTTGTTTGGCAGAAAAGGGGTGCACTGCATACTAAAAGCACAAGGCCACTAAGGACTTTGTTCATTCGGTTGTGGTTTAAATTCATAACAAATTTAGCGGAATAAAGTGATAAATGAAACATCTATATGTTAAGAGTATAAATAGATAAAAAGATTGATGTTTAAAACTTCGAATAAGTATGCTATGCCTAAACAAAGCCATTTGCTTTTGGTTTTTTACATTTGACAAAAGCGATGTTATGCAAAAGCTAGTACTACTTATATTTTTCAGTGTTTCAATTTCAATGGCAAATAAGCCACCTGTTTGGTCGCAAAAAGGGCATCGTGTTATTGGCGAAGTGGCGCAAGCCCATTTAAAATTAAAAACCAAAAGAGCGATTAGAAAACTGCTTGATGGTAGAAATTTAGCATCAGTTTCAAACTTTGGCGATGCAATCAAATCTGATTCTACCTTCAGAAAATTTAGCCCGTGGCATTATGTGAATATTCCGCTGGGTAAAAAATACACCGATATAACCCCAAATAAAAATGGCGATTTAGTTGTAGGTATTGAAACCTGCATCTCAATAATAAAAAGTAAAACAAGCTCTAAAAGCGATAAGGCATTTTATTTGAAAATGTTAGTGCATTTAATTGGAGATTTACATCAACCCATGCACACGGGTAGGTATGAAGACCGCGGCGGAAATGATATTAAAGTAGAATGGTTTGGAGATGAAAGTAATCTTCACAGGGTTTGGGATCGTGATTTGATTGAGAACCATGGCATGAGTTACAGCGAATTAACAGCTACTTTACCCATTTTAAGTACGAAACAAAAGTTAGCTATTCAAGATGGAGACGTTTTGCAATGGGTCGCAGAATCTCAAGGTATTGTCAACCAATTGTATGCATCTGTTGAAGATGGCGATAGACTATATTATAGATATGGTTATGTTTGGTGGCCTACGGTTGAAAAGCAACTGCAAAAAGGCGGATTGAGACTTGCCAAAGTACTGAATGATTTATTTTAGGTTTTTTACCCTAAAAATGATTATTTCATCGAATAATTATACGATGGCACAAGTTTTGAAGTTATCTAGACGAAGTTAACCGCGAGGAAATTAGTAAAGTTGCCCAAATACTAAAGATAGTAGGTCTTCATATAAGGGCGTTAAAAAAATCGTCACCCGTTTGGGTAGACGATTTTTTATTTAATAACCCTAAAGGTCAAATTAATTCTTTCTTTAATAAGCTTCTTTGTTTTTGGTATTTGATGCAACCAGTGATGTTGCGTTGCTCCTTTCATCAATAAAAGGCTGCCATGCTCTAAAAGTAGTTTGTGTTTTAGTTCTTTTTTTGTTCTATGTTTTAGATGAAAATAGCGTTCTTGCCCTAGAGTAATAGAGGCAATGACTGGGTTAGTGCCCAATTCTTTTTCATTATCTGCATGCCAACCGTTACTATCTTGACCATCGCGATACAAGTTTAGTAAGCAGCTGGTAAAACTGACATCAATTTTGTTTTCTAGTTTCTTTTTTATTTCAAGAAGTTCAGGTGTAAACTCATGCGGATGCATAGTTATATTTGAATAAGAATATGAATTTTTGTTGCCTGCAAATAATGCTGTTAGCCTAGGCTGCGCATATATTTTGCCAAAGACTTTGATATCATCTTGTTGCCACGGAATTGTTTTTTTGAACCTTTCAAAAAATATATTTGCTTTTTCTTGTGTAATGAAATCAGAAAAATAACTGATATCGCAGTCCGGAAGGTTTTGTAGTATCAGATTTTGCATATCAAAATGGCAAATAGTAATACGCCCAATATATGAGTCCGAATTGTAACGGAATTCTTAAAAGTAAAATCCATTTTGGTATGCCAGCACCTTCTTTTTCTCCTTTAAGCATGTAAAAGTGTACTAGAAGAAATACTAGCAGCATTGCTATAATACCATAAATAGCACTGTTTTTTGTAACCGGAAGAAAGAGACCAATACCTAATAATACTTCAGCAACACCGCTTAAAAATACAAGCCCTTTGTGATTAGGTAAGTATTTAGGCGTGATTCTGAGGTAGGCTTTTGGTTTTACAAAATGCATGATTCCTGCAAAAATGTACATAATTGCCATTGCGTAAAGATGCCAAGGATAATTCACTTGCTACAGGTATTTTTTCATTCGTTCCTTTTTATACTGCGGAACGGAATCATTTGTCATGAAAAGCTCTAAAACAGCTTTATCTTTCTCTTTGGCAAACATTAATTGATAAAAATCTTGTGTGGTTAGGGTATTGGTTGACCTTTCTTGAAGTAGTATAGTATCGCCTGTTTTAACTTCACCTTCTTCTAAGATGCGAACATAGGTACCAGGTTTATTGTGTTCAACGAATTGACGAATGACCTCTTTATTATTAAAACGAACCCCTAATTTATAACAAGGTTCACGAGGTTGTGATATTTGAACCAAAGCGGTTCCTAATTTGTAGATATCGCCAACACGAATTTCTGATTCATCTAAACCTTCAACGGTTAAATTTTCGCCAAACATTCCCCAATTCCAATGTAATTCAGGGTATAATTTTTTCCAATATTGGTAATTCTGTGACCCAAATAAATAGCATGCTTTATTGACTCCTGCATGATGTACACGGTCAATTACGGTATCATCAGTAACATCAACTGTGGTTAAAAAAAGCGCTTGATTAACGGGCTTTTTAAAAATGCCCGTTTGTTCTTCTTTACCGTTCCAAACAAAAGTTTTGGGTTTTCCTAAATTGGTCGAAATAACTTTCATGCTATAAAGATAAAAAACCATCACAAATTAATGTGATGGTTTTCGTAATTAACCTTTCAATAAATTGAAAGGCTAACGGGGGATAATTTTTTCGACACGCAAAGATGTGAAAAATAATGTTAACAAAAAAACCACCTCAATTTCTTGAGGTGGTTTTTTTATTTTTTTACTTAAGCCAACAGCCAACAGCCAACAGCCAACAGCCAACAGCCAACAGCCAACAGCCAACAGCCAACAGCCAACAGCCAACAGCCAACAGCCAACAGCTTATTTTACCATCTCATAACTACGTTTGATAAACTCAGTCAATTCTTCTCCTTTTAATAACCCTTTAGAGAGTCTTGCTAAATCAATACTTTGATTGATCAAACGTTCACGTTTTTTACCTGTTTTAGTATTCAATATTTCACTGACCAATTCATGGTTGGTGTTGACTACCAGATTGTACATTTCTGGCATGCTGCCCATACCAAACATACCGCCGCCACCGCCAGTTTGTTGCATTTCTTTCATGCGTCGCATGAATTCTGGTTCAGTAATTATGAAAGGCGATGAGCCGCTATCCATAGGTTCAAGTTGAACCGTATAGCTGCTT
>CALFUL010000039.1 GCA_937929935.1 uncultured Flavobacteriaceae bacterium | reverse complement strand
TATTGCAATCGTTTTGAGGCAGACGGCATTTTGTTTGATACGCCGGTGCCCAATATGTTTAGCGAAAATAACCCGCATGGCGCTTGCCCAAAGTGCGAAGGTTACGGCCAAACGATAGGCATTGACCCGGACTTAGTAATTCCCAATCCAAACTTAAGTGTATATGATGAAGCGGTCGCCTGTTGGAAGGGGGCTAAAATGAGCAACTATCAAAAAATATTTATTGCCCAATGCGATAAAACGGGTTTCCCAATTCATAGACCTATAAATAAATTAACTCCTAGAGAATATGAAATGCTTTGGGATGGTCCAAATGGTATCCAATCCTTTTTTGATATGGTAAGCCAGAATTTATATAAAATCCAATATCGTATTTTGCAAGCTCGTTATCGTGGCAAAACAACTTGCCCAGATTGCAAGGTTAAAAAATTACGAAAAGAATCATTGTATGTAAAAATCAACCAAACAGATATTGCGGAATTATATTCCATGCCCATTGAAAGATTAAAAGCATGGTTAAACGATTTAAAACTAGATGCTCGTGAACAAAAAATTGCGAAGCGATTACTTATTGAAATAAACAGCCGAGTAGATACTTTGCTTACAGTAGGTTTAAATTACCTAAGCCTAAATAGAAAAGCCAATACCTTAAGCGGTGGCGAAAGTCAACGTATACAACTTACTCGTATTATTGGCAGCAACCTTACCGATTCATTATATATACTAGATGAACCTAGCATTGGTTTACATGCCCGTGATACCAAACAATTAATTGCCGTATTGCAAAAGTTAAAAGAGCTAGGCAACACCGTAGTAGTGGTAGAACATGACGAACTTATTATGCGTAATGCAGATCATATAATTGATATGGGTCCATTGGCTTCTCACCTTGGAGGTGAAGTTGTAGCGACGAGCAATTATAAAAAACTCATAAAAAATAAAAAGAGCCTAACTGCTCAATATTTAAATCAGGACCTTATTGTTGATTTAAAAAAAGCAAAACGTACGATTAAACATAAAGTTTCTCTTACGGATTGTAACGAGCATAATTTAAAAAATATTGATGTAGATTTTCCGCTCAATAATTTAGTGGTTGTAACCGGTGTAAGCGGAAGCGGTAAAACAACTTTAGTAAAACGCATACTCTACCCTGCCATAAAAAATGCCAAAGATCAGTTTGAAGTAAAACCGGGCGCTTTTGGAGAATTGACAGGCGACATTCATTTAATAGATGCGGTGGAAATGGTGGACCAAAATCCTATTGGTAGAAGCAGTCGCTCCAATCCGGTGAGTTATATAAAAGCATATGATGACATTCGTTCATTATATGCAGCACAACAAATTGCAAAACTACGTGGTTACAAAACCGGACACTTCTCATTTAATGTGGATGGTGGCCGATGCGATAGCTGCAAAGGCGATGGCAACATAACGGTAGAAATGCAATTCTTAGCAGATGTAAAATTGCTTTGCGAAAGTTGCAATGGAAAACGATTTAAAGATGAAGTACTTGAAGTAAAGTATCATGGCAAAAACATTGCAGACGTATTGGATATGAGTGTAGACTCAGCCATAGAATTTTTTGAGGATAATAAAAAAATTCAAAAGAAACTACAAGCGCTTGCTGATGTAGGTTTAGGTTATATAAAACTAGGCCAAAGTAGTGACACTCTAAGCGGCGGTGAGGCGCAGCGTGTGAAGCTAGCTTCGTTTCTCCTTCTTAGTACCAAGGCTAATAAAATGCTTTTCATTTTTGACGAGCCAACAACAGGCTTGCATTTTCATGATATTGTAAAACTACTAAACTCTTTTGAAGCCTTAATCCAAAACGGACATTCTCTAATTGTGATAGAACACAATATGGATGTGATTAAAAATGCCGATTGGATTATTGACCTTGGACCAGAAGGTGGAGAACATGGTGGTTCTCTTCTACACTCTGGTGTTGTGAAAGGCTTGAAGAAGGTTAAGGGGAGTTATACTGGGAAGTTTATGTAGAATGAGACATGCTGTTCAAATAATTAATTTGCCTGAAGGGTGCAACGTTATAAAGAATTCGTTCACTACCTATGATCCGGAATTAAGCTACTCAGTAGAGAACAGTCTAAAATATTTAGAAGAAGATTTATTACAAATAACAATTTCGAATTCCATATTAATTGACTTAGGTTGGTATGGCAATTTTGAAACCAATGAAGGTTCTTTTAAAATTTACGTCATAAAAAACAATGATTGGGATAATCCGATTAGAATTGAGTCATCCAAGTCGCAAATAGAAATTTCGAGGAAAATTGAAATGATATTATTAGAATTCACTAACTCAAAATAAATTTAAATGAGCTTCCTAACAGCCGAATGGCGAAAACTAATCATGGCAAATTATGAAATAGATCCTTCTATTTTAAACCCTTATTTACCAGCTTTTACTGAGCTCGATTTTTTTGAGGGTAAAACTTATGTAAGCTTAGTTGGTTTTTTGTTTGATAAAACAAAGCTCAAAGGACTTTCTATTCCTTTTCACAAAACCTTTGAGGAAGTAAACCTTCGATTTTATGTGCGCCACTTCGATGGCAAGGTATGGAAACGCGGTACTGTATTTATAAGCGAAATTGTACCCAAACCTGCCATTGCTTTTGTGGCCAATACATTATATAAAGAACATTACAGCACCATGCGTATGCGTTATGAATGGGCTTATACCGCAGGAACCTTAGACGTACGTTATGAATGGCGACATAAAAAACATTGGAACAAACTTGCAGTGCAAGCTGAAGACCAATTAATACCTATCCCAAAAGGGTCTTTTGAAGAATTTATTACAGAACACTATTGGGGCTATAACAGTATTTCAGATAAGCAAACAACTGAATACGAAGTGCGCCATCCAAGATGGGACCAATACAACGTAAAGTCTTATAACATTGAAGCTGACTTTGCATCTTTATATGGTAGTGATTTTAAATTCTTACAGCAGGCTAAGCCCTACAATGTACTATTAGCAGAAGGTTCAGCCATTAGCGTGGAAGGAAAACGAAGCATTCAGAAATAATTTCAAGAAAAAACTTAAGATAGATTAAGCCTTTCATCATATTATACGTCCAATCGTCACTTATTGAGTATTCTGCTATAGAATACTCATTTAATTTTACCCACTAATTATGAAAAGAATAATTTTTCTTCTAGTAGCTACTTTTACATGTAGCGTTTCGCAAGCTCAAAATAAATATACCATTAGCGGACACGTTGTGGACGCTAAAAATGGTGAAGAAATTATTGGCGCCTCTGTATTACTCAAAGACAATAAAACCATAGGTACAAGGACCAACTCCTATGGTTTTTACTCCATTACTCTTGAAGAAGGAACACATACCTTATTTATACGATCAATAGGATACGAGTCACGGGACTTGACTATTACTCTAAGTGGTAATCAAACGCAAGAAATTAAGCTCGAAGCAAAGAAGAGCGAGCTAAAAAAAGTAGTTATCAAAACAAAAAAAGATAATGATCAGATAACCAGCACTGAAATGGGTGTTGAGGAACTAGACATGAAAATGGTAAATAAAATCCCGGTTCTATTTGGCGAGCGTGATATTCTTAAAATGATTCAGCTGCTTCCTGGTGTAAAATCTGCTGGTGAAGGAAACTCGGGATTCTATGTTAGGGGTGGATCAGCTGATCAAAACTTAGTATTACTTGATGAAGCACCCGTTTATAATGCTTCTCATTTATTAGGATTCTTCTCAGTATTTAATTCTGATGCCATTAAGGATGTAAAACTATATAAGGGAACTGCCCCGGCATCCTACGGAGGGAGATTATCCTCAGTACTAGATGTAAAAATGAAAGACGGCAACAACCAAAACTATAGTGTAAGCGGTGGGGTTGGTCTTATTGCTTCACGCCTTAATCTTGAGGGCCCTATTGTAAAAGACAAAGGTTCGTTTTTACTTTCGGCACGTAGAACCTATGCAGATGTTTTTACAGCTTTTTCAAAAGACACCAATGTGCAAAAAGCAAAACTATATTTTTACGATTTTAATGCAAAGGCCAATTATAAATTCAATGAGAATAACAGAGTTTACTTATCTGGCTACTTTGGAAAAGATGTACTAGGTTTTGGCGGAGCATTTGGTATCAACTGGGGAAATGCAACAGGCACACTTCGTTGGAATCATATTTTCAATCAAAAACTATTTTCTAATACCTCTTTAATTTTCTCCAACTTTGATTACAATATCGAGGGTAATTTTGGCGGAACTTCTTTTCGTATATTCTCACGCATACGTGACTATAACTTAAAACAAGATTTCCAATACTTTGCTAATAAGAAAAGTGAATTCAAGTTTGGTGTGAATTCAATTTACCATTCCATAATACCTGGTGCACTTACTATCAAAAATGACGAGATAGACCTAAGCGTTGACCTTACCAAAAAATTTGGTTGGGAAAACGCAGCTTATGCATCTCATAAATATAAATTCAATGGTGCGTTTAATATTGAGTATGGCCTACGCTTAAGCTCTTGGAGCAACCTAGGTGCAGGAACTTTTTATAGCTACGATGCAGATGGTAACCAATCCGATTCTACAATATTAAAAAAAGGAGAGATTGGAAAAACTTATGTAAATCTTGAGCCAAGATTTGTAGCTAACTACACTATAGATGACGAAAACTCTATTAAAGCTTCTTACACTCGTAATACACAAAACTTACACCTACTGTCTAACTCAAACGGCGGAAGTCCTACCGACCTTTGGATTGGTAGTAGCAATAACGTAAAACCTGAAATTTCTGATCAAGTTGCTCTTGGTTACTTTAGAAACTTTGATAAGAATAACTATGAAGTATCTGCCGAAGTGTATTATAAACACATGCAAAATCAGATTGATTATAAAACAGGTGCAGAATTAGTTTTTAATGAAAACGTAGAGTCACAATTACTATATGGCTACGGACGAGCTTATGGCTTGGAGCTTTTTGCTAAGAAAAAATACGGCCGCTTAAACGGTTGGGTGGGTTATACTTTATCTAAAACTGAACGTAAAATTGATGGTATCAATAATGGAGAATTTTATAATGCCAAACAAGACAGAACACATGAAGTATCTATTGTAGGAATTTACGAAATTTCAAAAAAACTATCATTCTCAAGCAGTTGGGTTTACTATACAGGAAATGCGATTACATTCCCAAGAGGTAAATACACAATTGATGGTGAAACATACTTTTTATACTCCGAACGAAATGGAGACAGAATGCCAGATTATCACAGATTAGATTTAGGACTAACTTGGACTCGAAAGAAAACAAACCGAAGGGAATCCGCATGGAACTTCTCAATTTATAATGCATATAATAGAGCAAATGCATTCTCAATTGACTTTCAAGACAATCCCGATAATCCGTTACAAACACAAGCCGTGCAAACTACTCTATTTAAAATCATTCCTTCTATTTCTTATAACTTCAAATTTTAATCTCAATGAAAAATTTTAATATCCTTCTTCTAGCTGTAATCACTATTTTTTCTTTTGCTTCTTGCGAAAAAGTAATAGAACTCGAATTAAAAAACACAGAGCCAAGATTAGTTTTTGACGGCAAGCTTTCTGATCAAGCGGGGCCTATTGTTTTTAATATTACACAAACAATTGACTATGACCAACCAAACAATTTTCCTCAAATTAGTGGTGCGGTTATAACACTTAATGGTAATAATAACAGTGAAGTTTTGAGCGAACAATCCCCAGGCGTTTACTGGGCTACCGCTATACAAGGGATCCCAGGAGAAACCTATAGCGTAAATATTAATTATGAAGGAAAAGATTATAACTCTTCAATTAAAATGCCGCTGCCTATTGCAATAGATTCAGTTACACTGGACTCAATTGTAACATTTCGAGGACCACTCCCCTTGCTTACTACGTCATTTCAAGATCCTGCCGGGGAGAAAAACTATTACTATTTAAACTATTTAATCAATGGAGAAAATAGTGGAGACTATAGCTTATTAAACGACGACTTACGAGATGGTGAAGAAATAGTAGTAGGCACAATTTCAACTGATTATGAAGATGTTGGACTTGGCGACACGATCACAGTTCAACTTCAATGTATTGATGTAACTATGTATAACTACTACCGTACACTTGAAGCATTAAATGATGCAGGAGGCGGTGGCTTAGGGTCAACAACACCCGATAATCCTACCTCCAATATAACTGGCGGCGGCTTAGGCTATTTTAAGGTTTACTCACAAACTGAGCAGGATTTTATAATTCTACCTTAAACATAGGCGTACTCGCTTAAGTACTCAAATTGTTCAGTTAGTTTACCTTGCTCGCAAATCGTTGCGTTTTGTAAAATAGTAGATCGACCTGCCTTTAAAATTTCAGGTATAATATGTTTACTTAACACATTACCAAAATGCTCGCTGGCATTTTTGGGTAACTCACTGGGCAAATTATCCACTGTCATAATATCTATAATATCATGGGTATTTTGAAAACCGGCTACTTTTTCAAATGTCTTTTTATCAATCCCATACACCGGATCATTAATAGGTGTTGCTCCTAGATTTATTGGTACAGAACCAAACTTATCGCAAGTAACATCAGCGATCACATTCATCTTAAAATCAGGATGTTGAATGTCTTCTTTTTTAAAGTAAGCAGGGATTTTTTCTTCCCAATAAATTCCGTTCATTAAAATATCAGCAGTATGTGTGTATTGTTGAAACGGACAGAAATAATCTTGTGGATTATCAAAGAAATCCTGACGGTCGAATGAACTGTCATCCATTCTACGATATAATTCTTCCATATCTAAATGTACAAAAACAGGTTCTTCATAATCATTTTGTAAAAAAGCATCTTCATCTACCTTCTTAAAACCACAAACGTCCATTATTTCTAATAAGCCAGAAGCTACTCGCCCTCCACCGGTAACTACAATTTTCATGGCGGGCCATTTGATGTCTTTATAAGTAGTTTTTAATGCATCAAAATCTTCTACACTATTGGCAGCTGGTAATTCAAACTTTCCATACTTTTTACCATAAGTAAGCAATCCATTATGAGCTCCTACAATACCAGCCCATTTACCAAAACCTACAATCCGATCTCCACTTTCCTCTGTCAGACATTCGTAGTCAATCATTCGGATTTTTTTATCAATCAATGTATGCATCAATGGCTGATTATAGGTTTGTGCCTTTTTAGTATGAGAGAAGAAAAAGTAAGGCTTCCCAGGAATTAAATCTTGTGTACGCACTTCCTTCACCCCAAATAAATAATTACAATCCGATAAATCTTCTTGAATCTCAATACCCATTTCTTCGTAACGATCGATAGCATATGTCCTAATTTTAGAAGGCTGCACCACAAAGTGAATCTCAGGGTACTGCTCCTGAATAGCCTTACACTGCGCTGGCGTAAACGGTACGCGGTAATCTTCTGGTATTTTCTCTTCTCTTAGGATGCCTATCTTAATCATTGCCGTAATTTCGCGTAAATATATGGAATACTTTGAATTGTTTGATATGCCTGTTTCGTTAGTTGTGGATTCCAAAGCCGTTACTAAAAAGTATTATGAACTTAGCAAAATAAATCACCCTGATAACTTTAGTTTAGATGATACTGCCAAACAAGATGCGGCCTTAGAAATGAGTTCGAAAATCAATCAAGCCAAAAAAGTTTTGAGCAATGCACATGCAAGACTGGCCTATATTCTTAAAGAAAAGGAGATTATAGATCCTGAGGAAAAATATAAACTCCCACCTATGTTTCTAGGCGAAATGATGGATATTAATGAAGCGCTCATGGAATTACAATTTGAACCCAACAAGGAAACACAAGATAAAATTACAAACGAAGTGAAACAAAAAGAAGAAGTTTTGTTTGAAGAAGTAAAAGCATTTTTTGAATCAGATATTTTTGAACTTAATGATGAAAATAGTCTGCTACTGAAAGACTATTATTACAAGAAAAAATACTTGGCTCGGATACAGGAAAAATTGTAAGTTTGCACTCCAACCTGTCTACCGCCAGGCAGGTTCTGTAAAAGCTAGTTTAACTAGTAAAGTTGCCCGAGTGGCGGAATTGGTAGACGCGCTGGATTCAAAATCCAGTTCTTTCGGGAGTGCCGGTTCGACCCCGGCCTCGGGTACAAAAGGGTTTCAAGCTTTTAAGTTTGAAGCCCTTTTTGATTTGCATACAATTTGCATACACGTACGGAAAGAAAAGGATAATAAATACCACTAAAAGATGGTAGGCTAAAATCATTATTGTCATGAAATAAAGAGCATAAAATCTAAAGTTAGTCACCATAGATTTGGATTGTTGTTAAAATTTCGAATTCACATTAAAAACTTATACAGACCGACTTGAATAATTTCTTGCAGTCCTCCCCTCTCTCCATAACATTTATTTACTAAATTTGCATAAGAGGCACTAAAGGTGTCCAATTAATTATAAGAAGTCATGTTGGCTCTTAGCACGTTGCTTTCGATCTTTTTAGGATGGATGGGGAAGCGCAGATTGAAAGAAGGTAACTTTTTAGCAATCACCACTAATCCTAAATAGTTGGAATGGCAACATCATAAGCAACCCATTTTACCAACACTTTAAAAATTTCCCAATACATTAAAAAGAGTTTAATGATGAAAACTCGTTAATTTATTTATGGCTCAGATCGTCAAATTAAACTGAGCTAGGATTTCTAATTACTTAACTTATGACTAATAATCATAAAATAAATAAGCAGCTCAATAAAATTGAGCAGTTTATTGAGGAGCATACCCTCGTAAAAAAACGCATTTTAAGCTTAAAGGAAGCCGCCAGCTACACTGGCATATCCAAGTCGACACTTTACAAAATGGTAAGTGACCGACGAATTAAACATTACAAACCTGCAAAAAATATCTTTTTCAAAAGAGAGGACTTAGATAGCTATATGCTATCCATAGAAGTCCCGGTTCTGGGAGATTTAATGTAAGGTTATATAGCATTCGACACCCAAATACGCACTGAATAAGCTATTTGGGTATTGAATACTATTAGTATTCACTCAAATAAAAACAATAAATACCTGTATATCAACAGATTGCAAACAAATAAGATGTACATAAACGCACAAAAAACTAATTTAAATCATAGAAAATGAACAAAAACGTACATAAAAGAATCCAAAGGATTCAACGTAAGAAACAGCTTCAGCTTGACGAAGCTAAAGAAATATTAAAAGATTTTTGGTATTCCAACCAAAGATCTCAAACACCTGATAAAAAACAATTATCGGTTGAGGATTCAAGCCTTTGTCAATTCAAAACTTTGGAAACCTCTAATAAACAAAAAATTAATACGGGCAACTATGTTATTTACAAGAAGAAATTTCTGAAGAGCCTTTCAACATCCGAGAGCAAACTGATATTTAATAAAATTGAGCCGAAATTAAAAATCAATAATTTATTAATTCATTTACCAAAGGAAGAACTGACAACGAGAGAAACCAGAACAATGAAATTACTTGAGAGAAAAGGAATAATTTTCTGTCTAAACAAAAAAGATATTTATCTTTTAAATCCTGAATTTATTAGACAAGGTAAAAGTTCACGCTGTATCGCTTATACTCTTAACATACTAGAAAATCGCAAAGTGCTTAGTCCAAAAGTTTGTATAAAATTAGGACAAATTACAGAACAAAAGTTTAACATGTTCGAATAGCATATAACATTACACCATCTAAGGAGACAGTTGTTCTTAGTAAACATTGCTAAAATGAATTATTTGAATTTAGTCTTGTTGCTTACGTACTGTAATATAAACTTTTAGAAATAAGTAGGATTGCAGGAATAGGTTGTTAGTTGTTCGCATACATACACTCTTTACATTCCTGAACCATATCTTTAGGTTTTACAAACTTTATAATAGTAGAATAAATGAATACAACCGTAATAAAGTCAAACCAAAGCATTGCACCTTTTTGGGGCGACAAACTAAGTTTCATAGGGGGCTTAGATCCACTAGGACTCCAAAACTCTTCAGATGCGACATTCTCATTAATGTTACCTGGTTTGAATAATGTAACAGGTAGAATACGATATTACTCATTCTACTGTTGGCTACTAGATCAATTCAGTATTGTCGTAAAAAATAAGACAGCATTTGAACAACAGAAGTTTATTAGAAGAGCTGAATACATTGTGGCTTTAGGCTCTCAATATTTTTCGGGAGGATATTCAAGTATTCCAGGAAGTAATTATGCCATCCAGGAAATCAAGCAAAATGAGTTAACGGAACATGACCTACAAGCTGCAACATTCAAAGATGATGGCTCAACTAGAGATACCTATTGGAACTATTCTTTAGGAGCCTTTGGCCAGTACTATTTGGGGTCCTTGCGCGATATAGGTTTGATTATTGAAAGAGAAAAAGGAGCACGACTTTATGTGCGAACAAGTAAGCAAAACGAAGATCATATAAGCGGTGAAGAACTAGCTATTGCCTTTGATGAGAATTTGAGTAAAAAGAGCAAAGCCATTTTTTTAGAATGCTTAGTAAGTGGAACGATTAGCGAAAAACAATTACTTAAATTGCTTCCAAGTTTTGAGTTGAATGTTGTTCCAACAAAAAGTAAAGAGCAAGAATTATTAATAGAGCTACTTAAACAAAAAGATTATCCATTTCGAATTGAAGATATTCCTACTACGTACCGTAAAGAAACTATGCTGCAACTCTTACGTTACGCTCAAATTGTTAATAAGGATTTTAATGATAGAGACTTTGTATTAGATGCTTACTTAGAAAAAGGGATAATTTCAAATGATAGAAACTCATGCTTTACTGGTTGGTACTTTTATCAACTAAATGAGTATTGGCAATTTGCTAATACTTCTATGCTTAATGGTTGTTTATCTGAACTCCTAGAAGAATACGGACCGCGTCAGGCTTATTTGCCGGACTTTGTAGAAAGCCTCACAAAGAAAACAATAACAGTTCTAGTAGAGAATAAAATTCTAGATAATAAAGATATTTCTATTCAAACTCTTTTAGACAAGATTGAAAATTCATTTGATTCAAATGGCCTAATTGAAGCAATTGAAGCAAATTCAAATTGTAATAAAACTGCTTACGCTTTAATAGCAATACTTACGGTATATAACGAGAATAAAGAGGAGTTTGTTCAATTGGATCAATATATTGAGAATTATGAAATTGCAAAAGATGGCGAACCTACAAAATACTTTAACACTGAATTTAAGGAGAGATTAGATAGCTCAATTCACGATTTCTTATACGACTACTTATTTACGAGAATAATCTATCGTCACCAGTACGTAGCCTTTAGAAAAATAGGCGGCGGATCGAGGAGTTCCCAAAAATTTATTATCGAAGATTTAAAAATAAGATACATCAATAATTTTGATGCAAGTTTTACTGGTCCGAGAATTAACACACTCCTTAATTACTTAATGGACTTGTCTGTAATTAATGAAAACAAGCAACTTACATCTCGCGGCAAACAATTACTTTCTAAATTAGAAGAAGATGCTAAGTAGAAGAAACGTACTAGACTTAATTGGCAAATCAAGGAATAAATACCATTCTTGTATTCTTACTTGTTACTCATTTGACTTCTCCTATTTTGAAGAACGTGTTTTACCAATTCTAAGAACGGCTAACATAAAAAATGTTAATGTACTTGCTGATGGAAAGTTCTTAGAGAAAGCTCAGGCTTTCACAACGGGAAAAGAATTTCGATACAATAAGAATTATAGTTTCTTACCTATATATACCAAAGGAGTATTCCACCCTAAAATAATGTTACTCACTGGTTCGAAACAAGGGCTATTGATTATAGGTTCAGGTAATCTTACATCTTCCGGTATTAGTACAAATGATGAGATATGGGGCGCTTTTCAAATAAGTGAACTTGACAATGAGAACGCTCAGTTATTCGCTCAGGTTTGGCATTACTTGCAACAATTTATAACACAAAATTTAGGCTTTAGCCAACAGAAATTTGAATGGATCCGAAAATACTCTCCCTGGATTAATGATTTACCGGTGCTTAGTACAGAATTCATTAAATTGACAAGCCTTAAGTCAGAATTATTATTCGTTCATAATGAAAAGAATTCTTCTATATTCAATAAGTTGTCTGAAAACATTAATGAAAAGGTCTGCGAAGCAATAACAATTGTTTCGCCATACTATGATAAAAAAGGCGCATTCATAAAAGAGCTAAATGTTCGATATAGTCCTAAGAAGATTTCCTGCATTATTGATGAAGCTCACGGGCTTCTGCCACATGACATAGAATTATCTGTAGATGAAAATATTAACTTTTACAAATGGTCTAAAAGCCACAAGGGAAAGGAATCAGAAGCGAGTAGATTACATGCGAAGTTTGTACACTTTCAATTTAAAAACAATTACGAAGTAATATTATTGGGGAGTGCAAATGCTACCAAAGCAGGTATGGGAACATCGTCATTAGATGCAATTAATCATGAGGCTGGCTTAATCCTGAAGCGTACAAGTAAAAAATCATGGTTGAAGGAGTTAGGGATAAATATTCCTAAAACAACTGTAGATGTTTCGAAAGAAGAAAGCAATCATTCCACAAACTCTAATCAAGATAAATTGAAGCTTAATAGTAT
>CALFUL010000038.1 GCA_937929935.1 uncultured Flavobacteriaceae bacterium | reverse complement strand
TCTTTGATGCACAGGTTTTAAATTGGTTGATTTCTGCTGTAATTCTAATCTTCTTAGTTCACGAAAACGTTCCCAATCACATAATGCATTGAGGTAGCATATTGTAATTCCTTTTAATCCGTCAAGAAAACCTAATCTAATGATAAAATTGTAGAGAAAGGTATAGGTTGGTTTTAAAACTTGAAGCACAAGTGAAAACTTTTTGTTTTTTTGAAATGCCTCTTTGGCTTTTAACCTGCCGTAGCATAACATTTTACCTTTGTAGTTCTTGTAATTTCGATAACAATAGTGTGTCAATTTTTCTTTCAGAATACCAGAAGATCCATTGATGTCTAATGTTTCATGAACAATTCTCTTATCTGAAAATTGAACTTTACTTTTTCTAAAAAGGCGATAATTTTTATCAGTTTGCCACCCGCTAAAACGCAAATGCTCTTTTTGAAACATGAATTTTCTTCTAAACCAAAATGCTACATGTTTTGTATTTTGATTTATTGTAGATAAAATCTCTTGCCTTAATTCAGTGGTAACTACTTCATCAGCATCAACGAAAAGAACCCAATCATTCGAAGCCTGTTTCAAAGTAAATGCCTTTTGTGCAGTATAATTTTTAAAAGGATGTTGAATAACCTTAACCTTTGGGTGCGCACACAAATATTCATAAGTGCCATCAGTACTGTATGAATCAACCACAATAACTTCATCAACAAAGTCAATTGAGTTTAAGCAATTTTCAATGTATCCAATTTCATTGAATGTGATAACAAGCGCTGATATTTTTTGCTTTTGAAGCACCATAACTTAATCAAGTAGGTTAAATACTATACAGAGGTCTTGTACAATAACTTCAAAAACTGAAAAAACGTATATCTTATAAGATTTACCCTACAATTTTATACAGCAACATCATATTCTCTTAATGCATCATTTAAAGATGTCTTTTTATTGGTACTTTCTTTTCGTGTACCAATAATAAGGGCACAAGGAACCTGATATTCGCCAGCTGAAAAACGTTTTGTATAGCTACCAGGTATAACAACTGATCTTGAAGGAACCCTACCTTTCATCTCAATTGGTGTGTCGCCCGTCACATCAATTATTTTTGTTGACGCTGTGAGAACAACGTTAGCGCCTAGTACGGCTTCTTTTTCAACACGAACCCCTTCAACCACAATACAACGCGATCCAATAAAGGCATTATCTTCAATAATAACCGGTGCTGCTTGAAGTGGTTCAAGAACCCCGCCAATACCAACACCACCACTTAAATGTACATTTTTGCCAATTTGAGCACAACTACCCACAGTGGCCCAGGTATCAACCATAGTGCCTTCATCTACATAGGCTCCAATGTTTACATAACTTGGCATTAAAATGGTTCCTTTTGAAATATAGGCGCCATGTCTTGCAATAGCATTGGGTACAACACGAATGCCCTTTTCTGCGTAGCCTCTTTTTAAAGGAATTTTATCATGGTACTCAAAAATACCAGCTTCTAAAGTTTCCATTTTTTGAATAGGAAAGTACATGACCACGCCCTTTTTTACCCATTCATTAATCTGCCATCCATCAGCGGTGGGTTCAGCACATCTAAGTGCCCCGCTATCTAACAAATTAATTATTTCACGAATGGCATTTTGGGTTTTTTCTTCTTTGAGAAGTTCACGATTATCCCAGGCTTTTTCAATAATAGATCTTAGTTCGGTCATCTTTGCAATTAAAATTTTGACAAATATAAGTGGTGCTTTATGAATTGCCTCAATATTTTTATAGGTATCACAAATTATGGCTATTTTTGCCAAAAATTTGCTTTGGGACGCTTAATTGCCTTGGATTACGGAAAGAAAAGAACGGGTATCGCCGTTACTGACCCGTTGCAATTAATTGCTTCAGGGCTAACCACTGTTGCAACCCATAAGTTGTTAGATTTTTTAAAGCAATACGTAGGTCAAGAAGAGGTGGCTTGTTTTGTTGTTGGCGAACCCAAACAAATGAATAATACACCTTCTGAATCTTCAGTTTTTATAGAACCTTTCATTAAGTTATTAAGAAAAAGATTCCCTACTATTCCTATCGAAAGACAAGACGAGCGTTTTACTTCAAAAATGGCAAAGCAATCTATGATTACTGGCGGAATGAAGAAAAAAAAGCGTCAAAATAAAGCACTAGTTGATGAGATTAGCGCAACCTTAATTTTACAAGCATTTTTAAACAGAGTATAAAATGGTCATACCTATTGTCGCTTATGGCGACCCCGTATTGAGAAAGGTGGCAAAGCCAATTGAATCTACTTATCCCCAGCTAAGTGAATTGCTAACCAATATGTGGGAAACCATGTATAAGGCCAATGGGGTGGGTTTGGCAGCGCCTCAAATTGGATTGCCTATTCGTATTTTTTTGGTGGATACTTCACCTTTTGCTGAAGATGAAGATATGAAGCCTGAAGATAGGTCTAAATTAGACGGATTTAAGAAAGTTTTTATCAATGCTCAAATGCAAGAAGAGGTGGGCGAAGAATGGGTGTTTAATGAAGGATGCCTAAGTATACCAGATGTTCGTGAAGATGTGAAAAGAAAAGAAACCATCACAATTACCTATCTTGACGAAAATTTTAAAGAAAAAACAGAAACCTATGATGGGTTGTTAGCGCGTGTTATTCAACATGAATACGATCACATTGAAGGTGTTTTGTTTACTGATAAATTATCGCCCTTAAAAAGGCGACTATTAAAAGGTAGATTAACAAATATTTCAAAAGGAAAAATAAATATTGACTACCGAATGAAATTTTCAAAAATGAAAAAAGGACGTTAAAACCTTGTATGAATTGATCGAAATAGATCATCTTTGTCACTTACAATTTTTCAAAATAAATGAGTTTAGATAAAATTTTATCAATTGGCGGCAAGCCAGGTCTTTATAAATTGATTACCCAAACGCGCAGTGGTTTTGTGGCAGAATCTTTAATTGACAATAAAAAAATTACCGTGGGCATGCAGAGTAATGTCAGTATTTTGTCTGAAATTGCTGTTTATACACTTGATGAAGAACTACCTCTAAGAGAGGTTTTTCAAAAAGTACAAGTCAAAGAAAAAGGTAAAAAAACCTCAATACCTCATAAATCTGAAAAAATAAAGTTAGAAGAATACTTCTTTGAAGTGTTACCTAATTATGATGAAGATCGCGTATACCCAAGCGATATCAAAAAAATTATTCAATGGTATAATATTCTTCATGAGAATAACATTACTGACTTCTCATCAGATAATGAAGATGATTCTTCAGAAGAAGAATAGCTGTACTGTTAGTCTTTTTTAATTTCTTTATAGGTATACTTGCTTTTTTTCCAGTCAATTAATGGTGAAGCGTAGTATTTTACATTCATGCGGTCTAAAAACGGAGCTTGATTGGCTAATCTAACTTTATAATTTTCCCAATCTCTATTCTCTTCTGTTGTCCAGCTAAGTTCAGCATACCCAATGGCTCTCGGAAAAGCAAGGTATTCTAACTCATCAATATTGCTAATGGTTTCAGACCAAAGCGGAGCTTCAATTCCTAAAATATGTTCTTTAGAAATACCCTTATATTTTTCTGGTGTCCAATTGTAAGCACTGTCGGTGGGTATGTAGGCTGCCCAATGTAAGCCATGTTTTGAAAGGGTATCATATTGCATGTCTAAATAAGCCCTATTAGCAGGAGACATGATTACTTTCATCCCTTTTTTAATGGCATCTTTTGCATAATCAGTATGACGCCAAAATTGAGAAATTGATGTAGAATTAATATTGGCTTGTCCAATTTCATCCCAACCAATCATGCGTTTATTATGTTTTTGTACAATTTTTTCAACCTTTTCAACAAAGTAGATGTAATCATTTTTCTTGGTCACTAAACTTTCATCGCCACCGATATGAAAATAAGGTCCGGGGCTCATAGCTGCAATCTCTCCGATAACATCATCTAAGAATGAATACAATGTGTCTTTTCGTGTAGCAAAAGTACTTTGGCCAACACGAGTACCTTCATAGAGTTCAGGCTTTTTACCGTTGCCATTAAATATAGGATAGGCTACAGATGCTGCATTGGTATGCCCAGGCATATCAACTTCGGGTACAATAATCATGTGATGCTCAGCGGCATAAGCCACAATTTCTTTATAGTCTTCTTGTGTATAAAAACCTCCTGATTCGCCACCCACCTCAGTAAGGCCACCAACTTCTGTCAATAAAGGCCATGATTTAATTTCAATACGCCAGCCTTGATCATCAGTCAAATGTAAATGCAGAACATTGTACTTATAATAGGCTAGCATATCAATAAACTTTTTCACATCTTTTACACTGAAAAAGTGACGTGCAACGTCAAGCATAGCGCCTCTATATTCAAATTGTGGAGCGTCAATAATTTTACCAGTGGGTATTGTCCAGATAGGATTACTAGCCAATGTGTCATTACTCGTTTCAGGAATAATTTGACGAATGGTTTGTATGCCTCTAAAAGCCCCTGCTGCTGAATTAGAGTTTAGAATAATTGAATCTTGAGTAATGTACAATTGGTAGGCTTCTGGTTGTGCTAAGTCAGTGCTATCTGATTTATTAATATAAATGACGGTTTCCATATGATCAATCTCGGCTACATTAACCGGAATATTCATATTGGTTTTTGATTTAATTTTTTCAGCTAAAAATTTTCCTACTTCTTCAAAGCCAGCTCCTGTTTGCGAGGTGTAAATAGCTGTAAACTCATCGAGCGCAAAACCATTTTCTGTAGGGATAATTTTCACTGGTTTCGGAATCAAATTTTCACTAGCCAAATCTGTTTTCGGAAAATTCAAAACTCTTTTCTTTTTTTGCTCATCACAGGCTATAAAAGCCAATAAAATGATCATTAATAGGGTGCTTTTTGTAACTATACTTTTTGTCATCATACGTTTGTTATTGTGAAATACTCGATAATCGAGATTTCAAATGCGCTGCGCATTGCCTTTAAATTTAATGTTTTTTCTTTTGATTGCCGTGTGAACTTGCCTCAAGGTAGTTTACTTTATAAAATTCTTAATAACATCATGCCAAATGGTGTAGCCTTTCGCATTCATATGTAGGCCATCTTCGATAAAAATATCTTTTTTGACTTTTTTGCTATTCAGCATAGGGTGCCAAACATCAGCAAAGAAAAGTTGATGATCTGACTCGCTGAGTTTTTTAAATTTCTTATTTAGTCTCTTATAACTGCCCTTCAGTTTCCATCTAGAAATACTAGGTTTTGCTGCTATAAGAACTATTTCAATAGCATTATTATGCGTTTTTAATTTCTTGATGATTTCAGTAATTTCTGCTATAATTTCTTTTGATTTTTTACCTTCAGCTAGGTCATTATCTCCTTCATAAATAAATACTTTTTTAGGATTATACTGCAGTACCAATTCGTTTAGATAATGTAATAAATCAGATGCTTGCGAGCCTCCAAAACCAGAATTTATGATTTGATACTTAGGAAATAATTCAGGTACATTTTTCCAAAATCGAATACTAGAACTTCCAGTAAAAATTATGTTTTCTTTTGAAGTGTCAGGTAATGAATCATATTTTTTAACAATGGCTGAAACCTCTTCAGCAAAGCGCAAAGGGTCTTGTGACCAAACAAATTGGCCAATTAAAAATAGAATAAGTGCTACTCTTTTTATCAAAATAGTTTCAGTTTTATTGAACTAAAATAATTTCTTCAGCTATGGCCCAATCATGAAAACGTTGAATCCAATTATCTGAAGGTAAGCCTTGTTTTCTCATACCAAAACCATGGCCTCCTTTTGAAAACATTTGCAGGGCAACAGACTTTTTTGCCTTGAGCCAAGATGTATATAATTCAATGCTACCGGGTGCTAATTCTAGAGGGTCATCTGTAGCACAGATAACAAGCATTGGGGGTGCATCTTCAGGTACTTTTTGAACCGGATAGACGCTGGTCCACGGGTAAACAGGAACCAAAAAGTCAGGTTTATTAGCTTCAGTATAAGTATAGGCAACGCCCATGGTCACAGCACCACCGGCTGAAAAGCCCATGAATCCTATTTTATTCTTATTAATTTTAAAGCTTTCAGCATGTTCACGTACATAGGTAATTGCAGCTAAACCATCTTGAATAGCGTATGGCATTACGGGTGCTACACGATTTGCTATGTGCTGCGGGTCTTTGTTGGCATCATCAGTAATTTCTTGTACGCCATCTTCTCCTGTTGGTACCAATCTATATTTAAGAACAAAAGCGGTAACTCCTTTTTGATTGAGCCATTCTGCAACGGCCGTACCTTCACTCTTAATGCTCAGGGCATATAAACCGCCACCAGGGGCAATAATAACTGAAGTCCCGTTCGGGTTTTCTGGTCTAAAAACCTGTATGGTTGGTACTGAAACATTCGTGACTACATCTGTTGACCAAAGGTCTGAAAAATAGGTTTTTTCGCCTCCTTGCCAAGTTGTTTCGGTTGATTTGTTATGCGGAATTTCAATAATTTCTTGTGCGAAAGTCAATTGACTTAGGCAAATACTCATTACAAAAACAATTATTTTGTTCATATTATTTGAATTACATAAAACTCTCAATCAAAACATAAACCCCTGCAGCAGTTAGGCCGCCTGCTATGGGGCCCATAACAGGAATCCATGCATACCACCAAGCACTTTCTCCTTTGCCTTTAATAGGTAAAAGGGCGTGCATAATTCTTGGTCCTAAATCACGTGCCGGATTAATTGCATAACCCGTTGGGCCACCCAAACTAATACCAATTCCTAAGACTAAAAGGGCTACGGGCAAGGCATCTAATGAACCTAATGAAACCGTTTCTTCTGAAAAACTTCCGCTGGCAATGTAAAAAATGGCTAAAATGAATGCGAACGTCGCAATATATTCTGTTATGAAATTCCAAAAAGGACTCTTGATTGCTGGTGTATTGGTAAAGGAGCTAAGAATTGCTGCTTGATCTTCAGTGGTGTCATATTGTTTTTTATAGGTCAACCATACCAATGTGGTGCCCAACATAGCCCCAATAAATTGTGAAACAATATAGCCGGGTACTAAACTCCATTCAAATTTACCAGCTGCGGCAAAGGCTAAGGTCACTGCCGGATTTAAATGGGCTTCGCTCACATCAGCAGAAACAAATACGCCAACAAAAACGGCCATACTCCAGCCAATGGTAATACCTACCCAACCAGCATCGCTTCCTTTGGTATTTTTTAATACCACGTTAGCAACAATGCCATTACCCAATAAAATTAAAAGGGCTGTACCAATGATTTCAAATAGATATACATTCATAAAAAATTATAACAATTAATTGATTTTAAAATATGACTTTTCAAGAATAACTATGCAAATTTTAAACCCCAAATTGATTTAAATGATGATCTAAATGTTTTGAGAAAAGGGTATTCCATTCTGTTTGATTTAAAGGTCCGAAAGCATGTGATTCTAGGCCATCAAAATGTGCAACACCTAACTTTTGAGTCTTTTTCAAATTGTTGGTTAAAATTGTTTTTTCGCGCTCAAAATCACGTGCATCTGAAATTTGAAACATAGGCGCTGTTCTACTATTTTTCTTATAGGGTTTTGGACCTACAACCGTATTTTTAGCAAATAACTTAATCATAAACTTTTGAAAACCCTTTGGCTTTGGGTGTTTATCAGTATATACCAATTCATAGGCCACATTACAATGTGCCATCATTTGGTTTACGGTCATTTTGCCCCATTTTGCTTGTGTTTCAGCGTTTAGGTTGTTAATTCTATCAATAGTTTCTTGGGTTTCTTTTTCGTCAAATAAGTTTTTCCAGCTCATGGTTCTTAGTTGGTTTAAAATTATTGTACTCCTTGAACATTCATTTTTAAGTAAAAACTATATTTTTAGTGGTAACCAGTAAAATAGCTATATTTTACCACCAAAGATTAGATTTCTTTTAATCTTTACTCATATTAATTTATTTGCCAGAAGGGTTACAAAAAGCAACCTTATTTCTGGTTCAATATACATTTACCTTGTGGTCAATGCTTTAAACATCATTGCCAACTTCAATGCTATTTGGCTGATGGTTTATAAGTTTCAAGATAGCTAAAATAGTATTATAAACCATTTTTTGACTCTGATTGTATTCGTACTTTTGATGAAATTTTCGATATGAATTCTAGGCAAGATCAGTTAGCATCATTTGACCGACTTTTAACCATCATGGATGAGTTGCGAAGTCAATGCCCTTGGGATAAAAAGCAAACCATTCAAAGTCTTCGTCATTTGACCATTGAAGAAATCTATGAATTAGGCGATGCAATTTTAGATGATGATTTAGAAGAGGTTAAAAAAGAACTGGGCGATGTACTATTGCATATTGTTTTTTATGCCAAAATTGGTTCTGAAAAGAACACTTTTGATATTGCAGATGTATGCAATTCAATTTGTGATAAACTCATTACGCGCCATCCACATATTTATGGCGATGTGACCGTGCAAGATGAAGAAGAGGTCAAAAGAAATTGGGAAAACATCAAATTAAAAGAGGGTAAAAAAAGTGTTTTAGAAGGTGTACCTAAAGGGTTACCTGCTTTGGTTAAAGCCAATCGTATACAAGATAAAGTTTCTGGGGTTGGTTTTGATTGGGAAAAGCCAGAGCAAGTTTGGGAAAAGTTAGAAGAAGAGCTTTTTGAATTCAAAGAAGAAGTAAAAGCCAAAAATTCAGATAAAATGGAAGCTGAATTTGGCGACCTGCTTTTTTCAATGGTTAATTATGCACGATTTTTAGATATAAGTCCAGAAAACGCTCTAGAACGCACCAACAAAAAGTTCATAAAAAGATTTCAGTATTTAGAGTCAAAAGCTAAGAAGAGCGAAAAAACCCTCCAAGAAATGTCACTTGATGAAATGAATGTTTTATGGAATGAAGCCAAATTAAGTGATTAAAATAAGTACCTATTATTACTAATTCAAACGCCTTTGTTTAAAAAATACACAAAAGAATTTAGCACTAATATTAAGTTAGCTGTACCGGTAATTACTGGCCTACTAGGGCATACCATAGTTCAATTGGCTGACAATATTATGGTAGGTCAATTAGGCACGGCTGAACTTGCTGCGGTTTCATTGGGCAATAGTTTTGTTTTTATTGGCATGTCATTAGGTATTGGTTTTTCAACGGCCATAACACCTTTGGTAGCTGAGGCTGATGGGTCAGGTAACAAAGCCAATGCTAAGAGTGCACTCAAACACGGCTTACTTCTTTGTACCCTAATTGGTCTTTCACTTTTCGCTATTATTTACGCTTGCAAACCGCTCATGTATCATATGAATCAACCCGAAGATGTGGTTGAATTGGCAATGCCTTATCTTAATTTGGTAGCGCTTTCATTGATTCCTTTAGTTATTTTTCAAGCGTTTAAACAATTTTCAGAAGGTTTGTCTCAAACCAAATACCCCATGTATGCTACCGTCATTGCAAATTTGATAAATTTCGCTTTGAACTATGTCTTGATTTTTGGGCATTTTGGTTTTCCAAAAATGGGAATCATCGGTGCCGCCATTGGTACCCTTGCTGCACGCTGTTTTATGGTTTTTTATATTTGGTTTTTGCTAAAATCAAAGAAAAAATTTGAACCCTATGTTTCAAATTTTAATTTTAAAATTATTGAAAAGAAGGTCATCAATAAAATTTTGAATCTTGGTTTTCCTTCTGCATTACAAATGTTTTTTGAGGTGGCTATTTTTACTGCAGCAATCTGGTTAAGCGGTGTTTTAGGTAAAAATACGCAAGCAGCGAATCAAATTGCCTTGAATTTAAGTAGTATGACCTTCATGGTTGGTATGGGTTTAGGGGTAGCAGCTATGATACGTGTTGGCAATCAGAAAGGGCTTTTAAATTTCAAAGAGTTGCGTAGAATAGCATTGTCAATTTTCTTACTAACTTTTTTGGTTGAAATAGTCTTTGCGGTTGTATTTCTTTTAGGTCGAGAATGGTTTCCGTCACTGTATTTAGATATTGATAACACTCAAAACTTAGCTGATAATACTGAAGTTATTTTTTTAACAGCACAATTGATGCTGATTGCCGCTTTTTTTCAAATTTCTGACGGAATTCAAGTAGTAGTTTTAGGATCTTTACGAGGCTTACAAGATGTAAAAATACCAACTATTATTACCTTTGTCGCCTATTGGCTCATTGGTTTTCCTATTTCCTATTACCTAGGGTTACACACCAATTTGAAAAGCATGGGTATTTGGATCGGCCTTCTGGCAGGCCTAACAGCTTCTGCCATTATGTTGTATATTCGATTTGATATTTTGACTAAAAAATTAATACAGAATGGAAATACCTAAGTTTTTATTAGGCGATAATACTGATTACCCTTCAGGCATTTTTATAGTGCATACAGAATATCCGAGGTTTATTATAAATCTTGAAAATGATGAAGTTGAATGGTTAGAAGAGTTTTCTAAAGACGATGAAGATGAATTAGAGTCTGAAACAGAACAAATGATAAAACTCGCTACTGAATTTTATGATCGTGAAGTATCACGATATGAAGATTGATAGCCCATGATTGAAGAATTAATTAGGTATGATAAAGAACTTTTTCTACTACTCAATAATCTGGGTAGTGCCTCTTGGGATGCCTTTTGGATGTTTCTTACCAATAAATTTAGTTCGATTCCAGTATATCTGGTTTTACTTTATTTATGCGACCAAAAATTTGGTTTTAAAAAGATGCTTTTATTGACGGGTTTAGCCATCTTGATGATTGTTTGTACAAACGGTTTGGCTGATTTTTTTAAATATGGGGTGCAACGCCTTAGACCCTGTTATGACCTTGATGTTAATGAAGCAATGCGCTTGGTTAAAGATTCTTGTGGTGGTAAATTTGGTTATTTTTCTGCCCACGCCGCTAATGTCATAGCCGTAGCTACTTTCTTTTCTATTGTATTAAAATGTACTATTAAGTTTATAAGCTTGTTCTTATTTATTTGGGCACTCGCAATTGCCTATAGTCGAATTTATATCGGGGTGCATTTTCCGTTAGATGTTTTTTCCGGAATAGGTGTAGGACTTATATTTGGTTGGATTTTTTCAAAACTATATTTTCTAATACTACCCAAATTTCAATTATGATTTCTAATAGAAGATATTGGTTTCTGATATTTTTGATCTTGTGCGTTTACATTTCAGCTATTGATGTAACCCTTTTTGAAAATGACTCTGCTCAGTTTGCAGTCATGGCCATGCGTATGGTTCAAGAAAATGACTTTCTTAGCCTATTTAAGGGTACTGAAGAATATTTAGATAAACCACATATGCATTACTGGTTGGCAGCAGCTTCTTTTAAGATATTTGGTATTCATGATTGGGCATATCGAATTCCAGCAATTTTGGCAACTTTTTTAGGTGCGTATAGTTGTTTTGGTTTAGGTAGGTTGCTTTATACGAGCGATACAGGTAAACTAGCAGCTCTGATTTTCTTAACATCACAAACCATAGTCTTATCAATTATTGATGTTCGAACAGATGCCGTTTTAACCGGCTTTACCATTTTGGCCATTTGGAAATTGGCGAGCTACATTCAAAAAGGGGCACTATCACATTTATTGTTCGGTGCTTTTGCTGCGGGCATTGCTTTTTCTACAAAGGGGCAAATAGCAATACTAGCAATAGGTTTTCCTGTTTTATGCCATTTGGCATATACCCAAAAATGGAACGCTTTACTTCATTGGAAATCTCTTATCGCTTTACTTGTATTCGCCATTACTATTAGCCCGATGTTGTATGCATATTATCATCAGTTTGATTTACATCCAGAAAAAATAATCAGAGGTCAGAGTGACCGCAGCGGCATATTTTTTATTTTTTGGCAACAAAGTTTTGAACGCATGAGTGGCACGGGTATGGGTAAAAATAGTAGCGACTATTTTTTCTTCTTTCATACCTTTTTGTGGGTCTTTTTACCGTGGTCTTTTGTGGGTGTTTTAGCCGTTTTCAATCAATCTAAAGCCTTTATAAAATCAAAGTTTAAACGTACTGCTAATAATGAATTACTAACCTTAGGGGGCATTGTTTTTATATTTATTACCATCAGTTTTGCACAATTCAAATTACCGCATTATTTGAATATTACCATGCCCTTATTCGCTGTGTTAGCGGCAGCTTATTTGATGCATATTGCTCAATCAAAAAAGGCAAAAACCATAAAAACACTTTTAGGTATTCAATATTTTTTAGGAGCAATAATGTTTATAGCCTGTTTATTGATTAGTTATTATGTATTTAAATTTCACGATTTTGAAAAGACCATATTTTTAATAATGATATTTGTTCTTGGTATTTATTATGTCATGAAAAAAGAAGCCTATTTTTCTAGAATAATTACGGTTTCAGTGTTTGGGTCAATGATGCTTAATGGGGTGCTGCACACACATTTTTATCCTAACCTATTGACCTACCAAGGTGGGTCTGCAATGGCAAAAGTTGTGGCACGAGAAAAAGTACCTGTCAATAATATTTATAAAATTTCTGAAAATCATACTTGGGCTTTAGACTTTTATAATCAAGAACCAGTTAAAATTTCATCTTTAGAAACCTTGAATGCCAAACACGATTTCTGGATTTATGCAAATCAAAAACAACTAAATGAATTGCAACAGCAAGGTTTTGATTGGGATGTTCAATACGATGTAAATCATTTTCGTATCACACGCTTACAAGCTAAATTTATGAACCCTATTACCCGTAAAAAAGTACTCAGTAAAAGATTCTTAGTGCACATTTATTAGGATGCTGTTGCCTTTAAATCAGGTTGTTTGAAGTGATAGTAAACACCAAAAAGTGAAACAATAGCGGTCATCATAAAAAAGGTCAAACTCAATGCCACTGCAATATCTTCATTAAGCCCAAAGATGCTTGCGCCGTATAAAAATGTAATTTCTCTACTACCAAAACCACCTATGGTAAAAGGCACTACTGCAACAATTGAAGAAATTAAAAAGACAAATAAATAAGAGAAATTATTTATATCAATAGCCATAGCTTTCATAATAAAAAAAACACAAGCCAATTGTGCTAACTGAACCAATGCTGAGTATGCCACTGATTTCCAGAAAACGGGTAGTAAATACCTAAAAAAATTTCTATTGATTGCATAAGCAAAACTAAAAGTCAAGATAATAGCACTAATTAAAAGCCATTTGTAATCATGTAAAACAGCATTGTTTAGAAAGATGGCAATGACACACGCGTAACTAAAAAGCAAGACTAAACCGCTTAAGCGATCAATCACAAGTGTAGTAACCACTTTCTTTGTAGTAATCTCGAATTCTTTTTTAATCAAATACCCTTTGTAGGCATCGCCACCAATTCCGCCTGGTAAGAATAAATTATAGAACATACCCAGCAGGTATAATTCAAGATTGCTTTTATGTGAAATAGGTATTTGTAGTTGATTAAAATATGCCTTTAATCTAAATGCCGCAAAAAGTTTAGAGCTAATCAATAAAACCAAAGCGGCTAATAAATAAGTACTATTACTGGTTTTAATGACCTTAAAAACATCAGCAAAATTGATTTTTGTAAATATAAAATAGAGTAGTGCAAAGCTGACAATTAGCTTCAGCGCTGTAATGGCTTTTTTATTGAGTTTTGCCACCTACTGATATTTTTTTAATTCGGTATGGTCTTTTATTCTGCGATTCATAATAGGTTCTAATCAAAAGCTCTAAAACAATGCCTATGGTAAAGAGTTGTATACCGGCTAAAATAAACATGAGTCCGAAAATTAGCAGTGGTCGTGTACCAATATCTTGGCCCATACCAAACTTTACAATGAGTAAATAGAAATTGATAAATATGCCTACAATAATTAATAAAACCCCAAAAATTCCGAAGAGATGAATAGGGCGTTGCAAATATTTTCTAATAAAAAGCAAGAGCATCATATCAGCTACTACTTTAAATACTCTTTCGAGTCCGTATTTAGAAACTCCAGCATTACGGGCATGGTGTTTTACAGGTACTTGTTTTATTTGCGCTCCTTCTAAATGTGCTAAAAGGGTAATAAAACGGTGCATTTCGCCATATAAGTTTAATTCTTTGGCGATGTCTTTGGTAAATACCTTTAGGGCACAACCATTGTCTTTAATATCTAAGTTGGTAACACGGCGCACCAAGAAATTGGCAATTTTAGAGGGAATTTTTTTCACTAAAGAATCTTTCCTTTTTTGACGAATACCTGTAACTACATCATATTCATCTTCAACGGCATATTGCAGCATTTGCGGAATGTCAGATGGGTCATTTTGAAGATCGCCATCCATGGTAATGATATATTCTCCTGAGGCATGGTCAATACCCGCTGCTAACGCCAAACTTTGACCATAGTTCTTTTTTAACTCAATTAAGTGAACTTTTTCATCAGCCATTTGAGCCACACGCTTGCGTGTTTGGTCGGTTGAAAAATCATCAACATAAATAATCTCGTAGGTATAGCCCACCAAACTTTCATGAATTTTTTGAGTGAGTAGTACCACATTGCCTTCTTCATTATATAAAGGAACAACAATTGAAAGTTTAGCGGTGGTAATGATTTTCATTAATAGTGCGTCTTAACCCTGCAAATTTAAGTTTTTAAGATGACTCTTTATGATGAATTTGCAATAGCTTTTTGGCAGCAGCAAAAGAAGAAATTTTATTTTGTGCCACCATGGCTGATAATTTTTTGAATTCTTCACGAATCGATTTGTTGGCGTAAAAGTCTCTTTTTAATTCACTTTCGATAATTTCAGACAGCCAATTTTCGCGTTGTTTTTTTCGCTTCAATTCAAATGTTCTATTGTCTTGACTTTTTTTAATATACTCTTGAATCATTTTCCAGATTGCACCAATACCCTCATGGTTTAATGCAGAACAACTCATTACTTGGGTAACCCAGCCATTTTCTTTTGGCGGATACAAATGCAAAGCTCTTTTAAAATCTGTTTCGGCTATTTGAGCGGCTTTTTTAGTAGCGCCGTCTGCCTTGTTAATGACCAATGCATCTGCCATTTCAATAATACCTCTTTTAATGCCCTGTAAATCATCGCCAGCCCCTGGTAATTTTAAAACTAGAAAAAAATCAACCATAGCTTGAACGGCTATTTCACTTTGCCCCACACCAACAGTTTCTACAAGAATAGTATCAAAACCTGCGGCTTCGCAAAGCATAATCGTTTCTCTGGTTTGCCGGGTAACGCCACCCAATGAGGCATTTGAAGGCGAGGGCCTAATAAATGCATTAGGGTCTTTGGTCAACTCAACCATTCTTGTTTTATCGCCTAGAATACTGCCCTTGCTTAGTGTGCTTGAAGGGTCAACCGCCAAGACAGCTACTTTCTTGCCTTTTGCTGTGAGCATGCTGCCAAAGGCTTCAATAAAAGTACTTTTACCAACTCCGGGCACCCCAGTAATGCCAATTCTTATGCTGTTTTTTTTATGCGCTAAACAGGCTTCAAGTATGTGATTTGCCTTCTCTCTATTTTCATGAGTAGTGCTTTCAATGATGGTAATAGCGCGCCCCAAGGCTGATTTTTCGCCTTTGAAAACACCAGAAATTAAGGCATCAATTGATGGCAAATGCTTCCGTTTTTTTTGAATAGTTGAAATGCTATTCGCTGATGAGGTGTTAGAATCTGACAATTTTATTTATTAATCGGTACCAATACAAGAACGCCATCCCAAGAAAGCGAAAGATGCAATTGGGTACTTTCTAAAAAAGAGATTTTGAAATTTTCTTGAGGTACAAAATTAGTGGCTACAGGTACTTCAACTTGAAGTACATCAGCATCAGCATCACGTGTTGTATTTTTACCTCCGCTAATTAGGGTAACACCCCATTCTGGAACTTCTTTGTTGAAGATGACCGACCATTTATCTACTTCAGGTATCGTCCAAAGTGAGTAGGTACCAGCGGGTAGCGTTTTGTCTATTATTTGTATATCACTTGCCGTGGTAAAGGCGGTGGGCTCATTGGCACCGGTGCGCCAAACCTTGCCATAGGGTACTAATTCGCCAAAAATAACTCTGTCTTTTTTCGCCGGACTCGAATAGGTTACTGATAAATCATAACCTTGTTCTGTATAGGTGGTTGTTACTTCTTTACTAATTTTTTTAGTTTCTTTTTGCATCATTGGCCAAGCCACAAATTTGAATAATAGCCATAGGCCAGCCAATACAAAAACTACTATTTTCAACCACTTCGGAAATCTCATAAGATATATTTTAGTTACATACTAAGATACGAATTTCAATTCATCAAATTTTGAGGTTACTCTAAATCAAATTCAAATTTCGAAGTATTTAGATACATTTCGCCTGGTCTTAGCTCACTACTCGGAAAATTCTCTTGATTAGGCGCATCGGGGTAGTTCTGCGTTTCAAAACAAATTGCTGCAAAGGCCTCAGGGGTATATACCACCATAGCAGGTTGATTTGAACTTACCTTCATTGTTATACCTGACTTTTCTGAGGATAGCGTAGCCACCAATTCTGATTCATGATCAACAACCATAGGGGTGTCAAAGCGTGTAGATGCTAGTTCTTTTTTCTTTAAAAAGTTATAGGATGTGCCAGCCACTGGTAAAATTTTACCCGTAGGAAGCAAATCAGCATCAGTCTCTATAAATTGCGAACAATTCAGTTGTAATTGATGGTCATTCATAGTTGGGGCATCATCTAAACAGAAATACGAATGATTGGTCAAATTAACCACTGTGGTGCGATCAGTGGTAGCTTCATGAATAATATGAAGAACATTATTGACCAACTTATAGGTTACCGTAGCTTTTAAATTACCCGGATACCCTTCTTCTAAATGAGGACTTTGATATGATAATTTCACAAAGGGTTCTCTGCCATGGTCAACGGCTTCAATGGTCCATAATTTTTTAGTAAACCCTTGTTTGCCCCCATGTAAATGAACGCCGTTCTTTTGATACAGCGGATAAAATTCACGATCTAATTCAAAACCACCCTTTGAAATTCTACCGGCATACCTACCCACACAAGCACCAAGTGATATTTGATCATAGCGGTAATCTGAAGGAAAAGCCAAGCCAGCAACCACATTTCTAGGTTGCCTCTTTTTGTCTTTTACAAATAGTTTTTGAATAATAGCCCCATAATCAAGTACTATCAAGGTTATAAACGGGGTATTTAGGGTAATTTGTTTCACACTACACTTTTCATGATTTGTATTAAAGATAGTGGGTATTGCGAATAAAAAAAAGAGCAACCAAAAATAGTCGCTCTTCCTAAATTAAACTATGGGGGATATCAATGTGAATCTTCTTTCAAAAAATCTTGAAAGTTTGCCTTAAATCTATTTAACCTCGGAATAGATACATTTCTGATATAAGAGTTATTCGGATTTTTTCTTTCATAATCTTGATGATAGTCTTCAGCATCATAAAACTTTGTGAATTCAACCACTTGGGTAGTAATGGGATCTTCATCATAAATTTTCTGATCAACTAAAGCGCCAATGTAAGCCTCTATAATAGTTTTCTCTTGCTCATTTTTGTAGAAGGCTACTGATCTGTATTGTGGTCCTCGGTCGGGCCCTTGTCTGTTTAAAGAAGTAGGGTCATGCGAACCAAAAAAGACTTGAACTAAGGCAGTAAATGAAATAACTTTTGGGTTGTAATAAACCTTTACCGATTCAGCATGAGAGGTTTGACCATTCGCAACTTGCTTATAGGTAGGGTCTTTTTCATTACCACCTGCATAGCCAGAAACTACTTCTTGAACGCCTTTTACACTTTCGAAAATAGCTTCAACACACCAAAAACAACCACTAGCAAAGTATGCTTTTTCATATTGACTTAAATCTTGCTGCGTTGCATCAGTTTTAATTTCTTTAATGGCTGATTCATGGTCAACTTTTGTGCTTTTTGCCTTTGATTGACAAGCCACCGCCAAAATCATGGTGAAAGTAAGAATCGTATATTTTTTGAATTGCATTTTTTTAGATTTTTATCTTTAGTAGCTGAAGTTTAAAAGTACTTACTTTATTAGCGTTAAAAAAAACCGAAAATTAGTTTTAAGATAAAAAGTACTTTTACCCTGATCGAACTACCTAACTATGACCAGCCTTCAAACAGTATTAAAAGACTATTCAAAAGAGCCTATTAAAATACTTGATAATTCAATTCCTTTAAATGAATATTGTCCTTTAGATTTATCTGAGTCTAATAGTGCATTGAAACATATCGATATCACTAATCATACGGTTTGTCAAAAGTATATTGATGATGTATTGCGGGCTAATAATGCTCAAGTGGCGTATGGTGGGTATCTAGAAAAAAGGAACCTTTATGCTGATAAGTCCAGTTTTTCAAACGAAAGTTTAAAACGCAACATACATTTAGGTATTGATTTTTGGGCCAAAGCATATACCAAAGTAGTAGTGCCTATACATGGTAAAGTGCATAGTTATCAAAATAATGTGACCATTGGCGATTATGGTCCTACTATTATTTTAGAACATATATTAAAAGATATTGTTTTTTATACCCTCTACGGACATTTATCTCTAGCTTCAATAGCTAATCTTCAAATAGGACAGGAATTTAAAGCAGGAGATACTCTTGCTACATTGGGTACCCCAGATAGTAATGTAAACTATGCCCCTCATTTACATTTTCAAATCATCATTGATTTGGAGGATAAATCTGGAGATTATCAGGGAGTAGCTGCTGAAAATCAACTTGATTATTATACTAAAAACTGTCCGAATCCCAATTTTTTGCTCAAAATGTAAGATGGCTTTACCGCTGAACGACCATTAGTTTCGGTAAGATGAAAATGCGTATTCATACCGTTATCGATGGTTTTTTACATTTTGTCTGATATTTTGTAAGATACCGAAAATAAAGGGGTTTTGAGCGATTGACCACCCTTCAAAGTACACTTGTGAGAGTTATAATAATAACAAATCACAAGTTATGAAAGCCATTATCACTTTAGTATTTATCATCTTAA
>CALFUL010000037.1 GCA_937929935.1 uncultured Flavobacteriaceae bacterium | reverse complement strand
AAAATACTAGTACAGGTTTTAAAAGAACCCATATCTACCAAAGGACCGCGCATAAGTTGTGAGGTTTCTTTACCAGGAAGGTTTTTAGTACTGGTACCATTTATTGATCAAGTAAATGTTTCTAAAAAAATAGAAAGTCGTGAAGAGCGTCACCGTTTAAAAAGTATTATTACTAATATCAAGGAGGCACACTATGGTGTTATTGTGCGCACTGCGGCAAAAGGTAGAAGTACCGCTGAATTGCATCAAGACTTAACTTCATTGGCAGAGTCTTGGAAAAGTATTCAGCAAAATTTATATAAAGCCGAAGCGCCCAAGAAGATTTTAAGCGAAAAGAATAAGACAACTTCACTATTACGCGATTTGCTCAGTGACGATTTTAATAAAATTGTTACTAATGATGAAACTGTACATGCACAAACCAAAGAATATATTCAAAAAATAGCTCCTGGTAAAGAAAGCATGGTAACCCTTCATCAAAATGGCAAACCCATTTTCGATCATTTCGGTATTAATCATCAAGTAAAATCATCATTTGGTAAAAATGTAATGATGGAGGGCGGTGGCTATCTTGTGATAGAACACACCGAAGCGCTTCATGTAGTTGATGTAAATAGTGGACATAAATTCTCGGCAGATAATCAAGAGCAAACAGCCTTAAATACCAATCTAAGTGCGGTTAAAGAGCTAGCTCGTCAATTGCGACTTCGTGATATTGGTGGTATAATAATTGTTGATTTTATAGACATGCGATCGGCTGATAACCGACGAGCAGTGTCTAAGGCCATGCAAGATGCTATGCAAGATGATAGAGCGCGTCATAGTATTTTAGGTATTTCAAAATTTGGATTACTTCAAATAACAAGACAGCGTTTACGCCCTGCAATTAAAATTGCTACAGGCGAACAATGCCCTAGTTGTGAGGGAACGGGTAAAGTACGTTCTACGCATGTTCTTATTGAAGATATTGAAAAGCATGTAAAATATCTTACTCGCCAATCAAGCAATACAATTCAACTTAAAGTACACCCTATTGTGCATTCTCATCTTACAAAGAAAGAAGGATGGTTTAAACCTAATTTGGTAAAAACTTGGAATAAATCTTATGGCAAATTCACCGCGGAGATTGATCATAACTTAGGCTTTTTAGACTACAAATTCTTTGTGAAAGAAACGGGTGAAGAAATAAAATTCTAGCATAATGTTAGAGGATCTTATCCAACAATTTAAAGCAACGCAATCCATTGAATGGGTTGCGTTTTCTTTTGCTATTTTACAAGTCATATTTGCATACCTAAATAAGCCGATCAACTTTCTTTTTGGAGCAATTAGTGTTTGTTTATACACTTATATATTTTTTGAATTTTCATTATTAGCAGAGAGTATTTTAAACGCATACTACTTTATTGTAAGCATATATGGACTGATCCTTTGGAATAAAAAACAAGTAGCCGAAACTCAAATTAGAAGAGCTAGTACAAGAAATTGGAGATTCACTTCACTTATTATAGTTGCAAGTTTCATCGCTTTTATTTTCGTGTATTATTTTAAAAATGAAATTGCAAATACTGCATTTGACATTACAAACTTTGCTGATGCTTTTGTTGCATCACTTGCATTTGGAGGAACGTTTCTATTACTTAAACGAAATATTGAAACTTGGATTGTTTTAAATATTTCTAACCTTATAGCAATGCCTTTGCAGTGGAGTAAAGGTCTCTATCTAACTAGTGTTCTAACTTTCATTTTATTTAGTGTCGCCGTTGCTGCATGGTTTAGGTGGCGAGCTATTATTAAATGCCCATAAAAGAATATGCTAACTTAGCAGTTCAAAAATGAAAACTACTTTTAGTTTATTATTAGTATTTCTTTTGAGCACGCTTAGCTCAAATGGTCAGCGCTATTTAAAACAGATATTCCCAACTAGTACATCTAGTTTAAATATTCAATATGGTAGCAACACAAATTATAAAGGCAATACGGAGATTCTTGAATTAGACTTCTACGAACCTTCGGGAGATACACTTTCTAAAAGACCGCTCATTATTTATGTACATGGTGGTGGTTTTGTTGATACGAATCAAAGTAAATCACTTCTACATATCGTAGCTTTTGCTGATAGTATGGCCCGAAGAGGATATACTGTAGCCAATGTTAATTATAGACTAGATACTTCAATTTCAAACCGCGCGGTGATTAATGCCATGCATGATGCGAAAGCAGCCGTTCGGTTTTTTCGAGCGAATGCGCAACAATATAAAATTGATCCTGACTTTATATTTATTGGCGGAGAGTCTGCTGGAGCAATTACTTCACTAACAACCACTTATATCAATAATTTATCCGAAGTTTCCTTTCCTAGTACATTGCCCTTAAGTACCGACAATTCTGTAGAAGGAAGTAGTGGAAATCCCGGTTTTTCATCTAAGATAAAAGCAACACTTTGTTTTTGCGGTGGCACTAAAACGATTATCAACGAAGCACTATTTGATACAACAGCTATTGATGCTGGTGATTCCCCAATTCTTTTCGTTCATGGCACGAATGATCAATTAATTCATGTTGCCCAATCGCTAGAAATTGCAAAACGAGTAACCAACTTAGGTATCCCGAATTTATTTTATACGTTGCCGGGCGCTGGTCATTGTCCTTGGTTTTTTCCCTTGCAGAACTCATGGACCTATTTAGATACATTAGTTAATTATACTGTTCCTTTTTTATATGCTTGTGTACAGCCAAATTCTATTACCAATAACACATCTAAAGGTTCAAGACTTAAAATTTACCCTAACCCCTGTTCTGATTATGTTACACTGCAAATAGATGAGTTACATTCTCATACCGGAGAATTAAAAATATTGGATATTAAAGGCATCATTCAGGAAAAGAAAACGGTAAAAATCAAAAATGGAAAAACAATCGTTCAATTTTCTGACTTTTCAGACGGATTATATTATTTAGTTTTAGTCTTAGAAGGTAGAGAATATAGGGCTTCACTTCATATTCTTAGATAATAAACTGTTTAATTATAGGGTGGGATTCGCCCTATCCCCAAAATTGCAATAATTGTTGAAAAAATGTCTTTTTCCTAAAAAATCATTTACATTTGCACTCCCGAATCCAAAAAGGATAAGGGATAAAGACGAAACTAAAAGCTATAAATCATGGCAGCAATAACAAAAGAACGCAGAAAAGAAATCTTCGCTGAATTTGGCGGAAACGAAGCAAACACTGGAAGCATCGAAGCTCAAGTAGCCTTGATGACTGAAAGAATAAACCATATCGCTGGTCACTTGAAAGATAATAAAAAGGATCATTCAAGTAAAACAGGCCTTATGACTATGGTAGGTCGTCGTAAAAGATACTTGCAGTATCTTGCTAAAACTGACTTAGAAGGCTACAGAGCCTTGATAGCTAAGCTTGGTTTAAGAAAATAATTTTATAATATATTCCTTCCCTAACGGGGAGGAATTCTTTTTTACAACTAGAAATGCTACCAATTGTGGTTAGCATTTTTGGTATTTATAGCCTAAACTGGGCAGATCATTTATCATTTATTAAAAACAAAAAACAATTATGTTTAACGTACACTCACAAACAATAGATCTAGGAGAAGGAAGATCTATCAAACTAGAAACAGGTAAACTAGCGCGTCAGGCGCATGGTGCTGTTTTAGTCACTTCGGGCAACTGTGCCCTTTTAGCCACAACCGTTGCGGCTAGAGAACCAAGACCAGGACAAGGATTTTTTCCTTTGACGGTTGATTATCAAGAAAAATTTGCGGCCGCTGGTCGTATTCCAGGCTCTTTCTTTAAAAGAGAAGGCCGTTTAAACGATTACGAAATTTTAATTTCTCGTTTAATTGATAGAGCGCTTCGTCCATTATTTCCTAAAGATTATTTATGTGAAGTACAGGTAATGGTGCAATTACAATCTTCTGATGAAGAAGTAACACCAGATAGCTTAGCTGGTTTAGCAGCTTCTGCGGCATTAGCCGTATCTGATATTCCAATTCAAGAAATCACTTCATCAGTACGTGTAGCAAAAGTTGATGGCGCTTATGTTATCAACCCAACTCGCTCTCAAATGGAAGTAGCTAGCTTAGAATTTATTATCGCTGGTACCGCTGATAATATCATGATGGTAGAAGGTGAAAGTAATGAGTGTAGCGAAGATGAATTAATCGAAGCAATTGAGGCAGGACATGCCGCAGTGAAAGAGCAAGTAGCTGCTATTGTAGCTTTGCGTAAAGCTGTTGGTGTAGAAGGACCAAGAGAATACACGAAAGGTTATGTAAACGAAGAGCTTAGAACTAAGATATTCGGTTTAGCTGAAGAAAAAGTGGCGGCAATAGTTCGTGGTCATTTAGCTAAAGGTGAACGCAGTGCGGCTTACGCAAAAATTCACGATGAAGTGGTAGAAGCTTTAGGAGAATTATCTGAGGAAGATGCTGCTTTGGTAGGGAAATATGTTGGCGAAGTACAAAAGCAAACAACGCGTAATATCATGCTTGACGAGGAAACTCGTATTGATGGACGTAAGTGGGATGAGGTTCGTCCATTAAATATGGAAACGGATTATTTAGCATCTCCTCACGGTAGTGCATTGTTTACTCGCGGTGAAACACAGAGCTTGAGTACAGCCACTTTAGGCACGCCTGAAGATGAAAAAATGCTTGAAACTGCAGCGACAAAAGAATTTCAAAAATTCTATCTACACTATAACTTCCCTGGCTTTAGTACAGGTGAGCCAAGACCAAACAGAGGTCCTGGACGTAGAGAAGTAGGTCATGGTAACTTAGCTCAACGTTCGTTAGAAAAAGTGTTGCCTGAAGATTATCCTTATACAATCCGTATCATTTCTGATATTCTTGAAAGTAATGGTTCATCTAGTATGGCAACGGTTTGTGCTGGTTCTTTAGCCATGATGGACGCGGGTGTTCCAATTAGCAAGCACGTTAGTGGTGTAGCTATGGGAATGATTTCTCGTGCAGAAGATGGTAAGTTCTGTGTACTAACGGATATACTTGGAGATGAAGATCACCTTGGTGATATGGATTTTAAAGTAACCGGTACGCGTGATGGTATCACAGCTGTACAAATGGACATTAAAGTAGATGGATTGAGTATGGACGTAATGCGTCAAGCATTAGCACAAGCTAATAAAGGTCGTTTACATATACTAGATGCTATGTACGAAGCAATGCCTGAGCACCGTGCTGAGATGAAACCACAAACTCCACGCATGTTGTCTATCAATATTGATCGTGAGTTTATTGGTGCCATTATCGGGCCAGGTGGTAAAGTAATTCAAGAATTACAACGTGAAACAGGAACGAACATTAGCATTGAAGAAGTTGATGAGCAAGGTATTGTAAAAATATTCTCAGCTGATGCTGCAGGTGCTGATAAAGCAATGGCCTTTGTAAAAG
>CALFUL010000036.1 GCA_937929935.1 uncultured Flavobacteriaceae bacterium | reverse complement strand
TGGCGACGGAGCGCACCCCTTACCATTCCGAACAGGGAAGTTAAGACCGTCAGCGCCGATGGTACTGCTATACCAAGTGGGAGAGTAGGTCGCCGCCTTTTTCGAAACCTCGATACAATTTGTATCGAGGTTTTTTTATGCCATAAACTCAATAAAATTTAAGACACAAAAAAGCCACTTCTCAATTGAAGTGGCTTTTTTAATATTTTAAGGCGTCTTATACGCGCGGTAAATCTCCCGCTCCTTTTAAAGGAAGAAAAGATTCACCCATTAAAAAAGTGTCAATATGGTATGCAGCTTCTCTACCTTCAGAAATAGCCCAAACTATTAAAGACTGACCTCTACGTTGATCACCGGCAACAAAAACACCTGGAACATTCGTCATGTAATTGCTTTCTGATGCTTTAATATTCGTTCTTTGATCAGCTTCTAAACCTAATTGTTCTGCTATAGTCATTTCTGAACCAGTGAAACCCATCGCCAATAGTGCTAAATCACACTTCCAATTTTTTTCTGTTTCTGGTACTTCTTTGAGAGTTGGTCTTTGACCGGGTTGTTTGATCCATTCTACCTCTGCAGTAATAAGTCCGGTAAGATTTCCATCTTTATTTCCAACAAACTCTTTTGTAGAAATACTAAAAAAACGTTCCGCTCCTTCCTTATGAGAAGAACTTGTTCGTAAGCGCATAGGCCAGAAAGGCCAAGGTTGATCTTCAGGGCGTTCTTCTGTGCCCATAGGCATAATCTCAAAATTAGATACTGAGGTTGCACCATGTCGTATAGATGTTCCGATGCAATCAGAACCGGTATCACCACCACCTATAACTATCACATCTTTGCCGGTTGCAATAATTTCATTAGCGAATTTCTTCACTCCATCAACACGGCGGTTGTTTTGAGGAAGGAAATCCATCGCTTGTACTACTCCTTTTAAGTCGGCTCCTTTAATTGGTAATTTTCTTCTAATTGTAGCGCCTCCGCAAAGTACAATAGCATCAAAATCTTTTTTCAATTCATCGGCCTTGATATCAATTCCAACATTAACACCACATTTGAATATAATGCCTTCTTCTTTCAAAACCTCTAATCTACGATCGATGACGTTTTTTTCCATTTTGAAATCAGGAATACCGTAGCGTAAAAGACCACCTGGTTTTTCATCCCTTTCAAAAACGGTAACAGTATGACCAGCTCTATTTAACTGTTGTGCAGCTGCTAAACCTGAAGGTCCAGAACCTATTACAGCGACTGTTTTTTCTGTTCTAATTGCAGGTGGTTGAGGAACTATCCACCCTTTTTCAAAAGCAGTCTCAACAATATTTTTTTCAATGTTCTCAATGGTAACTGGGTCTTCATTAATACCTAAAACACATGCTTCTTCACATGGTGCAGGACATAGTCTTCCTGTGAATTCAGGAAAGTTGTTGGTAGAATGTAAAATACCAGCTGCTTTTTCCCATTTTCCTTTATATACGGCATCATTAAAATCAGGTATCAAATTCCCTAAAGGGCAACCACTGTGACAGAACGGAATTCCACAATCCATACAGCGAGCACCTTGATCTTTAAGTTCAGTTTCCTCCATCGGAATTGTAAACTCCTTATAATCTTTTACTCGTTTTTCAACGGAGTCATATTGTTCTACTTTTCTATCGAATTCTAAAAATCCTGTTATCTTTCCCATGTCTCGATTTATATAGTTTGTAGCTTTTCTTCTTCTAAACGGATAAGTGCTTTTCTGTACTCCTCTGGAAAAACTTTAACAAAATCAGACAAACAATCTTCCCATTTTTCTAAAATTCGTTGTGCTAGAGGACTCAAAGTAGAATTATAATGACTTTCAATAAGTTCTTTTAGCTGAGCTATATCTTTATCTTCTTCAACAGCTAAGAGATTCAAGCCTTCTTTACTGCAATTTTTCTCGAAGGTTTTGTTCTTGTCATAAACATAAGCAATACCACCACTCATGCCTGCACCAAAGTTTCTTCCAACTTCACCTAGTATTACTGCAACACCACCAGTCATATATTCACAACCGTGATCTCCAATACCTTCAACAACAGTTTTGGCTCCTGAGTTTCGAACACAAAAACGTTCTCCTGCTTTTCCATTAATATAAGCTCTTCCGGCAGTTGCACCATAAAGAGTTACATTTCCGGTAATAACATTGTCTTCAGGAATAATTGTTGATTTTTCAGGTACTTTAATAACCAATTTAGCACCCGATAATCCTTTTCCTAAATAATCATTCGTATTTCCGTTTACGGTCATTGTTAAGCCTCTTGTTGCGAAAGCACCAAAACTCTGGCCTGCTGAACCTGTAAAATTCAATTTTAATGTATTTATAGGCAAGCCTTTGGCGCCATAAATTTTTGAAATTTCATTACTTATGATTGCTCCAACTGCCCTATCCGTATTACAAATTGGAAAATCTAAAACTGCTTTTTCCTTTCTGAATAATGATGGATTCGCTTTCTCTATGATATCGAACTCAATCGACTTATCTACATCATGTATTTGTTTTTGAGTGTTGTAGAATTTGGTTCCGGCTGGAACATCTACTTGATGTAAAATTGGACTTAAATCAATTCCATTCGCTTTATAATGATCAATAGCATTATTACGATCTAGTTTTTGAACTTGACCAACCATTTCATTTATTGTTCTAAATCCAAGTTGCGCCATGATCTCTCTTAATTCTTGAGCAACGAAATACATATAGTTAACTACATGTTCTGGTTTGCCTTTGAATTTCTTACGCAGTTCTGGGTTTTGAGTTGCAATACCAACTGGGCATGTATTTAAATGGCAAACACGCATCATAATGCAGCCAGAAGCAACTAAAGGTGCAGTTGCAAAACCAAATTCTTCAGCGCCTAATAAGCAAGCAACGGCAACATCACGACCAGTTTTTAACTGACCGTCACATTCTAGTACGATACGATTTCTTAAATCGTTCATTACTAAGGTTTGTTGCGCTTCTGCAATACCTAATTCCCAAGGTAGTCCTGCATGTTTTAACGATGTCAGTGGCGTTGCCCCGGTACCACCATCAAAACCTGAAATAAGAACTACATCCGCTTTTGCTTTTGCAACACCTGCTGCAACAGTACCTACACCTATTTCAGAAACTAGTTTTACATTAATTCTAGCTTCACGGTTGGCAGATTTTAAATCAAAAATTAATTGAGATAAATCTTCAATAGAATAAATATCGTGATGCGGTGGTGGAGAAATCAATCCTACATAAGGAGTTGAGTTTCTTGTTTTTGCAATGGCAGGGTTCACTTTAGGGCCAGGCAATTGTCCGCCTTCACCTGGTTTAGCTCCTTGAGCCATTTTAATTTGTATCTCTTTCGCATTAGTTAAGTAGTCAGATGTTACTCCGAAACGACCAGAAGCAACTTGTTTTATAGCACTGTTTTTCCAATCACCAGTAGCATTTTTGTAAAAACGTTCAGCATCTTCTCCTCCTTCACCCGAATTACTCTTACCACCGATACGGTTCATAGCAATTGCTAAATTTTCATGAGCCTCTTTACTAATAGAGCCATAAGACATGGCACCAGTTTTGAAACGTTTTACAATATCTGTCCAAGGTTCTACTTCTTCTAAAGGAATGGGATCAAAGTTTGAAAATTCAAACATACCACGAATGGTCATCAAGCTTTTAGATTGTTCGTTGATCATGTCAGCAAACTCCTTATAGCTGGTTTCTTCATTATTACGAACAGCTTTTTGAAGTTTAGCTACAGATAATGGATTGAACATGTGTTTTTCACCATCACGTCTCCAGCGATATTCACCGCCCATTTCTAAATCTAAATTGGCAGCAATTTCTTTTTTCGCAAATGCTTTAGCATGACGCTTAGCAATTTCTTTTTCTATTTCATAAAGTCCAATGCCTTCAATTCTCGTTGGGGTATTTGGAAAATATTTTTCAACAACTTTAGTGTTAATCCCAATACATTCGAACAATTGAGATCCACGATAAGAATTTAAGGTTGAGATTCCTATTTTGTTCATCACTTTTAAGATACCCTTGCCAACTGCTTTATTATAGTTTTCAATAGCTTCATTAAAAGTATATTCAGTGATATCAAGTTCTTCAATTTGTTCAGCAATGATTTCATTAACTAAATAAGGATTGATTGCACTAGCACCGAAACCGAAAAGTAAAGCAAAATGATGTACTTCGCGAGGTTCGGCAGATTCAATTATGACACTTACTTTTGAACGTTTTCCTAATTTTTGTAACCCACTATTAACGAAAGAGCACGCCAACAGGGCAGGAATTGGGGCCTGTGTTTTACTAACACCTCTATCAGATAGAATTATGATATTAGTTTCGTCGTCAATTGCTTTAGAGGCTTGATCTAATATAGATTTTAGTGCATCTTCAAGTCCATTGTGACCTTTTTCTATACTATATAAAGTAGAAATTGAAACTACCTTATAGTCAGGACTAACATCATAGTTCTTAATCTTGTCTAAATCTTCTTTTGAAATTACTGGGTTCTGAATTTTAAGTTTACGACAATGTAATTCTGAAAATTCGAAAATATTTTGATCACTACCCAGTGTTAGACTAATATCAGTAATTAATTCTTCACGAATACCATCTAAAGGTGGGTTAGTAACTTGAGCAAATAATTGCTTGAAATAATTGTAAATTAACTGAGGTCTTTCAGAAAGAATTGCAATAGGTGTATCTGAACCCATAGAACCAATTGGCTCTTTTGCACTTTTTCCCATCGGAAGGATAATCGTATTGATATCTTCTAGAGTATAGCCAAAAGCGACTTTACGTTTTGATAAAGTAGCTTCGTTTAAGAAAAGAGGGCAATCATTGTAAGGGATATCTTTTAAGTGTACTAAATTTTTATCCAGCCATTTTTGATATGGATGACGTTGTGCTATCTCCTCTTTGATTTCTTCGTCATTGATGATTCGACCTTCTTCCATGTTTACAAGAAACATTTTGCCAGGCTCTAAACGGCCATGAAGTTCAACGTTTTCTGGGGCGATATCTACAACACCAACTTCTGATGACATAATAACATAATCATCTTTAGTAACGGTATATCTTGATGGGCGAAGTCCATTTCTATCTAAAACAGCTCCGATATAATTTCCATCTGTAAAAGGTACAGATGCGGGTCCATCCCAAGGTTCCATCATGCACGAGTGATATTCGTAGAAAGCTCTTTTCGCTTCCGACATATCAGTGTTTTTCTCCCAAGCTTCGGGTACGAGGACCATCATAACTTCTGGCAACGAACGGCCAGTCATTAAAAGAAGCTCGACAACCATATCCATTGTCGCAGAATCTGATTTTCCGGGTAGAATTACCGGAATAATATTTTTTATTTCATCACCAAACCAATCACTTTCAAGCAATTCTTCACGTGAACGCATTCTTGAAACATTACCACGTAGGGTATTTATTTCGCCGTTGTGACACATATATCTAAATGGTTGCGCTAAATCCCAGGTAGGAAATGTGTTTGTTGAGAATCTTTGGTGAACTAATGAGAGCCGAGTAACAACCCTTGGGTCCATTAAATCTCTGTAGTAAAGACTAATATCTTTAGGCATTAATAAGCCTTTGAAAATGATAATCTTAGTAGAAAGACTTGGAACGTAGAAAAAATCACTTTCAGATAGTTTTGATTTTATAATCGTATGTTCTGTGACTTTTCTGGCAATAAAAAGTTTTAGATTGAAATCAAATTCCTTTTGCGCTTCGTGTTCTTTCGCGATAAAAAGTTGCTTTACAAAAGGTTCAGTTTCCATGGCAATTCTACCAGGAACTGATCTATTTACAGGAACATCACGCCATCCTAATAATTGAAGGCCTTGTTTTTTGATATTTTCTTCAAATACGTCAATACAAAAATTTCTTTGATTCTCTTTTTGAGGAAGAAAAACATTACTTACGGCATACTGTCCAGGCTCAGGTAAATCAAAATTACATTCAGCTACAAAGAAATCATGAGGAATGTCAATAAGAATTCCTGCACCATCACCGGTTTTTCCATCAGCACTAACAGCACCTCGGTGTTCTAGCTTGTCTAGAATCTCAAGTGCTTTGTGAATGATGTCGTTTGATTTTTTTCCTTTTAGGCTACAGATGAAGCCTGCACCGCAGTTATCGTGCTCAAATTCTGGAAGGTATAAGCCTTGTTTTTTCAATGCCATAAGATGATTTTTAAGAACTCAAGCTTACTTTTTATGTAATTCAAGTCTTTAAAAATATCATTTTTGTTCATTAACCCATGGGGTTTAACACTGAATTCAACAAAAAACATAGCGTCTGTAATAATTGATCAAAAAATCATTAATTACGGAATTTAGCCTAGTAAATTTTGAGATTTTGATAATGCGAATTTTAAAAACACACACTAGTCGCGAAGAATACTTCTTGAAATAACAATTTTTTGTATTTCAGAAGTACCCTCATAAATCTGGGTAATTTTTGCATCACGCATGAGGCGTTCTACATGATAGTCTTTAACAAAACCATTACCACCATGAATTTGAACGGCTTCAACAGCGGTTTCCATGGCAACTTGTGAGGCATATAACTTCGCCATGGCTCCTGATAAATCATAATTTTCTCCTTGATCCTTATCCCAAGCAGCTTTGTAAACCAAGTGCCTGGCAGCTTGAATTTGGGTATGCATATCTGCTAATTTAAAAGCAATTGCTTGATGATTACTAATTTCTGTACCGAATGCCTTTCTTTGTTTAGAATATTTAAGTGCCAATTCATAAGCTCCAGCTGAAATACCTAAAGCTTGCGCGGCAATTCCAATTCTACCACCAGCAAGGGTTTTCATAGCAAATTTAAATCCAAATCCATCTTCTCCAATTCGATTCTCTTTTGGCACTTTTACATCATTGAATATAAGTGAATGGGTATCGCTTCCTCGAATTCCTAATTTATCTTCTTTGGGTCCGATTACAAAACCTGGCGCTCCTTTTTCAATAATCAATGCATTGATTCCTTTATGGCCTTTTTCTTTGTCAGTTTGCGCTATAACCAAATAGACTTCCGCTGAATTTCCGTTGGTAATCCAGTTTTTAGTTCCGTTTAAAACGTAATGATCTCCTTTGTCAATTGCAGTGGTTTTTTGCGAAGTTGCATCACTTCCTGCTTCTGGTTCTGATAAACAAAACGCCCCAATAATTTCTCCTGAAGCTAATCGTTTTAGATACTTTTCTTTTTGATCTTCATTGCCATAGGCTTCTAAGCCGTAGCATACCAAAGAATTATTTACTGAAACAACAACAGAGGCAGAGGCGTCAATTTTTGAGAGCTCCTCCATAGCAATAACATAAGAAAGAGTATCCATGCCGCTACCATTGTAAATCGGGTCTACCATCATTCCTAAAAAACCTAATTCTCCTAATTTTTTAATTTGTTCGGCCGGAAATTTTTGGGCGTTATCGCGTTCAATTACTCCAGGCAATAACTCATTTTGGGCAAAATCTCTTGCCGCTTGCTGTATCATTAAATGCTCTTCTGAAAGTGAAAAATTCATGCTAAATAATTAAAATTGTTATGTCAAAGATAAGCGTATACAATCTAAATGACATTTAAAATCAAAGCACTTTTTAAATGCAATTATAACATTGTTAAATATCTCTATATTTGTGATTCTTTTGAATTTTAATTTTGCGGCCTAGCGTGAGTTGTTCATACTTAGTATCGCCTTAATCAGTTAAAGATATTTTATGGAATCAGCAATTATTTTAGTATTCGTTTTAGGGTACTTAGCCATTACTTTAGAGCACAATTTGAAAATTGATAAATTGATACCAGCCCTAGTAATGATGGCTGTTTGTTGGGCATTAATTGCTTTGGGTATTGACGGATTTTCTACGTGGTTTGATTCTGGTAAGCATGCCTTAGTTGAGAATTTTCCTGATCTTCTTCATGAAGAAAAGCTTCATCTTATGGAGGAAACTCTACTGCATCATTTAGGTAAAACGGCTGAAATTTTGGTTTTCTTATTAGGTGCTATGACTATAGTTGAGATTATTGATTATTTTGATGGCTTTGCAACCATAAAGGGCTTTATTAAAACAAAAAGTAAAAGTAAAATATTATGGATTTTTGCTTTCTTAGCCTTTATTCTATCTGCCATTATTGATAACCTAACAGCTACTATTGTATTAATTTCAATTCTTCAGAAAATTGTTAAGAATCGTGACGTAAGAATATGGTACGCAGGTTTGATAATTATTGCTGCGAATGCAGGTGGCGCATGGTCTCCAATTGGCGATGTAACTACAACAATGCTATGGATTGGTAATAAGGTAACCACCTTGAAATTGATTCAATTTTTGTTCATACCGTCTTTGGTTTGTATGTTGGTGCCCGTTTTTATAAGTTCTTTTTTGCCTGCTTTCAAAGGAAATTTAAACGTGAGTGATGAGAATGAAAAACCAAAAGGAAAGTTTAGCGCCACTATGTTGTATTTAGGTTTGGGCGCTATTGTATTTGTTCCCATCTTTAAAACGGTTACGCATTTACCACCTTATGTAGGTATGATGCTTTCCTTGGGTGTAGTAGCTACATTCGCCGAAATTTACAGCAAGAGTAAGTTTAATATTACCAGTTTAGATGATGATGCAGGTGAGCATATGTCAGCGCATCACAGTCCAGTTCACAGTTCACTTTCTAAAATTGAATTACCCAGTATTCTTTTCTTTCTAGGGATATTAATGGCAGTTGCGGCCTTAGAATCTTTGGGTCAACTTTTTGGCTTTGCAACTTGGTTACAAGATAGCATAGGAATGATTGGCACTGAGTTAGAAGGCACACGTGTATCTGATTTAGTAGTACTTCTTTTAGGCGTAGGTTCTGCTATTATTGACAATGTTCCTTTAGTGGCAGCAAGTCTTGGAATGTTCTCTGAAGTAACAGATAATCAACTTTGGCATTTCATCGCCTATTCAGCCGGAACAGGCGGAAGTATGTTGATCATTGGATCCGCTGCAGGGGTTGTTGCCATGGGAATGGAAAAAATTGATTTTTTCTGGTATTTAAAAAAGATAACCTGGTTGGCTTTTGTTGGTTTTTTAGCAGGAGCAATAACCTTTATTTTTATGCGACAATTTGTGTAATGTAGATAATTTAATCAGTAATATACCGTTATAAAGGCAATACTTAACACTATTCTTTCATGATAAGCTTTCAAGACCCTGAATTAGGCGATACCCTTTCACAAGAAAAAACACTCTCAGTTATTGATTTAATTTTCAATGGCGGTACAGGCAGTGTTGTAATTATTTCAGTTTTATTTTTAATGTTAGGGGTAGCCCTTTACATCTATTTCGAGCGTATTTTAGCCATTAAGGCAGCTTCAAAAATAGATAGTAATTTCATGAATCAAATTCGTGATCATGTGACTAACGGTAAACTTGAAGCAGCCCAAATGCTTTGTTCTCAAACTGATTCTCCGGTAGCTAGATTAACAGCAAAAGGAGTTTCAAGAATAGGTAAACCTTTAGATGATATCAATACCGCAATAGAAAACGCGGGTACCTTAGAGGTGTATAAACTAGAAAAAAACGTCAGTGTTTTGGCAACGGTTGCAGGTGCTGCGCCTATGATCGGTTTCTTAGGCACCGTAATTGGTATGATTTTGGCATTTCATCAGATGGCTACAAGTGGTGGTCAGGCAGAAATGGGTTCATTAGCTTCAGGTATTTATACAGCCATGACAACTACAGTTGCTGGTTTGATTGTAGGTATTATTGCTTATATAGGATACAACCATTTAGTAAACCGAACTGATAAGGTGGTTCACAAAATGGAAGCAAATGCGGTTGAATTTTTAGACTTATTAAACGAACCCCTTTAATAGTAAAATAGATGAAATTAAAAGGAAGAAATAAGGTGAGTCCTGATTTCAGCATGTCATCAATGACTGACATAGTTTTTCTTTTGCTCATATTTTTCATGTTAACAGCTAATTCGCCTAATGCTCTAGATTTATTGCTACCTAAAGCAAAAGGTAAATCAACAAACACACAAAACGTTTCTGTTAGTATTGATAAGAACCTTCAATACTTTGTCAACGACGAGCAGATTAACGGAGAATATATAGAAATTGAACTAAAAAAAGCACTCGAAGGGCAAGATAAACCTACGATTATTTTAAGGGCTGAAGAAAGCGTTGCAATTAAAGAAGCAGTGAATGTGATGGATATAGCCAATAGAAATAATTTCAAGGTAATTTTGGCTGTGCGACCTAATTAATATGTCTTTCTTAGATACAAGACACAAAAAAAAGTCATTCACCCTTACCACTTTAGTTTTAAGTGTACTTCTACTTGTTTTATTTTATATAGGATTAACGTATATGGATCCGCCAGAAGATAATGGCATATCTGTAAATTTTGGCACCACAGAATTTGGTAGCGGTCTTGTACAGCCCCAAGAAAAAATTAGATCAGAACCTCTAAACATACCACCGGTTGAACCTGTAAAACAAGAAGTTCAAGAGGAAGTAGTTGAAGAAATTCAAGAAGAGTTGCCTGAAGAAGTAACCTCAAAAGAGACGCCCTCTGAAAAAGTATTAACTCAAGAAAATGAAGAAGCAATAAAAATCAAAAAAGCAGAAGAGGCCAAGAAAAGGGCCGAAAATGCAGCACTTGCTGAACAGAAAAGAAAAGAGGACGCCTTAAAAAGAGAAAAGGCCAAAGCGGCTAAAATTGCGCAGCAAAAGAGAGAGGCTGAAGAAAAAGCTAGAAGAGAACAAGAGGCAAAAAAGAAAGAGTTTGATGAAATGACCGATGGTTTATATAAGTCTGATGGTAATGCTTCAGGTTCTGAAGGGGATGATAATAGAGCAGGCGATAAAGGACAACCAGATGGTGATCCTTATGCAACAAGTTACTATGGTAGCCCTGGATCGGGTAGTGGTACAGGCGGTTACGGACTTAACGGAAGAAGTCTTGTAAACAAAGGAAAAGTAAAGCAAGAATGTAATGAAGCGGGTAGGGTAGTTGTGAAAATTGTTGTTGATAAAAATGGTAATGTTATTAGTGCAACGCCCGGAGTTAAAGGTACAACCAATAATAGTCCGTGTTTACTAGAGCCAGCTAAAAAAACAGCTTTTAAGCACAAATGGAACCTAGATTCAAATGCGCCTAGTCAACAAATAGGTTTTGTAGTTGTTAACTTCAAATTAGGAGGATAGGTGACCTATCAGGAAACTTTAGATTGGATGTTTCATCAGCTTCCAATGTATCAACAAAAAGGTAAAAGTGCCTTCAATGCTAAATTGAACAACATTAAGTTGTTTTCAAAGCATCTTGAAAATCCTCATAAAAAATTCAAAAGCATTCATGTAGCCGGCACTAATGGTAAGGGCTCAAGTAGCCATATGTTGGCCTCAATTCTTCAAGAAGCAGGTTATAAGGTTGGTTTATATACTTCTCCTCATTTAAAAGATTATAGAGAACGCATTAAAATCAACGGAAAGTTTATTAGTGAGAAGGAAGTAGTACAATTTATCTCAAAGAATAAATCTTTTTTTGAGGAACACCAACTTTCTTTCTTTGAAATGACTGTTGGTATGGCTTTTCAATATTTCGCTTCTCAAAAGGTTGATATTGCTGTCATTGAAGTAGGACTTGGCGGGCGTTTAGATTCAACAAATATTATAACGCCACAAATTTCGCTGATTACCAATATAGGTTTTGATCATGTTGATTTATTAGGTGCTACTTTAATAGAAATCGCCTCAGAAAAAGCAGGAATTATTAAAAAAAACACTCCTGTGGTTATCAGCGAAAGTCAGATTGAAACTGATCAAGTATTTAAGTCAATAGCCAAGAAGAAAAATGCTTCAATAAGTTTTGCTGAAGAATTGATTTCTAAAAATTATAGAATTGAATTATTAGGCGCGTATCAAAAGAAAAATTGTAAGGGGGTAGTGGCGACTATCAAGAACCTAAATCAATTTGAAGTTACAGAACAACATATTCAAGACGGTTTGTTGAATGTGGTTAAAAACACTCAAATTCTAGGGCGCTGGCAAATCATTCAAAAAAAACCAACTATACTATGTGATACAGCCCATAATAAAGAAGGCTTGACTTTAGTCTTAAATCAATTGAAAAATCAAAAGTATGAAGCTTTACACATTGTTTTGGGTTTTGTAAAGGGTAAAGATTTAGAAGGTATTTTACCATTATTTCCAAAAAATGCCACCTATTATTTTGCCCAACCAGAAATTCAACGAGGTCTTAATGTGACTATTTTAGAAAAACATGCCCTAGAAAATGGTTTAAAAGGTAGGTCGTATAAATCTGTAAAGAGTGCATTAAGAGCAGCAAATAAAGGGGCTTCTAAAAAAGATTTAATATTTGTTGGCGGCAGTACTTTTGTAGTTGCAGAGGTCTTGTGATTTTTTCTATTTTTTTCTTTTGGTCAAAGAAAAAACAATCCTATATTTGCAATCCGTTTTGGGGCTCTTAGCTCAGTTGGTTCAGAGCACCTGCCTTACAAGCAGGGGGTCGAAGGTTCGAATCCTTCAGGGCCCACAACGTAAACAAAGGCCTTCGAGAAATCGAAGGCTTTTTGCATTTTAAAAATTGCTCACTTTTTGCTCACTTTTCGCTTTTTTAGCAAACTTTAACATTTGAGAACTCAAAACCCATATTTTGATATCAAATATTATTGGAATAGACATCTTTGGTCTTTCGTTAATCAATAAATAAGATTTTAAATTCGTTTTATCGTTTTTTGCACCAAGTTGGCCCCATTGCAAAATCAAAGTCAGATGTTCGGTTTACATTTTCAGCGATTGAATTACCACGAGTTATAAATCTTAAAGAAACAAAGTTACCAGAATTATTTTCAGTTGTTCGATTTTTGTTTTCCCGCTTGTTCAAGTTGTAAAACCATTTTTCTTGAACATCTAAAAATGGGCTGATTATGTAAATGAATCCGTTTCCTCCTGAAGTCAAGTCAGGATATCCGCCACCAAAACCAATTCCAAGCGCTGGAGAGAATGTTGAGTATTGACCTGTCGGAATTTCCAATTCAATGGCAGGATTTAAAAAATTCAAACGCCATACTTTTTCTGTACTAACATCATTTTTATGTTGAGCATAAGTTAGAGTTACAATAAGGCTAAAAATTAAAGTTGTAAAGATTTTTTGCATTCTAAGTTGATTTTTCAAATGAACAGTAAGACATAATTATGTAAATAATTAATTTTTCTAAGAGACTACCTTTTTGAAAAGGTGATATTTATTTCAAAGCTAATATTAGTCTAGTCTATTTTTATTATATTTTTTAATCAGATTTTTAGCTGCCTTTACCATTATCGTCTCTGCACTTGAATTGATTGAAGGTATTACGTTGCCGTTGTCAAAATGAGAATTTTCAGAAGTTACTTTAGCTGTTACTTGAGAGGACGAAATAATTTCATTTGTATTTAGGTCATAAATAATAATGTTTACCGATGATTCATTACTGGTATTGTAATTTCCGTTGCCAGAATCAAATGATATAGAGCCAGCACCATTACTAATTACCGTACCTCTAACATTAATTAGAAAATCACAACCAGTATTTTGTTTGATTTTCGCCAACTTTGCTCTGTTTAGATTAAATTCAATTTTTGGGGCAATAATTTTATTCAGTCTTAGGGTATTCATATCAATTAATGAGTCCCCTAATATTTTTTTAAATTCCACATATGAAGCACTGTACAATTTATTATCGAAAACTTTTGAATTAGATTCTGTTTTATTAAATACCCACTTGCCTTGTAAGCTTCCCTTAAAACCGAACTGTTTAAAAGTAGAATAATAATCTTAATTTTAAACAGTATGAGAAAGAGTAAATTTTCACCCGTGCAGATTGCAAAGATTTTAAAGGAGTTCGACAATGGAAAAAGTGTTGAACAG
>CALFUL010000035.1 GCA_937929935.1 uncultured Flavobacteriaceae bacterium | reverse complement strand
AGTTCTTGTTTAGTTGCCCTTACCTTACGCTGATCATTATCTGATTTGTCGTTTTTAGATTTACGATGAGGCGCTTCTTTATCCATTGCACTGATTGCACGTATGCGCATTAAGTGTTCTTGTAAATCTTCTTCAGGTACTTTGAGCTCTAGCGTGTCCATACTAGCATTTGCCTTTACTGGAGCCGAATCTATTGTTTGGGTATGACCACTTACCATGCCTTTTTCAACACACATTTGTAAAACCTTAGTGAAAACTTCTTCAAATACAGATTCTGGGAATAACCGACGGGTTCTACTTATGGTGCTATGCCAAGGCAGTTCTTCATCAATATCATAACCTATGAAATACAATAGGTCTAATCGCATTGAACAATGCGCTATTAAATTACGATCACTAATAAGGTTTTCTAAATAACCTACTAAACAAAGTTTGAAAAACACCAAAGGGTCAATGCTTTTTTGACCACTTTCTCCGTAATATTCTTTGGTTAGCTTGTAGAGAAAATTCAAATCTAATACGTCCTTTAATCGCCTGTAGAAATTCTTCTTCGGGATGCGTTCACTCAACTGAAAATGAGCAAATAGCTTTTCTTGATAATCCTTCTTTCCTTGCATAACTAAAGTTAAGCAAAAACACTATTTTTAGCAAGTACTTGTGCAACAGGCACAATGCCTATAATTAATGTGGGGTTTGGGCTTACCTTCATGCTGGCAGGTTTGCTAACTTCAAAATTCAAAGCATATAGCCGTCTTTAGGGTTCTTCTCAATAATTCGATTCGCAAAATTCAACAAGCGTTCAAATTGCTCTTCGAGCCCCATATCACTGTTATCAAAAACAATGGCATCTTCTGCTTGTTTTAATGGACTAAATTCTCTTGTTGAATCAATATAGTCTCTTTTTTGAACGTTTTCTAAAACCGCTTCAAAGACAACTTCTTCGCCCTTATCTAAAAGTTCTTTATAGCGCCTAGTGGCTCTTTTTTCTGGTGATGCCGTCATGAATATTTTCAACGCGGCATCAGGAAAAACAACGGTACCTATATCTCTACCATCCATAACCAATCCTTTTTCTTTTCCCATTTTTTGTTGCATTGCCACAAGTTTGGCGCGCACTTCTTTTATTTCAGCAACAGGACTCACATACTGAGAAACCTGCATTTGTCTTATTTCTTTCTCAACATTCTCTCCGTTTAAAAACATCTCAGAAAGTTCTAATTCAGGGTTGTATTTAAAACGCAACTCAATCTCATCTAATAAATCAATTAGGATCTCTTGATCAAGATGGCTGTCACTTACTAAATGTTTTCTGAGTGCAAATAAGGTAACTGCTCGATACATAGCGCCTGTATCAACATACACATAGCTCAAAGCTTTTGCCAATTGCTTGGCAATAGTACTTTTTCCGGTTGACGAATACCCGTCAATTGCTATGATTATTTTTGTCATAGTGTAAAAGTAGTCAGAAATAGTTCGCTTTCGAAAAACACCTAAAGGTCGCTTTCAAATTGAAAATTTAATAATTAGACTATAGCTTTTTAGCGTTTTTAACTTTCTGTTTTGTTATTGCAATATCAATGACTTGATGCATATCTGTTACATAATGAAATGTCAATCCTTTTAAATAATCTTTCTTAATTTCTAAGATATCGCGTTCATTTTCTTGGCACAAAATCAGCTCTTTTATTTTAGCACGCTTGGCAGCCAATATTTTTTCTTTAATACCGCCTACTGGCAATACTTTTCCGCGCAATGTTATTTCGCCCGTCATGGCTAAACTTTTCTTTACTTTTCGCTGTGTGAATAAAGAAACTAATGAGGTTAGCATGGTAATTCCGGCACTTGGGCCGTCTTTAGGCGTCGCCCCTTCTGGTACATGAATATGCACATTATACTTTTCAAAGAGCTCGACATCAATATCAAAAAGATCAGCATTTGACTTAATATATTCTAAGGCAATAGCCGCTGACTCCTTCATTACTTTACCTAAATTTCCGGTAATATTTAAAGTGCCTTTTCCTTTTGAAAGTATTGATTCAATGAAAAGAATATCGCCCCCAACTTGAGTCCAAGCCAACCCTGTTACTACACCAGCAACATCATTGTTTTCATACTTATCGCGTTCCATTCTCGCCACACCTAGCACTTTTTCTACATCAGCGGTGCTAACTTTAATATCATATTCTTCTTCAGTAGCTATAGATTTAGCCGCATAACGCACCATTTTTGCCAGTTGCTTTTCAAGCGTTCTTACCCCTGATTCTCGTGTATAACCTTCAACAATTTTTTCTAATTGTGCTTTTCCTAGTTTTAAATGTTTTGCGCTTAAACCATGCTCTTTTAATTGCTTTGGTAGCAAATGACGTTTGGCAATTTCTACCTTTTCTTCAATGGTATAGCCTGATACATTAATCATCTCCATACGATCTCGCAACGCTGGTTGAATAGACCCTAAATTATTAGCAGTTGCAATGAACATTACTTTTGATAGATCATAGCCCATTTCAAGAAAGTTATCATAAAACGCATTGTTCTGCTCAGCATCTAAAACCTCTAACATTGCTGATGAGGGATCGCCTTGGTGACTGTTTGACAACTTATCAATTTCATCTAAAATAAAAACCGGATTTGAGGTACCTGCTTTTTTCAAACTCTGCACTATTCTACCTGGCATCGCTCCTATATAGGTCTTTCTATGGCCTCTGATTTCAGCTTCATCACGCAAACCACCTAAAGAAATACGCACATATTCTCGCCCCAATGCTTCAGCAACTGATTTGCCTAATGAAGTTTTACCAACACCTGGAGGGCCGTATAAACAAAGTATAGGCGACTTCATATCATTTCGCAGTTTTAATACAGCCAGATACTCTATAATTCTTCTTTTGACATCTTCTAAACCATAATGATCACGATCTAATATTTTCTCAGCGCGTTTTAAATCAAATTTATCTTTTGAAAATTCATTCCATGGCAAGTCTAAAAACAGTTCTAGGTAATTTCTTTGGATGGAATATTCAGCAACTTGCGGATTCATTCTTTTCAGTTTCGCCAGTTCTTTATCAAAATGCTTTCCTGTTTTTTTATCCCATTTCTTCTTCTTGGCCCTTAAATCCATCTCCATGACCTCTTCATCATAAGAAACACCACCCAACTCTTCTTGTATAGTTTTCATTTGCTGATGCAGAAAATATTCACGTTGCTGCTGATCCATATCATTCCGAACCTTTAACTGAATGTCATTTTTAAGTTCTAACTTTTGCAACTCAACATTCATATACTTTAAAGTAGCCAACGCTCTTTTTTGAAGGTCGCTTATTTCTAATAATTCTTGCTTGTCTTTTACATCAAGATTTAAATTTGATGACACAAAGTTGATTAAGAATGAATTACTTTGAATGTTTTTAATAGCAAATGAAGCCTCACTAGGTAAGTTCGGGTTATCGCGAATAATCTGCAAAGCCACCTCCTTGATCGAATCAATAATAGCTAAGAATTCTTTGTCATTCTTTTCAGGTCTGGTGTCCTCAGTTTCTTTTACGGTAGCTGTAAAATAAGGCTCATTGGTTAGTACCTCATCTATTTCAAATCGCTTTTTACCCTGAATAATCACCGTTGTACTACCATCAGGCATTTTTAGTACGCGTAAAATACGTGCTACGGTACCAACGGTATTGATATCTTTTACATCTGGGTTCTCAGTATCTTGTTCTTTTTGTGAGACCACGCCAATAACCTTTGATCCGTTATTGGCATCTTTTACAAGTCGTATTGACTTGTCTCTACCCGCTGTTATAGGCACCACAACCCCCGGAAACAAAACCGTATTACGTAACGGTAGTATGGGCAATGTATCAGGCAAACTTTCATTACTCATCTGCTCCTCATCCTCAGGTGTCAGTAAGGGTATTAATTCTGCATCGCCATCAATTGATTGCAAAGACATATTGTCAAAACTGGTAAACTTAGATTTTCCCATATAAATAGTACGCCATTTTGTCACTTTAGCAGTTCAAAATGTTTCTTTCAATTTAGTTATAAATTTATAAAAGCCTTACTATCATTATCTTTTCATAAAAAAGGCTTCTATTACATACCCATAAAGACAATTGTTATGCCAATCGAAGGTAAATTGCAAAATGTCATTCTTAAATCACTTCCAAAGAACGACTTTAATTCTTTAGATAAAAAAAAATGAAAGTAGATAAAATCAAGCCCCCATTACCTATTTATCAGGGGCATAAACGTGAGTTCACAACTATTTTTTTCTTCAGAACTGTAACAATCATTAACTTTCTATATCTCTATTTCAAACCATTCATTTTTTGAGCCACAAAAAAGAAAATACTGACGTTTTACTTCAATTATGTTTGCAAGGAAAACCAAGTGCGCAATTAGAAATTTACAATCGCTATTACAAAGCCATGTATAATACATCGGTACGCATTGTAAAAGATAGCGCAGAGGCTGAAGATGTCATGCAAGAATCGTTTTTAAACGCATTTACAAAACTGCATACATTTAAAGCAGAGGTAACCTTTGGCGCATGGCTCAAACGCATTGTGATAAACAACAGTATTCATCATTACAGAAAGCAACAAAAGAAAAAAGAAGTTGGTTTAAATGATGTACTATTCAAGGTCGAAGATAATAATGTAGTTGTTTCGAATCACGATCATGCGTTAACTGAACTAAAGGCTCAAAAAGTGATGGATGGCATGAAACTATTGAAAGATAACTACAGAGTTTCTTTGACCTTACATTTAATTGAAGGCTATGATTATGAAGAAATAAGTGAAATAATGAATATTAGTAATGCCAATTGCAGAACAACCATCTCTAGGGCAAAACAAAGTTTGAGAAATAAATTAACCATGACAGAATGAAAAAGGATGATATAGAACAATTGATTGATAAACTTCAAGGCGATTTCGATACCAAAGAACCTACTGAAGGCCATCAACAACGATTCTTAGAAAAATTACAAGCATCTCAAGGTGCTGTTTCAATTCAAAAGAAAACATGGTGGAAACCATTATCAATTGCAGCTTCAATAGCACTATTTTTAGCCGTAGGATTTGGTATCTATAGTTCATCGCCAACTCGAAAAGAGCAGTTAGCTGAAATTTCTTCTGAAGTATCGCAGACCCAATTTTACTTTGCTAGCCTTATTGAAGAACAAGTAAAACAACTAGAAAGTGAAAATACCCCAGAAACCAAAAAAATCATTGATGACACGCTGGGTCAATTGCAAAAGTTAGATGATAACTATAAATTTCTAGAACAAGAACTTTTAAATGGTGGTAATAGTAAATTAATTCTAAGAGCAATGGTAACTAATTTTCAAACGCGAATAGATTTATTACAAGACGTACTCAACCAGATTTCAACTATTAAAAACATAAAAAAATATAATGATGCGAATTATACTATTTAAATTCCCCTTACTACTAATTTTAGCGCTTCCAATGCTGCTCTCAGCAAATGATGGAAAGCTAAAAGGAAAGTACACCAAAGAAAAAACTGTCAAGAAAGAATTTGATGTGAACTCAGATGCGCTCTTAAAAGTGAGCAATAGCTATGGCAATTTGAATCTTATTTCTTGGAATGAAAACCGAGTAGTAATTGAAGTACATATAAAAACCAATGGCAATAATGAAGAGAAAGTTCAAAAAAAGCTAGATGGTATTACTATTGATTTTGACGCTACTGATGCAATGGTTTCTGCCAAAACAATCTTCAATAAAACCAAAGGCAGTTGGGGCTGGAATTGGGGCAATAGCAACAATGTTAATATGCAAATTAACTACACCATCAAACTACCCATTAAACACAGCATACATCTAAATAACGACTATGGTAGCATTATAATAGATCGCATTGATGGGCATGCAAAAATAAATTGTGATTATGGCCGATTAGAAATCGGAGAATTGCGCGGCAGAAATAATCAGCTAAATTTCGATTATACCTCAAAGTCAGTGATTGATTATATAAATAGCGGAACGATCAATGCTGATTATTCAAGTTATACGATCACAAAGGCAGGTGATTTGACTATTATAGCTGACTATACCAATTCAACCGTTGAACAAATGGATAATTTAGATTACAATACTGATTACGGTAAAATCGAGATTAGAGAAGCTAAAAATGTTCAAGGTTCAGGCGATTATATTACGGTAAAACTTGGCACCATACACGGTAACATTGACCTTAAAGCAGACTATGGCTCGATACGCATTGATAAAATGGCACCAGACGCCGGCAATCTTGATATACATTCAGATTATTCAGGCATCAAAATTGGATACGATCCTGCCTATCATTTTGATTTTGAAATTAAAACTTCTTATGCCGGAGTTCGCGGAAAAGATGACTTTGAAATGAATATTAGTCAAGTGAAAAATACAAGCAAATATTACAAAGGGGTTTACGGATCTTCAAATAGCGGAAACGTCGTGAACATTTCAACAGATTATGGCGGTATAACATTTTTTAAAAATTAAATCATTAATCAACAAATTCTCACTTTCGTGGGATAAAATAAAAATCAATTATCATGAAAAAATTAGCAATTTTAAGTGCAGTACTCTTATTGACAACCTCATGCATAGCGCAGTGGGGAAAAAGAATTAATGGCAACGGTAATGTAACCACTGTTGAAAGAAGTGTGGGAGCATATGACGGAATTAGTTTGTCAGGATGGTTTGACGTAGAAATTATAGAAGGACCAGAAGGTCATTTAACTATTGAAGGCGAATCAAACCTTTTAGAATATGTGGTAACAGAGGTAAAAAAAGGGAAGCTTGTTTTAAAAGTTCAAAAAGGATATAATTTGAAGCCTTCTTCATGGGATGACGGAATTAGAATTACCGTACCCATTGAAAGTATTAATTCTCTAGCACTTTCTGGTTCTGGCGATATTGTAGGCAAAACAACCATCAAAACTAATGAGTTTAAAACCGCCATGTCTGGCTCAGGAGATATCACATTAACTCTTGACACAGATTCTGTTGATGCTGCAATGTCTGGATCAGGCGATATTAAATTAAGAGGAAAAACTACAGATTTCAGTGCTGCTATTTCAGGCAGTGGCGATATCAAAGCATATGATTTATCAGCTGATAATGTAACGGCAACCGTTTCTAGATCAGCAGACATTCAGGTAACCGCAAACAAAATGATAGAAGCTAGAGTATCTGGTTCAGGAGATATTAGCTACCGTGGCAATCCTAAAAAGGTAGATACCAAAACTTCAGGATCTGGAGATATTTCTAAAGGATAGATCGTTTATTCATCAATTGACCTAGTTAAAATTAAAAAGCCTGAATGTAACATTCAGGCTTTTTTTTATAGCTAATTTTAATTAATTATCTCATAATAATGAATCTTTTTACAATGATTTCATCGTCTTTAACTATTTGTAAAATATAGGTGCCTATTTGTAATTGAGATACATCAATTTGATCATTAAAGGTAGCTTCTGAAAAGATTACTTGTTTCATTTGTCTGCCTAAATTATCATAAATAGTTAACTCAACTTCACTTTCAGATTCATTAGCAATGAAATACTCTATATTCAAAATGTCACTTGCTGGCACCGGACTCAATTCTAAAGAAGAACTAGGTGCTATATAAGCTCTTAAACCTACAGTCGCATTTGTTCTCGGTGAAAGAACATTTCCGGGTATTACTTCTGTAGCTAAACTTCCATTACCATCACTTGGGCGACGCCAGCCCACAGCGAGGTTATCGCCAAAACCACCTTCTTTCATCAATGCTTCTATATAGCGAACCTCACCTTTATTAAGCACAATGCCTTGTGATTTTTGAGTCGCAACCTTATCCCACTCACGTTCTCCTGTCCAATCTTCATGATAAGCAATTCGTGTTCTATCTAAGGGGCTTTCTGAGCTACTTAAATTTAATTCAACGTGATTGTTACCTGCAATGTAGAAATAGTAAACACCTGTTTCTGGTACACATAAAGTTCCACTAACCCGAACCCCATAATTATCACCTTGATTTGCTTCAATTTCAAATAAAGAAAGCTGCTCAGTCGCTGAAGGGTTATCAGGATAAATTGTTCCTGATAATAAGGCAGAAATGGTGTATCCACCTATATCATCATAACGTTCCATCAAAATACTTCCAGATGCACTACAGTTTTGATTATTGCTTGGTGTAACTGTTATATTTGCAATTGCTTCAAATCCACCATCATCCGTAGTAACTGCAATAGCCGTTGATCCTTCAGAAATTGCACGAACTAATCCGTCAGAAGTAACCGTCGCAATATTGGTGTTACTCGATGTCCAACTTACCCTTGTATTTGTAGCATTTGAAGGCGTAATTACATAGGTAAGAATTGCTTGTTCATTCTCTGGTAAATTTAAAGTATTGGTCGACATGGTAATTCCATTAACCGAAACTTCATTGCGCATTGCTGGTGAAAGTACGTTACCTGGTATAACCTCAGCTGCTAAACTACCATTTCCATCACTTGGGCGACGCCAACCTACTGCTAAGTTATCACCAAAGCCACCTTCTTTCATTAAGGCTTCTATATAGCGTACTTCACCTTTGTTAAGCACAATGCCTTGTGATTTTTGAGTTGCCATTTTATTCCACTCGCGCTCACCTGTCCAATCTTCATGATAGGCAATTCGTGTCTTATCTATAGAACTTGATGAGCTACCTAAATTTAATTCTACATGGTTGTTACCTGCAATATAGAAATAATAAATACCTGTCTCAGGTACACATAAGGTTCCACTTAAACGCATTCCATAATTATCGCCTTGATTAGACTGAATTTCAAATAAAGAAAGTTCCTGAGTCTGCGAAGGCG
>CALFUL010000034.1 GCA_937929935.1 uncultured Flavobacteriaceae bacterium | reverse complement strand
CATAGTGCTTTTTTGGTAAATACAATCTCGAGCCAGATACACATACTTGACCTTGATTATAAAAAATACCTTTGGAAACTCCTGCTGGTACCTTTGAAAAATCTGCATCCTCAAGAACCAATACCGGATTCTTACCACCTAACTCTAAGGTAAATTCCTTTAATAATTTTGCAGAATTTTGTCCTATAATTCTTCCTGTTTCCGATGACCCTGTGAACGTGATTTTTGATACTAATGGGTGGTTGATAATCGCTTGCCCAGTAACACGACCATTACCCAGTACAATATTTATAACACCATCAGGAATACCAACTTCTACCGAAAGTTCTGCCATCATCAAAGCGGTTAATGGTGTTTCTTCCGAAGGTTTAAAAACAACCGTGCAACCACAAGCCAAAGCCGGAGCAATTTTCCAAGCAAACATCATTATTGGCACATTCCAAGGTGCAATGGCCCCTACTACCCCTACAGGTTCTCTTTTGGTATATGCAAAATGATTGCCCCCACTTAAAGATACATCAATGGTTGAGCCCTCTAATTTGGTAGCCCAACCTGCATAATAACGGAAACAATTTACCGCTGCTGAAACTTCCTTTTTGGCATCAGACAATAACTTTCCATGTTCAAGCACCAGTAATTCTGATAATTCTGCTGTATGTGCTTCAATGATGTCAGCATACTTTAACAACAGATATTCTTTCTTATTTGCCAAAAAATTTGACCATTCTCCTTTCTCCAATTGGTGATTGGCAGCTTGTACCGCTTCATTTACCTCTTCTTCTCCACAAATAAAAATTTCTGATAAAATTTCTTCGGTAGCAGGATTTATAACTGAAATTTTATCACCGATGGTAGCGGTCACAGTTTTTCCGTTAATAAAAGACCCTTTTACTTTTTGGGTTAGAAATTGTTGTATTTTCTTGTTCATTTACATTTTTTTTAAGCATCATTTTAAAATGCCACATTTTTCAAATTAAACTATCAAACCGTTAGTTTGATGTATATTTTTCTATCCCTTTAAAATAGGTGGATAAAATTTTTGTTTCGCTGATTTGTGATGCAGGTATTTTGGAAAGCGTTCTATCAAGAATGATAAAATTTGCAAATTTACCGACCTCTAAAGAGCCCGATTCTTTTTCATGATTAAATGACTTTGAACCATTTATCGTAAATATTCTCAGGGCTTCTTTTAACGTAATCGCCTGCTCTGGTAAAAATGTATTCTCACTCTTATTATCAGGGTCTTTTCTGGTGATCATTGCTTCCATTCCATACCAAGGATTTAAATCTACAGCTACGGCAGGCCAATCAGAACCAGCTATTCTGCGTATTTGATTATCCCCTAAATCTTTAATAGGCCAAAACTCATCACTATTTTCATCACAAACGGTATTGGTAATATCATCAACAATAGGACTCGGAAACCATAAGTAAGGCGATAAATCAGCCGCTATATTGAGCTTACTCATTCTTAAAATATCTTCATCTGCCACGAAACTGGCATGTGCAATTTCATGAAATCTCTTGTTTGTAGGATTCAAGTTTCTAGCTTCTGAAATGGCGTCTATAGCATTTTTTGCAGAATGGTCACCAGCAGCATGTATCTTTATCGTAAAACCTGCTGAATCAAAAGAAACCACATCTTGAGAAAGAATTTCAGGCTTGATGTGAATCATTCCATAGTTTTTGGTTTGATGTACTTCATCTTTATAAGAACATAACATCGCAGCCGTTTTCGAAGACGATGTTGGTATCCCGTCTAAAAAAAACTTAACAAAATATGGGTCTATATTAGCTGTTTTATTCGCTATTGCCCTATCTATAAATTCTTGAATATTTAAGGTTGTATCTCGTACCATTTCTGGCGTTCGTTGGCATAGGGCATAGAACATATCAATAGTCCCTTTTCTATCCATATCAGAAAAAACCTCAATTGCCTTACCCTCCGTACCTGCTACCTTGACCGCCGTAACACCGAAAGAAAGTGCTCGTTCTTGAGCGTAAGTGATAGCCTTTTCATATTCTTCTACGCTATTTTCGATTTTATCACGAACAAGAAACGTGGCATTTTCATATAAAATTCCATTGAGTTTACCATCGCTCGTTTTTTCTATTCTACCGTTTTGGGGTGAAATGGTATTCACATCGATATTAGCAAAAGATAACGCCGCAGAATTTACCCAAAGGTTATGACTGGCATCATCAAAAAGCGCTATTGGAATTTCGCTATTAATAGCATCTAACCACTTACGTGGATTTCTGATGTTGTATTTTTTAAAGTACTGACTGCCCCATGCGCCACCGAGCACAATTTTTGGTTTTTCAGTTTCAATATAGTGCTCTAGACTAGCCTTAAGTTCTTCAGGTTCCACGTACCATTGAAAGTTTAACTGAAAAAGGACTTTCATTGCTCCCCATATTGGATGCGCATGACTTTCATAAATACCTGGCATTAAAGTATTGCCTTTTAAATCGATTTTTTCAAGAACATATGCATCTCCGTATTTCGTTTCTAGCTCATTTAAAGTACCAACTCCATCAATTTTTTGACCTTTTATAGCAAATGCTTCTGTTATATCATCATTGTCATTTATGGTTAATACTTCTCCATTGTAAAATAATGTTACCTCTTCTTTTGGTGTAGTTTCACATGAAAAAATCAACAAAAACCCAAAAACAAATCCTATCCTTTTTAGCATGACAATAAATTATGATTAATGGGTAAAAGGGTGTAAGTAAATATAAAAATTCACTTACACCCTTTACTAATTACTGAATTATTTTAGAAATTCAACCTTGCCTGAAGACCAATTGTTCTCGGTCTGTTTGAGCGGTAACGTGGTCTACCTGGTGTTTCAGCTGCTATAGAAAGTAAATCTCCGAAATTAGCATTTTCATTAGTGATGTTTCTTGCGAATATGGCTAATTCTAATTTATTTAAGACAACACCAAACCTTCCGTTCATTAATGTGTAAGGTTCAAAAACTCTTTCTGGATTGCTTTCAGGTTCAAAAGAACTTGTACGCTCACTTGCGTATTGCATATCTATTCTACCAATTAAGGCTTTTCCTTCACCAATAGGCTTGGTATAATCAAAGTTGATATTAGCCGTTAAAGATGGACTGAATAAGATATCATCTCCTGCTTCAGCCAAAAGACCTTCTCCGCCTTCTGTTATCTGAGCATCTATTACGCCAATACCTAGACCCATTTTTAAGGTTTTAGAAATTTTATATTGACTCTCTATTTCAAAACCTATACTTCTAGCACTACCAACATTAGCACTGAAGCCAAAACCACAAGAAGAGAAAAATCTTTGTTGTCTAAAATTCGTCCAGTCATTATAAAAAGCCGTACCATTTAAAATCAATCTTCCATCTGCCAAAGTGCCTTTATAACCAACTTCATAATTCCATAAGAAATCAGATTCAAAAGTTTCAGGCACATCATTTTCTAGCTCTGCTAATTCTTCAGCACAGAATTGTACTGGCACAGTAGGGTTAACATCACCTAGTCGAAAACCTCTAGATATATTGGCAAAAAGAAGGTTTTGTTCATCTACTTTATATTCTAATCCAATTTTTGGGCTAAATCCATCTTCTTCAAAAGTCCCCCCTACTGGTGTGTCTACATAATCAACAGGGCCACCTACTTGCAAGCCATCTACTTCTTTTTTTGCATCAAAATACCTTAAACCTGCAGTAAGCTTGAACTTTTCTGTTAATTCATAATATAATTCACCAAATACAGAAAACTCTGACTGGTCGTTCACTCTGTCAAAGTTCCACCACTGAATATCTTCTAAAAATGGTGCTTGCAAATAGCTAATTAACCCTGGTTTTAATGAAAAAGAATTGTGAACAATATCTTCTTTTGAGTAAAAAACTCCGGCAACAAAATTAAATTTACCATCTAGTTTGGAAAGGTATCTTGTTTCATGAGTAAGTCTTGTATAATCAACGTTAGCACGAATCCAACCGCCCCAATAATCTAAATTATTTTCACCGTCAAAACCTAGTATTGCAGTACTTAAAAAAGCCCCTTCCTCTTCTTGCTCTTCATAAAACTGGTCAAAATAAGATGTACTCGTCTGTAAAGAACCTTTACCAAAATCAAAAGATCCGCTTAGGCTATAATGTGTCCAATCTTCATCAAAATACTCTTCTGTATTAGTTCCGCGAAGCTGAGTGAAATTATCAACGCTTGTATCTCTTAGATTACTACCATCTGCTCGAGTAGATTGTCGCATCACTTTTGCTGAAATAGTAACTTTATCACTTGGAGTATACCCTAGGTTGGCCATAAAACCATAACTACTCTCATCATCAATATTCTCTTGATCTTCTAGATTACAGCCAACACAACCATCTGTAGCTATATCTATTGGATCTCCTGCAATATCATTAGTAAGCGGAGTGTTTCCATTCAGAAGATTTACACCCGGTATTATGGCAGTATCAAGTAATCCTGTTTCAAAATCATAAAAACCAGAAATACGCAAACCTAATTTATCTTGTGCTAAAGGAATATTTAATATCCCATTTATTCCATAATCATAATCACCTTCAGCAACACTTGCAACACTTGTTGCTATAGTACCACTAAACCTATTACTATCAGGTGTAGCTGTTACAACCTTTATCGCACCTCCTAAGGTATTTGAACCATAAAGCGTTCCTTGAGGACCTCTCAAGACTTCAACCCTAGCAATGTCAAGAATTCTTGGGTCAATATTCTCAGGTAATGGTGTGTCGTCTAAATAAAACGCCGTAGTATTCGTACCAGAAATACCTCTAAGTGAGATTTGATTTGTATTACGACCTAACGATACACCACTACCGGCACCTTGCGTACCAAAACTTAAATTAGGTATTGCAACCGCATAATCCGTAAATTCAGTAGCACCCATTTTAGCTAAATCCTTAACTCCTAAAACGGTTACACTTAGAGGTACGTCTTGTGCGTTTTGGGTACTTTTATTGGCAGTAACCACAACATCTGAAAGCTGCATGGCATCTTCCTCCAATTTAATAGTTAGATTATCACTTGCTGAAACCTCAGTTTTTTTAAAGCCAAGATAACTTATTACCAAAGTGGCATCTGCAGAAGCCACTTCTAATGTAAACTTACCGTCAAAATTACTACTAGTTCCATTTGTGGTACCTTTTTCAACTACTGAGGCTCCAGGAATTGGTTGACCCGTACTAGCCTCTATGATAACACCTGATACGCTCTGCTGTGCAAACCCTAAGGCAGTCAATAGTAATGTAAATAATAATACAAGTTTTTTCATGTTCTTTTAATTTAAGTTGGCTGTTTTAGTTATTTAAATTTTATTCAATTCTCAAAACTATGTTAATTAACCCTCTACCAATTACAGAAATATGATGCTTTTACTATGGATTTGTGCAATTCTTTATATGCTTGACAGTAATCTTTCGTAGATAACTTTACTTTTTTCTATATTGAACATCTTTACAAATTAATACTTTTCTAAAAGAATGTATTTCTAGAAAATAGCGTGTCAACCGTATTAACTTTCTTTGCTACAAAGGATAAAATCAGTAATGACAATGTATGTTAATAGGTTACTTACAATTCTATTTTACAGAAAATTATTCAGATATATTTCACCATAAATGATAGCATCCAGATTATACCGATTCTTTCTTATTTTGTTTTTAACAACACAAACAATACAAACCCAACATACCTTCACTGGCACTTTTAGTCCAGCAAAAAATTATAAATGGGCATTAGTATATCATCAAAAACCTAATGGACAATTAAGCTTTGTTGCAGAAGGAAGCATTTCAAACGGAAAAGCCGAAATTACCTTGCCAAAAGATGCCGCAACTGGTACTTATAGAGTTGTTTATGGGCTACCAGAAGACAAAAATTACTTTGAATTGCTCTATAATGGAAAAGAAAATATTGCTTGTTCGTTTTCTCCGCAAGGGTTGGTGTTTACTGATTCTAAGGAAAATAAGATGATTAGCAATTATTTTTCTAAAATATACACCTTAGAAGATAGACTTATTAATTTTTACCAAAGCCAATCTACCAACAACGCTCAATTGTCCGCTATAATTGTAAACTTAAAAGAAGTACAAGCAGCATATGAAAAAGATTCAGAAGGTCTTTTGGCAAATCACTTTATTAAGGCCAATCACCCTTACATTCCTGTATCCAATGAAAATGCAGTACGCTATATTATTAATGCTAAAGCGCACTATTTTGACCATTTAGATGTAAGCGTTCAGATATTACAAGGCTCTAATTTTTTAAACGATAAACTATTCAATTATGTTTTTACTTCGCTACCTCCTAAAAGACTTACTACTGTAGAAGCGGAAAAAGTAAGGCAAGAAAATCTAGTGGTTTTAAACGAGCAGTTAAGTAACGTAGATGATTCTTTTAAGCTATACCTATTTTATGCCCTATGGAAAAAAGCTTCTGATACTAAAATGAATTCGTTGGCCGACTACATATACAACAATTACTTAAAGGCTTTAGCCGTAAGTCAAGAAAAAACAGGTCTTATCAAAGTAGTAGAAAAATATAATACGTTGCGTTATGGAGCAATTGCACCGAATATTATTGGTGAGAACAACTCAAAAAGTTTGAATGATTTAGATGGTGCTAGCTACTACCTTTTAGTGTTTTGGAATAGTCAATGCCCACATTGCCTAGAACAATTACCCCTTTTACATGAAAAAATGAAAACGCTAGACCAAGTAAAGGTTCTTGCAGTAGGACTTGAATCTGATGAAGCATCTTGGAAAAAAGAAGCTGCTCGGTTTACTGACTTTAGCCATAGTATATCTATGGGAGGACTTATTAGTAAAGCAGCAGTAACCTATGAAATAAAGCAAACCCCAACTTATTTTGTTTTAGATGCCGAAAAGAAGATTGTAGCCAAACCCAAAACTATCGAAGAAATAGTTAAGCTCTTTAAAATAAATTAAACTTTTGTTCTAAAGGATGAACAAGTGACTTTAAACCGTCACGTAATTTTTAATAACAACACAAACGTTTCTCAAACTTTCTGTAACCTATCAAATAGCTACTAAAACATATAAAAAAAAAGCGCTACTGTAAGTAGCGCTAACCATAGTAATTTATAGAAGTATCATTACTTTTTTGAATGCTCAAGTAATCGCTTCCAAGTATTTTTATCATCGATTTCATTCAATAAAAGTAAAATCAATTTAGAATTCAACGTGTCACTTTGCTCTTTACTTAAACCTTCATGTGCTTCAATTAATTCTTTATACATATCGTCTTTTTGATACAACGGATTCTTATCTATAATAGATGATTTGGTAGTTTCGGATGCTGTCGCCGTTGCTTTTAAAATAGCATTATCAATAGTATTATAATCTATATTTTTACCTCGAGCAGCAATATAATGGTCAGGTCGAATAAGATACCAACTCCCTTTTTCAGTTCCGTATTTTTTCTTAAAATCTCCGTTTTTATCAATTAATGTATTTGAAGTTTCATTTTCTGACACATGAACTACCTCAATATCAAACACATCTGTTAACTTTTGCCTGTCACAGTTGTTTTCGTCAAAAACTAGAAGCGTAAAGTCATTACCTAATGCGTCAATTAGGTGTATGTGCTCACTGTCTTTTTTTAAGGTGATATCGCTGAAAGTGTAACCTGGTTGCAGACCGCCTATCCATTCATCAGTATCGGGGGTTGTTAATGAAGAATCTAAATACCGGTGTGCGTGTGACAATCTTCCGCTATTTACCATTTTCTGAGCAAAGACATTATCTTTTGCCAACTCTAAAAGCTGATTTCTAAATACAGTACTCATCTCAGATTTAGGTGAAATAAAATCTGTAGCGTTAGAAGAATGATACACATTTTCATCTGCCGCAGGACTTCTTTCTTCTTGATACTTGGCTAGCAAACTCTTAGATGCTTTGCCTTGTAAAACATAGGCAAGTTTCCAAGCAAGGTTATCGGTATCTTGAATACCTCCGTTAGCACCGCGAGCTCCGAAGGGGGAAACTTGATGCGCGCTATCTCCTGCAAAAATGACTCTATCATGCTGCATATTTTTCATTTGCATACAGCGAAAATTATAAATACTTGTCCATTCGAGTTCAAATTTGCAATCATCACCCAACATTTTACGCAATCTACTTTTGATGCGTTCAGGTTCTAATTCTTTCTCTTTATCTACACCCTCTATGCCCAGTTGTAAATCAATACGATATACGCCGTCAGGTGCTTTATGCAATAGTGCTGAATGTCCTTTATTGAAAGGCGGGTCAAACCAAAACCACCTTTCCGTAGGAAAATCGTTTTCCATAGTAACATCAGCAATCAAGAAATTCTCTTCAAAAAGTTCTCCTTCAAAAGGAATATTCATTGCCTCTCTTGTGCTACTTCGCACCCCTTCACAGGCTAAGAGATATTTTGATTCGACAAAATAATTACCCAGGTCTGTTTCAATTTCTAAAGTCACTTTGTCAGTGTCCTGACTTATAAAACGTGCACCACTCTGCCATCTTAAATCAATAAGCGGTTGCTTTTCAATCTCTTGAACCAAATACTCTTCAAAGTAATACTGTTGCAGATTTATAAAGGCTGGTATCTTATGTCCTTCTTCTTCAAGAAGATTGAATTTATATACCTCCTCTTCTTGATAGAATACTTTTCCTAAGTTCCAAACTACGCCTTTGTCTAGCATTTTCTCAAGAGCCTTTGGGGCTATTCTATTCACGACCTCCAAAGACTTTTTTGAAAAACATAACGCTCTACTACCCACACTTACCGTTTGCTCTTTACTGAAAATAACGCTTGAAATTCCACGTTTGGCTAAATCTAGAGCCGCTGTTAGACCCGCAGGGCCAGCTCCAATAATAGCAACTTCATGTTTTGATGGACCATCAGCATCCATATCAGCAACCTTTTTTAGGGGATATACTGGGTTTTCATATGTTTTTGGCAATACCCATTTCATAGTACTTAATTTTTAGATAAGTATTTACTTTAAGAATTAAGCTCGTCCCACATTTCAACATCTCTCTTATCTGTCCAAATTCTAGGGTGGTCAATTCCGCCAGCTTCATCAAAAGCTCTCGTTACATTAAAAGGCATACAATGCTCAAAAATGACCCATGCTCCAAAACGAGGAGTCATAGATTTCATTAAAGCGTCGTAACATTGTTTAAGGGTTTCTCCTCTAGTAACACTTAACAAAGCTTCTTGATATAGCATATTCACATAATCAGAAGTCATTAAAATTGCTTCTTGACACTCCGTTTCATTCTTTAATGCTTCACCACGACCAGGCACCAAAGCTTTTGGTTTAAAATCACTCAATTTTTGTAACGTAGAAGGCCAATTTTTCAATTGTGCATCACCACAATACGGTGTTGCTCCATACTCTACCAAATCACCTGCATACATAACTTTTTCACTTGGCACCCATACAATAGAGTCTCCTCTAGTATGACCTTCACCAACATGCATTATTTCTACTTTTTTATTACCTAGATCAACGGTAAGTTTATCTTCAAAAATCATTGTTGGATGCGTAAGTCCAGGTATGCTTTCATGGCCTCTAAAAAGTCTTGGAAAACGTTCGAACTCACTTGCCCAATCTTGCTTACCACGCTCTTCTACCATTTCATTAGTTTTTTGAGACATGATAATTTCTTCAGCGTTGTATTCACTAGCCCCTAAAACACGTACCGCATGATAATGTGTTAACACCAAGTACTTAATTGGCTTGTCAGTTACTGCACGAACTCTTGCAATAACATCTTTCGCCATGCGTGGTGTAGCCTGTGCTTCAATAACCATTACGTATTTATCGCCAATAATGACGCCACTATTAGGGTCGCCTTCTGTTGTATAGGCATAACACCCTTTTCCTATTTCCGAAAATGTAACTTCTTTCTCTCCTAAGTCTGCTTTTGATGCAAATTCTTTTGCCATATCTTATACCTTTTTAAATTCGTATTATATATTCATTTCTTTAATTTCTCCTTTCACTATCAAATGTCCTTCCGTGGCTTCTTTAATTGTTTCTACACTTACGCCAGGTGCTCTTTCTAATAATCGAAAACCTTTAGGTGTTATCTCTAACACCGCTAAGTTGGTCACTACTTTTTTCACGCATCCAATTCCTGTCAAGGGAAGAGAACATTTTTTTATTAATTTAGACTTCCCAGCTTTGTTTGTATGCATCATGGCAACGATTATATTTTCTGCGCTAGCAACTAAATCCATTGCGCCACCCATACCTTTCACCATTTTATTGGGTATTTTCCAATTAGCGATATCTCCATTTTCTGCAACTTCCATAGCACCAAGAACAGTTAAGTCTACATGTTGCCCTCGAATCATTGAAAAACTCATTGCGGAATCAAAAAAAGAGGCACCGGGCAAAGTGGTAATGGTTTGTTTTCCTGCATTAATTATATCTGCATCCTCTTCTCTTTCAATAGGAAATGGCCCCATACCAAGTACCCCGTTTTCACTTTGGAATTCGACGTCCAAATTATCCGGAATATAATTTGCAATAAGTGTAGGAATACCGATACCTAAATTAACATAAGTGCCATTTTTAACCTCTTGCGCAATACGCTTGGCAATGCCATTCTTATCTAATGCCATATTATATTTTTTCTCTTACCGTTCGTTGTTCTATTCTTTTTTGATAGTCAGTACCTTGAAAAATTCGCTGAACAAAAATACCCGGTATATGTATTTGATTAGGGTCTAGTTCTCCAACATGAACCAACTCTTCCACCTCGGCAACCGTAATTCTTGCAGCACCAGACATACAGGGGTTAAAATTTCTTGCTGTTCCTTTGAAGATTAGGTTACCGGCTGCATCTCCTTTCCATGCTTTAACAAAGGCGAAATCTGCTTTGAATGCATGCTCTAACACATACATTTTACCATTAAACTCTCTGGTTTCTTTCCCTTCGGCAACTTCTGTACCATAGCCTGCTGGGGTATACACCGCTGGAAATCCTGCTTGGGCGGCTCTACATCTTTCCGCAAGGGTTCCTTGAGGAATTAATTCAACATCAAGTTCTCCGCTCAACATTTGTCGTTCGAATTCATCATTCTCACCAACATAGGAAGAAATCATTTTCTTTATCTGCTTCTTCTGCAACAATAGTCCCAAACCAAAATCATCTACCCCTGCATTATTCGAAATACATGTTAAACCGGACACGCCAAGTTTTACCAATTCAGAAATGGCATTTTCTGGAATACCACAGAGTCCAAAACCACCTAACATTAATGTATGATTATTGGCAACTCCGTTTACGGCCTCTGCTACATTTGCTACTTCTTTTCGTATCATCTTCTAAATTTAATTTACACAAAACAAAGCACCCAAGGCATTTTCCAAATCATTTGCCTGTATGAACGTGACTACATGTTCATGTAACTCTTTTAATTGCTCTTTGCTGTTTTCAATATTTAAAATGCGTTGTATCTCTTCAGATTTTTTATGGTTTTCTATGGAAGACTTGTTGGGCGTAGCTTCCAAATTACCTAGCCTGCCCAAATGATTGCCTGTCAACACATCACTATTCATTACATGGCATGGTAATGCATCTACACCAATACCTTTGGTAAGTATGGGTTTTGGTATTTCAAACAAAGCGGCACCATTGGCGCGGCAATACCAGCTTTCTCCCATACGTGCGACCAAATCAAGTTTCACGGTGTCCAATGCTCCCACATCATTAAGGTATTTTTCGTTAAGGTGTATGCGTTGAATTTTTGAAATTACTAGATTTCCTGCTCCGCCTTTATTTCCTAATTCAACCACATTCTCTACAATACATTCAAAAGAAACAGGAGCCTCACCTACCCTTGGCGGCTTCACCGTATCTGAGGGTACTTGTGTAAATCCTGCTTTCACAAATTCATTAACTCCGTTTTCATATTCGGTACTTGATAATGACATCTGCTCAACAATATCATAATTTACAATATTGATGACCACTTCATTATTACGGTTTACATTCTCATATGTGTGCTTTACCGTATTATCCCTTCCACGTCTTGCAGGTGAAAAAATAAGAATTGGAGGGTTTGCACTAAATACATTAAAGAAACTAAAGGGACTCAAATTTACATTGCCTTTTGCATCAATAGTACTCGCTAGCGCAATTGGTCGTGGAGCGACAGCAGCTAATAAAAGCCGATGTAATTCTGGCACAGCAAGTGCGTTTGGGTCTATACTTTTAATCTTATCCATTAGTTTCTTTTTGCAGGAAGTAATTTGGTGCTTACCTCACCAAAACCAACACGTATTTGTCCTTTTTCACAGAAGCCACGCATAATTACCGTGTCTAAATCATTAATAAACTTTCTTTCCTCACCTCCGTCAAGTTTTATCGTTTTTTGACCTCCCCAAGATAATTCTATCATTGAACCATAACTATCTTCAGACTTTCCGCTAATTGTACCTGACCCCAACATATCGCCTACATTAAGATTGCAACCATTAATCGTATGGTGCGCAATCTGTTGTGACATGTTCCAATACATATATTTAAAGTTCGAACGACTAATTATAGTTTCCACTCCCTTATCCGGTTTTAAAGCAACCTCTAGCGAAATATCAAAATTTCGCATTCCGGAGAAACTTAAATACGGTAATACTTTTGGTTCTTGTTTTGGACTTTCTACACGAAAAGGTTCCAAAGCTTCCATGGTTACAATCCAAGGAGAAATTGACGAAGCAAAGTTTTTCGCTAAAAATGGACCTAAAGGAACATATTCCCATTTTTGAATATCTCTCGCCGACCAATCATTGAAAAGTACTTTTCCAAAAATGTACTTTTCGGCGTTTGCCGTACTCACAGTATCTCCTAGTTCTGTTTTCTTCCCTATAATATAAGCCATTTCCAATTCAAAATCTATACGCTGAGAGGGTCCAAATACTGGTTGGGTTTCGCCCATGGGAAGGGTTTGGCCCATAGGTCTACGAACATTCACACCGCTAAGTACAATAGAAGAAGCTCTACCATGGTAACCAACAGGAATATGTCTCCAATTGGGAAGCAATGCATTTTCAGGATCCCTGAACATTTTTCCGATATTGGTGGCGTGTTCAATACTGGAATAAAAATCAGTATAATCTCCAACAAAAACAGGCATGTGCATCATTACACTTGACTTGTGAATAGCTACAAAAACAGACTCCTTGTTCAATATAGAAGATTCATTGGTCAATTCTTTCTGTATGATGGTTCTAACCTGAGTGGTTATTGATTTTCCTAAGTCAATAAAAGGGTTAAGAAACTCATTTGTAAAAATTCTATTGTCAATATTAAGCTTATCGAAAACTCCAGTTTTGGCTACCTTCGATAAATCGATAATATGGTCTCCAATCGCTACCCCTATGCGCTTTGTACTATTGGAATCACTAAAAATTCCAAAGGGAATATTATGTATTGAAAAATCTGAGTTTTCCGGAATAGGTATCCAACAATCGGTATTCGTCATTTCTTTTGTTTGTTTTAGTTTACTTGATAATCGAGATTTAAATGCTACGAGGATTGTCTCGAAAATTTATAGATTATTGATTGTAATGCCTCCTAGGCTTACACACAAGCATCTATTATTTATCTAACCAAGATTGATAATAGGTACCATCATCGATATCTAAAGCTGCCTGCGTTACCTGTAAAGGTTTAAAAGTATCAATCATTACCGCAAGTTCTTCGGTTTTTGTTTGCCCAATACTTGCCTCATAAGTACCTGGGTGGGGGCCGTGTGGAATACCTGCGGGATGCAACGAAATGTATCCTTCTTCTACATGACTTCTACTCATAAAATCACCATCTACATAGTAAAGCACTTCATCAGAGTCAATATTAGAATGATTGTACGGTGCTGGTATCGATTGTGGGTGATAGTCATAAAGTCTTGGACAAAAAGAACAAATAACAAATGCGCTGGTCTCAAATGTTTGATGTACTGGTGGCGGTTGATGTACCCTACCCGTAATAGGTTCAAAATTATGTATTGAAAAACCATATGGAAAATTATAACCGTCCCACCCAACTACATCAAACGGGTGCGAAGCATAAGTTAAATGATGCAATTGACCTTGTTTTTTCACTTTTATCATGAAATCACCTAACTCATCATGCGTTTGTAAATTTTGTGGCAATTTAAAATCTCGTTCGCAAAAAGGGGAATGCTCTAAATGTTGGCCAAAATGATTGCGGTATCTTTTGGGAGTATAAATGGGATGATACGATTCTGCAATTAATAATCTATTTACAGCCGTATCAAAAGTAATCTGATAAATTACCCCTCTAGGAATAATGAGATAATCCCCATATTCAAACCGAATCTCTCCGAACAAAGTCTTTAACGTGCCTGTACCCTCATGCACAAACAACATTTCGTCAGCATCTGTATTCTTATAAAAATAGGAAGTCATTGATTTCTTTGGCGCTGCCACCGAAACATGAACATCATTATTGAAAAGCAATACCTTTCTACTCTCTAAAAAATCATCTTCAGGCGTTGCGTGAAAACCCTTGAACATTCTAGACTTAATATTAAAAGCAACTACAGCCTTAGGACGAATGTCTATTACCTCACCCACTTCCTTTACCATAGTTGGTCTATGAAGATGATACATTAATGAAGACATACCATCAAAACCAATGGTACCAAATAACTGTTCATAATGTAATGAGCCATCTTCTTTCTTAAAAACAGTATGTCTTTTGGGAGGGATTTTTCCTAATGTGTGATATAGCGGCATTTCAGTTTTATTTAGAATTTATAATCGCAAAAAAAGGTTTGAATGCACAATTTTGACTAATAACAAACCTAATACCTTACGAAAGTATTCTAATACAGAAATATGAATCTTTTATTTAGGTTTTGTGTAATTTATGTAATTGCTATCGCTTAAAGAGATCTGTCAAGAATAAATAACATTAATAATTGAGCCCCTAGGTTCTCTTGATGATTCTTCCTATCAAAACGTCATAACGTTAACCAAACGCTTTACCTTGTGTTATGATTGGATGAATGCAGCTAAAAAATATAGCATACAAAAACGTTTGATAGAACTGTTTCTTAATTATCCATCTATAAATGCAGCTGCCATTAACTCTTGCTCTACTCTCGAAATTCCGATTTCATTCGCAATCTTTTTCCATTTCACTACCGATTCTAAAACTTCTTCGATGATAGTGTTCATTTGCTCATTATCCAATCGGAAGTACTCCCCTACGCTTTTGGCTAATTCCAAATCCAAAGCATTGCTATCCATATCAATATTCAACGCCAAGCCATCTTTGTCAATCGATGGATTAATATCATATGCGGGAGAAAGCACCCATCCTTTGGGTGTTAAAATAAAACCATGATTGCGCAAGTGGTCGTCGGTATTGGAAACAGCAATATGAAATACAATCCGTCGCCATAATTGTTCCAAGTTTTTATCGATGTTAGTACCATAGTTTTGAATAAACTCTGCCATATCTATGTAGCTGGCAGGGTTATCTCGTATAATATCTTCGTTATTCCCTGTCATGGTCATTGCAGATGAAAAGTGTACCCGCTCTCCTTCTTCCCTATCAAAACGCTGTGTGAAAAATGTATGGTATTTCCCAACAATCTTTTCAATTCTTGATGGCGCCATATCAATACCACAATCAAGCGCCAATTGATAAGCTAGAAATTCCCATGCCCCTTTATCTATAGTGTCATTCTTGGAAGGAAACTTCGCAATCCATAAATTTCCATGTTCATCTAGAATATTGGCTTTCGGTCTAGCACCTCCCAAAGAAGATCCGGGAGCCATAAGAACAGCTAACCACTTTTTTGCTTCCTCATTAGCGGTATCATTCTCAAAATTCTTAGCCGCTTCTTGTAACTCCCTTACCGAAGACCATGGTGGCGTTGGTGAATGTTCATTGTCATCTAAAAATGCACCGTTTGGGTCTAATTTAAAGCGCAACGCGCCCATCCGACTTTTATCATACACCCCTAGTAAAAAGTCTATTTCATATAAGGTTGATGCTATTTTATTCTTTTCCTTTGCTTCTTGGGCTGCGCGTCTTTTCATTAGCGTTCTTCCCCAAGTATCTGGCATACTATCTAAGAAGACCCCAAAGTTTTCTTTATTATTCGGGTATTGAGTACCAGAATAGAATTGGATATCAGGATCCAATAGTAATTGCTGTTCCGATTCTATCCAATCGCTATCGTATTCAAAACTGAAGGCTTTCTTCCCTTTTACATGACGAGCCGCAAGAACGCCAATCATCTTAGCCTCTGGCATTCCTTGCCAATGCGCATAAACGTATATATCTAATTTTCCAGTTGCCATTTCTTTATTATAACAGTTCTAAATCTTGTAGTTTTCTACCAAATTCATCATCAGCAGCTAGCTTTAAAAAATCATCTTGCAACCCTAAAACCCGCAATACATTAAAGTATGAACCAATACCCACACTAGGGTCGCCTTTTTCTATAAGGTATAGTGTGCTCCTAACTATATCAGCCCTTTCAGAAACTTGAATCGTTGTAAGTTTTCTTCTCTTTCGAGCTAATTTTATGTTTTCGCCCATTCGCTCTAAAACCTTAATATGTTTAGGGAACAGCGTTTGTTTTCTTTTAGCCATAACTAAAATGATTGTTATTTCATACAAATATAACAATTTTGATTGAAATAACAATCATTTTAATCAATATTGTGATAAGAAGGTTAATAAATATGGGGATTCCCCCAAATCTTACCATAACTTACCTGCGCGTTTTTCCTTTCTGGTTTTTGTGTTGTTCCGGCAGACAAGCGTAAAGCAAAAACCGGATAGTGCGCAACCCTACTTTTGATTTAGAGCGCTATCTTGGCGTTCGCAGTCAACTCCTCTTGAAAAAGTTACCAATGTGCTTTATGGAGTCCTGTAAAAACTTGATCTAAATACTTGTTTAGCGAGATAACGTACTTGGAAAATCCTTTACCTATTTTGCGTTTTTCATCCCAAAGGGACACCTGTAATTCCCGATTTAGACTGAATTAGGCTCTTTTACCGTCTACAGTGATACAGGCATAAAGTTTTAATTTCTCTATCTTTTTGTTGAGTTTTCGAGTGACGATTACGACTGATAATCTACTGTTTTATAGCGTATTACATAGCTTTAAATTAATAAAATAGTAGTAAAGAACACAAGGTAAATTACCTTCAAAAGCTACTTCAATGTACAAAAAATACTATGGTAAGCAATTCCCAATTTGGACACCAGAGCGGTGTTTTTATATGGTTTCATGAGGTTTCATCTGCTGCCCCAAAAAACATAAAACGTTGCAAATCAAGTGATTTTCAACGTCATGCAACTAGATGAAACTAGTTAAGTCAGGATGACAGGATTTACATAATCCTAAACAACCCATTGTTGCGAATACTAAAGTGAATGCTACCGCCTTATCACTTTTTGCTTCCAATTCATTTCACAAACTTTGTTTGTGACGGCCTTGAAAACAAAAAGTGAATCGTTTTCACGATTCACTTTCTTATTCAGTCGGGATGACAGGATTTGAACCTGCGACCACTCGACCCCCAGCCGAGTGCGCTACCGGACTGCGCTACATCCCGAAATAATTTTAAGATTTGCTATCTACAAATCTTCAAAGCAGTTTTTCGAATACTCCAAAATTAAACTGTAGTGCTGCCTCGTGGCATTATGCTCTCTACACTACAGTATCAATATTTAATGTTGATTTGAGTCTTTATAAAATTCCAAAATCCGATTGCAAAAATATAAAAGCACAATAGAAATGCTTCTATATTCTAAAGAAAAAATAAAACTTTATTTAGTTGGAGAAAAATTTAATAAGCCCATCAATACCTTTATAAGATACTACAAAGGCGAAGCATAGCGCCGCAATGAGCCCTATGTTCAAGCCTAAAGAAGCCTTATACTCCTTCATCAATTTCTCTTGATTAATCAATAGTATAATGCCAATAATAACTAATGGCAATACAAACACATTAAATACCTGCGAGACAATTTGCATTTGAATAGGATTTGCGCCTAACACCGGAACAATCAAGGCAAAAAGACAGGCAATGGCTGTAATGATTTTGAACTGTTTTGAGCTGGTATCTAATTTTCCTGATTGATAATCTGCTAAAAGAATGGGTGCAATTAACAAGCACGGAAATATCGAAGATAAACCTGCACTTAAGGTGCCAAAGAAAAATAAGGTTAACGCAAATTTACCAGCAACGGGTTCAAGAGTATTGACCATATCAAGCACTTTTTCTACGGGTTGGCCTTGATGAAACAAAGCACCACTTGCAACGGCCATAATTATAGCACTAATTAAAAAAACTAGAGTTGCTGCAATGATGGCATCTTTTTTTTGTTGTCCTAAATTTTTCATATCCCAACCTTTACCTTGCACAAAAAGTGGTCGCGATAAGAAGGTTGCTGCAGCCATTGTGGTACCTACAAAAGCCGCGACCATCAAACCGCCACCTTCAACTTGAGGTATTGTTGGTATCAAGCCTTTTGCTACCTCAATTGGCAAAGGATAAACCATAAAAAGAGAAATCAAGAATGAAAGTGCCATAATGGTCACGAAAATGACCAATATCTTTTCAAAGAAAGTGTACTTACCTACCAATAACAATGCGTAGAAAATAACAATAACCACAACAGCAATGGTTAATACAGACTCATACTTATATGCCTCCAAATCAGGAAAGTACAGTAAAAAAATCTCATAAATGATATTGGATGAAATTCCTAAAATGCCCATTAAGGAGTTCCATTGACCAAAAGTAATACCTAGAATAATTAAAATGGCAATCAATTTGCCGTACTTCAAATGCTTTTTAAAAGCAAATAAGGCAGTTTCGCCAGTTACTAATGAATAATTACCGTAGGCATAAATTAATAGGCCTGAAAAAAGACAACTTAATACTAAAACCCAAAGTAATTGCATGCCATAAGTACTACCAGCAACAATCATTGCGGTAACACTACCCGTACCAATAGTATACCCTATTGCAAAAATACCAGGTCCGAATGCCAATACTAGCGCAAGTATTTTCTTGAAAATCGATTGACTTGCATTAGATGATGGCATAATTTAATGTTTATAATTCAGAAATAGTTTTTAACGCTTCGCTGACTTTGTTTTCTAATTGCCCAAAATCTTGATTGGCAACAATCTCTTTGGTTATCAATTTAGAACCCATACCCACACAAGTCACACCTGCATCAAACCATTCTTTAAGGTTCTCTTTTGAAGGCGCAACACCACCTGTTGGCATTATTGGAATTTTAGGATAAACCGCTTTCACAGATTTTACAAAACCAGATCCTAGAACGTTTCCTGGAAACGCTTTTACCATTTTTGCGCCGAGCTTTATAGCTTGATATATTTCAGTTACTGTACCGCATCCGGGCACCCAAAGGACGTCATTAGCTGTGCAAAAATGAGCCATTTCAGGAACCATAGCAGGAGAAACAATGAAACTTGCGCCCTTGTCTAAAAACAACTTGGCATCTTCAGCAGAAAAAATGGTGCCTATACCGAGTACTAAATCATCATATTTTTTAGCATGAATTACCAAAGCTTCAAAAACTTCAAGAGCGTTGGCTCCTCTATTTGTAAATTCAAATACACGAACTCCTCCTTTATAACAGGCATCAAGCACCTTTTTCGAAAGCTCAATATCAGTATGGTTAAAAACAGGAACGATACCGCATGAATGAATACGCTGTAAGATTTCTTCTTGAGAATGTGTTTTCATAACTATGATATTATCTTGCTACACGACCAGAAGCGTCGCCACCCATTAATTTTTCTACTTCAGCCACTGTAACCAAGTTAGCATCGCCTTTAATGGTATGTTTCAAACACGAAGCTGCTACAGCAAAATCAAGTGCATTTTGATCATCTTCAGGATACTTCAATAAGCCGTAAATTAATCCGCCCATAAAAGAATCTCCACCACCTACTCTATCTACAATATCAGTGATTTGATATTGACTTGTTTCATACATTTTTACTCCATCCCATAAAACCCCAGCCCAGGTATTATGTGATGCTGAAATAGATCCTCTTAAAGTGGTTATTACTTTTTTAGCTTTTGGAAATTTTTTCATCATTTGCTTACATACTGAAAGAAAAGCTTCTGCTTTCACATCATGCCCATCTTTATGAACATCTAAACCTTCAGGATGAATGCCAAAATGCTTTTCAGCATCTTCTTCATTTCCTAAAATAATATCACAGTATGAGGTAAGCTCAGTCATGATCGCTTCTCTGTCGCCACCATAGTTCCATAATTTGGCTCTATAGTTTAAATCGGTTGAAATAGTAATTCCTAAATCACTAGCTGCCTTAACAGCCTCTAAACAAGCATCAGATGCACCTTGTGAAATGGCAGGTGTAATACCGGTCCAATGAAACCATTCAACATCTTTAAAAACAGCTTTCCAATCAATCATGCCTTTCTCGATTTCAGCAATTGCTGAATGCGCACGATCATAAACTACTTTGCTACCTCTGCTAACAGCACCAGTTTCTAGAAAATAAATACCTAAACGATCGCCACCGTAAACAATTTTATCAGTGCCTACTCCTCTTTTACGCATTTCCATTAAAGCACATGCTCCAATATCATTCTTAGGAAGTCTTGTTACAAAATCAACAGGCACCCCATAATTTGCGAGTGACACAGCAACATTTGATTCTCCACCACCATACACAACATCAAAACTATTTGTTTGAGAAAATCTCAAAAACCCTGGAGGAGAAAGGCGAAGCATAATTTCGCCAAAGGTTACTACTTTTTTCATTAAAAATAAATTTATATTATCCCGTCGCTCCTACTGTATTTATTACAGTAAAGCGGGAAACTATTTTAGAATATGTTTTAAAATCTCTTGTTGTTATCGTCTTAAATTCCTAGCGCTTGACCACCACCAATTTGAATTGTTTCAGCAGTGATAAACGAAGCATCTTTACTTGCTAAGAAAGAAATGACTCCGGCAACATCTTCAGGTTGACCTAATCTACCTAACATGATATTATTAGCCCATGAAGCAAAAACTTCAGGTTTTGTTGCTTTAATCTGTGCATGAAACGGTGTATCAATAGTACCTGGCGAAACAGCATTAGAACGAATACCATATTCAGCTAAATCTTTAGCCAATGCTCTAGTGATTGCGTGAACACCTGCTTTTGAAGTACCGTAGATACCTGCTCCTGGTCCACCTGCCGTCCATCCAGCATTTGAAGTATAATTTATTATTGAAGGATGCTCACCTTTTTTCAAATAAGGAATAGCTGCTCTTGAAGCAAAAAAGACTGAATCAAGATTTAAGGCCATTACCTTTCTATAAAATTCAGTGGTCATTTCTTCAAAACGAGATCTACCACCAAGACCACCAGCATTATTTACGAGTACGTCAATTTTTCCGTATTTATCTCCTATTGCTTTTATATTTGAAGAAACTGCTTCTTCACTAGTAACATCAAATCCAAAATACTCAGCATCAATTCCATCAGCTTTAAGCTCCGCAACTCTTTGAGCACCAACTTCATCTTCAATACCATTTAAAACAACGGTATATCCGTCTTGACCTAATCTTTTTGCTACTTCAAAACCAATACCACCTGTTGCTCCGGTTACAATAGCTACTTTACCTTTATTACTCATATTATATTAATTTATTATCTAATTGTATTTCTATTTTTAACGTATGATTTCTTTTGATTTCAGAGGTTCGATTTTCGGACATAAAACCCAAACTGCTAATAATGCTATAATTGTCAATATTCCTCCTATTAGAAAAGCATACGTATAACTACCTCCTTTGGTTAAGAAAGGAATCAATATTGTGAGCCCGAATGCACCAAGCTTGGCTGCTGTACCTGCAAAACCTGATAATGTTCCCACTATTTTTCCGCTAAACATATCACTAGGTAATGTTTGCACATTACCAATAGCAAGTTGAAAACCGAATAGTAATACTGCCATAATCATTACTGCATTCATGGCTGATCCAGGAGATTTCAATAAAAAGAAACAAGGAATCATAATTAAACAACCTAATGTAATAACCATTTTTCTTGTCTTATCAACTGACCATCCTTCTGAAATTCTATTTTGAGCAATAAGTCCTCCTACCCAGGCACCAATCATAGCGCCAACATACGGTACCCATGCTGAATATGCAATTTCTTTGACATTTAAACCAAATACCTCATTAAGGTAGATTGGTATCCAAACAATAAATAGCCACCAAATAGGATCTATTGCAGCTGAAGCAATGATGACACCCCAACTCTCTTTATGTTGTAAAAGCTTACCAGTACTGGGATTATAGCCTTCATCAAAATTTCCATCAGCGTCAATATCTTGATTTTGTTGCCCTGATAGGATATAATCTTTTTCTTCTTCTGATAAATTCGGATGCGTTTGAGGTCCTGACTTAACCACTAACATCCATGGAATTAACCATAATAATCCGAGAATACCAACAACAATGAAAATATATTTCCATTCTAAATAATCAGATAAAAACCCAATTACTGGATACGCTATAATTCCGCCTAACGCAGCACCTGAATTGAAAATACCTTGAGCGAATGCACGCTCTTTGGTTGGAAACCATTCAGCATTCGCTTTAGCAGCACCGGGCCAATTTCCGGCCTCAGCAACTCCTAATAATGACCTAAATATTGAAAAACTTAATAAACCTGAAGCAAATGCATGAAGCATCGTTGCGATGGACCAAACTCCGATTGAAATCACAAAACCCATTCTGGTGCCTATCCAATCAAATATTTTTCCAAAAATGGATTGACCAGCAGCATAGGATAGTATAAAAACAGATGAAATAGTAGCATAGATAAGTTTGGTCTCATCTGCGGCCATATCAGGAAACAAGTCTTTCGCGATATCTGGCCAAAGAGCACCAAAGGCTTGTCTGTCAATATAATTGACCACGGCGGCCAATGCCACGAGTCCAACAACCCACCATCTTAATCCTTTAGTTTTCATATTTCTTGGTTGGTTTTAATTTGAAAAGGTCGGTTACAACCTTTGATACATTTTAATTCATTTCGATTCCTACAAAAGCTAAACATTATAGCAATATTGGTACAAGGTTTCAAAATGTATCTTCATTTTAGCCTTAGCCATTTTTGGGTTTTGTTTTTTAATAGCATCAAAAATATCTTGATGTTCTTCAATACCTTTAAAAGCTAAACCTTTGTCACAAACATGATATTTTTCGAAATTGGTTATGATTTCAGGGGTTATAATTAACATGAAAGTATTCATAGTACTATTACCACTTGCCTTAGCAATTGCTAAATGAAATAGTAAATCTTCTTGCACTGCATCTTCTCCATTGATTACTTTTTCTTTATAGGCTTTTAGTGCTTCCTCTAGCATTATGAGGTCACCTTCTGTTCTTCTCAAAGCCGCCAATTTTACTGTTTTTAGCTCTAAAAGAATTCTTGTTTCGACAAGAGATTTAAATTCTGGATCTTCTAAACGAAGAATATCTTCAATCATGCCATTCATGGCAATTTGACCGATATCTGCAACAAAAGTCCCACTTTGTGGTTTAGATTTTAGCAAACCATAGAACTCCAGTTTTTGAATAGCTTCTCTGACATTACTTCTACTGACCCCAAACTTCTCTGATAACATTCTTTCTGATGGTAGCTTATCACCAGGTTCTAAATTCTTAAAATTCATCAAATCTCTAATTTTAGAGATAATATCATTTTGAATTTCTTGATTTTCGGATTTCGTGAGTATTTCTAACCTCATATATCAATGCTTAATGTTTTTTGAACCTGCGTACCTGTCAAAATTAGGCAAATACATATTGGCTTCAAAGTTTCGTCAGTCAAGCTGAATCTTATCATGGTTAACTAACCACGCCCCTGTAAAGGTGGCACCTTACTGGCCCGTAAAGGGCCAATAAAATGCACATCAACTAACTCAACTCAATTTTATTCTTGATCATTACTAAACTAGTAACCCGGATTTTGAGTAATTGTTCCTCCACTAGCAAGCACTTCCGAGATTGGAATTGGAAATAACAAATAATTACTATTAATGGTTTCTCCCATTTCAGTATCTGCAGTTCCCGTTCTTACTAAATCAAACCATCGTTTCCCTTCAAAGGCCAGCTCTAATCTTCTTTCATCTTGAATCGCCTGTCTTACCATTGCCTGAGTAGTTATCACGGTTGGGTCTAAAGGATTCAAATTTGCCCTTAAGCGTATGGCATCTAACTCAGGAAGAACTTCAGCAGCAGATGAACCATTTTCATTCAAAGCCTCGGCATATAGAAGTATTACATCAGCTAATCTAATCTCAATCCAGTCATGATCTGGACCTCCTGTTTGAGGGAATTTAGGAGAAGCCATTAAGGTTTCATCAATTGTTACCGCTCTTCTTAAATCTCCTCCTAAAAGGGTATCATTGGCAACAGCATCAAAGGCCGCAACTAAATCAGCATCCAATGGCATTAACGATTTAGTATCTAGTCCACCTGACCAAGACCAAAATTCTGAAAAACCATATTCATCAGGAATAGAACTTGAAATTTGAGTTGCGAATATAATTTCAGAATTTAAATCATTATCAACACCAAATATATCTATGAAATTAGCTTGTAAGCTTACCCCTGCTGCAGATGCTCCATTGATAACTGCCGCTAGTTGCGGCGCCGCATTGGCAAAGTCACTTCTGTGCATATAAACCTTACCCAACAAAGCTTGAGCAGCTAATTTTGACGCTCTTCCGTTATTTATTTCAGTATCTAAAGCTGAAATAGCATCTTGTAAATCAGGAATAATCACGTTATCATAAACATCACTCGCTGGTTGTCTTGCCAAAATAGAGGTGTCATCCACTACCGGTGCTGCAGATAAATTTACCGTTACATCGCCGAAAACTTGAACTAATTTAAAATAAGACAATGCTCGCAAGAATTTAGCCTCTCCTACTTGTGTACCATCTGATGCATTTTCAATTACGTTATTCGTACTTAAAATAGCTCTGTACATCGCTGTGTAAAAAGGTCCAAAAAATTGATCTTCCATGGTGGGTAAATCGCTATCAAACTCATCAAATTCTGTATACGGAGCTTCAAACATAAAGGCATTATCAGCCCTAAAATCTCCCATAACGGCCATTGGCGTTGCAGAACCTATTTGATAAAAGTATGCGGCATTTAATACACCTGTAAAATCTTCTAAAGAATCGGCACTTGCAATATTTGGAGGAACTTGATCCAAATCATTTTCACATGCTGTTACGAACAGCAGTAATCCTAGTATTAATTTATATACTGTTTTCATTTTTTTAAGTTTTTAGAAATTAAGATTTAAACCTAGGGTGAAACTTCTTACAATTGGACTCGCACCAACTTGAACACCATATGTTGTTGGTCCGGCGTAACCACCATTAGTGGTTTCAACACCTTCAGGGTTGAAAGAAGTATAATCATCTCCCCAAACATATAACAAATTAGTTGCAGCAACATAAGCCCTTACGGAACTCATACCTACCTTATCCAACAAATCAGAATCAAAACTATAACCTAAAGTTAAGTTTCTTAATGCCAAATAAGAAGCATCTTGAATCATTGAATCAGTTTGATCTCTATTTCGAACAAAGGGTTGACCATTATTATCAGCAAGACCATCATCATTGGCATCGAATGCATCTCTTAAAGACCTACCCCATTGAGAACCATAGTACAGAGGATCAATATTATAAACATCGCCTCCTTGGGCTCCTTGAAATTGCAATGACAAATCAAAGGATTTGTAGTTTAAATTACTGGTTAAACCCCAATAAAAATCTGGTGTGCTTTGTCCTATTTTAACTAAATCACCACCTTCTTCAACTGTTTTAGTTCTATCGATAACACCATCTCCGTTCTGATCAACAGCATAACTCCAACCACTTTCTTGGTCAGGAAATTCTATTGGATTCGAAAGGTACTCCATTTCTACCACCCCAGTAGTTTCTATACCCCACATTTCACCAATTTCACCACCAACATAATTTCTAAAAACTGGTCCTCGACCACTTTGACCATAAATTTGTGAAGGTAATTCGTCTAACCCGTTAAGATCTGTAATCTCAGTATTTACTGTAGACAGGTTAGCGCCAAGATTCCAACTAAAATCATTTTGTTGAACTAGAGCGGCAGATAATTCAAATTCCACACCAGAACTTCTAACGTCCCCAGCGTTTAATCTAATACTACTTGTACCTAACACTTCTGAGACACCAAAGTTTATGAGAATATCCTCAATGTCTGAGGTATAGTAATCAACACTAAAGCGAAAACGATTGTTAACAAATCCCAAATCAATTCCATAATTGGTTTCTGTATTTGTTTGCCAAGTTAGATTATCATTAGCTACATCGTTAGGAATTAAAAATCCGTTTCCAAAAATTGATGCACTCGGATTTAAAAGACTCAATGAGTTATACGCTCCTAAATCAGAGGTTGTACCTAAAGATCCAGTACTAAATCTAAGTTTCATTAGACTCCACTTATCAGAATTCCAAAACGATTCGTTGTGTGCATTCCAACCGACTGAAACGGCAGGAAATGTTGCATACTTTTGATTAACACCTAACCTTGAATCTCCATCTCTTCTGATTGAAGCTGAGAATAAATAACGATCATCAAAAGCATAGTTTACTCTACCAAAAACACTTCTTCTTGCAATGGTTTCATCTCTTTCTGATACTGCAATGTCAGCTGGTTCTAAAAGATTATAATTTATAATATCCCCAAAAGGCACATTTGACCCTTGCGTATCTCTTCCTGTTATAAAAAAGTTTTGCAACTCAAGACCAGCTACTACTGAGATATCGTGTTTATCATTCAGTATTTTGGCATAATTCAAAGTAGTTTCACTTAAGATAGAAGATCTCTTTACATCGGTTTGATCTAAAGCGGTTTGAGTACTACGTGCTCTAGAATCAAACTCCAATCCTCTCCAAAAATAATCTTGAGTATCTCTTAAGTCTCCACCAAGTACGGTTTTGATATTTAATCCGTCTAAGAGTTCATACTGCAAGTAAGACGTTAAATTACCAAAAAATGTTTTTTGATATCTATCCGTATTATCTAGTTTGGTTGCAGGACCTGCATCACCAGACCCTCCAATACCGTTACCACTACGACCATAGTGCCAATCTTGCGCTGTATCACCTGGTTGTAAGGTATAGATACTATTATTCCAAGGGGCATCAGCGCCACCTCTAAAACCAGAATCAAAAGAATTTAAGCCAAGTGCTTGAGCTTGTTGATCTAATTGCTGAACAAATGCAATCGAAGCGTCAGTATGATAAATAGGATGTACGCTGTAAGCTCTTAAAAGATCTCTCATATCATGTCCTACAATATCACGATTAGCAACAAAACCATTAAAGCTAACCCCTGCTTTAAACTTATCTCCTAGTTTAGCGTCAATATTCAAACGTGCATTTACCCTTTCAAAACCCTGGGTAATGGCTACACCTTCTGTATTTAAATAACCAATCGATGCAAAATAATTGACATCATCAGTACCACCGCTCATGCTGAAATCATGATTCATACTTGAACCATTTCTAAAAAACCAATCTTCAACACCTACAACATCTGGTGACTCAGCAAAACCGTTCAAACGATATTCAACAAGCGTTGGATCTAAATCTGAAACATTAAAAGTACCATCTGCGATATTCGCTCTAGCAATGTCAGCATAATCCCCCGAAGTCGTTTTGATATTATCGCGAAGGTATCTGTTCGAAGTGCTGAAATAAGTGTTATAACTAAATTGAGCTTTTCCTGACCTTCCTTTTTTGGTCGTCACTAATATAACACCATTTGCACCCCTTGACCCATAAATTGCGGCCGATGCAGCATCTTTCAAAACCTCTAAACTTTGAATGTCGTTTGGATTCACAGTTGCTAAGGATCCTGAAATAGGATACCCGTCAACAACAATAAGCGGATTTGAATTTCCATTTATTGATGACGCAGCCCTAATTTGAATCTTAGGATCTGCACCAGGCGCACCATCTTGATTTTGAATTAAAACACCTGCTAATTTACCACCAAGAGCTTCATCAACACGCTGTGCTTGAATACCAGCGATTTCTCCACCACTTACTTTTGCAACGGCCCCTGTTAGTTGAGATCTTTTTCTATTTCCATATCCAACAACTACAACTTCATCTAATTGAGCAGAGTCTTCAAGTAAGATTACATTTAAAGTTTTTTGACCGTTAATGGTAATTGCTTGAGTCGCAAACCCTAAAGAAGAAAACTCTAAAACATTACCATTACTAACTTCAATAGAAAAATTTCCATCAAAATCAGTTGAGGTACCATTCGATGTATTTTGGATAACTACGTTTACCGCTGGAACAGGTTCATTGGACCCGTCTACAACAGTACCAGTTAAGGTGTAACTGTCTTGTGCTATTGCAAAGCTTGCCATAAGCAATACAATGAGCGTAAGCTTTATTTTAAATTTCATTTGTTTGTTATTAAGTTAATATTCAACTATTATTAATCGATTCGATTACAACGTTAATTGTAATCCTCTTTAATATTACCTATTTATAAAATAAGAAGGCAATCAAATTGTACTTGGCCAGAATTTCACCTAGCCTTTTTTCATTGATAAAATTATTGATTCATAGGCCTATTAATTGATTTATATATTAATTAGTTTAAATTGTCAAAAATTGGTTTCCCATATTGGTTAACCAATGTGGTTGACCAAATATATACTATTAAAATGTTAATTAAAAATTAATTTAAATATTTAATAGTTTAAAATAAAAAATTACCAACTAGTTCTTAATCAGTATATTAGATATTAATCTAATGAGCTAAATCTAAAGAATTAAATATTCTTAATCTTCTTCTTGAGCTACCTCTAAACATATGTTTTTTATTTCAGGAGTATTGAAAGTGGCATTCTTTGATTTACCATAAAAGAAATCGGACTTCAATACCTTTTGCCCGAACTTATTCTATCTAAAATACGATTGAATAGTTTAACTTAGTTTTGATAAAAAGCACCTTACTGGCCCATAAAGGGCCAATAAAATGCAGAAAACTAACAAACTAACTCAATTTTTCAACTTAATATTTTCTACTTGATTAAATGCAATTAATGGGTGCCATTACCTACATCTAATTTTACCTTTAAAAGAGAATCTTTATTTCTTTATTTAGTTTTAATTACCCGACTTAAAATAAATTTCAAAAATACTCTAGCGTTTTGGACTTTGGATTTTAAAAGCAGTTTGCGCAAAATATATTGATGAAGCTCCAATTATTTCCATTTCTTGGATTTTTAGACTGTTTCAATAGTTGTTATTGACTTTATAGATTGGTAAAAATTCTATTGAGTATTGGCAATTAACCATTGAATTCTCAAGATATTTAAAAATAACTACTCCTTATATTACCATCATTAGATACCAAAAGACTAATACAATTTCTCCGTAATCTAAATGATTGACTTTAAAATTTTAAAATCACCCAGCCCAAATAAACTGGGTGATTTTTGTTTTTCAATTATTGCAACCAATTAAAAATTAGTCAGTAATGGTTATGTTATCAAAGAATGCCTCAGCTGAACCATCTACTACATCAATATTTCTAACATAGATAACTATAGCGTTTGTAGATGCCGTAAATTGAAAGGTATGTGTTTCATAAGCATCCGCTATTGTAGCAAAATTATTAGGAATTGCATAGTATTCGTCTACCGCAGCATCAGCTCCAAGATTTGCATTAATGCCTACCTCATCAGCAATTTCTGTATTCAATATAAATACTTCCGAAGTGATTCCATCTGCTGTATGACGTGCGTCAATTGAGAACGTATATGTTGAACCTTGTTGTACGGTTACTACCTGATACAGACGACGACCTTTTTCATCTAATTTTCCACCTCGAGTGCCATTATTTCCATCACTCGTAGAACCTGCTTGCTCACTGTTATCTCCGTATTCAGCTTCTAACCAACTGTCAAGTGCTCCATTATCCCAAAGCGGGTCATACGGACTAGGAATATTATTTCCGTCACAATCTTTAATGGTTGAGTTTGGAGTCATGTCCCATGGATCAGCATTATCACCTGTACTTTCGCCATCACATCCGGCAGTGGTACCATAAAGATCAAAGTTGCCATTAAATACCTGAACAACAAAGCTTTGTGAAACTACTAACTCCTCAGTTGTAACGCTAATATTACCCGTAATACTGGTTGCCGTTAAAGTCACTGTATAAATACCATCTTGATCGTAGGTATGCGTTGGGTTCATGCCAGTAAATTGGAATCCATCTCCAAATTCCCATAAAAGAGAAGCTGCACCTGTTGAAGCATCCATAAATGAATAGGTTTGATAATCATTTGGATCTACCTGAGAGGTAAAGGCTGCAGAAACTGGTGCTAATATATTAATTGTTTGTGTTAGGGTTGTTGACAAATTAGAATCGTTTGTAGCTACAAGTGTAACTGTATACTCTGCAGCTTCAGCGTAAACATGCGTTGGCGATTCATCAGTTGACGTATTACCATCACCAAAATCCCATTCAAAACTAGTTGCACCAGTTGATGAATTTGCGAACGAGTATTCTAAAAAGTCTGTTTCACTTTGCGTTGGAGCAAAACCTGCAGAAGGAGGCACAGCTCCCGCGATTCCTATATCAATCGTGAAATCATCTAATCTACCTTCAACATTACCGTTGGTAAAAAAGATGGCAATCATGGTGTTCTCACCCGAATTAAACGCCAAGCGTTGTTGTAAATAAACCGAAGGTTCTGTATCATCTGTAACAGTAACAGAGGCAAGTGTATTATTGGCTACATCATCAAGACTTGTAAATGTACCTCCGTTGTCGGTTACACCTAATACAGAAACAATAAGTCTTGCATCAGTTGAACCAGCTAACATCGTGTACCAAAAGCTTAAATCATAATTTTGATCAGCTTCAACCACAATTTCCTGATAGCCAATACGATCACCAGCCGGTGTTGGCAATTTTGCACCTTGCTCACCAAAGGTTACGGGACTACCCGTAATTTGAATAACGCCACCTAAATCACTATTTCTCCATGAATCACGTCCGTCTCCAGTTCCTCCATCTAACATAAAATCTTCAAAACCTGGCTCTATAATAATAGGTTGAAAAGGTCCTTGTACCACAATCACATCTAACGTTTTTGTACCTGTTTGACCATTGGCATCACTTGCCGTTAGGGTTACAGGATACGTACCTTCATCTGGAAAGGTAAATTCAGGTTCTTTGTCTGTTGATGTACCACCAGAACCAAAATCCCAAGAGAAATCAGTTGCACTTGCTGAAAGGTTAGAAAACTTAATCGTTTTCCAAGCGTCATCATCACCAGACGTTGAAGCATAAGAAAAGTTAGCTGTGGGTGCCGTTAAATCAGCAATAGAATTCGCTTCTGGCAATTCAAATTCATAATCACATGACACGAATGCCGTCATTAAAGCAATCACTAAAACTCCGCTTCGAAATTTTAATTTATTAAACAATGCTATTTTCATAATTCGTTTTTTTATATTAATATCCAGGATTTTGACTCATTAAGCCCTGACTCAAATTAATTTCACGTTGAGGTATTGGCAATAATAAATCTGTGGCACTAAAAGTGTTACTAGTAGCACTTGCATGATTAGACAATACATTTTGAGCTTCTCCAAATCTAACTAAGTCAAAGAAACGTTGGTTTTCAAATGCCAACTCAGCGCGTCTTTCGTTTAATAAGTCTTGCGCAGAAATTGAACTTACTGGTGTAGTTAAACCAGCACGATCTCTAACTTCTTGAAAAGAATTTAAAGCGGCCAAATCACTTGTTGTTTGACCACCAGCTAAAATAGCTTCAACATGCATCAATAATACATCAGCATATCTTAACACAATCCAATCATTACCAGAAAGGGTAGCATCTGAACTAAATGTTTTTCCGTCAGCGCCACCATCTTCACCATTAGGCAAGTATTTTACAACTTGTCTTTGGGTAGGTTGAAATGGATCAATACGATACGAGTTAATTGTACGGTCTCCTCCGTTTGCATCTAAAAAGGCAGCCGCATCTTCAGTTACATAGTTAACACCAACTGTACGTCCTACGCCATTCATAAATTCGGCTGAAAAATCTTGACTATCAGTTTCAATTCCCGAATTGAAAGCAATGGCAAAAATAATTTCATCATTACCTTCATTATAAAACACATCACTAAAATTCGATTCTAGTGAATATTGACCTAACAACGCTTCACACAAACCTTGTGCTTCAGAATAATTACCTATTGTTAAGTATACTTTCGCTAATAATGCCTGCGCCGCTGCTTTTGAAGCTCTTGCATAACCTGCATTACCTAAATTAGCTACTGCAGTTTGCAAGTCACTTACAATTAATTCATATACTGAACTCGAAGCAACTCTTACAAATGAAGTTTCTTTATCTAAAGGTCCAATTACACCTTGTACCAATGGCACATCGCCAAATAAACGAACAAGGTTAAAATAACTGTAGGCTCTGGCAAATTTTGCTTCTCCTTCAAAAGTAGCTCTCGATGCATCAGAGGCATTCACTAAATTATCTAAAACCAAATTTGCTCTGAAAATTGTATTGTAAGTACTTGCATAATAATTTGATACAATACCATTGTTAGGCGTGACACTATAACTTTCAAATTCAGCAGCTTCACCTTCTTGATTTTTAGTTCTTGTATTATCACTGCGCATTTCAGTCACATAAAATTCTTGCTGAATACCACGATTATCATTAGAACTCGTTGAATTGATACCCTGCATTGCATCATAAATACCTAGTACGGCAGTTTCAATTTGCTCATCATCAGCAAAATATGAATCAACACTAATTGCAGTCTCAGGTATAGGCTCTAAAAATTCACTATCACAAGATTGGAAAACTCCAACCGCAATAATTGCAAATAAAATATATTTAAATTGTTTCATTTTTTCTTTTTTAAAATTATTCATTATTAGTCCTAAAACTCAAGATTTACACCAATAGAAATGGTACTAAAAATAGGAGAACCAGCTCTTTGGTACCCATAGGTAGTGGCACTGGTGCTGTTTATTGACTCAGGATTAAAACCTGTGTAATCATCTGCAGTTAGGTATAATAAGTTTTGCCCTGTTCCGTAGATTCGAGCAGATGACATTTTTAATTTTTCAACAAATTTTATTGGAAAATTATACCCTAGTGTTATGTTACGAATTGCTACATAACTTGCATCTTGAATGATATCATTGGTAAATATTTTTTGCTTAATAAAACCTTGATTAGGCGTAATTGCTGGATCAAAGTCTTGACCACTGTTGAAGTGATTAAATAAATATTGATCACCCATGTTTCTGATTTCAGCTCCATGACTTCCTTGTACCAATATGCTTAAATCTAAATTTTTGTATTTGAAATCATTACCTAAACTCCAAATTAAATCTGGATACGGATTTCCTAAAATCGCTTTATCATCATCATCGATTAAACCGTCGCCATTCAAATCTTTCACATAAACATCTTGCGCCTCTCCACCAGCTGGATGAAAGGGAGATTTAATAAACTCTTGCGGAATATCAGTATCAACCACCCAACCGTAATAAGATGAAATTGGGTTACCTACTAAATTAATCCATTCTGCGGCTCTTTTAGAATCAACATTTTGAATTTGACCATTTGCGTCAGCAAAATCAAGTAATTCATTGTCATTCATTGAAGCCAAAAAGGTAGAATTCCATCTAAAGTCTTCGCTTGAAATGTTTTTAGTTCTTACTTCAAATTCCCAACCTGAGTTCTTAACTTTTCCAAGATTTACCAAGGCACTTGAAAAACCAGTGGTTGATGCTACAGGGTTATCTAAAAGTAACTGATCACTTGTTCTTTCATAGTAGTCGATTGAACCTGTAATTCTATTATTGAAAAATCCGAAATCAACACCAGGGTTAAATTCTTCTAAACGTTCCCACTGAATTCCCGGGTTTTCAATATTGAGGGCAATAAAAGCTCCTTGACCATTATATACCTCTGTACCTAAGAGACCTAGTGACGGATATAAATCTGTTTCTGAAGAACCCGTATCAATATCTTTATTACCGGTAAAACCGTAACTAGCTCTTAATTTAAGTTCACTTAAAAAGCTATTATCCTTTAGAAAATCTTCTTCGGTAACTCTCCATCCAACAGATGCTGCTGGGAAATCACCAAATTTATTGTCCGTTCCAAAGATTGAACTACCATCTCTTCTGTAGCTTAAAGAAGCTAGATACTTGTTTTGATAGGCATAATTGACACGTCCGAAGTATGACTGAAATCTTTCTTCTAAAAGATAAGAGCCGATAGAATTTAAAACTGTAGCAGCACTTAGCGTACGAATTAAATCAGATGAATACCCTGAACCAGTGGATCTATCACCTTGAAACTGCCATGATTCAGCTGATGCACCTACAATAACATTAATATCATTATCACCTATAACCTTATCATAGGTAAAATAACCTTCTGTAAGTATATGATGTCTATTCTCATTTGAAACAGAATAACTTGCGGCCGAGGCCCCATTTCTATTTGATTCAACCCCTTGCCATCTATCTCTAAATGTATTTTGATAATCACCAGAGAGCCCTAATCTAAAGTTAAGTCCATCAGCAATTTCATATTGCGCATATATTCCACCAGCTAATTTAAACTTATAATCGTTTCTATCTCTTTCTAGAACCTTAGCAGCCGGATTGGTATTTGATGTGTTACTGATATCTTGCTCAACTGAACCATCACCATACAAATCATAGTTATCAAAATGTCTTTGTATTGCATAGTCCCCTATTTGAACATTAGGATAAGTATTAAAATCTACAAAATTAATAGAGTTTTCATCGTGATATAAGGGCAACCATGGTGTCTGTCTCAAAATATCATGCGCAGAACCATCAAATCTTCTTCGTTTTGAATACGATGGTGCTAGGTTAATTCCAAAACTGAATTTATCGAGTTTGGTATCCACTTTAAGCCGAGCATTATACCTTTTAAAATCATCAGTAAGCAATACACCTTCATCATGAAGATATCCTAAAGATGCACTAAATCTGGTATTTTCATTACCACCTCTTGCACTAATAGAATGATTTTGTAATACACCGCCATCAAAAATGACGTCTTGCCAATCTCTATCAATTCCTGTGGTGTCAACCAATAATTTCTTGTATGCTGTTCTATCAGTTAGCACACCATTTGCAGCTAACTCAGCTTCGACTGTTTCAGCCACGGTAAAATAATAGGCATCACTTTGTCTTGCCTCTTTAAAACCTGTATAGGTATTGTAGCTAAATTTTGTTTTACCGGCCTTACCTTGTTTGGTTGTAATTAAAATAACACCATTTGCACCACGAGAACCATAAATGGCAGAGGAGGCAGCATCTTTTAAAACATCAAAACTTTCTACCTCATTCATATCTAAGTTGCCCAAAAAGTCACTGTCAACAGGTAAACCGTCAACAACAATTAGTGGTGCAGAGCTACCGTTTAACGATCCAACCCCACGAATACGAATGGTAGGAGCAGAACCAGCCTCTCCTTCTGTAGCGGCAATATTTACACCCGCTATTTGCCCAACAAGAGCATCATCAACCCTAGCAACGGCAATTTGATCCAAATCGTCATTGACAACGCTGGCAACAGCACCTGTCATGTGTACTTTTTTTCTAGTACCATAACCAACAACCACCACCTCGTCAAGTTGGCTGGAATCTTCAGCCATGGTAATATTGACCTCAGTTTGCCCCGTAATTGTGACTGTCTGGGTTGCAAAACCTAGGGAAGAAAATTGTACCACATCGCCATTTTGTACTTCGAGGCTGTATTCGCCATCAAAATTGGTTGATGTTCCCTTCTGGGAATTCATAATAATTACACTCGCACCGGGTACAGGTACATTCGCCTCGTCTGTTACAACGCCCGACAAAGTGTAACTGTCTTGTGCCATTGCAATGCTCGCTATCAGCAAAACAATAAGCGTTAGATTTCTTTTTAAATTCATCTGTTTGTTATTAAGTTAGTATAATATCGATTACAAATCGATTAAGTTTATGATTCTGAATGAATCTTAGTTCTTAGTTAGTACCTTCATACTTAAAAGGAAGGTATTAGGTTTTAATCTGACGGAATTGCACCCGACCTCTTTGCATTTTGAAGATTATAGATTCATAGGCTTTTTGATTGATTTTAGTAATTAAGGTTAGTTGATTATTGACTTAAATTGGTTATCCATTTTGGTTTTCCATACTGGTTAACCAATTTGGTTGACCAAATATATGTTATTAGAATGTTAAAAAAAAATTAAATTGAAATTTTATAATTTAGGACTGAAAGGTTGCAAAAAATTGATTTGCAGCACTTTAAAAACATAGGTTATTAAAATTTTCCTAAATGTTAAGAACATTCTGAAGCTACATATTATAAACTCCCCCGTTAATATCGAGCGTAGCACCCGTTATAAAACCATCATATTCTGAGGCTAAATACAATACCGCCCTAGCTACGTCATCTGCATTACCCGCACGTTCAATCGGAATTCCTTCAATCGTTTTTGCTGCGGATTCTTTTGTAGTATGGGTATTATGAAACGCCGTACCAAGAATTAGACCTGGAGCCACAGCATTGACTCGTGTACCATCCGGACCCAATTCAGAAGCCAGTGCTCTTGTAAATGTCAAGATTGCCCCTTTACTAGTTGCATAAGCCAATGATCCGGCATGGCCACCTTTTCGACCGGCCAGCGACGCCAAATTAATAATACTGCTATTCTCATTTTTTGTTAGATGAGGAGCTGCGGCGCGAGTCACAAATAACATAGAAGTCATATTAATATCCATGACGCGATGCCAAAACTCAGCCTCTAATTCATGCAACCGTTTACGAGCCACTAGTGAACCGGCATTATTAATCAATATGTCAAGACTACCTAAATCAGCTACCGTTTTTTCAACCAGTGCATTTGCATCAGCTTCTTTGGTTAGGTCGCCACCTATGGCAATCGCATTGACACCTTTGCTCTTTGCATAGTCGGTTAATTCATTCGCCCGATCATCACTTGAAAAGTAATGAATCGCCACATGCGCACCACTGTCAATAAAATGGCGCGTAATTGCTTCGCCTATACCTTGGGCACCTGCAGTAATTAGGATATTTTTTCCAGCTAGTTTGTTGTTCATTTAAGTTGGTAATTAGATAACATTAATCCTTATCTCCAAAATAGGAAACAGCATCGCCACTCAAAAAGTCCTCCCGAACAGGGCTAAAGGTGTCGATAAGCATTCCTTCTTCCAAGCAAACCGCACTATGCAATAGGTTAGGTTCTATATATACACCATCGCCAGCTTCTACAATTTGTTTTACACCATCAATTTCAAATTCAAATTTTCCTGATACACAATAGGTGGCTTGCGTATGAAAATGCTGATGTGGTGCTCCTAATGCACCCTTATCAAATTTTACTTTTACCATCATGATTTGGTTATCGTACCCTAAGAACTTTCTTGAAACTCCTCCTCCAAGTTCTTCCCAATCCATATTTTTTGTGATGACATATTTTTCACTAAATCGTTTCATACTATCTGATTTTTATTTGTAATAATAAGGTCCTGACCACGTATAATCATTTCCGTTTATGTTTAATTTATGTGCACTAGAATCGGCTGCATCAGTATTTGAAAGAATAAATAAGTGCGAACCACCTTTAATAGTTTCTATAGTCACAGCAGTGTAATTTGGATCATCATGAACTTTTTTCAAAGATGCAATACTACTTTTTGAATTGATGGCAAACTCTGAAACGGGACTATAACTGCCATGCGCTTCTATTACCGTTACAAAAGTGGTATGCTGTGTATCTTTTCTTCGGAGAATTAGTCCAGCATCACGTCTCAGGTTAAAATCTGGGTCATTCGCCCCTATTCGCACAAAACGCATTTCATCAGCGTCAGTAGTTGTAGTGGATAGCGTGTAAAAGCGACGCTCATTCATCCAACTAAACTTAGAGTTATCTTCATTGGCATTTCCAAGTCCTTCTGTCCATAAATGTTGGTAGCCATATTTTTTACCTAAGGGATTAAGTTCTTTAGGAGCTTCATAATCGAAATTCGTTTGTATTACTTGTCCCATAAAATAAAAAGGTAAATCATATTTATTTATACTGACGGATGTAACTTTTAGAATATCTAATAGGAATGGTTTTTCAAAAGTATCTTCTTTTATTAAAGCCATAGTACGATGCATTTCGGTACCCGGATAGGCATTAGCTTCTTTTGCACTTACTACTTGCACTTCACTTTGCGAGGCATCAAAAAAGTATAACTCAGAATGATGCTTACTACCAGTTTCATACTTTCCTTTAAAATGGGAAGTCTCATTCTGCACCAATGTATTATGTGCAATAGTTTGTTTTGCCCAAGTTTTGTTTTGCTTCAAATAATTACCACCCCCCTTTTGCTCAATGTTTACAAATCTTGATAAGCCATAATCTTGTAGTACCTCATCGCCTTTCTCAAAAAGAGAATACGACAATTTATCATAGTGCCCATGACTCAATCCTTGAGCGGCATATTTAAATACCAAGGTCAAATCTTCATTACCGTATCTTAAAATTCCTAATCCACCTTGCTTTCCTTTTGAACCATCGGATAAATTGATTGACTTTTTTTGAAAAGGTTGCGCCAATCCGTCTCTAAGTCCTAAGGCCACCGCCAAACCTGAATCATCTAAAAGCACTTTGCCTTGCTCTTGAGCAATACTTAATAACTGCGGATTATTTCCGCCATAGTGATAAGCAATATCCACAGCGCTAACTAATGAAGATGTATAAATAGACATTCCTTTTTGACCATCATTTAGTGGAAAGAATTCTCCATCCGCATCTGATAGATTTAAAAGTGCGTTAACTGCTTTTAGTAAAACCCCATCTTTATACTCTAATATTTTCATCTCCGGTTTTACATTTTCCAATGCTTCAGCAAAAATCAAAAAAGGATACATGGCATAACGCTGATAATAAGGTCCTTCTGTATAGTAGCCATCCGGAGAAAAAGGTTCATCAACATTTGCCAAAAAACCTGCTTTACCATCGTCTGAATAGATAAAACCTCCGTCATTATCTTTTTCGCCTGTATTTACCGGAGCATTTTTTAAGCCGTATAAAGCCCTATTTACAAGCTCATCATCATCCATTACCAAACCAATCATACCTACGGCTGCATTGCCCCAAGTGCTATGATTGTGCACGCGATTATAGAATTGAGGATTCTCAACAGAAATCCAATCGGCAAAAGGTCTGAATAATTTCTTCTCCAATTTTTTGCGCTCTTTTTTAGTTAAAAAGTCATACACACAATCATAGGCCTGACTCACATACACCAACCAGTTTGAGTCATTTAAACATTGCCAAAACAATTTACCTCTTGCATACGAACGGGTTTTTGGGTGGGCAGATAAGGTGGGGTAGAGCTCTGCATATTGGAGTAACATATCACGAACATAAATCGCATATTTTTCATCATCTAATATTTGATACAACACCCCCGCTTTTTGAAGTGTGAACCAATTCTTTTTGTGGCGTGTATGCGTATACCCACCTGAATAATCTTTCGGCACTGGCGTATCTATACCCAGCGCAATTTCCGCATCAACTTCTTTTTTCAATTGTTCTAAGGATGAATCAAATAAGGGAACCTTACCCAATTCAGCTCTTATTTTTTCAACGCCAGCTTTGGTAAGAATTAGTTTTGGGTGCTCTTGTGCCTTCAATGAAGAAGTAGTTACACTTAATAGCAAAAAGCTAAGGCAGATAAAAAATATATTCTTCCTCATTTTCATTGTATTCAACTGATTAATCATTTTTTACGAAATATCCTTTATTAGACACTGCACTATCGCTTATAACAATACTTCCTGTTTTGAACCAAACCTCAGCGTAATTTCCATCTGCATACTGTTTTTGAATATCCCCATCATGCGTTTCTGCTCCAGAACACCAATTTTTATTTACCTCTGGCGATTTTCCGTTGGTTTGATTATAAGAACCGAATTTAAAGAACAAACCTTCTCCCGAATAGGCACTAGCGCGCTCTACCCCATCTTGACCTATGGGAACAAATAGCTTTTGAGTTTGCTCGGGTATATGGCTGGCAGTGGTATATTCTGATTCTATTAGGTTCTTGGTAAAGGTTTTGGTTTCATGACCTTCACTAGAAAATTTTAAACTCATCATACCTTCTTTCACTTCAATTTCATAGCTAAATTCTTCTCCTAAGGCTATACCGTCTTTAGGTTCTTCAGGATAAGTATCTGCATCAGCCCCAACAACTGAAAAATCATGACCCCAAACGGCATTAGAAAAATCCCATCGGCCAGCATTATCATCTCCTGCGGTATTAATTTCATAATGCCAAAAGACGGAGCCTTTTTCATGCCCCGGGAATTTCTTGTAAAAAATTTTGAGCGGTTCGTTTTCGTGTCCGTCTGCACTATGAATTTGACCAACCACTACCGAATACGAAGCTGCCACGCGAGCATCGCCCGTGGCGGATACATTCATCACTTTTAGCGTAGCGGACAATTTATCATTGGCCGTTTTTGGATACCATTTTTTAAGTTGTGCTAATTCGGTTCTCGTATTATTTGAAGTACCGTGGGTATCTCCACTATTTGGAGCCTTAAACACCACCCAATCCTTATTGTCATCTTTTACGGTGTAAAAGAAATTTTTGTTCTCATAGTCAATTGCCTTACCCGCATTGGAACCATCGCCTAGTATCAATTTCCAATGGTCAAAAAACGGAATCACATCACTCGCGTATGTAACCGCCTCAACGGTTTCTTTTTTAACTTGCTTTGTTTTCTCTTTGCAACTGGCAATTATAACAAGTAGAACTAAAGATTTAATAAATGTGGTTTTCATTTTTTCTTCTTTTAGAAAAATTAGTTAGGACTTGTTCCAGCTCCAACGGTTGCATCTTTAAACCATACCTCAGCATAGCTTCCATTTGCATATTGTTTTGCAATATCACCATCATAGGTTTCTGATTTTGTAGACTTCCCATTAGCTTGATTGTAACAGCCTTGTTTGAAATAGTTTTTTTCTCCCGCATAAGCGATATCTCGTTCTACCCCACCCCCTTTTTCTCTATTGGCATATACTTTTATTACTTGTTCTGGAATGTCTTCTCTGGTTGCAAATTTAGATTTTACCAAGCTCTTTGTAAATTTCACAGTCTCATGACCTTCGCTTGTAAAAGTGAGATACATTACACCTTGAAAAACATTGACTTCATAGCTAAACTCTTCCCCTAAGGCAATTCCATCTGCTGGTTCTTTTGGATACACATCAGCACTTGCACCAACATCTGAAAAATCATAACCCCAAACCGCGGTTGAATAATCAAATCTTCCAATATTATCTCCTTCGGTATTAATTTCATAATTCCAAAAAACAGACCCTTTGGTGTGTCCCGGAAATTTCTTGTAATAGATTTTTAAAGGTTCGTTCTCATGGCCCTCATCACTATGAATCTGGCCAATAACTACAGCGTATGAAGAAGCTGCTGTTGCATCTCCTGTAGTTGACACATGTTGTACTTTTAAGGTCCCCGTTAATTTGCCTCCTGTTTCCGGAATCCAATGTGCTTTTTGCCCTAATTCTGTTCTTGTGTTGCTTGATGTTCGCGAAGTAATGCCAGAATTCGGAGTTTTATAAACCACCCAATCCGTAGTACCATCATTTGCAACATAAAAGAAATCATCTTTTGCGTAACCCACCAATGAATCTGTATGGGTACCATCTCCCAACAGAATTTTCCATTCATCCATAAACGGAATCACATCGCTTGGGTATGTTGCTTCAGCTTTATTTTTCTCAGTTGTATCTGTGGTAACCTTAGTATTGTTTTTACAAGCAACTAGAGCTAAAAGTATAACTAAAGCAAATACTGATTTTTTCATTTTTTTTGTTTGATTAGTTTAGACACGAATTTGCACGAATAAAATCGCTTAGTTTTACAGAGTCTTTAATACGTAGTTATTTCCCACAAACTAGCTAATTTTCCCCTTTGAGGAATTAAAAGGGGCCTAATACATCAATTTCATCACTAAATTTTCTTCTGTTTTTAGTTGTCCAGAATTGCTTAATACATTTTCAGACTCCACATTATTTTTTGCTCCCCATAAAATGGATACAAATTGTACGGTATTGTTTTTAAATGTGTTTTTAGTAATATTCACATTCACAATACCATTATGATTTAGCAGTCTTTTGTTTCGCTCTTTGGTACCACAATTTGTAAATGTGCTGTTTGTTACCAAAAGGTTTCCACCAATGGTAGACTCATCATAACCACCTCTGTGGTAATCGACAACGTTTTGTTTAACGTTGTCGAAACTACACTTGCTAATGGTTAAATATTCGGTGTTATAATCGCCTTTATCGTTAGTTTCCTCAGATAATTCTATGCCGTTTTCACAATTAGAAATCGAGGTGTTTTCAAACGTAACTCGTTCAGCAAATGATTCTTTATACGCCTTTAACACATAATTGAAATTGCTGATATTAGCATTTGAAACGGTTAACCCAAAATGGTTAGACATGTTTTCTTTTAAACTTGCGAAGGCATAGTTTAAATTGTTTCCTTTTAAAATGATATTATCTACCGTTAGCTTCCCATACGGTTGTAATGAAAATAAAGGCGTATCAGCAGCTCCAGCATAAACCACCTGCGCTTTTCCTTCAGATTGAATTGTAAGTGTTTTATTTAGTACTAGAGATTCATTTACAGTATATGTGCCTTCCGATAAAGCAATAATATCACCCGTATTTGCTTCATTAATTTTTGTTTGCAACTCTTCAACTTTAGTTACGGTATGCGTTACTGGTTGGCTAACTTCGACTTCATTAGAGAACCAAGAAGCTCCATATTTCGATTTGTCTAGTATATTTGGTTTGTACACATCCTTGCCCATGATGGCACCAATACTCTTATCATCTTTTCTTGAAACACCTAATAAATCAGTTTTAATGGTATTAAAATCAAAGCCATCAAAAGCTTCAAAATCATCAGGAATTCCTGTCGGAATATAAATGTTGTCAGTCAATGGTTTCAAATCTAGAACAGTTTCGGTAATACCACCATCAAAACCTTTAAAAGCAACACCTTGATTGTTAATGATATTGTTTTTGAATGTTACGCCGTCTGCTTTATCATTTTCAACAACAATGGCTTCAAGCCCTTTTTCATTGTAAACAATATTATTTGCTACGGTAGTTCTAATCGCTCTTGCCGAACGTATTTCAGATTTTGGCAATACATCTGATTGGGCTAAATTTTGCCCTACTCCGAATTGCCAAGGTGAGGCACAGTTCACATAGGTATTATAAGCTACAACAACATCTGTTACTTGATTGTAACGGTTTAATGGTGATTTTGGAATACCATTCATAACTGCCAACGGACTTCTAAAACTCTTCCCTTTTAGACCATAGAAATAGTTATTGACTACCCAATGACCTGTATTAATTATTCTAATGCCACCATAGTTTTCGTTGACGCCATCTCCAATAAAATAATTTCCGTCTACCGTTACATAATTACCATGTCTTGTAACCAAAGAACCTTCACTTTTATAAAACACATTGTTTTTAAAGACATTGAAATTGGTTTTACTTGAAATCACTTCTACTTCGCCATTACATTCTTCAAATAAATTATTTGCCACCATGGTATGACTCGGGCTCATAGAGGTATAACTATCACCTAATTGAAGTGTTTCTCCGCTTGGTCCACCTTTTACAGGTCTTGGCCCAAAATGATTGTTGATGATTTGATGGTAATTATTGATGCTTTCAATGCCCGCAATACTAACGCGAACAGTTGGACCTCTATTGGTTTTTCCTGCGATGTATGAATTACTCAACTCATTATGCCTTCCCCAAAACTGTACCCATAAATCACTATCATCACGTTTAGGCTTATTAAAATCTACGATGACACAATTGGTTACTTTACAGTTATTTGATATTTCATCAGGTGCATCTTTGTGGCCAATTTTAAAATCGATAACTGCGTTCGATGGTGAATAGCCGTTTTTAAAATGCAAGCCTTCTACCACTAAATATTCGCCTCCAAATTTTATATATGATTCTCCTTCTATAGTGACTTGACCAGCAGTTTCTGCTTTAAGTGTGATAGGATTATCTTTTGTTCCTTTTCCTCTAAATTTAATTTGAACATCTTTCCATATTCCATTTGCTAAAACAATATTATCTCCAGCTTTAGCAATGTCTATGGCCGTAGTGAGCTCTGCAAAGTTAGTTACCTTGACAACATTCAAATTTGATTTTTGACCACAAGACAACATTAAAAAAAGTACAGCAAGTGTAATTAAGGAGTTCTTCATTTTTTAAAAGATATATTCTTTCTCTGCAATTGGTTAACCAGTTTGGTTTACCAAAAATACATATATTTGTAAGACTCACAAGTTTTTAACCTTATTTCTATCATGAAAATTTAGTTACTTTTTGATATGAAAGATTTAAAAAAAGAAATATCTCGAAGAAATTTCACAAAAATGTCTGCTTTACTCGCAGGCAGTATTCCTTTAATGGGTTTTCAAAATGTGATACTAAATTCAAATCAAATACGAAACGATTCAATTAAGGTTCACTTATTTTCAAAACATTTACAATTTCTTGATTACAACGCAATGTCAGAGGTCGCTGCTGAAATGGGTTTTGATGGCCTAGATTTGACGGTGCGCCCTAAGGGTCATGTATTACCCAACAAGGTTGAAGGAGATTTATCTAAAGCTGTAGCTGCCATGAAGAAGCACGGACTGAAACCAAAAATGATGACCACCAATGTTTGGGATATCAACGACGATTTACATAAAAAGGTTTTAGCAACGGCTAGCAAACTTGGTTTTTCACATTACCGAACAGGATGGTTAAATTACGATGAAAATAAAACCATTTCAGAAAGTCAAGCTTTTTTTAGTCAACAAGCCAAAGCTTTAGAAGAAGCAAACAAATCATTTGGATTAATTGGCTGCTATCAAAACCATGCAGGTAATCACGTTGGGGCACCTATTTGGGATTTACCACCAATTCTATCGGCAACAAACAACGAATTTTTGGGATGCCAATACGATATTAGACATGCTGTAGTTGAAGGAGGTAGTAGTTGGGAGCTTGGGCTTCGCCTTATTAAACCCTACATTAAATCTATAGTCATCAAAGATTTCAAATGGGAACAAGTAAATGGGAAATGGAAACCTGTAAATACACCTTTAGGAGAAGGTATGGTAGATTTTAAACGCTACTTTTCTTTGCTTAAAAAGTACAACATAAACGTGCCGGTTTCCTTGCATTTAGAATATGATTTAGGTGGCGCAGAACATGGTGCGACAAAACTAACTATTGATAAAAAGGAAGTGTTTAAACGTATGAAGAAAGACTTGACCTTTCTGAAAGAAACTTGGCAACAAGCTGAATAAATTAAACAATAAAAATATGACTAAAGTGGCAAAAGCAACCATAGAAAGACTAAAGAAAGTAAGTACCGCAACTATTGCTACCTGTCTTTTTAAAAAAGGATTGAAGAACCAATTTATTCAAAATGTAAAACCTTTGAAATTGGGTAAACCTATAATGGTAGGTGAAGCGTATACCCTACGCTATATTCCCGCTCGTGAAGATTTGAATCCGATTACGGTTTTTAAAGACCCAAAGCACTTACAAAGAGTTGCTGTTGAAGAATGCCCTGAAGGGTCAGTTTTAGTTATCGATAGTAGAAAAGATGCTCGTGCGGCTTCTGCTGGCTCAATTTTGGCAACCAGACTTATGAAAAGAGGAGTTGCTGGTTTGGTTACTGATGGTGGTTTTCGTGATTCGGCGGAAATTGCAGATTTAGATTTTCCTTCATACCACAATAGGCCTTCTGCACCTACTAATTTGACTTTACATCAAGCTATAGCCATAAACGAACCTATTGGATGCGGAGATGTTGCTGTTTTTCCGGGTGATGTGATTGTTGGCGATGATGATGGTATCATGGTAATTCCTGCAAATATAGCAGATGAAGTAGCCGATGAGTGTTTACAAATGACGCTATTTGAAGAATTTGTTTTTGAAAAAATTCTGTTAGGTCAGACAATTATTGGACTTTACCCGCTAACAGATGCAAAACTTATTTCAGAATTTGAAGATTGGAAACAAAATAAATAGAATTATTGTACCGTTTCTAACCATTCGAATAAACGTTCGGTCCAGCTTCTTAAAAGTTTATTTTTTCTAGCTAACGAAAAACCATGTCCCCCATTAGGGTACAAATGCATGGTAGCTAAAACTTTATTATCCTTTAAAGCCTTATACAAAGCCAAACTATTCTCAACGGGTACCGCTAAATCATCTGAAGCATGCACCAAAAAAGTTGGTGGTGTTTCTTTGGTAACCTGCTTTTCAATTGAATATTGATTTATCAAATCTTCGTTGGCATTTTTACCAATAAGATTATCCTGAGAACCTTGATGGGTCTTCTCTTGCCCAAAAACAATGACGGGGTATGCCAAGGCCATAAAATCAGGCTTCGCCGTTAATTTATCTATGCCATCTTTTGGCTCATATACTACACGATTATATTGCGTACCTAAGGTTGAAGCTAAATGACCTCCAGCTGAAAAGCCTAGTACTCCAATTTTATCTGGTCTAATATTAAACTTTGGTGCCATACTTCTAACCAACCGCATAGCTCTTTGAGCATCAATTAGTGGAACGTTATGCTTGACTGCACCAAATGTATCGCCCGTAGGTAAACGATATTTTACCACAATGCCAGCTATTCCTTTTCCATTTAAGAATTTAGCAATATCAGTGCCTTCCCAATCATAGGCAAGCATTTCATAACCCCCACCCGGAAAAATTAAAACAGCCTGACCGTTGGCATTCTGTTTTGCGGGTAGAAAAACTTCAATTGTAGGCACCTGAATATTAGAGACCCTAAGAATTTGTTTTTGTTCTCTTATTTCTTCCTGATTACTGCTTGCTTGATTAGAAATACTGCCTTCTGGCCATAAAGGATAAATGCCCTCTTGTGCCTCTAGGTTTTGCATACAAATGACTGATAGTATGAATACTAGCTTCTTCATGAATTCTGTTTTTTATTCGCAATCCCAATTAAAATTAGCAATTGGGTCTTTGTGTGCGCCCTGCAAATTGTAATGCCACCACTCAGTTCTAGTAGACCAAAAGCCATGTTTCTTCATAGTTTCTTTTAAAAGCATTCGGTTAACAAGAATCTCTTTGGGCAAATCTAAATTATCATGATATGCTCTTTTTCCAAAGAAATCAAAATCGGTACCCATATCAAGCTCCTCCCCATCTAAAGTAACCAAGGTAATATCAACGGCGCCTCCCTTATTATGAATTGAGCCTTTTTTAGGGTTAGCAACGTATTGTGGGTTTGGTACAATCTTCCACATTTTATACTGAACTGAATTGGGTCGATAACAATCGTAAAATTTTATTTTAGCGCCTTTTTCTTTAAATGCTTTATTCGCTGCTAAAAGTGCTTTTACAGTTTTTACTCGTGTATAGCATTCGCCACACTCATATACCTGTTCTTTCAGAAAGTTATTGGTAGTGGCATAGCGCATATCATAGGCAAAACCATCACTAAAATCTGCGAGTCGAACAAAGGTTGAATCAGCCAAACCTTTCAAAGACCTGAAGGTCTTTTCAGGACTTTCTTTTTTCACAAGAATAGTTTCTAAAGCCTCTGTTGCCTCTTCTATTGCGGCTTTATTTTCTGCATCAGATGAAGGTTTGTCTTTGCAAGAACTAATCAGGAGGCAAAAAAGTATAATAAACAATGGGGATGTACCCCTAATCAAGTTTTGTTTGTGCATTAAAACGTATACGTATTTACAAGCCTGAAGATATGAATATTTTTTCCAAAAGGATGAATACTGAATTAAGTAGAAGAATATGTACCTTCAAACAAATATCTCAACCCTTCATGAAACTTCAAACATTATTTCTACTTATTTTCATTTCATTTCTTTGGGGATGCAAAAACAAAAAAACCAAAGTTGCAGTTACTGATAAATCATCGAATGATCCGTGGATGCTTGGTTTTGAAAAGACCGACATTAATCCGATAATGACTGCTGATTCTAGCTATGTTTTTAAAGACCCCATAATAAACAAAGAAGTGCGTTGGCAAAAGGCTGATGTTTTCAATCCGGGTGCCATAGTACGCAACGATACTGTTTTTATGTTATTTCGTGCCGAAGATAATCCGAAGGCCATTTTAGGAGAAAGAACTTCGCGTATTGGACTCGCACATAGTACTGACGGAATACATTTCACTAAACATCCTGAACCCGTTTTTTATCCTACAACAGATGAGTTTCAACAATGGGATTATCCGGGTGGAGTTGAGGACCCACGCATTGTTGAAACTCCTGATGGCACCTACATTATGTTGTATACAAGTTGGAATAAAGATGTTGCACGACTTTCTAGTGCCTCTTCAAAAGACCTCAAAAAATGGAAAAAAAACGGACCCGTATTTCAACATGCGCATGGCGGAAAGTATTTAGACATCTGGAGTAAATCAGGATCCGTAATTACAGAATTGGTTGATGGAAGATTGAAAGCAAAAAAAATAAACGGAAAATACTTGATGTATTGGGGCGAGCTTTTTGTAAATCTTGCAGCATCAGAAAATGGTTTAGATTGGATACCATTATTAAACGATACAGGCGATTTACTTCACGTAATGAAACCCACACTTAATGAATTTGATAGCCACCTAACCGAACCTGGACCACCCGCCCTTTATACTGAAAACGGAATTCTTCTTTTGTACAACGGAAAAAATCTAAATGGAGAAGGCGCAACAACAAAATACCCTGAAGGCACCTATTGCGGCGGACAAGCTTTATTTGATAAAAATGACCCGACCAAACTATTAGAACGCCTCGAAACACCCTTTATTTGCCCTAGTCTGCCACATGAAGTAAGCGGCCAATACAAAGCAGGTACTACTTTTATTGAAGGCCTAGTTTTCTTTAAAAATAAATGGTTTTTATATTACGGTACCGCAGATTCTATGGTAGGTTTGGCGATAAAAGAATGAGTGTATTACTAATTTAACTTTTTTATTTTCTGAATAAAATTTGAAGATATTCAGATTATAATTCGATACAAAATGCATAAAATAAGATGATAAAAATTGACCCATTTTAGTAGTATCTTTAAAGATTAAAATGTAGTGTTATGAAAAATTTATTGTTAGTGTCAATTTGCTTGACACTTTTATGCTGTGGAGATGATGATGGTCTTACTACCAATGAATCTGTTATTCCGGAAACTGAAGCTGAAACTGAGAATCCGCCAGTTGAAGAAGAAATGAATCTGCCAGATATTACCAATATAGGCTACGATTTAAGTACATCTGATTTAGAAGGGTGGGAATTGCTTTGGGAAGATAATTTTGATGATGATTTATCAGAATGGAATATTTGGACCGGTGGTGCCTTCAATGAAGAACTACAAAAATATCAAGCAGATAATCTTTATGTAGAAGAAGGGTATTTGTTTGTAGAACAGCAACGAGAATCAACAACTGGGGCTACAAACCCTTTTGATGCTACTCAAAAATCATTCAATTTTACTAGTGGTCGTATAGAATCAAGAGATCTTTACAATCCTTCATTACAGGGCACACTGCGTATTGCCGCTCGCATAAAATTACCTGCAGGAGAAGGGTTATGGCCAGCATTTTGGAGCTATGGAGATCCGTGGCCAACGCAAGGCGAAATTGATATTATGGAATTTCGCGGTGGCATTACCAATGAACATGTAATAAACTTCTTTTATGGTAATGACCCTAATATGATTTTAACTAATCCTTCTGAAACAACCTATGTTCATGATGCAGGCACCAATCTTACGGCAGAATTTCATGTTTTTGATATGGTATGGGCTCAAAATTCTGTGACCGTTTCTTTAGACGGTGTAGTGGTTAGAACATTCACTTCTAGTGAGTTTCAATACATTGATGATTTGTATAACAAAAATGAAAAGATAGTACTCAACGTTGCTGTTGGCGGTGCTTTTTTTAACGGCATGAATATTAACATTGCTGACATACCCGATTCTTCATTTATGATTGTTGACTGGGTAAAAGTATTCAAGCAGTAAAACCTAATTGCTTTTAGGAAGTACTTAGGTTAATAGATTACCCTTATCATCCCATTCAGCGATGATACCTCGTTTACTTTGATCTACGCATTTGGCAATCCATTCTGGGTCATAAGCAACGCCATGTTTGTCAAGAACTTCTTGCGGTACACCATCCCAAACATTGGGTTGATTTCCTTTATAACCCAAATCTGCAATACCAACTTTTGAAGTATAATACCCCGTCAATGTTAAGCCTCGCATCATATAGAAAAATTGAATTTCTAACGCCTGCTTATCCATAGAAATTTTGGTATCATGCCAGCAAATTTCATCACAAATTTGCTTTTTTTGTTCTAAGGTTGCTGATTTGAATTCAACCCCATATTCCGTATTACTTTTATGATCTAACCACATTAAGCCACCTAACAAAGTGGGTGCCATGGTCGGAATATCTTTCCCCATAAATTCAACCAATTCAGGAACTCCGGCTTCTAAAGGACCACCATGAGGCTCTTTGGGCGGAAGAATAACAACACTCAAAGCAGCAATGGTTTCTATTTCATGTGCATTGAATAACTCTTCAGCGTTTAATTTTTCGATACGTTCTAATTCTTCTGGCGTACGACCAAAATATTTTGCACTTGATTCAGCAACTGCCTCATCAATGGTTTCTGTTTTACACGAATTAAAAACTAAGCCTGTACTGGCAGCTGCACCACCCAGAATCATGGTCTGTAAACTCTTTCTTCTATCCATAACTTATATATTCTGTGCTTTAAGTTGTTCAATAATGTAATCTGAAGCTCTCCAAGACAAAGCTAAAATTGTCCAGGTACAATTTTTGTCGGCCTGTGATACAAACGGACCTGCATCTACTATAAAAACATTGTCAACATCATGCAATTGATTGAATTTATTGGTTACAGATGTTTTGGGGTCATCACCCATTCTTGTGGTGCCTACCTCATGAATAATTTCACCAGGTGCATGCAAGCCATAATCACTCTCTTTGCCTGGTTTACCGCCCCAAATTTGGTGCCCGCCCATGTTATGAATCAGCTCTTCAAAAGTATCTTGCATGTGCTTTGCCTGGTTCTTTTCATAATCAGACCATTGGTAGTTAAATTTAAGCACCGGAATACCAAATTTATCAACGGTGGTTGGATCTATCTCGCAATAATTTTCTTTCAAGGCGATACCTTCACCTCGACCACCAAAACCAACAACAGCACCGTAATACTTTTTAACATCATCGCGTAACGTATCACCGTAGCCCCCGACTTTGGTACCAAAAAACTCATTAAATGCATTGGCATCCCAACCAAAACCATAATTAGGTTGGCCCATGCCACCCCATACTTCAATGTGATAGCCACGCGGAAAATCTAACTTTGAATTATCGCCCCACCATGGCGAATATACGTGCATACCACCTACCCCATCTTCATTGTATGAAGTATCACGATTCATTAGTCCAGGAATAAACCCAGCAGCACTAGCGCCGGTAGAATCATGCAAATATTTACCCACGTGATCACTACTATTGCCTAAACCATTGGGGTGTTGCTTACTTTTAGAATTCAGTAAAATTCGAGCTGAACTACATGCCGATGCTGCTAAGACCACAACCCTAGCTTTTAACTTATATTCTTTTCTATCATCTTTACTGATGTAGGATACTCCTGTGGCTTTGCCTTCTTCATTGGTGGTCACTTCACGCACCATTGAATTGACATAAATACGCACCTTGCCCCCACTTTTTTGTGCAGGAAATATTAAACAACTACCCGATGAGAAATCAGCATATACAGAGCAAGATCTAGAACATTGTCCGCAATAGAAACAAACGCCTCTATCTTTATTAATTTTTTTGGTCAACATTGACATACGACTCGGAATGACTGGTATGCCTGATTTTTTTGCTCCGTTAATATAAAAGAGCTCATGCAATCTGGGTTTTGGTGGAGGAAGAAAAAAACCATCAGGGTCATTTTCTAAACCTTCATTAGTGCCAAAAACGCCAATTAATTTATCAACTTTATCATAGTAAGGTTTAACGTCATCATAACCAATTGGCCAATCTTCACCTAAACCATCACGTGTTTTACCTTTAAAATCTTTAGGTCCAAATCGTAAAGAAATCCGTCCCCAGTGATTGGTTCTACCACCCAACATTCGTGAACGCCACCATTTAAAATTGGTACCTTCTTCTTGTGTATATGGTTCTCCTTCAACTTCCCAATCACCCCAAGACATGTCCCATTCGCCAAAAGCGCGATCGGTACCCGCACCTCTTCTTGGCGATTCATAAGGCCATTTCATTTGTGTCATGGTTTTAGGGTCTGCCGGGTCAAAATAGGGGCCAGCTTCAACAACAGCCACATTAAAACCAGCATCTGCGAGTTGTTTCGTTGCCATACCACCACCTGCACCTGAACCTACAATAATTACATCATATACTTCTGAGGATTCTTTAATTTGCATTTGAAGAAATTTTATGCTTCTAATTTAGGAATTTTTTTAGGTTATACATTATAAATTATCTGAATGATATCAGAAATGACCTTAAGGACAAAACTGGTGGGTTGTTAGTCAAGAACTAAATGTTTTATTGAAACAAGAATTAGCTTAATAATGAACTGAATATAATTGGTAATGCTAACTGGTAATTCAAAAATTTCTAGGTTCGTCAAAAATAAATGATTTGGGTCATGCTTCATCCAAAGAAGAAAAGTGTACCATAAATACGACTAGTTATTTTCTTAGCTCAAAAATAAATGTTTAGCACTCTAAGTTCTTCTCGACTTCTTGAAATTATGATATTGATTGTCTTTCAGAAAGTCTATTATTTAGTGCTGTTAACTAAACAAAATAATGGCTTACTTATAACATTTGAATATGAAGACTATTAAAATACTGCTTGTTTATAACAACTTCAAAATGAGTTGCCCATTTTTTTTACTTGAAGAGTAATCTTGTACCAACCGTTTACCTTATTCTCATACTGTTTTTGTTAAAACAACGTGAAATCCATTATAAAAGTTGGCGGTTCAATTTAGAAAGTACTTTGATTTTTAATCTAATTTTGATAAATAATAAATAAATGTTGGTCAATTTTTGGCAAACATCTTTAAAGTTGCTTTTCACAACACTTGAGACCCATTTGGCATAATATTTTTCTTTAAAACGCATGTTTTGTTGAAATTGCAGATACATTTTAAAGAAATTCAATGAGCTTTAAAAAAGTTTTTATTTTATTGGTTTTATTTGTGTCATCTAGTATGTATTCACAATTGAGCGATTTGCACTATTTACCACCTTTAAAACAGGCAAATACTAGTGCTGTACGGGAACAGGTGGTCTATTTATCAACCCCTGTTACTGCAACTTTTACCGTAAACGTTTATCAAGGCACAAACCCTGTGGCTATAGCGAGCTTATCACTATCAAATGGTACTCCGGTTGAATATGCCTTAGCCAATGGCTTTAATGAAGTTAGTATTGTTTCTAACGCCAACACGGGCATTGTACTTGATACTGCGGGGCTTAGATTTGAGGCGCCTGGTGGCGAAGAGTTTTATGTGAACTACAGAGGAAGTTCTAACAATCAATCTACATCTTTAACAAGTAAGGGAAGGGCTGCAATGGGGCGCCTTTTTAAATGGGGTGGTATTCCTAATAATGGTTCTCTCATTCAGATTAACGGTTTGTCTTCCACCTTAGGTATTATGGCAACTCAAGATAATACTATAGTAGATGTCTTCGGCTATGACCCCAACTGTGAATTTAGAGCGGGAAATGATGTTGATGGACTTACTGACGATACCTATCAAATTGAATTAGACGCAAATGAATCTTTTGTTTTCGAAGCGGTACGATCAGCTACAACTGCAAATGAAGATGGATGGTTAGGGGCGACAATTTCCTCAAACAACGATATTGTAATTAGTAATGGAGGAATGAACGTATCTGTCGATTTAATAGGTAATGCCAGAGATTCAGGTATTGATCAACCCGTACCTGAGAATAGACTTGCAGATGAATACGTTTTTATACGAGGTAATGGCTCTGATCTTGGTGAGCGACCGATATTAATTGCTACTGAAGATGATACAGATATTTTTGTAAATGGTTCGGCGACGCCATTTGCTAATTTGAATAATGGAGAATATGTTGCTATTAACGGTTCAAACTATAATGGCGCGACAGCAGGAGCTAATATGTTCGTAACATCTTCAAAAAAGGTTTATGCCTATCAATCGATTGCAGGTGATCCAGATTTAGCTACTATTGGATTAAACTTTATAGCTTCTGTAAACTGTCTTTTGCCTGATGTGTTAGATAATATTACCAATATTACGGATATCGCTGGTACTCCTATGAGCGGGGGTGTTACGGTGGTAGCATCTACCTCTACGCTAGATGCTAATATTACGGTTACGGATGGGGGTGGTGCTGTTACTTTGCCACCTTCGAATGCGGTAACTGGATCTGTCGATTGGAAAACGTTTTACATACCAAATCTTACTGGAGACGTAAGCGTTCAGTCTACTGGGCCTATTGCTGTTGGTTTTATTGCCGTAAGTGGTGTTCGCGGTGTTGCCGGATATTTTTCTGGTTTTGACACGGCACCAGATGTAAACTTACGAATTACCGGTTCAGGTTGTTTGCCAACAGGCATATTTGAAGCTGAGGGTGATTCTTTTGACACCTATCAATGGTTTTTTAATGGTGTAGCGATTCCTGGAGCAACCTCTTCCACCTTTGGTGGAGCTACCCAAGCAGGTGAATATAGCTTAGTAGCGAGTAAAGGTGGATGTGATTATAGCCCAGACTCTCTATTTGGTTACTATTGCGATCCTGATATTGCGATTGAAAAAACGGTAGACACGAATAGTGTGATTGAAGGTGATACCGTCAATTACACGATTACCGTGCAAAGTTTGGGAGTAGACCCAGTTACGAATTTGGTGGTGACAGATATTGTACCTGCAGGATTGTCCGTTGTATCAGGAACGCCTGATCAAGGTGCTTGGAGTAATCCAAATTGGAATATTGGCACCATAAACACAGGGGAACTCTTTACTATTGTTATACAAGCAACAGTAGATAATTTGCCTTTTAATAGTTCAATGACATCATTCACGAATACGGTAACCCACACTCAAGATCAAGTAGACAATAATTTTACAGCTGATGATTTGAGTGAGACAATCAATGTGGTTAATAATGAAATAACCATTACTAAAATAGCACTACCTCCGCCTGATGGTAATTACAATGCAATCGGAGAGCAAATCTTATATGAAATACGAGTAACAAATGAAGGATCTTCAACACTAAGCTCAATCTCGATATCAGATGCGAACGCAGATCCAGGAAGTATTTACCCTGCTAGTGTTGCTTTGCTAGCACCATCGGCAACTGCAATATTTACGGCAGAACACACAATTACGGCTAGTGATTTTAGTGCTGAACAGGTCAGTAATTCAGCAGTAGGAGAAGCGGTTTTACCCAATGGGTTCGTAACCTACGATACATCTGATGATTCGAATAACACAGTTAATAACGACACTAATGCAGATGGCGAGCCAGATGATATTACTATTACCCTTTTAAGTGTGACTAAAACTGTAATAACCAATAGAAGAATTACCTACCGTGTAAAAAACTAACAGTTAAGAATAGATTTACCGTTGATTCATTTTAAAAACTTCTCTTTCTTTTCATAGGTCGTTAGCGACAAAAGATCCCAATTTCATTAACTACAACTCTTTTAAACAAAAGATATATTGGCTTTCTTTAATTTCACTTTTAACCATAGTTGTTTTGTAATAAGCTACATTCTATCAAAATAAGTTCTTGACAGAAAAACAAGTAATTATCTATTTTATTTCTTTTTAAAATAAAGAAATTTAATTCTGTCACTGTTTATCGATGAAGTATGTTTTTCAACGTTTTGATGGACTCTTTTGAAGATTTACGATTCTTTTTTTTTAAAATTGCACAAATTTTCATTTCAAATAAACCCTATATATTTTGAAAAACAATTACCACTTTTCCAAAAAATCAAAAAACCTCATCATTCTTACCGCAATTGTAGGAACGTTGATAAGTTTCTCTCCCTTACTTTTTGAACCTGGACTTACTGAAATACCTGGTATCGGAGCATATTTAAATGGAACTTTTGAACCTAACAATTCTCCTACTGGAGAGTGGGAATGGCAGAATTCTAAAACTATACCCGAAATAGCTGAGTCAATTACGGTGAGACCAATTCCTGGTACAACTAAACTCGCTTTTGGAACAATTAAAGGTAAAATTTATAGCTATGATTTCGGACAGAACAATCCTTCTCCTGTTTTAATGGGTGATATTGCGCCTGGCTATGATTTTAGTGGTAATAGATATGGTTTAAAGGGTTTAGCTTTTCATCCAGATTTTGGTAAAGCTGGTTCTCCTAACCGTGAATATATTTATGTCTCATATTTTTCAAACGACTTTAAAAGAAAACTAAGTCGTTTTAATATTAGAACCAATACAGGGTTATTAGATATTACTACAGAACAGGTGCTTATCGAAATGATCGGGCCAAATGATACGTTTCACACAATCGGAGAACTTGAATTTGGTGATGACGGCTTTTTGTATGTTCCTTTAGGGGATGGTGCAGGTGGCCCAGCGGGACCTTACAGGAATACTGCTATTGCGAGAGATATCATGAATTATGTACAAAAAATCGATGATAACCTAGTAGGCGGCATTATGCGGATAGATGTTGACAGAGACCCATCTAAAAGTCATCCCCCAAGAAGGAGACTTCCGCAAGCATTTCCTGATGAAATTTCTGGTGTTGGATATTATATTCCAAACGACAATCCATGGACTGCTACCAACGGTACAATCATGGAAGAATATTATTCTATTGGGCACCGTAATCCGTGGAAATTAACTAAAGATCCGCTTACTGGTGATCTTTGGAACGGAGAGGTAGGTCCTTCGAACGGAGAAGAAATAAATTTAATACAAAAAGGAAGAAATTACGGGTGGCCCTACCGCGTAGGAGCGACCGGAGATATTGTTTGGGATCGTCAACCGCCTAGTGACCCAGAACCCAATCCGTATATCGGAACGCTAAAAGAACCTGTTTTTAGCCCTTCTAGGGCAGATGCAAATGCTATTTATGCAGGAATCGTTTATAGAGGTAATAAGTGGCCAGAGTTGTATGGTAAACTTTTAGCTAGTACACTTTCTACTAGAATAGTATGGGCTATAGATCACAATCAAACGAATAATCAAACAACTACAACGGTTCTGCCTAGAATACCAAGAGCATCATGGCAAATATTTCAAGATGTTAACGGAGATATTTTTTCTATTGGATCAAACGGTGTTCTATATTTACTAACAAAGACCGGGGCTGCAACTGGAACAGGAGAAATAAATTTTCCTCAGTTGCTAAGTCAAACAAGGGCATTTGAAGATTTACAGACGCTTACACCTATAGATGGATTAATTCCATACGACGTAAATACGCCGCTATGGTCAGACAGGGCTGCTAAAAAAAGATGGATTGCCATACCTCATAACGGTACTTTCGATACTGCCCAAGAAAAAATACAGTTCGAATCGGAAAATTCTTGGGAATTCCCAGAGGGCACGGTTTTTATAAAACATTTTGATATGCCTATAGATGATAGTAATCCGAACATTACTAGGCCCATAGAAACTCGATTCTCGATTGTAACAAGAAATGGTTCGCTTAGAATGGCAACCTACGCTTGGCTTGATAATGGTACTGATGCTCAATTATTACTAACTGGTGGTGATAAAGACTTCGTTATCACAGGCACATCTGGCCAAACAAGAACTCAGAGATGGAGCTACCCAACTCAAAACGATTGTATTACTTGCCATAACTCAAATGCTGGGCAAGCTTTGGGTGTTACTACCCAGCAACTAAACGGAGATTATGCGTATACAAGTACAGGAATAACAGATAACCAATTGAACACATGGTCGTCATTGAACATTTTTGACCAGCAAGTTTCTAATCTCACTGCACTGCCGCAAAACGTGCCTTTGGACCACCCTACTGCAAGTGACGAACGAAAAGTACGTTCTTACTTAGATGCAAATTGCGCCTTTTGTCATAGACCTCAAGGAGTTGCCGCAGCATTTGATGGACGCATTACTACGTCGTTTGCTAATCAAGGATTGCTCAATACCAATGTGGTAAGTTCTGTATCTAAAAATACCTTCATCGTCAACCCAGGTGATGCGAGCACATCTGAATTATATGCAAGAGATGCAGCAACCGATGCAACCAAAATGCCTCCATTAGGTAGAAACTTAGTTGATGAGGAGTATGTGGCTGTATTAAAAAAATGGATAGATGGGCTTAGCCCCAATCCTAATCCAGACCCAAATCCTAATCCAGACCCGAATCCAGATCCGCAACCGAGTTGTAGTTCAGATGCCTATGACGGGTTTGACTATGCTACTGGTGCTAATCTTGAAAATGTATCAGGTGGTGAAGGCTTTAACGCAAATTGGGATATTGTAGGTTCTGCCAATAACATTAGTATTGTTTCAGGGTCTTTATCAGCAACTGGAGTGACTTCTAATGGGAATAAACTAAGATATAACCTCACAAATGGGCGTACCGCCAATATAAAAAGAGAATTTGCAGAACGAAGAGTTATTCGAGATACCGCATGGACCAGTGTACTCATAAAAATCAACAACAGTCAACCGGGGGCATTGTTTATTAGACCAAATGGTAGATTAGACGTTTCTGTTGGTAAACTAAATGGAAATATTTTTGGAATAAATAACACTAATGGTTCTGGCATAGTGCCTATAAATGGAAGAACCTACCGCTTGGTTTCGAGAATAACCAATTCAAATGGATTAGCTAAGGTCGATTTATGGATAAACCCAACTAGTGCTGATTTCAACGTAAATCAACCTATGTCGAGTAAAACCAGTGATCGCAATTTCGTTTCTTTGAAAAACGTGGTTATTAAAGCTGAAAATGGTAGAGGCGATTACGAAATAGATGAGCTTTATTTTGGATGTAATCCTCCGAGCGATCTTTTATCTGGCAACACTAATAATGATCCTTGCAGTGCAAATGGAGGAGATAGTGATGGAGATGGTGTTTGTGATGCGGTAGACAATTGCCCTAATACCGCAAATGCTAATCAGGCCGATGTTGATAATGACGGTATTGGCGATGTTTGCGATACCACCAATAATCTAGACACTGATAATGACGGTATCCCCAATGCAAATGACAATTGCCCGAATACTGCAAATACTGACCAGGCAGATGTTGACAATGACGGTATAGGTGATGTGTGTGATACCACTAATAATCTTGACATTGATAATGATGGTATCCCCAATGCAAATGACAATTGCCCTAATACAGCGAATGCCAATCAGGCAGATGCTGACAATGACGATATAGGTGATGTGTGTGATACCACTAATAATCTTGACACTGATAATGATGGTATCCCGAATGCAAATGATAATTGCCCTAATACAGCGAATGCCAATCAGGCAGATGCTGACAATGACGGTATAGGTGATGTGTGTGATAATACAAATAATTTGGATTCCGATAGCGATGGTATTCTAGATGCAAATGACAATTGCCCAAATACCTCGAATGCTGATCAGGCAGATGCTGACAATGATGGTATAGGCGATGTTTGTGATAACACAAATAATTTGGATTCCGATAGCGATGGTATTCTAGATGCAAATGACAATTGCCCAAATACCTCGAATGCTGATCAGGCAGATGCTGACAATGATGGTATAGGCGATGTTTGTGATAGTACGCCAAATGGCACTGTCACAAACCCCGACCTCAAAGCAACTTTATTTTATCACTGTAGATTTAGAGGGAAATCAATTGAATTAGCTGTGGGAGAGTATAGCGATGTGAGAAGCCTTTCATTTGCTACAAGAGTATTATCATCAGTTCAAGTTCCAAATGGTCTTGAAGTAGTTTTATATTCGGGACTAAACTTCACTGGAGATAGTTTTACTTTAACAGCCGATGACGATTGTTTAAGTGATAATAATTTCGATAACAAAGCAAGATCTGTAATTGTACGCCAAAGAACCACAAGCACTAGTTTGACTGTCAAGTTATCGCCTAACCCTTCTACCCTCTTCGTGAATGTAGAATTAGATAATGTATCAAATCAAAAGTTTGAGTATTTCATTAATTCTGTTGCGGGTCAAACGGTTCAGCAAGGTATAATCACATCCATGAACGGTTCTGTCGAAAATTTAGATGTCTCGGCAATCTCTGAAGGTGTTTATGTTTTAGTTCTCAAAGCAGAGGATGGTTCTATAACTAGTGAGAAACTGTTAATTTCAAGAAACTAAAAATACCTCTTGATTAAAGATAGAAAATCAATTAAACAAAATAGCGAGGGCTTTCCCTCGCTATTTTTTTGTTTACTCTGATTTTTAAGATCAACTTAATATGCTCAAGATAACTTCTTTTAAAATGAACCTTTTACCTATTGATAAACACTTAAGAAAATTACCCTTTTAAAAAGATAGTGCACAATCGAAAGCAGTGCAAAGAAATAAATAGGGTTTATATAATCCTAGAATCTCTCTATTGCAAATAAAGCTAGTATTTAGTCGGGGTGGCAGCTTCAAAGTTCCGGAGAAACCTGCACAGCTCTATAAAAAATTAAAAAATAAATATTATAATTTTGAACAAAAAAACCAGTTCATTGCTGAACTGGCTTTTGTCGGGGTGGCAGCTTGCCACGTATCGTTACAAATATTTTATTTTTAGTATTTTAATTGCGCTTATTTAAATCAAATTGAAAATATAGCCCTACTAATAATCAACAAACATATAATGGCGATAATGCCGCATTTACAATTGATAAATCAATCAAAAAATAACTTTAATACTATGAAGGAAATAATAATAGCACTTATTCTAATCATCGTTTCGATGAAATAATAGCATTGAAGTATAATAAATTATAGCATTTGCATCTTTTTGGTAAATAAAATACCACCACTCAAAATCTACATTTTACTGATCCATTCCTCGATTAAGGCTACGCCTTCTTCATGTTGCAGTTTGCGCCCAACTTCCGGCATCATTTCACCAGGATCGGTAGTTTGCATGCGGTAAAGTAAAATAGATTCTTCAGGCTGTCCTTTTACAATATCGTAAGGCCTACCACCAGTTCCCTTTCCTGCTGCAATAGGGTGTTTACCGATACCCATATTAAACTCATTGGTTTCAAATTCGCTCAAATGCAAGGCAGAAGTATTACCAGGACCGCCTTTACTATGGCAATGGGCACAATTCATATCTAGGTACCCTAAGGCCCTACCATGAAGACTTCCGGAAGTAGGATCGTTCCAAACCGGGGTTTTTCGTACTTGAGACAAATCAGGCAAATTTGTTAATACACCCAGCTCTTTATAATGCAAAAGTTGGTTTTGTGTTCCCGTAGCAAAAGTAAAATCTCTATTTAGTTGTCTTACTTTTGGGCCGATTGGCGTGAGTTCATTATTCTTTACATGACAACTTTTACAAAGTACTTGAGAGGGAATACTATACGCTACATTCTTTTTTTCTCCGGTAACATCGACCCATTCAACCTCTTTGGTTCCTCCCTCAACGGTTAGAAATGCTTCGGTCTGCTCATCGTTCCAAATATATGAGGGCAAGGTTTTCCAACCATCTGCTTCGTGAAGCAATAAGCGGGTTTCCATAAGGCGTCTTCCTTCTTGTTTCTCATTTTCATTATTGTAGTAATAAAAGGTTTTAATAATGTAAGTGCCGACCGGAAATGCAAATACCTCTCTTTCGCGATAGCTGACCGTTTCACCCTCAGGTAATTTAAAAAATCGCAACTTATGAGCATAATCTGAAAACAAAGGCGTGTTTAAATCATATGGGATTACACCTTCTGAAGGTTTTAAATCCTTTAAGTTTCCTAAAAAAAAACCGTACTCAGATAGTTTGTCTTTTCCAATATCGGCTTTCTTACCTTCAGACTGTTTTCTCAACATTTCTGTTGCTGCAGTAACATCAGTCAATGGCTCTATTTTAGTTTCAGAACCACTATTCTGTTTGCAAGCAATGAAAGTTATCACTCCAAAAATGAAGATTAATAATACAAATTTCTGTTTCATAATCTTTAATTTAAAACTCAAAAACTTATTTCATTTGAACTTTGGCGACCACTTCACATTTTTCCGCTGCAACTTTTATCACCGCATCCGAATAATCATTCAATATATCTAAATGCGCCACCTTGATATCATTGGCATTTTCAATACAGAAAGTGCTTCCATTTGGGTTTGCCACTCCGTCATACCAAACATGCGCATTTTTGCCCCCTAACCCCAAAGCCATCAAAGCACCATCTTTTGATTGTATTTTCTTTCTAAGGCTTCCAAAAGACCACGTATTGTTCTTTAATGAAATGCCAACGCTATACGGATTGTACTTCTTATCGGTTTCGTATTTTTCATTAATTGCATCTTCGCGCAAACTGGCCTCTTCTTTGATACCAACTTTCATTCTAGCCTGCTCAGATGCCGCTATCGGCACAAACTCTTTGTTTTTAGTTTCTTTATACGAACTCAAAAAACTAACAATCATAGTTGGAAAAGGGTTATTGAGTATTTCATTGTTGTAAATAGAAATATCTTTTCCAGCCCATATCATGATACCGGTACCGGACAAGGTAGAAGCGGCAACATTACCCGGAGGTGCAAAATTAAAAAGGGTGTTATCATATATTTTATTATCATACACACGTATATTTTCTGTATAACGCGTTAAGCCCGGAATATCTAAGATGGTAATGCCACTTGTATTGTGAAAAGTTTCATTATTGTAGATGGCAACATTGCCAGAATTCTCAACATTTATTCCGCAAACATTCTCATAGGTTCTATTGTTGCGAATGATAATATTTTCTGACTGCCCCACATACAAACCAGAATCGGAGCCCCTCGAAGCTTCACAATGTTCGATCAATACATTTTTACATATCACCGGATAAAGACCGTAAGCCCCCAATTCTGTATTAGGCCTGGCTGTCCATTCCGTTTTAATACGACGAAAAGTAAGGGTATCTATATAAATAGCTTTTATATTGTCACCAATAGCATCTTGTATCGTAAAGCCTTCTAAAGTGATATTTGAACCATTAGCGACCCGAATTCCTTCAGCACCCTCTTTTTGATCCCTGAAAGAAAGAATGGTTTTATCCATTCCAGCACCTTTAATCGTGATATTACTTTTCCCATCTAAAATCAATGCTTTAGAGAATTTAAAATGTCCTGCAGGAAGCTCAATCGTTTCTCCGTCGTTTGCTAATTGAAATAGTTTTTGAAAATCTTGTTCCAAATCAACATATTCATCCAATGATTTCTGAGGACGGTCTTCGTACACCTGATAATCTGCCGCAAACCACCATACCCCAATCGCCATTAACAGCAACACTACAGATATGACAATAAATTTGAATGTTTTTTTCATAATCAATTAATTATAATAATATATATTGAGGATATTCAAATATATGAGCAATTACTCATATTTCAAAATATTTTCTTAATTTTGGATATAAACCGCTATAATAACAGTTTGAATGAATACAGTTAATACGTTAAAACCAAAGCAAAAAAGAAGTGTTGAGACTAAAAGAAAAATCAAATTAGCTGCACGTGAATTATTTTCTGAACTAGGGTATTACTCGGTAACTTCAAATACCATTGCTAGCTCTGCAAAGGTTCCGATAGGGAGTTTTTATAATTATTTTGGCGATAAAAAAGCTATTCTTATAGAATTAATAAGAGATTTTAATTCTGAATTTCATGAAGATGCAATTCATAAGAATAGTTTAATTTTCAAAGAAATAACAAACAGTAGAGATATTCTCCAGCACCTTGAATTAATCATAGAACGCACCCTATTACAAACAAATTTAGCCGACCCCTTTTATAGAATTATACATGCCCTACAATTTACCGAGCCTGATGTTCTGAAAATTTCAGAGGAAGTGCGCGATATGGAAATGACATTCTTAACTGAATTTCTAGAACGAATGGCTAAGTATAAACCTATATCGAACATTCCACTTACGGCAAAACTTATTCATTCAACCATTGAAAATATTGGTTTGTATATTCACCATTTAGGAACATCGTTTGAACAAGAACACTTAATTAAGGAAACTGCCAAAATGTTCTTTAGCTATTTGTTTCAGAATTCAAATCAAGCATAGAAATGTAAAATTCCAGATACATATCATTAGAAACCAGCTGAGAAAAAATCAATTACCTATTATTCAATTAGAGGTGGTTTTGTAATCGCATAAGAACAAAAATATACAAAACGTTATATTACTTCAATCAACCAATTTCCTTTTCTATAGCAGAAACAACTGAATTATTAGAGTATTGCAAAAGTGAACATAAAAGTATTTCTGAAATTGTAGCAGAGTTAGAACCTATACCCTATTCGTTTAGTAACCGATATGTTATAATCAATTTTCCAAAAATAAGTTACCGAATACGTCTACTTGAAAGGCGATTGGACGTTTTCCTTTGATGAAGATGAGATTGGTTTTCAGTTAGATGGCTTTTTTTATTCCCAATATTTTCACGAAAAACTTATTTTCCTTTATTATTTTGGATCAAGATTAATTTAATCTGTCCTGTTTAACGATAGGAGGTCAAAAAAAATCCTCCCCAGTTACAACCGAGGAGGATTTAAAAATTATTATTGACTAAAACTTTTTATACTTATTGTTTTATAAAAGTCATACTTTCAACAATTTGGCCTTGGCTAAATATTGTTAAGTAATAGACTCCTGAAGTCAACCCCGAAGTATTAATTCTAGTTTGCTTACTAGAGACCTCTTTAGTCTTTAATTGTCTACCAGAACTATCATAGATAGCGATTGAAGTATTCTCAATAGTATAACTTTCTAAAAATAATACATTTAAGATATCCTTAGTTGGATTTGGAAAAAAAGTAATTTTATTAATTGTTATTTTATCTTCTCCTACTTCTGAATTTTCTTCTTCAATGGTATTTTCTTTATTGCTTGATCCATTTGATATGTTGGTTGTACTAGAAGTATTGGTTATTGCTTGTATACTCAGTCTGTTCCAAACCCAAGCGTCATTGCTACCTCCTAAATCAGAAACCTCAATATTGAGTTCGCCATCAGTCACTTCAACAACATCAGCAGTAACAATAGAGAACTCCCCTATCTCGCTATCAACATCACCATCAATAATAAGTCCTTCCATTTTTACCATCATATTGTCGTGCGCAAATCGAGCATCGCCCATAGTCATACTAACCTTCCAAAATCCGTTTGCTATCTTATGACTCAAAGTACGAGTTCTATTTCTTTGAATAAAATCTCTACTTATAGCATTTACACCTGGTCTATTACCCCTATCTCTTGAATTTACATGAGACGACCAAGAAATATCACCACTGGTTTTTTCAGAGATACGTGTAAAACCTGTTTGAACAGGTGAGCTTTCCGTTCCTAGATCATAGTTATATGCACTAGCAGCTAAATCAACAACTACTGAAGATGGCTGTTCTATAGAAACTATACTCAATCTGTTCCATACCCAGTTGACATCGCTACCTCCTACATCTGAAACCTCGATATTGAGCTCACCATCGGTCACTTCAACAACATCGGCGGTAACATTAGGGAACTCCCCAACTGCATTTTCTATATCGTCATCGATAAGAACCCCTTCCATTTTCACGGCCATATTATCGTGCGCATATCGGGCATCACCCATAGTCATAACAACCTTCCAAAATCCGTTCGCTATCTTATGGCTCAAAGTTCGTGTCTTATTTACTTGGATAAAATCTCTATTAATAGCATTTACACCAGATATATTGCCTCTATCGCGAGAAGACACATCATCTGACCAGGAAATATCGCCACTAGTTTTATCAGAGATACGTGTAAAACCTGTTTGAACAGGTGAGCTTTGCGTTCCTAGATCATAATTATATTCATCCGCAGTTAAATCAACAACTGCTGCCGATGTGCGTTCTACGAGAACTATACTTAATCTATTCCAAACCCAATTGGCATCACTACCGCCTACATCTGAAACCTCGATATTAAGTTCACCATCGGTTACCGCAACAAGATCTGCAGTAACATTAGTAAAATTCCCTACTGCATTATCTACATCGCCATCGATAAGAACGTCTTCCATTTTTACAGACATATTATCGTGTGCAAATTTTGCATCACCCATAGTCAAGGTAACTTTCCAAATTCCGTTCGCTATCTTATGTCTTAGAGTTCGTGTCTTATTTACTTGAATAAAATCTCTA
>CALFUL010000033.1 GCA_937929935.1 uncultured Flavobacteriaceae bacterium | reverse complement strand
ACCTCTCCGAAGGAGAGGTATATAGGAATGATTATTTTGTAACGATCTAAAAATGTAGAACATGCAACTATCAAAATCAGAAGAAGAACTCATGAATCTGCTCTGGAAACAGAAGAAAGCTTTCATGAAAGATTTATTAGAAGCCTACCCTGACCCAAAACCCGCTACTACCACTGTGGCTACACTTTTGAAACGCATGACTGATAAAGGTTTCATTGCCTATACGGCCTTTGGGCGTTCAAGAGAATATCATCCTTTGGTAAAAAAGAAAGATTATTTCTCAAAACACGTTAACGGACTCATCAAAAACTTTTTTAATGATAGTCCGGGGCAATTCGCTTCTTTCTTCACTCAAGAAACTAATTTGAGCAAAAAAGAGCTTGAAGCATTGAAAACACTCATTGATAGCGAAATCAAAAAGAAGTAAACTATGTTAGTCTATATCTTAAAATCTGTTGCTTGTCTGGCCATTTTAATTGCCTTCTACAAGCTGTTTTTAGAAAGAGAGAATATGCATAAATTCAAGCGTTTTTACTTGCTTGGCGCCTTGGTATTTTCATTGTTAGTTCCGTTAGTGGTCTTTACGGAATACATTGAAGTTGCTCCGTTATCTGAAGTTCAAGTAGCAACAGTACAACCGCAACTAACACAAGAGGTCATTACCATTCAGCCTAAAGAGAATACTGCCCTTGATTTTGCACCCATTTTATGGGGAATTTATTTCGTCGGATTATTTTTCTTCGGATTAAAATTTATAATTAATCTCTTTCAGGTTTTAGGAAGAATTCGCAAGAATCCGAAAAACAAATTGGCTCGTTTTACACAAGTTTTGTTACGCGAAAAATTACCTCCTCATACCTTTTTCAAGTATATCTTTTTGAACAAAACTAAATTTGAATCCAATCAAATTCCGAAAGAAGTACTCTTACATGAAGAAACGCATGCGGCACAAAAACACAGTATTGATGTTGTTTTTGTTGAATTGCTTCAAGTTATTTTTTGGGTAAACCCTTTTATATATCTCGCTAAAAAAGCCATGAAACTCAATCATGAATTTTTAGCAGATCAAGCTGTACTTCAAAACAATATTGACGCGACATCCTATAAGAATACACTACTATCGTACTTATCACCCGATAGTAAATACATGCAAGAGCCTCAAATGACAAATTCAATCAATTATTCATCAATCAAAAAACGATTTACAGTTATGAAAACACAAACATCAAAAAAAGCAGTTCTTCTAAGAAGCCTTTTGGTATTACCACTGCTTGCCTCAATGGTTTATGGGTTTAGCACAAAAAATGTTGAAACAAAAGTTATTGAATTTGATCAAAATCATCAAGATCATATTATTGAACTCGAAGTTTATCAAGACAGCATATTATTGAATGCCATAAAATTTGAATTGCATCAAATATCAAAAGCAATAGAAAAAGAAATAGATCCTGAAATAGCCTTAGAAAATCATTATGTAGACGGACTTATACATATAGATTTTGAAGATGATTTTATGGGTAAAGTTTTATCTGAAATTAAAAAAACAGGTATTACAAATATTAAATTTTGTACACCAACTCTTGAAACTACCAATAGTATTTCAATTGTTATCAATAAAAACGGTCAACTCTTAGTCCAAGATGAATTAGTACCGTTAGTAGATTTACCCGATTTTCTTTCTAATATTAACAAACACCTTTCTAAAGAAGAACTAAAAAATAGTGTAACCGCTACAATTCAAACTAATTATGGAGCTCCGCAGAACATCATCACTAAAGTCGAAAAAATAATAGCCAATTACGGTGCTGGAATGATCACTATTCAAGGCAATGAAACAGGCGCATCTTTTCAAGAAGGCTCGACTAGAAATCAACTGACAAAAGATAGAAAACTGGTATTCAAATTTGATAAAAAAGGGCAATTGTATTTAAACAAAAACTTCATACTCATTGAAGATGTTCTAAAAAAATTGAGCAATGCAAATTTTATTCAAATCAACCAATTCACTAAAGCTCAAATTCATGCAAAGAATTCATCAGATACCAAAATCAATGAATTAATTCGTGTTTTATGGGATGCTGGAATAGCCGTTGAGAACGTTGGGGTAATTTCTATTAACAACAAAGAAAAGCAGAAACTAGCAACCAAAAAACAAGTTGCTGAATACAACGCCCTAGCCAAAAAATACAATACCATGCTTTCTAAAAGCAAAAGCATTCAAATAAGAATGAAAGATGTTGAACGTTTACAATACATCTATGGTTTGATGTCTGACAAGCAAAAAAAGAAGGCAGAGGCGTTTCCTGATTTTCCTGAACCACCGCCAATGCCTAATGCTCCAGAGGCACCCGAACCGCCGCAGCCCCCCAATTACCCTGAAATGAAACAAATTCAACAGCAGTTAGAACTAACACGGCAAGAGAATGAGCGTTTAAGAAAAAAGCTTGAGGCAAAAATGGAAAAGCAAAAAAACATGTTAGAACAAGAAGAAGCCTTACTTCAACAACATGAACTCAGCATGCAAGAACAAGAAGAAGCCTTACTTCAACAACATGAACTCAGTATGCAAGAACAAGAGCTTAGCATGAGAGAACAAGAAATGTTGATGAAAGACCATGAGGCTAGACTTCAAGAAATCATTGAAAACCAAGAAATTAACGCCTACCAACATTCTAGTCTAAATTACTCAAAACCTAAAGCGCCAGAGGACCCAGAGATTCCAAATACAAGGCATTTTTATATGGGCGGAGACGGTTTTTTAGTTGCCTTTGATAATCCGAGAATTACCAATAAAAAAAGTGGCATTCCTCAACCACCCCAAGCTCCACGAGAACCAATTTCACACCTTGACTACATTATTAAAATGGCAAAAGAGGGTGCGATTTTCAAATACAAGCGCAAAATCATTTCCTCAGATGAAGCTATTGAAATAATAAAAAGGAATAAAAATCTTAGTATTAATACCAAAAGAACAAATAACGAAACACCAATCGTTAGAATTTCAAAATATCTATAAAAGATTAATAAAAAATAGTTTAAAGCCTTCTTCTGAAGGCTTTTTTTGTAACAAAATTTTACAACCACATACTAATCTAGTTTAAAAGTGGGTTACTTATATAGTACCCTGTCAGTTCGAGCGGAGTCGAGAACCATTAAAGTCGTTTTCAAATGCGCTCGAACGGACAGAAATTCAAAATTCATCAATCTGCCGTAAGGCACATCAATCAAATCAAAAACGACATCATGTTACAATCATTTTTCATTCTCTGCTCAGGGGCAGACTCCGCTATTTTAAAAACTTGTTCAGAAGGCGAACAGAATAAATATGCCGGTATTGGCGCTACGGTTTTCTTTACCGCCATCATGGCATTTATTGCCAGCAGCTACGCCCTATATACCGTTTTTGACAATGTATTTACTGCTATTTTCTTTGGACTTATTTGGGGACTCTTAATTTTCAATCTAGACCGCTTCATAGTTTCTACCATTAAAAAACGTGATAGTTTTAGTAGTGAATTGCTACAAGCAACACCAAGAATACTACTAGCAGTCATCATCGCTATTGTGATTTCAAAACCTTTAGAGATGAAGATTTTTGAAAAGGAAATTAATCAGGTATTGCTAGAAGAGAAAAATACTATGACACTCGCCAACAAAGAGCAATTGGCGCTGCAATATACTCCTGCTATTGAAGTATTAAACCAAGATATCGCCAGCTTAAAAGCTGAGATTATAACTAAAGAAACAGAAACAAATGCGCTTTATGACACCTACATCACAGAAGCTGAAGGTACCGCAGGTAGCATGCTACTTGGCAAAGGACCTGTATATGAAGAAAAACGTGAAAAGCACGACGCAGCACTAGCCGAATTACAACAGCTCAAAGAAACCAATGCCACAAAAATTTCAGGAATTGAATCTCAAATTGCAAACCTCAACACCGAATACGCTGACGTGGTTACAAATTCACAACCCATTATAGATGGGTTTGACGGACTCATGGCACGAATCAATGCGTTAGATAAATTACCTTGGTTGCCCTCATTCTTTATCTTCTTATTGTTTTTGGCCATTGAAACATCTCCTATAATTGCTAAATTATTGGCCCCTAAAGGAGCATATGATTTAAAACTCGAAGATGAAGAGAGTGCCATTAAAACCTGGGTTAAACAAAAGGTATTTCAAAGAGATCAATTACTTGAAGCAGATACTGCTTTGACTGAAAAGATATATGCTGAAATCAAAGAAGAAGAAACTGTTTATGAACATAAAAAGAAAAAAGCTGAAGAGCTGTTGAAATTACAAGCCAATGCTTTTCAAAACCTACAAGTAAAAAATCTTTGAAAATAAAGCTTCATCGATAGAAGAATCTATTTAATTACCCCATATTCGAGACCAAAGATTATTTAGTAATTCTTTGGCGTCATCGGGAGTTTTAGGGTTCTCCTTTACCTCAAGATTATCAGTTGAGGTATCTAATTGATATGAAAAGGCAAATTGTTTCTCGTCTGGCTTTAAACTTAAAAGTCCGAATCTAAGATCATTGAATAACAGCGTATTATCAACTTTTGAAATGGTATACCAACCTTCAGAAATAGCAATTAGACGCGTGATTTTATCTTCTTTTGCCAAACTTCCTAATAACTGATGATTCTTTTCATGCGATACAAACTGTACTGGTTTTGAATCAAAAAAGGAATAATTACCAATCAGATAAGCGTCATCCGTATCTATGTTAGCAGTCCATAAAAAAGTAGTAAACGGTGCTGGTCTTATGTTTATGTCAGTATAGTCAATTTTTTGAGTCTTAAGTTCATTGGTAAATTCTTGATAGGCAAAGCCTTTTAAAACTAAAGTTACTACCAGATAAGAGGTGCTGATAAGTAATCCTAATTGGTTATAGGTTCTTCGTTTTACAGCCATCCTTTTTTGAAAGAGTGCCAACAACAAAAAAATCAAAAAGGGTATGGTATATAAAGGGTCAATGACAAAAATATTTTGAAACGCTAATCTGGTTTTAAAAGGCCAAAACAATTGTGTACCCCAAGTGGTAAAAGCATCTAAAACGGGGTGCGTAAATAATCCCCAGAAAAATAACCACGACCATTCACGCCAAGAAGCCTCTTTTTTGGGTAACATTTTATATACTAGCCACCCAAATACAGGGGCGAACAACACTGAAAATAAAATAGAATGACTAAAACCTCGATGCCATTCTGTAGCCGTAACTGTATCAACAAAAAACCGTGCTAAAACATCTAAATCAGGAATAGTACCGGCGATAGCACCGAACAAAGCAGCCTTATTACCCACTTTTTTACCCAAAACTGCTTCGCCTACTGCGGCACCAAGAACTATTTGTGTTAGTGAATCCATGGGTTAAGGGTTATTGGTTAAAATAAAATTATAATTACTTATTACTATTTACTTATTTAAGAACACTGAATGCTATTCACTACTAACTGATTACTGCCAACTGCAAACCGACAACCGCCAACTACTAATTTTAATCAACTATTTTCATTTTCTTCAATAAAAATGAAGCGTTCATATTTTGACAAATTCCATCTTTGAATTTATAATCAAAATGTAGTTCGTTATCAATAATCTCAGCGTCAAAATAATAGTTTGAAATTTGATCGAATGTTTGCGTTATTTCACAAAGACTTAAATCGTGGGTAGCGATGATTCCGGTGGACTTAGAACGCACTAATTTTTCAACAAACTTTCTGCTTCCTAATGCCTTATCAATACTATTAGTGCCTTTTAAAATTTCATCTAAAACAATAAAATAACGGTCCTTTTTTATTTCTTCCACTATAAATTTGAGTCGTTTTAACTCAGAAAAGAAATACGATTCATCATCAGTTAATGAATCTGTGGTGCGCATACTGGTTATTAATTTAATAGGATTATAAGCTACCTCTTTAGCACAAACCGGCAGCCCTACATTCGCCATCATGATTTGTAATGAAACCGTGCGCAGAAACGTACTTTTACCCGCCATATTCGCGCCAGTAATTATAAAAAATTGCTCATTATTAATATGGATGTCATTTAACACGCTTCGATCTACAGGTAGTAAGGGATGACCAACCTCAGTGGCCTTTATAATTATTTTCGCATCCGTTAGTTGAGGATATGAATAATTAGGATGATTGAAAGCGAAGGTGCCCAAACTGATATAGGCATCAAAAAAAGCAATAACATTAAACCAATTTTTAGCTGAAGGGCCGTGATTGTTAATCCATTGTTCAATCTGATAGCTGGTGGCGAGTCCTCTAAGAAAAAACCCGTTGCCAAAAATGAGGTAAAAGACATTGTTGTTCTGATCTAAGTTTCCTAAAAGTCTTGAAAATTCATTGGTTATAGTAGAAGCCTTTTTTTCTTCATTGATGATTAATTGCTTTTTTACATTTAAAAAATCAGACTCAAATTCAGTGGCTTCAATGATTTCAATTAATCGATTATACTGCTCAAAAGTAGATTGCATTTTAGAAGCTGCGCTGCCTAGTTTAGTAATTTTTTTGGTATAAATACCTGAAATTATGAAGCCTAGGCCCATTATTAAAAACAACAGATAACCCGGTACCAAATTCATGAAATACAGGGCAAACAAAAGAATTGAAGTAATTGAAAAACCAGTGGGTAAATACTTCATTAAACTTGGCATAAAGGGTGTATAAGAACCTAACCAATTAACTATAGTATCAGATGAAGTTTCAGTTTTTGTCAAAGAAGCAATGGCTGAAAACTCTTGTCGCCACTGCACTTTTTCTGCTAACTCTTGAATCGCTTTTTGTTTGTCTTCAATAGCCGCTATCGAGTTTTCTTTAAACAAATCAGCAAGAGATTCGCTGCCTTTTTTTAACGCCGTTCGATTACAATATTGATAAAAAGATCCTTTGCCAAAAAGATCAACATCTTGACTAAAATGATGAAGACCTTCTTTAAATTCATTGCCCTCAGGGCGGTCATGAAAATCTCTATTTAAAATTCTAATTTCGGTTTCATTGATATCAACAAGCGCATTTAACTTATTGCGTTTAAACTGTAAGTTGGTATGCCTTGAAACAAGATATAGAAAAACAGAAATTCCGACAACTGCAATGGCCACCACAAGCTTGATATTCTCAGAGAAAAAGTAACCCGCTACCAACGTTACTATAAAAACAAGAAGACGCAACAAACTAGACCCCAGCAATTGTTTTTTAACCTCAGAAAGGGTCAAATTATAGTTTTGTAGTTCTGTTTTGTAAACGGAAATTAATTGCTGCATTCAAAGCCTAATTTTATAAAATTAAAGATAGCCAAATAGCCTAGTTCTTGCTCATTGAATTGAGCGTGTAAATTTAAGAAAGGGCTTCATACTCCGCCTTTAATTTTTTGGTAAATTTTGCAACTACCAAATCGTAAGAGTGATCAATTAGCTCTAAAATTAATTTTGGTGGCAATTGTTCAATGAACAACGTATTCCAATGCAACTTACTCATATGAAAACCTGGTATAATAACCCCGTCATATTCTTCTCGTAAACGTACTGAACGCTCTGGGTCACATTTTAAATTCACTTGCGTGGGCATTCTTTCAAGCCCTGTCAAAGCAAACATTTTACCCATTACTTTAAACACTAGTGTTTTCTCATCAAAAGGAAACTCTTCAGTTACTCCCTTTTTTGACAAACAATATGACCTGAAATCTTCAATATTCATAAGCCCCTCTCCTAAATCCTCTCCCCAAAGGGGAAAGGACTTTTAATATTGTACTAATATTCTTTTTATAACAATTCAATAGCTCCCCTCCTTTGGAGGGGTTGGGGGAGGATTATATCCCCTTCGAATCATAAACGATAACCTTCGTCCATAATTTACTTGACTCTTCAATAAATAATTTGTGAGGTGCTTCATCTTGATAGGCTTGTTGGGCCTCAGCAGACTCAAAAGTAACGATCAGTGAGTAGGTGAAAGACCCATCAACAACATCTCTGCTTGCTCTTGGCGGTATGCCAATAAACTTGGTTTTTGCATAAGCTGAATTATCTAAAAACTTTTGAAGTGATTTTTCAAAAGCTGCCCGATCTTCTTGACTATCAGGATTGGCCAACCAAAAATATACCGTATGTGCGAAATTCTTATCAAATTCATTTATCATAACTGCGGTGTTTTCTTTTTCATTAAGTTCAGATTCTTTTTTATTTTCTGCGCAAGCAGAAACAATAAAGGTTAAGAGTAATGCAAAATAGATTTTTTTCATGTTCTCAAGTTAGTTGTCTAATAATTTTTTCTTTTCATTTTCTGGTATTTCCAAAGCAGAATAGTCCAATTTCCAACCAATGGTCTCCACTATTTTTTCAATTAAAAGTACCGTTTGCAGGGCTTCTTTTCTCGCGGTTTCCATGAGACCACTTTCCGGAATTTTATTTTCAATGTGTTTTTTAGCTTCCTGATTTAAGGTGTTTAAATCATTTGGTTTAAACGAATTAAACAAGCCGTTTTGAATATCGTAAAATTCCATTTCTGGCTGTATTCCTAAGACTTCAGGTTGCGGAAAATTGGTTAACACTATTCTCTTTTTAGCACTGTCTGACTTTAAAACAACCTTTTTTAAATCATAGCCAACTTGGGCCTTTGCATTGATCACAATCAGTGCTTTTTTCTTGCTTGTAAACAAGCTCATAAAACTCTCTTTGGTGTTTTCATATTTATAAATTTCAGCAAAATCACCTTCTACAGAAATTAGTTTACACACATTGGTTATTTTCTCTAAAAGCACTGTACTTTGATGGGTTGTGAGTTCTTTACGCTGCTTTTTTTGAAAAATTGAGTACACCCAATAGGTTGCTATTGCTCCTAAAATTAATCCTAAAAAAATATTAACCAAACTATCCATTTTAATCTTCTATTTTATAGAGAACAGGCCTACTAGGGCTTGCATCATTTTCAAAAGGAGCCACTTGTAAATTCAAATAATATTTACCGTCTTTCACATTGTTCGGCACATAAATAAATTCTGTAATGGTCGCCTGTTTTCTAACCTTTTGATCAGTACACCAAAATGCATGATGCGCCAGTAAAGCACCACCATCTTTTTCTTTATCAACTGAAGGCAAATCAATAAGCAAATGATTAATACCCTTCTCAACTAAATACTCGGCGGCCTGCTCTAACAAATAAGGCGGATTGGTATTTGAATACTGCCGGTTTAGTTTCTCTTTCAAATTAGGTAAAGTTCTGATGACTAGCGCTTCTCTTTTTTTGTTACCCAAAGCGTATTGCAATTGTTTTCTTGAAATCACAAAATCATCTTGATATTTTTCTGGGGCAATAGTAATGACCTCAGCTACAAAGAAATACTTTTTCAAATTCTGATTTACAGAGTGAAAATCAGCCGTTATATGTCCCACGCATTCGGTATGCGTACCATGCGCATGCGGATTAAATTGAATATCGTTAAAATTGGTTGAACCTCCTTCTGAAACCTTACCCACAAAATCGCCATCAGTATGTGCTTCAATTTTAGGATGGCCAACATACCACGCATTTACATTGGTTGCATCACCTCGCATGGCTATTGAAATATCCAGGGGTTTTGAGAGGTCGATAAAATCGTTTTTTATTTTGGCTTTCATAAAAATGCTGTCTCGTCGAGCGGAGTCGAGACGTTTTATAAATTAGGAATTTAGTTCTCGACTGCGCTCGAACAGACCTATAATTTTCTTTTCTTTAAAAATCTAGCCTAAATTTAACATAAAAAGATCCGCCGCAATACCATCTGCCAAAAAACGTCCTTTTTTAGTTGCTTTTAGAGTGTTATTAGCTACAACTAATAAGTGCTCTTTAAGATATTTATCAGCTTGTTTTAAAATGTATGAATGGAATTCTTCCCCAAAATCATCTTGAATTCTATCCAAAGAAACCCCCCAAATGGTTCGTAAGCCCGTCATCACATATTCGTTATATTGATCAGTTTTTGAGAGAACTTCAACCTCGCTTGGCAGTTCATTATTTTCAATAGCTTTGATGTATTTCGGGTTATTATTAATATTCCAACCTCTTCTTTCTCCGTCAAAAGAGTGCGCTGAGGGGCCAATTCCTATATATTTTTTCTGTTGCCAATAGGCGGTGTTGTTTTTAGAGAAAAAACCAGGTTTACCAAAGTTAGAAATCTCATAACTTTCAAAGCCAGCTTCTTCCATTTTATCTAATAAGATGTTGAAGTGCTCTTGTGCCGCGGCATCATCTACGTTTTTAATAATTCCCTTTTTAATAAAACTCGCCAATGCCGTTTTAGGTTCTACGGTCAAGGCATAACTTGAAATATGTGGTACGCCAAAAGAAAGTGCTTTTTCTATGTTTTGAATCCATCGTTCATTGGTCATATCCGGAATTCCGTAAATCAAATCGATAGAAATATTATCGAAATATTGTTTCGCTTCGCGGATGCAATCCTCCGCCTCTTGAGCATTATGAGCCCGATTCATCAATTTTAAATCTTCTTCAAAAAACGATTGTATACCGATGCTTAGGCGGTTGATGCCTGCTTTTTTATAATCCTCAAATACGTGGTTTCGGCTACGCTCAACCACCATCTTTCGACTGCGCTCATTGACCTCACGCTGGCTGAGCGTAGCCGAAGCCAAATCATCAGGATTAGCCTCTAACGTAATTTCAGGATGTTCAGCAACCTGATAATGCGTATAAACGGTTTGAATGATACTATTAATTTCTTCGGATGTTAAAACGGATGGTGTACCTCCGCCAAAATAGATAGTTTCAACCACCTCGTCTTTGAATTCATCTTTTCGAAGTGACAGTTCTTTCTGCAGAGCCAAAACCATTGCCTCCCTTTTACCCATTGAAGTTGAAAAGTGAAAATCACAATAGTGACACGCTTGTTTGCAAAACGGAATGTGGATGTAGATTCCTGACATAATTTAGTAATCAGTTGGCAGTTGCAGTTGGCAGTTTCTTTTATTTTGCACCAAACTTTTCTGGGTTAGTAATCATGTAATTAATCAACTTCCCTACTTCTTCGCTTGGCTTAAACAAATCATCAAAAGTATTTTGATTAATGTACTTACAAGCTAAGGCGAATTCTAACCAGGTTTGAGTTTCCGAATTTTCAGCATCGCTATCGGTCAATTTACTAATGAAGTGTTTAGGAAATCTTCTTTTACGATAGGCTTCTGATATATTTGCTGTTACACTTCGAGAAGACCTTCTGATTTGGTCAGTAAGCGAATATTTTTCTTCTTTAGGAAACGATTTAGACACTTCAAAAATATTCATTGCCAGCGCAAAAGATTTTTTATAAGCCAAAAGGTCTTGAAGTCTCATTAACTGGTTACTTATTTACTGTTCAATTTTCAATATAATTTCTGCTAACTGCCACTGCCAACTTCTTACTTTTTAACTCTCGACTTATTTTGTTTCACAAAAGCATCCCAACCTGAATAGCTTTTACCCACCTCAATGCGGCCTTCATTATAAAAATGACATACCGCTGCCGCCAAACCGTCAGTGGCATCAAGGTTTTTAGGCAGCGATTTTAATTTCAAAACACTTTGCAGCATTTTGGCAACTTGCTCTTTACTGGCGTTACCATTTCCGGTAATTGCCATTTTAATCTTTTTAGGAAGATATTCGGTAATCGGAATTTCTCTTGAGAGTCCCGCAGCCATCGCAACCCCTTGAGCGCGACCTAATTTGAGCATCGATTGCACATTTTTTCCAAAGAAAGGCGCTTCAATAGCAATTTCATCAGGGTGATAGGTATCAATGAGCTCAATAGTACGCTCAAAAATTAATTTGAGCTTGACATAATGGTCTTTGTATTTACTCAAAATGAGTTCATTCATTTGAATAAACTCCATTTTCTTACCTACCACTTTTATGATTCCGAAACCCATTATGGTTGTACCTGGATCAATGCCTAAAATGATTTTTTCTTTGCTCACGTTTTAGTTCTTTGATTGAAGTACAATAGGTATTCTAAACTTAATATTTACGGGCATTCCTTCTTTCAGTGCTGGGGCTAAGGGTGGCAAATTTTTAAGGCTTTGACCAATAATTTCGTCAAATTTTGGCATTTGGGTGGCTATGGCAGTATCTTTTTGAATGTTAGTTACCGAAATTCTTCCATCTTTATCAACCAAAAAATCGACCAGTATGTTTGGGTCAATTGTTTTATCAAAGGTATACTCAAACTCGCGAAGGCTTTTTTTACAATGGGTTAAAAGTTCACTTTCAAAACATTCACGTTGCATAGCTTTTGAAACGGACTCATCACAATTTTCGAACAGCGGATAACTGTTTACACTATTCCAATCAATAGCTTTCAGCTTTTCATTTACTAATTGCTGCGTCTTTTCTTCTTGCGAAGTAAAAAAACTACAAGAGCTTAATAGGCCCAATAAAACAAATAGTATAAAACGATGCATGGCTACGTACTTCTGGGCGGAAATTACGATTTTTTAAGGACATTAATCTTTAGCAAA
>CALFUL010000032.1 GCA_937929935.1 uncultured Flavobacteriaceae bacterium | reverse complement strand
AGCCAAATACTGGTTTAGTCCTCCTAAAATACTAAAAAGAGAACTTTTAGGCTGTAGTTCTCGCAATTGTTTTAATGCAATTTCACTACGTTTTCCTGACTGACATAATAAATACACAGGGAGCGAAAAATTAATTTTTTCGATTTTACTTTCCAATGAATCTAGAGGAATATGGATGGAATTTGCAAGATGAAAATCTTTGTATTCTTCAATTGTTCGAACATCTAAAATTTGAGCGTTATCGCTCAAGAGTTTCGGTAATTCTTCTGCTTTAATAGTTGGAGTAATTTCACATGGGCCATTCCACTCATAAAAATCTTGTAATTCCTTTATTTCACGATTCTCAGGCTGTAACTTAAATTTTATTTTTTGATAGGATTGTTGAAGCCCATCGAAAATTAAAAGCTTTCCATAGAGTGCTTCCCCTATTCCTGTAATTACTTTTATGGCCTCTAGCGCTTGTAGGTTTCCTATGATTCCAGGAATAATTCCAAGAACCCCATGATCATTACAATTCGGCACTTCATTTTCCTTAGGCATATTCGGAAAGAGACAACGATACGTTGGACCATCTTTATAATTAAAAACGCTTACTTGTCCTTCATAACCATGTAAGGCTCCGTAAACAAAAGGTTTTTTTAAAATTACACAGGCATCATTTACTAAATATCGTGTCGGAAAATTATCTGAAGTATCAACAACAACATCATAATTTGATATAATTTCAAGTGCGTTTTTGGTGGTTATAAAAGTATTGTAGACTTCAATATCGGTTTCTGAGTTTTGCGCTTTTAGTTTCGCAAAAGCAGCAATCACTTTCGACTCACCAACATCACTTTCCGAATACAAAACCTGACGATGTAAATTAGTAGTAGAAACAACATCACTATCCATAACGCCAATTTTACCAACACCCATGGCATTAAAATACGTCAATACAGGAACACCTAAACCTCCGGCACCTATAACCAGAACTTTGGCTTTAGCTAGTTTTTTTTGACCTTCAGTACCAAAACCTTTTAGAGTGGTTTGTCTTATGTATCGTTCTTGGTTCAATGTTTCTGAAGTTTTAATAAAACATCTTGGTAATCTTCTTTAGAATTTGTATTTACAATGGCATTTTTGTTTTTAGGAAAGACCAATTTTGTATCATTATTAATTAAAAATTTTCTGGGGCATGTACCGTTACCAGCTTCCAAATAAGCTATTGCCTTTTGAAGGGCTTGAGGTTCCCAAATAGCGCATACCGGCTCAGGTAAAGGATTTTCAGTTGCAGAAAATGTGGTCGCATACTTTTTAGGATCTCTTTCTGAAACCAACTGCACAATGGCTTCTAAATCAATCAAAGGCAAATCGCAAGCTAATACTAACCATGCAACTCCAGGATGCTTATTATGTGCTGATAATATGCCATTAAACGGACCTCTAAAAACATCTTCATCAGCTATGGTAGCAAAACCAAAAGGCGTTTTCACCTCTTGATCTTCACGTAAACTGATATATGTAGCATCACAAGCTTCATTTAACAAACCATATAAATGCTCACGCTGAGGCCGACCATGATATTCAATCAAGCCTTTATCAGTTCCCATTCGGGTACTTTTTCCACCTGATAAAACGAGTCCGTATAATTTAGCGATTGAAGTCATTCTTCCCTCCTGTTTTTTGTTCTAATTTTATTGCTGAAATTTTGATATCATGCGACAGTGCCTTACACATATCGTAGATGGTCAAGGCACTAACAGAAACTCCAGTAAGCGCTTCCATCTCGACTCCTGTTTGCTCATTACATTTTACTTTACAAGTGATTTGCAATGCATTTTCTGCGGGAGTAATATCAATCTGAATTTTCGAAAGATTAATTTGATGACATAGCGGAATCAATTCTGATGTCTTTTTGACCGCTTGAATTCCTGCAATAACAGCAGTTTGAATAATGCTACCCTTATGGCCTAAAAAATCTTGAGCCGCTAGTTTAGCAAAAACATCCGAAGGAAAAACAACTTTTCCTGAAGCTACTGCTGTGCGTACTGACGATTTTTTGTTTGATACATCTACCATTGAAGCATTACCAGCTTCATCAATATGTGAGAGTTCTTTTGACATTTATCTTTTTTTTCCTGCGAAGGCTATGATTTCTTACCATCCTTCTTTAATTAACCAAGGCTGTTCTTAAGTTCTCGTCGGAGCCTGTCTTGAGCTCGCCGAAAGGCTCGAAGTGACAGTTTAGTTAGTTTTGTTTTTCTTATTTTCTAAGGATGCGCCGAAACCCAAACTGTTTTATTCTCAAACATTTCTTTTTTCCAGATTGGAACGGTTTCTTTTAGTGTATCTATCAAATACCTGCAGGCTTCAAAACAAGCATCACGATGCGCAGAAGATGCTCCAACTACCACAACTGGCGCTTCTACTTTTTTAAGCCCAACTGCATGGCGAATGATTACTTTATTCAGCTTCCATTTTTCCATGGCATCTATCGCAATCTTATCCATTTCTTTGAGTGCCATTTTCTTGTACGTTTCAAACTCTAAAGAAACCACTTCTTCGCCTTTGGTAAAATCACGTACTGTACCAACGAAAACACAAATACCTCCGCTATGTGCATCAGACAATTCTGTGAACACCTGCGAGGTATCAATAACATCTACAATTTCAATTATTTTCTTATTCATTAACCACCGCTTACTGGCGGAATGATTGCAATTTCATCATTCCCGTTTAATGTTATATCATCTTTTGCATATTCGCTATTCACAGCTACTGCAAAAGAAGAAAGCTTCCCGAAATCGGGAAACTTTTTAATCAAATATTCTTTTAATTCTTGTACGGATTTCGGAGTATCATCAACTGGGACTTCAAACTCAGACTTCCCAATAATATCTTTTGCAATTCCGAAAAGTAAAACATCCATAGGCTATCCTAAAATTGGTTTTGTTGCCATGTTAGTAGCAAAAGGTTGTTTGTAAACTCGATTACCTGTAGCCTTTTTTAATGCGATTGCAACCGCTGCACCAGCTGGTGGTAAGGTCGGTTCTCCCAAACCAGTAGGACTTAATGTATTCTTCACAAAATGTGTTTCTACAATTGGCGTTTCATTCATTCGAATCAAACGATAACTATCAAAGTTTTTGCTGGTTGGTTTTCCGTCTTCAAAAACAAAATCACCATACATTGCATGACCCACGCCATCAATTGCTCCGCCTTCAATTTGGTTCATTGCACCTAACGGGTTTACCACAATTCCGCAATCAACTGCAACGGTTATCTTTTTTACCACCGGTTGATTGCCTTCCATCACGACATCAGCAACTTCTGCAACATGTGTGTTATGACAATAGTATGCGCAAACTCCTTGAAAAACTCCTTCTTTTGGAGTTCGGTATCCAGATTTTTCAACCGCCAATTTCAAAACATCTTGAAGACGTTCAGCAGAATATTGAATTCTATCGTCTGTTGTGCCTTTTACTTTTTCTAATAAATCTAAACGCATTTGAACTGGGTCTTTTTCTAAAACCTCAGCGAGCTCATCTAAAAAGCTTTGCTCAGCATATGATAAGAAGTTTGTATAAGGCGCTCTCCAAGCACCGGTTGTGATATTGCTATCATATTTAGCCACATCAACTTGGTAATTTTCTATCGCTCCTGCAGGGAAAAAATCAGGAATTATTCCATACATATTACTATTTACAGCAGCTTCTTTCAAGTGATACCCTGTAATTTCGCCATCTTTAATTGATGCTGCAATTCTATATTTAATAGCTGGGCGATAAACGCCAGTCGCCATATCGTCTTCACGCGTAGAAAACATTTTTACTGGTCTTCTAATTTGATCTGAAATTTCAGCTGCTTCGTACACAAAGTCTCCGTAAAGCCTTCTTCCAAAACCACCACCCATTCGGGTCATTTCTAAACGAATTTCTTTTTCGTCTCTACCTAACATATTTGCAACCGTACTAGCTGCAGAGGCTGGCGTTTGTACCGGACCAACCAAATGTATTTTAGAATCGGTTACGTTCGCATAAAAATTCATAGGCTCCATACAATTGTGCGGTAAAAAAGGAGATTCATAAGTGCGTTCTACTACTTTATCAGCTTGACTGAAAGCCTTTCTTACATTACCGTCTTTTCTTAAATTTGTTAATTTATTGCCATCTAATAAATCGACTAATATTTTATCATGAGCGGCAGTATTTTCTAAGGGTGTGCTTTCACTCCATTGTGCTTTGATAGCTTTTTTTGCTTTAATAGCCGCCCAAGAATTTTCTGCAATAACAACTACCTTTTCGGTATCAGCCAATTTTGCAGACCAATCTACTTCTCCTTTGGCCAAATAAGCTTTTGCCTTTTCTCCAATTTTGATAACATCGATAACTCCCGAAACCGCTTTTGCGGCAGTAGCATCATAAGATTCCAAAACTTGTCCAAAGGACGGTGGTCTTAAAACGGATGCATATACCATTCCCTCAGCTTTGTAATCAAGTCCGAATAATGGTTTACCTGTGATTATTTTATCAATATCTACATTTCCAACATCTGTACCAATTAATGTAAAATCTTTTGGGTCTTTTAAAGCAATTGGCTCTTCTTCTAATTTCTCTCCTTCAACTAAAGCCGCAATTTTAGCAGCTCTTGCAGCCGCTCTTTCATTTTCTAAAACAGCAGCTTCATTCACAACATCGCCATATCCTAAAGTTTCTCCTGCAGCGTTTGTGATGACCCCTTGTTTTGCTGAACATTCTGAAGCATCTACGCCCCATTTCGCAGCTGCAGCATTCACTAATATTTGTCTTGCAGTTGCCCCAGTTTGACGCAAAGCATCCCATCCAAAACGAATAGATTGGCTACCACCTGCAACTTGACGGGTATAATTCTGTGTATCTAAAATACCCTGAACCACATTTACATTTTCCCAAGGCACATCTAGTTCCTCAGCAATAAGCATGGGCATAGAAGTTTTCACTCCTTGTCCTATTTCTGGGTTCGGAGAGAATATAGTTACCATGCCTTCATTAGATATTTTTATGAAAGCATTAAAGTCGTTATAATTGAGCTTTGCGATGTCTACCGGCATCTTCACAGTGTCTTTACAGGCTGTGAAAAAATTAAAACCGATAAGCATTCCGCCACTTGCTAGGGAAGAAGTTCTTAAAAAAGACCTTCTGCTAAATTTCGTGTTTATTGTACTTGACATGATTTTAGATTTTTAGGTTAGGCCATTTTATTCTCGGCAGCCTTTGCAACTGCATTCTCAATACGATTGTATGATGCACAACGGCAAATATTACCATGCATCGCTTTTCGAATTTCATCTTTCGACGGGTTCGTGTTCTTTTCTAAAAATGCCGAAGCCGTCATGATTTGACCCGCTTGACAATACCCACATTGTGGCACATCAATTTCTTTCCATGCTACTTGAACTGGGTGCGAACCATCTTCTGACAAACCTTCAATTGTCGTGACTTCTTTACCGTCTAATGCAGCTATTGATAGCAGACAACTTCTTGTTGCATTACCATCTACATGAACAGTACAAGCACCGCATTGCCCTATTCCGCAACCAAACTTGGTGCCGACCATATCTAGTTGGTCACGTAGCGCCCATAGGAGCGGAGTATCTTCCGCAGCTTCAATGGACTGTGACTTTCCATTAATTTTCAAATTGTATGTTGGCATTTTTCTAAGGTTTTGAGTTCGTTAATCATTTCAATACAATTCCCTCTAATTTGGGAAAATAGTTTCAGAAAAAGTAAAAGCTCTTACAAATTGCAAGAGCTTCTAAATTACGGAAAAATACTTATGTTTAATTCTTAATTAATGCTTTTTTTAGGATGAAAAAAGACCTCCCTAAATCCCTCCGAAGGAAAGACTTTAATCTTTTAGATAAAATAATTTATATCGCGACAGGTAACATCCCGCCCCTTTGGGGAGGTTAGGTGGGGTCGCAAATAAAAAGACCTCCCTAAATCCCTCCGAAGGAAAGACTTTAATCTTTTAGATAAAATAATTTATATCGCAACAGGTAACATCCTTCCCCTTTGGGGAGGTTAGGTGGGGACAAACTTAATTATCTAACAACCTTTGCTCCTTCAGGCATTTTGAAAAAATCTGCATCTAAAGCCATTTCGCTTAGGCTTACATTCTCAAATTTTCGAGCTGGTTTTGGGCCTTTAATCGTTCTGCCTTCATAAGCGTGCCATGTGATTGATTTCGGTAATTGCAGTCCGTCAACATTCATCCAATCATTGTATCGAATCCATTTTACATTATCTGATTTTTCACCACTTTTAAAAGTAACGGTATACCCTAGCCACTGCATTTGAAAAGTTTCAGGGTTATAATGAATATAATATTCGTCTTTTGCTGATAAACCAACTCCTGCATTGTAACTGATTCGAATTCCCGGATATGTATTTCCTTCAAATTCTAAAGGTTCTGCCTCTGAATAATTAATTCCATCATCAGAAAGTACAAAGGGCATCGCGTAGAAATAGAACATCAAATTATGATAAAAGACAGCGTCACCTTTATACGCCTCTTTTTCATCATGCAGCCAAATCAATCCTTTCTCAGATCCCATAATGATACCAGGCATTTCTATTTTCTCATCTCTAGAATACAAATCGACGGTATGTTTTTCGGTTTTGTCTTTCTTCGGAATTTCAAATGAAAGTGTTCTTTTACTTTTCCATGTTTCGAGTCCGCCATGAGTTTTGAAAACCTTTTGTAATGCATCAGTATACTTCGAATTATCAATCATAACAACCTTTTCGGATGCTGCTTCTGTTTTAACTTCTTTGAGAGTTTCTTTACAAGAAAATAGTGTAATGCAGAAAAGTGATACTAGTACTAATTTCATATTTGCTTTTTTTTAGGTTTCCTACTTCGTCGGGGATGGGGTAATTAAATTACTTTTGTACCAATGAACGAAATTAAGCAAATAAGCAGTCTTCAGAATTCTTTAATAAAAAAGGTTTTGGTTCTCAAGGATAAATCTCGTGAACGCAAAAAAGAAGGCGTATTTGTTTTAGAGGGACAACGAGAATTAGAACTCGCTCTAAAAGGTGATTACCAAATTCAAACGCTCTTTTTTAATGATGTCATTATTTCTGAGGATGCCGCTCTAAAAATTATTGGCAGACTCAATTCTCAACCGCAATTGATTTCTGTTTCAAAAGAGGTGTATCAGAAAATCGCATATCGTGAAACTACAGAAGGTCTTTTGGCTATCGCGAAATGTAAGTCGCATGGTTTAGAAGAACTACAATTCAAAACAGACAGTCCATTAATTTTAGTAGCTGAGGCAACAGAAAAACCAGGAAACATCGGAGCACTTTTGCGAACTGCAGATGCGGCAAACTTAGATGCTGTAATTATTGCAAACCCTAAGGGAGATATGTACAACCCTAATATAATTCGTTCAAGTGTTGGTTGTGTTTTTACCAATCAAATTGCTACAGGAAGCACTTCAGATGTCCTTAAATTTTTAAAAGGAAAAAATATTGACTTGTATTGTGCGGCACTTTCTGCGTCTAAAAATTATATCGAAGTTGATTACAAAAAAGCATCAGCTATAGTTGTCGGAACCGAATCAACTGGGCTCTCAGAAGAGTGGCTAGAAAATTCAACGCAAAACATTATCATACCAATGCGTGGCGAAATCGACTCTATGAATGTATCAGTATCTGCTGCAATTGTTATCTTTGAGGCTTTAAGACAACGAGAGATTTAATAGCCCTATTTCATCCTAACTTCAAACACTCATCATCTTGAACACGCTATTTCTTATCATAATCGCTATTCTGCTAATTCAATTTATTCTTGAAACGGTTTTAGACTATCTAAATGCAAAAAAGTACGGAGATCCCATACCGAAAGACCTTGAAGATGTTTTTGATGCTAAAGAATATCAAAAATCTCAAAATTATCAAAAAACCAATTATAAATTTGGCTTATGGAGTTCTCTATTTTCAATGGCATTAACCTTATCGTTTTTAATCTTCGGTGGCTTTGAATGGGCTGATCAACTGGCGCGAAGTTTTAGTACTAATGAGATTGTAATCACTTTAATTTTCTTCGGAATTATTACTGTCGGAAGCGATATTATCACAACACCTTTCTCTTACTACCAAACTTTTGTGATTGAAGAAAAATTCGGATTCAATAAATCAACCCTCAAACTTTTTATAACTGACAAGTTAAAAGGATGGCTAATGATGGCCATACTTGGCGGCGGTATTATTGCCCTAACCATGTGGTTTTATCAATGGGCGGGACCTAACTTTTGGCTCTATGTATGGGGATTAGTGACGGCTATTATTGTATTTATGAATTTGTTTTACAGTAAATTAATTGTCCCTTTATTCAACAAACAAACTCCACTTGAAAACGGAAGCCTTAAAAGTAAAATTGAAGCCTACGCTACAAAAGTTGGATTTGAACTGAATAACATATTTGTTATTGATGGATCAAAAAGATCTACCAAAGCAAATGCCTATTTTTCAGGTTTTGGTGGTGAAAAAAGAGTGACACTTTATGATACCCTTATTAAAGATTTGAATGAAGAAGAGATTGTTGCTGTTCTCGCACATGAGGTGGGCCACTACAAACGCAAGCATATTATTTTTAATCTATTTGCATCAATAGCAACTTTGGGGTTGACACTTTTTATTTTATCCTTATTTATAAATAACCCAGATGTGTCTTCAGCAATTGGCGTATCGCAACCCAGTTTTCATGCCGCATTAATTGGTTTTGGTATTTTATATAGCCCCATTTCTGAACTGACTTCTTTAATCATGAATTTTCTTTCAAGAAAATTTGAATATCAAGCTGATGATTATGCTAAAGAAACTTTTGCAGCTCAACCCTTGATTAGTTCTTTAAAAAAACTATCAAAAAATAGTTTGAGCAACCTTACCCCCCACCCAGCATATGTTTTTATGCATTATTCACATCCGCCTTTAATTCAACGAATTAAAAACCTCTTGGCGTGATTTATGTTGTGTAGTACTTGAGATTATCATACATTTAATAGTATATGACTGAGGCAGCGTTAGAAAAAGAAAACAAAGAGATTACTAGGCAGTATAAAGAGTTGCTTAAAATTAGCTATCAAATTTTGACAGCTGATGATAAGAAAATGATACGCTCTGCCTTTGAAATTGCCCTTGACGCTCATAAAGATCAGCGAAGAAAATCAGGTGAAGCCTATATATTTCATCCAATTGCTGTGGCTAAAATTGTGGCCTCAGAAATAGGTCTAGATGCTACCTCAATTGCTTCAGCTTTATTACATGATGTGGTCGAAGATTCTGATTACACCCTTGATGATATAGAGCGCATGTTTGGCGAAACCATTGCCAGAATTGTTGACGGTCTTACCAAAATAGCCCATCTAAAAAAAGATATGAAAATCTCTCAGCAAGCTGAGAATTTCAGAAAAATGTTGTTGACCCTTCATGATGATGTTAGAGTTATTATTATCAAGATTGCTGATCGCTATCATAACATGTTAACTATGGATTCGATGCCAGAGCACAAACAAGTGCAAATGGCTTCTGAAACATTATATATTTATGCGCCCCTTGCACACAGAATTGGGCTTTATAATATTAAAACTGAATTAGAAGATTTAAGTCTTAAGTATACTGAACCTGAAGTATTTAATGACATTAAAGATAAGATTGATGAATCAAAAGAAGATCAACAAGCGTACATTGATACCTTTTCAAATATCATTCACGACTCACTAAAAAAAGAAGGACTCGATTACGTCATTAAGGGGCGTATGAAAAGTATTTTTTCAATGCGTCGAAAAATGATGAAGCAAAATGTTGGGTTTGATGAAATTTATGACAAATTCGCAATTCGAATTATTTATAAAGCCTCTGAGAAAGATGAAAAGTTTTTGGCTTGGAAAATATACTCCATAGTTACCGATCACTTTACCCCAAACCCGGTTCGCTTACGTGATTGGATTTCTTCACCCAAATCAACCGGCTATGAAGCCTTACACATTACGGTTATGGGGCCAAAAGGCAATTGGGTTGAAGTACAGATTAGAAGTGAAAGAATGCATGAAATTGCAGAAAAAGGATATGCAGCGCATTTTAAATATAAGCACGGAGACCAAAAAGAACAAGGTATTGATGTTTGGCTTAATAAGTTGCAAGAAGCCTTAGAAAACTCAACTGCCAATGCTGTTGATTTTGTTGAAGAGTTCAAACTCAATCTTTACTCAAAAGAGATTTTTGTATTTACACCTGCGGGTGAATTGAAATCACTACCCAAAGATGCCACTCCATTAGACTTTGCCTTCAATATTCATACACAGGTAGGAATGAAAACTCGTGGGGCTAAAGTGAATGGCAAATTAGTACCCTTAAACACCACCCTAAATAGTGGCGATCAAGTTGAAATCATAACTTCTGAGCAAGCAAAACCGAATAAGAATTGGCTAGATTATGCCACTACAGCAAAGGCAAGAGCTAAAATAAAATCTTCTTTACGCGAAGAAAAGAAAGAAATAGCCCTTGATGGTAAAGAAGTTTTGCGTAGAAAATTAAAATCGCAAAAAATCAATTTTAATGATGATACCGTTAACAAAATGGTCATCTTCTTTAAATTAAAAACCAGCTTAGATTTATTTTACAGAGTGGGCGTTGGTGCCATTGATAATCAAATGATTAAAGAATTTGCATCATCATACAGTAATGCCTTTATTAGTTTCTTTAAAAATAAAATACGTCGTAACCCTGTTCCTGATGATATTAACAAAGATGAGATTACCTCAAAGTATGATTTAATTGTTTTTGGAAAAGAAGAAGAAAAACTAGAATACACCATTTCAAAATGTTGTAATCCTATTCCAGGAGATAATGTTTTTGGCTTTGTAAGCGTAAATGAGGGAATTAAAATTCATTCTAAAAATTGCCCTAATGCCATTTCGCTTCGTTCAAAATATGCATACCGTATTATTAAAGCAAAATGGATCGATTCTTCTCAAGAAGAGTTTAGATCTATTATAAAGTTAACCGGTATTGATAATTTAGGTCTGGTTAGTGAAATCACTGATGTGATATCAGGTAATATGCATGTGAACATGCGAAACTTAAATTTTAATACTGATGGTGGCACCTTTACAGGCATCATAACCGTTGTTGTTAAAAACAAATCAATACTTAAAAAATTAATCAACAACTTGAAACAAATTAACGGTATTGATAAAGTGGCTAGAGCATAATCTTCAATAAGCCTTGTTAGTCTTTAAAATGTTCACTTTTTGTTGATAAAACACCTTTCGAGTACTGCGAATTTAACTGTACATTTGTTCTTTGAGCAGATAAATTCATGGCAGTTAGCAAAAATCAAGAGGTTGTTAAAAACGTATTTACGTCTTTTTTAGAAGACAACGGGCATAGAAAAACCCCCGAACGTTACGCCATACTTCAAGAAATCTACAATAGTGATGATCATTTTGATATAGAATCATTGTATATCAAAATGAAAAATAAAAATTACCGTGTTAGTAGAGCTACTTTGTATAACACCATTGAACTTTTATTAGATTGTAAATTGGTTAGAAAACACCAATTTGGTAAAAATCAAGCTCAATATGAGAAGTCTTATTTTGATCGGCAGCATGACCATGTTATTTTAACTGACACGGGCGAGGTAATGGAGTTCTGTGATCCCCGAATACAATCAATTAAAAAAACAATAGAGGAAGTTTTTGACATCAAAATCAATAACCACTCGCTATATTTTTATGGCACAAAAAACAAGTCAGATCAAAAGACAATTAAAGTAAATAAAAACAGCTAACCAAAATATCAATGGCAGTAGATTTATTGTTAGGCCTTCAATGGGGCGACGAGGGAAAAGGAAAAATTGTTGATGTACTTACTAAAGATTATGACATCATCGCTAGATTTCAAGGCGGACCAAATGCTGGTCACACCTTAGAATTTGATGGCATCAAACATGTATTACATACAATTCCTTCAGGTATATTTCATAAAAATGCCATGAATGTTGTGGGTAATGGGGTGGTTATAGATCCTGTGATTTTTAAGAAGGAGTTAGATGCCTTAGAAAAATTCAATCTTGATATCAATTCAATTTTAGTAATTTCAAGAAAAGCACACCTGATACTGCCAACGCATCGTTTATTAGATGCCGCTTCTGAAGCCTCAAAAGGTAAAGCCAAAATTGGTTCTACTTTAAAAGGTATTGGACCTACCTATATGGATAAGACAGGTAGAAACGGTATGCGTATTGGCGACTTAGAATTGTCAAATTGGAAAGAAAAATATAGAGCACTCGCCAATAAGCATGAAGCAATGATTGACTACTATAATGTAGACATTCAATATGACCTTAATGATTTGGAGGATGCCTTTTTTGCGGCTGTTGAAGAATTGAAAAAATTAACATTTATAGATAGCGAAGAATACTTGTATCAAGCGCTTAAAAGTGGAAAGAAAATTTTGGCTGAAGGTGCTCAAGGTTCTTTATTAGATATCGATTTTGGAACCTACCCGTATGTAACTTCTTCGAACACCACGGCAGCTGGTGCCTGTACAGGGTTGGGCGTAGCCCCAAACAAAATTGGAAAAGTAAAAGGTATTTTCAAAGCGTATGCTACTCGTGTGGGTAGTGGGCCATTTCCTACTGAATTGTTTGATGAAGATGGCGCAACAATGGGCCGCGTAGGCAACGAATTCGGAGCTACTACGGGCAGGCCTAGAAGATGTGGTTGGTTAGATTTGGTGGCGCTTAAATATGCAGTACAAGTAAATGGTGTTACTGAATTAAGCATGATGAAAGGCGATGTATTGAGTGGCTTCAAAAAATTGAAAATTTGTACAGCATATACCTATAAAGGAAAAAACATAAAGCATTTGCCTTATAATATTGAAGCGGAAAATGTAACACCTATTTACACAGAAATGGATGGTTGGCAAGAAGACTTGACAAAAATGAAAGATCCGTCAGAATTTCCGTCAGCATTGAATGCGTACATTGACTTTCTTGAAAAAGAACTAGAAGTACCCATCAATATAGTCTCAGTAGGTCCTGATAGAACGCAGACAATAAATAGATAAACATTTAATTTATTGTAAAAAGGGATGTTGGCATACTAAACCAGCATCCCTTTTTTTATAACTTCATTTAATGTTTAAGTTCCTGAATTGCGCTTACCATTAAAAAATCAAATGTAACAAATCATTTAAAAAATCGTCATACTTTCATCGCTATCCGTACAAACAGTAGTTATACCTAGTAAACATGAAAGCAATTACTAGAACAAAATATGGGTCTCCAGAGGTTTTAGAACTAAAAGAAATACCTAAGCCTTTACCTAAAGACAATGAACTTTTGATTCGTGTTCATGCCACAACAGTAAATAGAACAGATTGCGGTATACTTACCGGCAAACCCTATATCATTAGAGTCTTTGTTGGTCTAACAAAACCAAGACATTTAGTACCTGGAACTGATTTTGCAGGCATAGTTGAAGGCCTAGGCAAAAACGTAAAGAAATTCAAGGTTGGCGACCGTGTTTGGGGCTTACATGATGAAGGTTTTTGTTCACAGGCTGAATATATGACTTTGGCTGAAGACAAAGCTGTAATTAAAATTCCTGAAAAATTTTCATGTCAAGAAGTAGTAGCCTGTGCTGAAGGCGCGCATTACGCACTGACTTTTATTAAGAAGTTTAACATTGATTCAGATACAAATGTTTTGGTAAATGGGGCCACTGGAGCTATTGGTTCAGCAGCTATTCAACTATTAAAACACAAAGGTGCATGGGTAACTGCGGTAGCAAACACAAAAAATATAGATTTAATTAATTCTCTTGGCGTAGATAGAACCTATGATTATCAAAAAGAAGATTTTACAAAAGATGATAAAAGATATGATTTTATATTAGATACTGTTGTTAAAAGTTCGTTTCATAAATGCGAACCACTTTTAAAACCGAAAGGCATTTATGTTTCTTCAGAATTAGGACCAAATGCTCAAAACCTTTGTCTACCGCTACTCACTAAAATAAAGGGTGGTAAACGCGTTAAATTTCCTATTCCTTCAAATTGTAAAAAGAGTTTAGAATTTATGTCCACCATTTTAGCTGAAGGAAAATTTAAACCTGTCATTGATCGCGTTTATACACCTGAACAAATCAAAAAAGCCTATACTTATGTTGCCTCAGGGCAAAAAACAGGAAACGTCATTATTAATTTTAATTCTAAAGCAACAGATTAACAAACTACTTTATTAAATCTATGCTAATTGCTTAGACCTCTGCCGTAAATTATCCTATTTTTGAAAAAAATCATTCGGTGAGAATCCTATTTACACTTCTTTTTGGTCTAGTTATGCTTTCCTTAAGTTATGGTCAAATTACCATCCAAGAAAATCAAAAAGACACAACCACTACTAAACAAATTAATATTGTTTATGGTGCTAATTTTACGAAGGATGAAAAAAATCTTCCGGGTGGTGCTATTTTTAGTAAGGATACAAGGCAAGTTCAATTTGAACATCAAGGTGCTGATTTATGGTGTGATGTGGCGGTACTTTATCAGAAAGAAAATAGGTTAGAAGCTAGAGGAAATATCCGTCTAAAACAAGGCGATTCGATAACCATGACTAGTGGCCGAATGGACTATAATGGCAATAAAAAACTAGCAAAGGCTTTTGAAAATGTGGTCTTGCGAAGTCAAATTTCTGAAAGTGGCAGAACCACGTTAAGAACTGATACCCTGCGTTTTGATCGAGAAAAACAAGAAGCCTATTATCAAGATTCAGGTACTATTATTGATTCAGCAAACACACTGACTAGCGAAATTGGTAGGTATTTTATTAAAACAAAAAAGTACCAATTTTTAGATAGTGTACATATTGATAATCCGGAATACATACTTGATTCTAAACAACTCGATTATTATTCAAGCTCAAAAAATGCCTATATGTATGGGCCTTCAACCATCACGGGTAAAACATATAAAATATATTTTGAAAGAGGTTTTTATGACACCAATTTTGAAACCGGATATGGCATCAAGAATACACGTATTGATTACAACAATAGAATAATCAAAGGCGATAGTGTGTATTTTAATAAAGCCTCAGAATTTGCTTCTGCCACTAATAATATTACAGTCACTGACACTATAAATAATGTAGTTACCAAGGCACATTATGCAGAAGTTTTCAAGGCGAAAGATTCAGTTTTCGCCACCAAAAGAGCGGTAACCATTAGTTTGGTGCAGAAAGATTCATTGTATGTACATGGCGACACCTTAATGGTTACGGGTCCGCCAGAAGACCGCATTATTAGGGCATTTAAAAATGCTAAATTTTTTAAAACCAACATGAGTGGTAAATGTGATTCTATTCATTCAGCAGAGAAAAACGGACTCATACAACTGATAAGAAAGCCGGTTGTATGGAATGGTGGAAACCAAATGACAGGTGATAGCATTCATATAATTTCTAATGTAAAAACTGAACAACTAGATTCTTTAAAAGTAATTGAAAATGCCTTTATAGTTTCATTAGACAGTATTGGCAAAGAGGGTTATAATCAAGCAAAAGGCATCAATTTGTATGGTAAATTCAAAGAAAATGAGTTAAAAATTATTGATTTGGTTCAAAATACTGAGGTGGTGTATTACATGTATAATGATGCTAATGAATTAATTGGAATCAATAAAACGGAGTGCAGTGCTATTCGAATAAAAATGGCAAACAATGATGTTGAAGACATGACCTTTATAAAAGCCCCCGATGGCACTATTTTTCCTGATAAAGATTTAGCACAAGAAGAAAGAATATTAACAGGCTTTATTTGGCGTGGCGATGAACGCATTTTTACTAAGGATAGCATTTTTGATGAAGATGACTATAACATTGAACTAGTTGTTATAAAAGGTGTCAATAACCCCATTGATATTGATGCCAATGAAGAAGACCGAGATCAAAACCCTAATGATCCTCTTAATAATATTCCGGTTACCAATGATGAAGCTCAGCAACCCAAAAAACGTCCTAAGGCAAAAAAAGTTGGCCCTATAAAAGTTCAATGAAAGCCGATTTTCTAAAATATCAAGCACAGACTACTCCGCATCCGTTAGCTATGGAAATCTCTCATGCAAAGGGCAGCTATATTTATGATACTTCAGGTAAGGCACATTTAGATTTTGTGGCTGGTGTTTCAGCCTGTAGCTTAGGTCATTGCCACCCCAAAGTAACCGCTGCTATAAAAGAACAAGTTGAATCATACATGCATGTTATGGTTTATGGCGAGTATATTCAAAAGCCAGCGGTTGAGTACACAAAATTATTAGCCTCACTTTTACCTGATCAACTCAATTGCACGTATTTGGTAAATTCTGGTACTGAAGCTATTGAAGGTGCTTTAAAACTTGCAAGAAAATATACAGGGCGCAGTGAATTAATAGCTGCGCATCAGGCCTATCATGGCAGCACCATGGGTAGTTTGAGTGTCATGGGTTTTGAAGAACGAAAAAGAGCCTTTAGACCGTTACTCACAGATGTATCTTTTATTCAGTTTAATTCTGATGAAGATATTGCAAAGATTACCACAAAAACTGCCGCCGTTATTTTGGAAACTATTCAAGGTGGCGCTGGCTTTATTCTGCCAACTAATAACTATTTAGAAAAAGTTAGAAAGCGCTGTACTGAAGTAGGTGCACTACTCATATTAGATGAAATTCAACCTGGTTTTGGGCGCACCGGTAAACTTTTTGCTTTTGAACACTTCAAGTGTACTCCTGATATTTTGGTCATTGGCAAAGGTATGGCATCGGGTGTTCCGGTTGGGGCGTTTGTAGCTTCAAATACCCTTATGACAACGCTTCAAGAAAAGCCAAAACTAGGCCACATTACTACTTTTGGTGGTAACCCAGTAATAGCTGCAGCTAGTTTGGCAACACTAACAGAAATAACTTCAAGTACTTTAATATCAGATACTCTTGAAAAAGAAAAGTTATTTAGAGCGCTATTAAAACATGAGCTGATTGAAGAAGTTAGAGGTAAAGGTTTAATGCTGGCTGTGATTCTTAAAAATGAAGCGATTACTAATCAGTTAATTCTAGAAAGTGCCAAAGAAGGCTTGATTCTTTTTTGGCTTCTTTTTGAACCTCGTGCGGTTAGAATTACTCCTCCCCTAACTATTTCTACTGAAGAAATAAAAAAAGGATGTACCCAGATTTTAGCTTTACTTGATCGGCTGATAAAAGTCTTGGGCCAAGCACACTAGTCATTCAAAAAGAACAAACATAAGTTTAAAGTAACCCTCAGAGCATCTTAAATTTAGATTATAAAGTAAATGTATGTTAACTAATTTGTTAATAAGATAGAGGTAATCAACTTTTTATAATTGGTGCAAACAACTACTTTTAAATCCATAGTTAGACCAACTATTTCTATGGCGTTACAATCAAATGAGAGACCTGGCCAATCCGTAGCCAAATTCGAATCGATGCTGAAGACAGATGATATCTACTTCTTTGATGCTGAGGATTTTGAAGAAATAATACACCATTATTTAGATAATGGGAAGGTATCTCTAGCCAAAAAAGGAATCAAAATTGGTTTACAACAACACCCAGGTTCAATTGAATTAAAATTACTCAATGTTGAGGTTCTTGTTTTTGAAAACGACCTTGATTTAGCGGTACTACTCATTGAAGAACTTCAAGTATTGGCGCCAACAAACGAAGAAATATACATTCAAAAAGCGAATATTTATTCTAAAAAAGACAATCATGTCAGTGCTATTGAATTGCTTAATAAAGCACTTCATTTAAGTGATAACGTAGCAACTATTCACTCACTTTTAGGCATGGAATATCTTTTTTTAGATGATTATAAACTAGCAAAGAATAATTTTATCAAGTGTGTTGAATTTGACCAATATGATTATTCAGCTTTATACAACGTAATTTATTGCTTTGAATTTCTTGAAGATTATGATGGAGCGGTGTACTTTTTAAATGACTATTTAGATAAAAATCCGTATTGCGAGGTTGCTTGGCATCAGCTTGGTAAGCAATACTATGAGAAGAAAATGTACAAAGAAGCATTGACTGCATTTGATTTTGCAATCATATCAGATGATTCTTTTATAGGGGCCTATTTTGAAAAAGGTAAGGTTCTTGAAAAACTTGGCGAATATCATAAAGCCATTGAAAATTACGAAACTACTATTTCGCTTGAAAACCCCACCTCACATGCCTTTCTGCGTATTGGTAAATGTCATCAAAAGTTAGGCGATGTTGAAACAGCAAAATACTATTACTACCAAACGGTACATGAAGACCCTCTTTTAGATAAAGGTTGGTTGGCTATTACAGATCTATATTTTCAAAACCAAAACGCAAAAAAAGCACTCTATTATATTTCTAAAGCTTTAAACATTGATGGCGAAAACCCCTTTTATTGGAAAAAGTGCGGTAAAATTAATGCTGCTTTAAAAAACTACAGTCAGGCTGACTTTGCCTTCAAACAAGCTGTTGAATTTGGTAACTATGAAATTGACACATGGTTAAAATGGGCTGAAGTATCAAAAGTCAAAAACAATGTTCATTCTTCAATTGAAATTCTAAAACAGGCTAAAGAATTTTATCCAGAAAATGCTAAAATATCGTTTTTGTTAGCCGGTTATCAACTGGTTATAAATGAAACGGAAAACGCAAAAAACTCTTTAATTGACGCTTTAAATGCAGACATTAATAAACTTTTCATCTTTGAAGAAGAGTTTCCGCAATTTTTAGAAACTGAATGGATTTTAAAAATTATCTCAAGTATCAAAAAGACCACTAGGTAAAAAGGGCTATTTTTGCAATCATGTCAACTGAAAAACGAGAATTTATTTCCTATTTTTTTATAACCCTCAAAGGAATGGCTATGGGGGCTGCAGATGTTGTTCCAGGAGTATCAGGTGGCACCATTGCATTTATATCAGGTATCTACGAAGAACTTATAACTTCAATTAATAATATCAACCTTAAGACTCTAAAAATTTGGAAAGAAAAAGGATTTAAAGCGTTTTGGAACGCCCTAAACGGTAACTTTTTACTAGCTCTTTTTCTTGGCGTTTTCATTAGCCTATTTTCTTTGGCGACAATAGTAAGTTGGTTGTTAGAAAATGAACCCATTTTATTATGGTCCTTCTTTTTTGGTTTAGTGGCGGCAAGCATTTATTTCGTTGGCAAAGGCATTGAGAAATGGAATTTTTTCACGGTACTCATGCTTATCATTGGGGCTTCAGTTGCATTTTTTATTACAACATTACCCCCTAATGAGAATGTTGACAGTTTACCTTATCTCTTTTTGTCAGGTGCTATCGCCGTTTGTGCTATGATACTTCCTGGTATTTCTGGCGCATTTATTTTGGTTCTTTTAGGTTCTTACAAAACTATTCTTGAAGCAGTTCATGAAAGAGATTTTAAAATTATCATAACCGTAGGGTTGGGAGCAATAGTAGGTCTTTTGAGTTTTGCTCGTTTGTTGAAATGGATGTTCAAAAATCACAAAAACGCAACCTTAGCTGTTTTAACAGGGTTTATCTTGGGGTCGCTTCCAAAAATTTGGCCATGGAAAAAAGTACTTACCACTAAAACATTTGGCGATAAAGTGATACCCATAAGTGAAATGAATATCTCTCCTTTTTCTTTTGAAGGTGACAACCAACTATTCTTCGCCGTATTGTTATCCGTCATTGGATTTTCGCTTATTTTTATACTCGAAAGAGTGGCTTCAAAAAAATAAGCACCCCATAAATGCACGAATCAAGATCTTTACTAGATAAATTATTTCTGGTCATCAAAGGCCTATTTATGGGTACAGCCAATAAAGTACCTGGTGTTTCAGGCGGGATCGTGGCATTTGTAGGTGGCTTTTATGAAGAATTCATATACTCATTACAAAAAGTTAATGGCAACGCCTTTAAACTATTGCTAAAAGGTAAATTCAAAAGCTTTTACGTTTATATCAATGGTAGCTTTCTGCCGCTTTTAATTTTAGGTATGCTCATTAGCTACTTCAGCATTTCTAAAATTTTAGACTATTTTCTTGAAAAAAAAGAGCTCTTTGTTTGGGCAGCTTTCTTTGGTATGATTTTAGGATCTATATACTTCATAAGTAAAGACTTTCATCGATGGAACAGAAAAACCATAACCGCTGGTATAATTGGTTTACTAATAGGCATTTCAATCAGCTTCTTGAGTCCTGCGACCCAAAATGAAAATTTATTTTTCATCTTTCTTTGTGGCATCATCAGTGTATGCGGTATGACATTACCTGGTTTATCAGGTTCATTCATTTTAATTTTATTGGGTAATTATGTTTTACTTCTTGTTGATTCAGTCAACTCATTATATGATACCCTCGCTGAAGTTTTTCAAGGCGATTTTAGTTTTACATCCAATAAAGAACGCTTGAATGAATTAACCATTTTAGCAGTATTTACAGCAGGCTCTGCAGTAGGCTTAGTATCATTATCTCATTTATTGGGGTATGTGCTCAAACACTTTAAACATATTACTACTGCTGTATTAATTGGCTTTATTACAGGTTCATTAGGTGTGGTTTGGCCTTGGAAGAAAACAATTTTTAAAACGGATGAGCAACATACTATTTTGTTAGATTCTAACGGAAAAAAAATAATTTCAAACTACGAACGATACTTTCCAGATTTCTCAAATTCAGAGACATGGTGGGCCTTGTTTTTTGTTCTTATTGGAATAAGTATATTGTTGGCTTTAGATTGGTATGGAAAAAGAAGAAAACAAAAAATATAGATTTGGTCTTTTAGGTAGAAATATATCTTACTCGTTTTCAAAAGGATATTTTACTGAAAAATTCAAGACGCTGAATTTAAAATCTCATTCTTATGAAAATTTTGATTTAGAAACTATTGGGCAGTTCAAATCATTAATTGCCAATACCCCTGATATTAAGGGCATGAATGTGACCATACCGTATAAAGAATTAGTTATTCCTTTTCTAGATAACATTGATGAAACGGCTAAAGAAATTGGTGCAGTAAATACCATATGCTTTACCAAGAACGGATTAGTAGGCTACAATACAGATTGTTACGGATTTCGAAGCGCAATAACACCTTTTCTGAAAAAACACCATCAAAAAGCCTTGATTTTAGGTACAGGAGGCGCTTCAAAAGCTATCGACTACGTTTTCAAAACCTTAAAAATTGAAACAACTTTTGTTTCAAGAAATCCAAAAGCTAATCAATTTAGTTATGAAGATTTAACCCAAGCAATTCTTGAAGAATATACTGTAATTGTTAATTGCACGCCGCTTGGCACGTACCCTGATGTTATGCAAAAACCAAGCATTCCTTACTCCTATGTAACATCCAAACATTTGTTGTTTGATTTAATTTACAATCCTAAAAAATCTGCATTTTTAAGTTCAGGTATGGATCAAGGCGCTAGTATTTGTAATGGGTATTCGATGCTTGAATTTCAAGCTGAGAAGTCTTGGCAAATATGGAATTCACATCCCTAGAAAAAAACAAACAACTACAAGATAAGTACTATTTTACTTCGTCTTCAAGACTAATTGTTCTTTAAAAAGAAACGATAACAAAGAAGTGTCTCAATATTTTTGATACTTAGCAAGGTTGTTAGTATATTGGGTACACATCCATTCAGGAAAAAAACAAATGATCGAGGAGAATAATCAGGAAATGACAGAGAAAGAGACAGAAATAGCTTCTGAAAAAGTTGAAGCTACTGCTGAAGTAGTTGCTGAACCTAAAAATGAAGAAGAAAATGAAACACCTGAAAATGAAGCTTTAAAATCTTCTGAGCCAGAGGTAAGCAATGAAAATAAAGAAGAAGAAGAAGTTCAAAATGAGATTGATGAGAGCAATGCTGAAGATGCTGAAGACAAAGACAATGAAAAGCGTCATGAAATTCAGCAATTAGATTATCATTCAATGTCTATTGAAAACTTAACCGGAGAACTTCAAAGACTGGTTAAAAATGAGAAAGTTCAGGCCATCAAAAAACATGTTGACGGTATCAAGCAAGAATTTGACACTAAATTCTTGGCTTTTATAGACCAGAAAAAAGAAGAATTTATTGCAAACGGCGGTAATGAAATTGATTTCAAATATACTTCTGTTACCAAACAGCAATTTAATGAAGTCTATAAAGAGTATCGCGAAAAACGAAATCAGTACTACAAGAATCTTGAAAAAAATCTAAATGAGAATCTTGAAAAAAGATTAACCCTCATTGAAGAACTTAAAGGTCTTGTAAGTGTTGAAGAAGATATCAATACCACCTATAAAAATTTTAAAACTATTCAAGAAAGATGGCGTAACGCTGGGCCCATTCAAAGAACACATTACAACAATGTGTGGAAAACATACCACCATCATATTGAAATATTTTATGATTTTCTAAGTCTTAACCGTGAACTTAGAGACCTTGATTTCAAACACAATCTTGAAGAAAAACAAAAAATAGTTGAAAAAGCTGAAGCCTTAGCTAATGAACCAAATCTAAATAAGGCGTTCAGAGATCTTCAAACCTTACACAAAATCTGGAAAGAAGATATTGGACCTGTTGGCAAAGAACACCGTGAAGACATTTGGGAACGCTTTAGTGCAGCTACCAAAATACTGCATCAGAGAAGACAAGACAATTTTAAAGAACTTGAAAAGATTTACGAGCAGAACTTGGCAAACAAACACGCCATTATTGCAAAAATAATTGAGGTAACACAAAACCCTGCTAGTGATCACAATAAATTGCAGCAGCAAGTAAAGCAAGTTGAAGAATATAGAAATGAGTTTTTCAAAGCCGGTAAAGTACCTCAAAAGGTTAATGAAAAAACTTGGTCTGAATTTAAAGATGCAGTCAGAAGCTTTAATAGGATAAAAAATTCATACTACAAAGGTCTTAAAAAAGACCAACAAGAAAACTTAACCAAGAAAAGAGCATTACTAGAAGAGGCTAATGCATTAAAGGATAGCGAAGAGTGGACAACCACTACCGCTGAAATGAAGAGAATACAAAGCGACTGGAAAAAAATAGGTCATGTACCTAGAAAGTATTCTGATAAAATCTGGAAAGAGTTTAAAAGCTCATGTAATCATTATTTTGACCGCCTTAATGCCACTAAAAGCGATGCGAAAAAAGGAGAGCTTGAAAATTTAAAAAAGAAAGAAGCCTTACTTGATAAAATTAAGGGTTATAAATTATCTGAAAATAGAGATAAAGATTTAGAGGTCATCAAAGGCTTTATTGAAGAATGGAAATCTTACGGGCACGTGCCTTTCAATAAAAAACACATCAATCAAGTGTTTAATAAGGTTCTTGATGCTATTTTCAAAAAGTTAGATATCAACAAACAAGAATCAGAACTTTTAAAATACGGTAATAAAATTCAAGAACTTGCCAAGCAAGATAATGAGAGAGCTATTGCCAATGAACGTACTTTTATTCGAAGAAAGATTGATGAAAGCAAAAATGAAATTAGACAGTTAGAAAATAACTTGCAATTTTTCTCAAATGCTTCTGAAGATAACCCTTTGGTTAAAGATGTCATCAAAAGAGTTGATGAACACAAAGAAGCTCTAGAAACCTGGAAAGCTAAGCTGATAAAACTAAACGTCATGCAAAATAACCTAAACAAAGAGGTTGTTGAAGATGAGGTTGAAAATAAAACTTCAGAAGAAGAATAAAAAAACTTTATTTACTTTTTACATTTCTATTAGGGCTTTCAATTCTATCTTGTAACAACGATGACGAAGAACAGCCTCAATTAAATGGTTCATGGTATTTGAGACAAATTAATGCGCGTGGAGTTGAATATGACATGAGAAGTACATGTACTCCTGATCTCATATTCAATGATGATTTGAGCGGACTTTTTGATAATATAGCTGGTACGACTGATTGTGGTTTCAGTAGGCCCTTTACATGGGAAAGTGATGGAAATTTATTCTATTATAGAGCTCTCAGCGGAGGAAATTTAGTTACAGCAGAAATTCTAGTACTTAATCAAACTACTCTTCAATATAAAGCTGTTAAATCAAATGATGAAGATATTCCAATTGAAGAGCAAATGATTCGTAAGTACAAAAGGTAAAACAGTTTGTAAACATTCCTCAATACAATAAGAGCTTCCAATCTAACCAAAAAGGCTTTGTGTAAATATCAATTCAGAAAACCTTTGACCTTTTCGCCTTTATAATTCTTATCAATACTTCAGTGTCCATTACTAAACATTACTTCGCCACATTCACAGCTCGTGTTTCACGTATTACCGTCACTTTAACTTGCCCCGGATACGTCATATCTGTTTGAATTTTTTGTGAAATTTCAAATGATAATTCAGCAGCTTTATCATCATTCACTTTTTCACTCTCAACAATGACACGCAATTCTCTACCGGCTTGAATAGCGTAAGCCTTTTGAACCCCACCAAAACCAAAAGCGATTTCTTCAAGGTCTTTTAAACGCTGAATGTATGAATCCATCACCTGTCTTCTAGCACCCGGTCTTGCCCCGCTAATCGCATCACAAACCTGTACAATAGGAGAAATCAATGTCTTCATTTCTATTTCATCATGGTGAGCACCAATCGCATTACAAACATCTGGTTTTTCGCCATATTTTTCAGCCCATTGCATTCCTAAGATTGCGTGCGGTGTTTCAACCTCAGCTTCAGTATTTGGCACCTTACCTATATCATGTAAAAGACCGGCGCGTTTTGCAACTTTCGCATTGAGGCCCATTTCTGCAGCCATCACGCCACATAATTTCGCTACCTCTCTTGAGTGTTGTAACAAGTTTTGACCATAAGAAGAACGGTATTTCATTCTACCAACTGCTTTAATCAATTCTGGGTGTAAACCATGAATACCTAAATCAATAATAGTACGCTTACCTATTTCAACTATTTCTGTATCGATTTGCTTTTCGGTTTTTCTGACGATCTCTTCAATTCGTGCTGGGTGTATTCTACCATCAGTAACTAATTTATGTAAAGACAAACGTGCCACCTCACGACGCACCGAATCAAAACACGATAAAATAATTGCATCGGGTGTATCATCAACTATAATTTCAACACCTGTAGCTGATTCAAGGGCTCTAATATTTCGTCCTTCACGACCAATAATTCTACCCTTAACGTCATCAGATTCTAAATTAAAAACAGACACACAGTTCTCAATAGCCTCTTCAGCACCAATTCGCTGAATGGTATTAATTACAATCTTACGTGCTTCTTGCTGTGCCGTTAGTTTAGCTTCTTCCATTGTTGTTTGAAGATAGGTCATGGCATCAGATTTGGCAGTTTCTTTTAAAGATTCCATCAACTGATTTTTTGCATCATCTGCTGACAAGCCTGAAATGACTTCAAGTTGCTGTACTTTACTTTTGTGTAACTTTTCAAGTTCAGATTGTTTTTTATCAAAAAATTCTGACTTGTGCTCAACATCTTTTAGTTTTCTTTCTAATTGTTGATTTAAGTTTTTGCTTTTGGCAAGTTCACTAGTAGTTTGAGATTCTTTGTCACGTGTGCGTTTTTCAGCTTCTGACATTTTTTTCTCTTTACCTAAAATGACTTTTTCATGCTCAGCTTTCAATTCTAGAAACCGCTCTTTGGCTTGAAATATTTTATCTTTTTTGATATTATCGCCGTCTTTACTCGCACTTTTCAAAATGCTCTCTGCTTCTTTTTTAGCATTAGCGATGGTTCTTGAAGCCTTGCCTTTTTCTAAAAATTTAGCAATTATAAAACCTATTAATAGGCCAACGGCCCCTACAATTATTGGTATAATATTATCCATAGTTCACTTTTATTTATAAAAAAACCCACATCGGCTGAGTTTTGTACAAACTCCTAAAAAACAGGTTTAGGGCTACAAGACTGATCAAGGATCCTTGTACTAGCAAGGCATGCTTTTACAATCTAAACTCACCCTTTTTAAATCAATTTAACGTTGAGTTTGTCAAAAATTAATACCAATGTGGGCAGTAACTTTACTTATTTTAAAGAACGTACTATTCGCTTAATTTTGCGTTTACTAGCGTCTCAAGCGCTTTCAATCTATCAATAGACTCTTCAGAATCTTCTGATTGGTCAATACCTCGTTGTTCAATTTTAGAAGCAAACTGCAAGGCACACATGGCCAATACATCTTGCTTGTCTCTAACTGCATAGTTTTGTTCAAATTTCTTTGCTAGGGTCTCAATATTTTTAGCAGCTTTTCTTAACCCTTCTTCTTGTTTAGGGTCAATTGTAAGCGGATATACTCTATCTGCAATTGAAAGCTTTATTTTGAGCTTATCTGACATTTATTTCAAACATTATTCTGCGAGTTGGGCGATACAATGATCCAACTCTCTGATTAAGGTATTTATTTTAAGCTTAGCTTCTGTTTTATTTGTATTACTGCCAAGCATTGAATTCGCCATTTTTAACGAGTTATATTTTTCTTCCCAATCTAAAACTTCTTGTTGGGTATTTGAACTACTGCTGTTCGCAGTTTGTAAGTCTTGCTGAAGTTTAGAGTTTTTTTGCTTTAAAGCCTCCAATTTAGTAATCAGCATGGTGATTTTATGTTCTAAAGAATCAACTATTTTGACCAACTCGCTCATGTGCAAATTTCAATGCGTTCTTAACAAAGTTAACATTCGTCAAACTACTTAGCAATACTTTTTTCAATTATTCTTGAAGTAATACTTTAAACATCTATAAATCGTTCTATAAGAAGTCAATTAACCATGAATTTTTTTTTTGAGATTAATGGCGAATAAGTACCTTCGTATCAACTTACTTATACCATGAGAAGATTTTTAGTATTGATTCTTTTATTCTCATCTGTGATTGCAAAAGCACAACAGATTTATCCTCAAGACACCTTTAGTTCTCCTATGGATATTCCGTTGGTTTTGGCAGGAACTTTTGGCGAACTACGATCGAACCACTTTCATGCAGGACTCGATATAAAAACCCAACAACGACAAGGACTTCCTATTTATAGTATTTATGACGGACAAGTTAGACGGATAAAAATTTCACATGGCGGCTATGGCAAAGCAATCTACGTGGCGCATCCAAACGGGTATACATCAGTATACGCCCACCTAAAAAAATTCGCTCCTGAAATTGAAGCATACATTAAAAAAGAGCAATACCGCAAACAATCTTATGAGATTGAAGTGTTTCCTAACTTCGGAGAATTAAAAGTTCAAAAAGGTAAAGTAATTGCCTACAGTGGCAATACAGGCAGTTCTTCTGGTCCGCATTTGCATTTTGAAATTCGAAAAAGTGCATCTGAAAAACCTACTAATCCTTTGTTATATGGTTTAGAGGTTCGTGATGCTACAAACCCTACCCTTAGTAAATTATTTGCCTATCCTCTTTCTGAAGATGCACAAGTGAACCAAAGTGCCAAAAAGATTGAACTAAATTTTACAAAACAAAAAGATGGTACTTTTTTAGCCAATCAGGTTAAGGCTTCAGGCACTATTGGTTTAGGCTTTATTGGTTTTGACCGTCAAGATTTAGCCGCCAATAAAAACGGCGTATACACCGTGCAGATGAATGTTAACGGTGAAACTATAACGGCCTATAAATTTGAAACCTTTTCTTTTGGCGAAACACGTTATATCAATACTCTTATTGACTATGACCATTTGGCTAGATACCGTCAAAGGGTTCAAAGATTATTTAAAACCCCTGCAAATAAATTAAAATTTTACAGCACACTTAAAAACAACGGTCAAATTAATATTGAAGAAGGCCTAAGCTATACCATTGAATTGCTGTTAGAAGACATACACGGTAATTCTACAAAAGCAATTATACCTATTGAGGGTAAAAAACAAGAAGTAATTATTACCAAAGAGAATGATGAAACCCCGAATTATTTGATTGCTAAAATGCCTAATAATTATGATCTAGAAGGCGCAAAAGTTTATTTTCCGTCAGGCACATTTTATGAAAATTTTTATATCGATTTAAAAAAAGATAATGATACTATAGGTATTCATAACAATAGGGTTACTGCTCACAAAAATTTCACAGTTACCTTTGACGTATCTAAATATAATGAAGAGACGCAAGAAAAAATGTTCATTGCTCGATTGGGCAAAAAAATGAAACCCAACCATGTTTCAACGTCAAAAAGAGGCGACATGTTCAGCATACGAACACGAAATTTAGGAACCTACACCCTTGCAATTGATACTATTGCTCCTAAAATTCAACCCAAAAATTTCAAAGAAAATAAGTGGCTTACAAATTACAGTTATTTGAGTCTTAGAATATCAGATGATTTATCAGGTATTGATACCTATTCAGCAAAAATTAATGGCGAGTGGGTTTTAATGGAATATGAACCAAAAAAGAGAACTTTAACCTATAATTTTGACGATAAGATACTTGACAAAAAACAATGTAATCTTGAAGTTATTGTTACTGATAATGTAGGTAATAGTAATACATTTACAAGTACGTTCTATAGAAACTAAAAGGGTTGATACGCCAAAGCTACATTTTTCTTCTCATTATTTTTGGTCATTTCAGCGCGCTCTATGCTCAAACCGCAACCATTACTGGTGTTGTTTTTAATGAAGAACAAGTGCCACTTTCAAACGTTAATATTTCTTCAGAATCTAACGGTACTATTTCTGATCGCAACGGGTTTTATATTCTTGAAATTACCTCAGATACTGAAACCACGGTTACCTTTTCGCATATTGGCCATAAAGAAGTTGAGATTCAAAAACTAATTTTAAACACCAATGAGACTTTTGAGTTTAATCCGGTAATGAATACAAGTATTTTTCAAATTGACGAAGTGACCATAACCGCAACTGGAGAGAAAAACATTGAAAGTATAGCCACTATTTCACGAAGCGCCGTGGTCAATATACCTGGGGCAAATGCTGGAGTTGAAAACATTCTTAAACTTTTACCAGGTGTTTCTTCAAATAATGAATTAAGTACACAATACTCGGTGCGCGGCGGTAATTTTGATGAAAATCTTGTCTACGTAAATGAAATTGAAGTTTATCGCCCCTTTTTAATTCGTTCTGCACAACAAGAAGGCTTGGGCTTTATCAATAGTAATTTGATACAAAAAGTGAAATTTTCGCCCGGCGGTTTTCAAGCAAAATATGGTGATAAATTATCTTCAGTTTTAGATGTGACCTATAAAAATGTTGTGCGTTTTGGGGCCGAAGCAGACATTAGTTTCTTAGGAGCTAATGCCAGTATAGAAACAATTTCTAAAAATAAAAACTTTACAACCGTATCAGGGGTTCGATATAGAAACAATGCCCTTTTGGTTAATAGCCAGCAAACAAACAGTAATTTCAAACCTGTTTTTTTTGACATTCAAACCTATTCAAGCCTTAGTCTATCACCCAAATGGCAACTGAATTTTTTAGGGTATATAGGCTTAAATGACTACCAAAATGAACCCATCAATCGTCAAACTAATTTTGGAACCCTAAATGACCCCAGAGCATTAATTGTAGCTTATGAAGGAAATGAAAATAACAGATACACTACTGAGTTAGGGGCTTTGAAACTCAATTATTTCAGCAATAAAAATACTACCTTAAAATTTATTGCCTCTGTTTTTCACACTGCTGAAGTTGAACGATCTGACATTCTTGCTAGCTATGAATTAGGGCAAGTTGACACCAATTTAGGAAACACCAACCTAGAAGAAACTAGTTCATCAAGAGGTATAGGCAGTCAATTCAATCGAGCTCGAAACCAATTAGATGCTTTACTGATAAACCTACAACACAAGGGGCGATTTAAAAAGGATGAAAAAATATTAGAATGGGGCTTAAAATATACTAGAGAAGACATTAGAGATCAAATTCGTGAATCAGAATTTATTGACTCTCTAGGTTTCTCTGTACGTCCACCATTTTCTGACTTTACTAACAATGAACCTGAAGAACCATTTACAGCGCCCCTCGAAGCTTTTGAATCATTAGTAGCAGACAACGAAGTACAAACCAACCGTTTTTCAGCCTATACCCAATTTAGTAATCGAAAAAATTACAATGAGAACAATTTTTATTATAATCTGGGGGTTCGCTTGCAGCATTGGTCAGTAGCTGGCGAAGACATTGCCAAATCAAATCAAACTGTTTTTAGCCCAAGAGGGCAAATCGCATACAAACCTAACTGGCAACGTGACATGGTATTTCGTTTTTCAAGCGGATTATACCACCAGCCCCCATTTTACAGAGAACTTAGAGATGAGACAGGCAGCATTCGGCCCAATGTAAAAGCGCAACGCGCATTACATTTTGTTCTTAGTAATGAATACAGCTTCAAATTATGGAACCGCCCTTTTACCCTATTAGGCGAATCTTATTATAAAGCACTTGATAACGTGAACTCCTATACCCTTGAAGATGTTCGTATACGTTATTTAGCAACCAATGATGCTAAAGCATATGCCTACGGATTAGAATTTAGGTTAAATGGTGCCTTTGTACCAGGTACAGAATCTTGGATCAGTATTGGATATGCAAAAACCGAAGAAAATAGAAATAATCAAGGATACATTGCCAGACCAACCGATCAAAGATTTAAACTGGGTATTTTGTTTCAAGATTATATTCCTGCCTTTCCTGATTTAAAAATGTATTTAAACTTAGTCTATAATTCAGGGTTACCTGGTGGATCACCAAGTTATGCAGACCCCTATATTTTTCAGAATAGATTAAGAGATTACAAGCGTGCTGATTTAGGAATTTCCTATATTTTTGCAAGTAATACAAAAAACTATGGTCGTGACCATTGGTTGAGCGCATTCGAAGAACTTAGTGCCGGTATTGAAGTTTTTAATTTATTTAACAATCAAAATTCAATTACCAATACATGGGTAAGAGATGTAGATAGTAAACAACAGTTTGCAGTACCTAATTTCTTAACGAGTAGGGTATTAAATTTGAAATTAAAAGCGCGATTGTAAGTTTGGCTCAATTTTAGATATTTAAACAATAATGAATTTTAAGAATTTCATAATATCAATTTTATTTCTTACTTCACTAAATGTGTTCTCGCAAAAGAACATTTATGAGAGTGCTAAATTTGATGAGTTGAGCGAAAATCATCAAATTTTAGCCATCTTACCCTTTCTAACCAATCTTGATCTTGAAGATAAAGTTTCAAAAGAAGAATTGAAAGAAAGAAGTGAAAAAGAAGGGTATGCGGTTCAAAATGCATTAGAGCTTTATTTTTCAAAACGAAAGAAGAAAAAGAAATTTTCAGTTGAATTTCAAAATACCAAGAACACAAATGCTATTCTTGCAAAAAATAAAATTACTTACCAAAACATTGACATTTACACGATTAAAGAACTCAGCGAAATTCTAGGAGTAGATGGTATTATCAGTGGCAGTTTAGATTTAAACATACTTCTCTCAAAGGGCATACCCGATGACTTTAGCTTTCTTGATTATTTTTTAGGAGATGCTAATTACGGCAGAATAGGTATTAAAATGAGTGATGGTCAAACCGGAAAACTACTTTGGAAATACGAAAAAGAAATCAACAAAAAATCAGGCAAAAACACCAATGACCTTATTGATAGAATGATGAAACTTGCTTCTAGAAAGTTTCCGTATGACCGTGAAAAAAGAAAAACTCGAAAAAAGACAAAAGCCTAGCTTTCAATAAATTCTTTTAACACCTTGATGGTGTAATCAATTTCATCCTTCGTATTATATTTTGAAAAAGAAAATCTTAATGACGGCGAATCAAGTTCTTCATCAGAAAGAATTTCAGTTAGTACATGTGAGCCTTTAGTACTACCTGATTGGCAGGCGCTTCCTTTAGAACATGCAATACCTTTTATATCAAGATGAAATAATAACATTAACGACTTTTGCGAATCTAAGGGTAAGCGCACATTTACAAGAGTATAGGTGCTTTTTTCTACGTCGCCTGAATGACCATTATATTTTACTTCAGGAATTGCTTTTTTAGCTGATTCAATAAAATATTTTTTCAACCCGAGAACATAATCACGCTCTGTACTTAAATTATCATATGCTGAAACAAAAGCCTCTTCAAGACCAACTATATTGTGAAATGATTCAGTACCTGCACGTAAACCACGCTCTTGTGACCCACCTGAAATCATACATCCTACGCCTGAATTCTTTCTGATGTATGCAAAGCCAACTCCTTTTGGTCCGTGAAATTTATGCGCCGCTGCTGCCATAAAATCTATTGGGGTCTTTTCAACATCCCATTCATAATGACCAATCGACTGAACAGTATCAGAATGAAATAAAGCATTGTGCTCTTTACAAAGTTTAGCAACAACATCAACCTCTAGTTTATTACCTATTTCATTATTAATATGCATTAGGCTAACAAGTTTTTTTGAATCATCAATGGTCAATAATTCTTTAAGATGTTCTAAATCAGCATTACCATAGTTATCTAACTGAACATAATGCAATTTGATATGTCCGTTTTTTTCTAACTCCTCAACGGTATGCGTTACCGCATGGTGCTCAATTTTAGAAGTAATAATGGTAGCTACCCCAGCATCTTTAACTGAACAACGTAAAATCATATTATCAGCTTCAGTACCCCCAGAAGTAAATATTATTTCTGACGGATGGGCATTTAAATATTTAGCAATAGTTTTTCGAGCACTTTCAATGCTAGTTTTCGCTGTTCTACCAAAACTATGCGTTGAAGACGGATTACCATATATTACTAATGCTTCATACATTTTTGCAATTACATTTTCACGTATTTGTGTAGTGGCAGCATTATCTAAATAAACCTTATTCATTTTGTTAAATTTCAAGCTGTTAAGTAACGTTTTGACACGATACGTTAAATTCTCGCTAAACTAGTTCAAACTTATATTTTTTTTGGCTTAATTTTGAGATTATGAAGAAGTTTTTATTTAGCAGCCTTTTGTTTGTTTTATTTTCTTGTGATGATGGCGATTTACAAATTGAAACCCTAGACTTTGATAGCGCTAGTATTCAGTTTTGTACTACAGTTGTAGCGAATGAAGCAAATGTTCTTTTCAAGTTGAATGATTCTGAAGCTTTAATACTTCAATTAGCGGCTGGTACCATAAAAAATGAAGTGACCACAGATACCATTGAAAGTTCTGTAGGTGCAAATGGGCCAACGAAAATCATTTACAGAACTTTTTCTGACAAAGTTTCTAAAGCGTATTTCTGTAGTGAAATTCCTTTAACAGAACCCATGGTAATAGAAGAAATCATTGCTGAAGGCGGTACGGTTTCAATTACAACGGTTCTCAGTGATGATGGCATCAGTTACGAGCATACCATTGAATTGATAGAAATTTCATTACTAACTTCTGAAAATAACCGAATCACTGATTTAAGTATCAATAATTTTGGAGCTGTAGTTACTCCTTTTGAATAGCTATAACATTTAACTATTTTGGTAAATGTATACCTCAGTAGCACCCAAACCATATTTTTGGTAATCAGCGTCATAAAATTTGACGTTATCATAACGCCCAAAAAGATAGTTCAACTCTTCTTTAAGTACGCCCTCACCTACCCCATGAATAAAAACTACCTTTTGAATACGTTTGCGAATAGCAAAATCTAATTGCCTTTTGGCAGTATTTATTTGAAGATTGAGTATTTCATAATTACTCAATCCTTTCTTAGATTTAATTAGTTGATGAATATGAAGATCAACTTCCATTTTAGGGGCATTGCGCTCTTTTGACTTAGTAACTTTGTTTTTTTTTCTCTTTTGAGATTCTTTTGCTGATTTTACTTGGGCTATTTCATGGTTTGAAACCTTGATATCATCACTTATTTTGACAAGTTCATTCGATGAAAAATTCATCACAAAACCATCAGTACTTTCAATAGTAATAGTAGTGCCAGAAATAGCTGTTACTGTGCCTATTATGGTATCATCAATAGTTTCTGCGGTATCGCCAATTAAAAAAACAGCCATAAAATAATTTTATAAGCCCAAAATTAATGGTATTTTTCGTGTATCAACCAATTACCTCTTTTAAATGAAACTTTTTGCCTTATTGGTTTTACTAGAAGATTTTATGATGCCCTGCCTCACCAAAAAATATTTTGGTGTTGATTGCCCGGGTTGCGGACTTCAGCGATCCATAGCATTTTTAATCAAAGGCGACTTTGCTGCGGCGTGGGATATGTATCCTGCTATTTTTTCAATTATTCCTTTAGTAGGTTTTTTTACGGCAAGTCTTTTTTTTAAAATAAAATACGCTAATAAAATAATTCTATCGCTTTTAATTATAAGTGTGATTTTAATACTCACTAATTACATAACTAAATTTAATTAACTATAAACCTTTATAAAAATGGAAAAACAAAAACTACCAAATTCAGGAGTCATTATTGGCCTTGGTATCGCTTCAATATTACTTTGCTGGTGCTATGGTGTTCTAGGATTAATTCTTGCTACAGTTGCACTTGTTTTAGCAGGAAACTCTAAAAAACTCTACAATGATAGTCCTGAAGATTATGATAATTTTGGAAATATTAAAACAGGAAAAGTGATTGCTCTTATAGGTCTAATTCTAAACATAATATTCTTGATATTTATTATTTGGATGATTATGACCGTAGGATGGGAAGTTCTTCAAAGTGGTGATCAAGAATTGATTCAAGAACGCATGGAAGAACTTTTGGGTCAATAATAAACAATCCTATTAAGATTAAAAGAAATCCCCGAATCGCTTCGGGGATTTTTTTTATTTATCAAACTGCTGAAGCGTTTTCTTAATAATTGAAACACAATCTAGTAGTTGTTCTTTATTCATGACTAGCGGAGGTGCAAATCGAATTATATTACCATGGGTAGGTTTGGCTAGAAGTCCGTTTTCTTTCAACGCCATACAAATATCCCAAGCGGTTGAACTATCTTCAGTATCATTTATCAATATAGCATTCAGTAAGCCTTTACCTCTAACCGCATTCACTACAGAACAGCTAGGTATAAATTTATTCAATTCTTCTCTAAACAATTCTCCTAAATCATAAGCATTTTGCGCCAAAGCCTCATCTTTTACCACTTCTAAGGCTGCAACTCCTACTTTAGCAGCAACTGGGTTGCCACCAAAAGTACTGCCGTGATTACCTGGTCTTATAACATTCATGATAGCGTCGTTTGCTAAAACTGCAGAAACAGGGTATGCCCCACCAGAAAGTGCTTTTCCTAAAATTAAAATATCAGGTTTCACTTCTGGGGTACCACTACAATGCTTATCAGCACAAGAACAATTTCCGCAAGTGGCTAGTAATTTTCCCGTACGTGCTATGCCTGTTTGAACTTCATCAGCAATAAATAAAACGCCGTATTCTTCACAAAGAGCTTTTGCTCCTGCTAAATATCCTTCAGAAGGAACATAAACGCCCGCTTCACCTTGAATAGGTTCTACTAAAAAACCTGCAACATTTGAATTTTCGGCTAAAACCTTTTCTAAGGCTTCAAGATTATCGTACTCAATTTTTATAAAACCATCTGTAAACGGACCAAAGTTTTGTCTTGCCACTGGGTCATTTGAAAAAGAGATTATAGTTGTAGTTCTACCATGAAAATTATTCTCACAAACAATAATATTAGCTTGATTTTCGGCGATTCCCTTTTTCTCATACGCCCATTTGCGACACAGTTTTAATGCTGTTTCAACTGCCTCAGCTCCTGTATTCATAGGCAAGAGCTTATCATAATGAAAAGTCTCTGTTACATATTTCTCATATGAACCTAAGACATCATTGTAAAACGCTCTTGAGGTAAGTGTTAAGGTTTTTGCCTGATCTACCATTGCGTTTACAATTTTTGGATGACAATGACCTTGATTCACTGCTGAATAGGCTGATAAAAAATCAAAGTACTTCTTACCTTCAACATCCCAAACATAAACTCCCTCGCCCTTGTTGAGTACAACAGGTAACGGATGATAATTATGTGCACCGTGTTTTTCTTCTAATGCAATAGCATCTTTAGAAGTTAATTTTTCTAAAATTGACATAATAAAATTACTTTAAATAAAACTTCAGTAATTCCTTCAATACCTTTTTTCTTTCGAAGATTCGAAAATTCAGCGTAGGAGAGAAATCATCCTTGATAGACTTCAAATTTACCAAAAAAAACAGAAAAATATGCGTAAAAAAATGGTTTGTGCTCTTTGAGGTTAAGTAATTATTTATGTAAGAAAAACACTATTTTATTGTTTTTTGTCGATGTTTTAAGGTACTTTATCGGCGTTGATGAATAATAATTTAAGCTATCATTCAAATAAACATAACCTTTAATACATTATCGACAACAATTAACTCACTAATTAATTAAACACACACACTAAATGAATTATTTACAAAACATTTTTGACAATTTATCTAACTCTGTAGGCGACTTTTTACCCAGTACTGTTGGCGCGATACTAATTCTAGTTCTTGGTTGGTTTATTGCCGGGTTTATTAAAAGAATAGTTACCAAATTAATAAGAAAAACAGGGGTCGATGATAAACTTGGCACCGGTAAAGTGACCATCTCTAAATTTGCAGGTAAACTTATCTATTTTTTGGTTATGATTTTTGTTTTCATGCTTGCATTAGAAAAATTAGGTATGACAAGCGTTTTAGAACCAGTTAAAAATCTTTTGAATGGCTTTACAGGCTTCATTCCTAATATTGTTGGGGCTGGCTTGGTAGGATACATTGGTTACATGTTAGCTACCATTGTTTCTGAGCTTGTAGGTCTTGCTGGTGATACCATTAGAAGCTTCGCGCCAAAATTAAAGCTACCTGAAAACCTTGATATTGTTGGTATTCTTAAAAAAATTGTATTCATTTTTATTTTTATTCCGCTACTAATAACAGCACTAAATATTTTGAATATGGAGGCAATTTCAGTTCCTGCCACCCAAATGCTTGAGCAGTTTTTCTTAGCAATACCTAAAATTCTTGTTGCCGTAATAATTATCATCGTCTTTGTAATAGGTGGTCGATTTGTTTCTAATTTATTGTCTGATTTATTAGAAAGTTTCAACCTTGATAGTCTTGTCAGTAAAATGAATTTAGGTGGTATTTCTTCAAATGCAAATCTGCCAAAACTGATTGGTAATGTAGCCTATTTCTTTATTCTAATTTTTGGGGTTACTACAGCCGTTGAAAAGTTAGAATTTATAAGACTAACTGAAGTTCTTGATACAGTTGTAGGTTTAGCAGGTAATATCTTATTTGGCCTTGTTATCTTAGTAATAGGTAACTGGATCGCTTCAATGGCACACAAAGCTATGTCAAAAGACAAAGACAATGCTTTTGTAGCAACCATAGGAAGAATGAGCATCTTAGCCATTTTCTTAGCGATGGGTCTAAAAACAATGGGGTTAGGAGATGAAATCATCAATATGGCTTTTGGAATTACTTTGGGTACTGTAGCAGTTTCAATTGCGCTTTCATTTGGCTTGGGTGGTAGAGAAGCCGCTGGTAAACAAATGGAAAGAATTTTAAATAAATTTAATAAGTAGGTTTATAATTCAGATTTTAGTTAAGTTAGAAAAGTGGCGGTTGTAAAAACCGTCACTTTTTATTTAATATCATTTTAACACTAACATTTTAAAGTTGACTATTATAACTACTATGGTTTTGATACTTTTGTCTTTATGCGAAAAAAAAAGATAAGACCTTTATTTGAAAATATTGAGGTCATTGATGCCGGGGCTAAAGGTAAAACTGTTGGCAAAGCTCCTGACGGTCGGGTAATTTTTATGACAAACACGGTGCCAGGTGACGTTGTTGATGTGCAAACCACTAAAAAAAGAAAAAGCTACTTTGAAGGTAATGCTACTTATTTTCATGAATTATCTGATAAGCGTGTTACACCTGTTTGTGAACATTTCGGAACCTGTGGCGGTTGCAAATGGCAAAATATGGGCTATGAACATCAACTTTTTTACAAACAAAAAGAAGTAACCAACAACCTGACAAGAATAGGCCATCTTGAGTTACCTAAAATCAGTCCAATTTTAGGCTCAAAAAAACAATACTACTATCGTAATAAAATGGAATTCTCTTTTTCAGATAGTCGTTGGTTAACCCTTGAAGAATTGCAATCAGATACAGTTTTTGAAGATAAAAATGCCCTTGGTCTACATATGCCTGGTATGTGGGATAAAATATTAGATTTAAATAATTGTCATCTTCAAGCTGAACCCTCAAATTCAATTCGTTTAGCCATCAAAGAATTTGCGTTAAAGAATGAACTAACCTTTTTTAGTCCGCGAAATCAGCAAGGTTTATTGCGTACTTTGATGATAAGAACAAGCTCAATTGGCGAAATTATGCTTGTTATTCAATTTTATGAAGATCATCAAGAAAAACGAGAGGCCTTATTGAATTATTTGGCAACAACATTTTCTGAAATTACTTCACTTCAATATGTGATTAACCAAAAGCAGAATGATACTATTTACGACCAAAATATCATTTGTTTTTCTGGCCGAGATCATATTTTTGAAGAAATGGAAGGCTTACAATTCAAGATAAATGCGAAGTCATTTTATCAAACTAATTCAGATCAAGCGCATGAGCTTTATAAAATAACAAGAGAATTTGCAAATCTTACAGGTAATGAACTAGTGTATGATTTATATACAGGCACAGGAACCATAGCGTTATTTGTGGCAAAAAATGCCAAAAAGGTAATTGGTATCGAATCAGTACCAGAGGCCATACTAGATGCCAAAGAGAATGCGAAAAACAATAATATATCTAATGCAGAATTTTTTGTTGGGGATATGAAAAAAGTTTTTAATGAAGATTTTTTGAGTACCCATGGTAGACCTGATGTCATTATAACAGATCCCCCACGTGATGGCATGCACAAGGATGTTGTACAGCGAATTTTAAACATTGCACCTCAAAAAGTAGTTTATGTAAGTTGCAACAGCGCCACACAGGCTCGTGATTTAGAAATGATGAAAGAATCATATACTATTGTTAAAGTTCAGCCTGTTGACATGTTTCCGCAAACCTATCACGTAGAAAATATTGTACTTTTGAAAAAGTTATAATTGAATGAAAAAATATTTTCTTTTTGCCTTATTGATGGTGGCCATATCATTTTCATCATGTGAAAAAGATGATATTTGTGTAGATGGCGACACTCCTCTTTTGATTGTAGTTTTTTATGATGTAGAAAACCGTGAAGAACCTAAATTGGTAAACAGCCTTCGTATTGCAGGTATGGGCCAAACATCAACTGTAAATACTATTTCTGATCGAACCGCACTTGATTCTATAGCCATACCATTAAACGCCGCGGCCGATCTCACATCATTTATAATGATTGTTAATTCAGCTGACGATGATAACGGCACTGAACTTGGAAATTTTGACACTATCAATTTTTCACACGACACTATTGATACTTACATTTCTAGAGCCTGCGGATTTGTCGCCAATTATGAAAATTTAGAAGCTACCGTTACATCAGATAATGAAAATTGGATTCAAGAAATTGAAATCTTAAAAACAACTGTTGAATTAGAAGAAACAACTACAGCCCATGTTAAAATATATCATTAGCACATACCTCTTATTATGTTGCTTCATAGGATATGGCCAAGAAAATAAGCCCAAACAAGCATTAGATTCTATTAAATACAAACAAACGTATGGGTTGAGGGTAGGTGTTGATTTAAGTAGACCCCTTAAGGGATTTCTCACTGAAGGATATTCAGGACTTGAGCTTGTTGGCGATTACAGACTGAACTATAAACTATATTTGGCTGGCGAGCTAGGTAATGAGCAACGTGACAAACAAGAAGACTTATACAACTTTACTACCTCAGGAAGCTATATAAAGTTAGGGGTTGATTTCAACACTTATGACAATTGGTATGGCGAGCAAAATATGATTTATTTTGGCGGTAGATATGCGTTTAGCACCTTTAATCAAACCTTAAATAATTATCAAATATTTGATAGTAATCGTTATTGGAGTCCAGATGGGTTTGCTGAAGGTTCTTCAGAACCAATTGAATTTAAAAGTCTTAATGCATCATGGATTGAATTTGTTGCTGGAATTAAAGCTGAATTATTTGCAAGAATTTATCTGAGTGGTAGTGCTCGTATGAGCTTTCTATTAACTAACAAGAATCCTGAAAATTTCAAAAATCTATTTATTCCAGGTTTTAATCGGGTTACTGATGGTGCTCGTTTTGGGGTGGGGTATAATTTTACTCTTTCGTATTTAATTCCTATCTACAAAAAAGTAAAACCACCTAAAAAAGTAACTCCCAAACTGCAACCTAAATAAGAAAAAAATTAGGCTTCATTGTCTTTTTGATACTTGCCTTTTTTACTTCCGGCATAAATTTCATACTTCAAAAGGCGAGACTCAAGATGACTATTAAAAACCTTTATTTTTCGAGAGGGTCTAAGACCTACGTGTTTTAATGCTTCTAGATTTGAAGTGATAAACCAGGCCTCTGTACCGGGGTATTCTTGTTTCAGGGTATCACCAATATCTGCGTAAAAAGCTTCAACATCAAAAAAAGAATCTACCTGACTTCTATTCAAACGTTCGCCGTAAGGCGGATTAAAGACCATGTGCAAATGGTTTTCAAATTCTTTAGTTGTGTCAAAGAAATTCTTTCGCTCAATTGAAATATATTCTTCAAGATTCGCGCTAACAATATTCTCTTTGGCTTTTCGAACGGCTGATGGCGCCTTATCATACCCAACAATTTTATGATGAAATTCTCTTGTTTTCTTTAATTGACTTTCAACAATTTTTTCAAACAAATCTTCATCATAATCATCCCATTTCTCAAACGCAAATTCTTTACGGTTGATATTTACTGGTATATTACAGGCAATCATGGCTGCCTCAATGAGCATTGTTCCACTACCACACATGGGGTCTAGAAAATCAGAATCAGCTTTCCATCCACTCAACAAAATCAAACCTGCCGCCAAAACTTCATTAATCGGTGCAATATTAGTTGAAATACGGTACCCTCTTTGGTGTAAAGAGCGCCCTGAGCTATCCAAAGAAAGATTACATTGATTTCTATCAATATGTATATTAAAACGAATATCTGGGTGTTTGACATCAACACTAGGTCTTTCACCCGTGGTATCTCTAAACTTATCTACGATGGCATCTTTAACTTTTTGCGAAACATAGAGCGAATGCGTGAAATTATCAGATTTCACTGTGGCGTCAATTGCAAAAGTGGTATCGACAGATAAATAGTCTTCCCAGTTCATTCTATAAACTTGTTTATAGAGTTCATTCTCATTAGTTGCTATAAATGAATGAATAGGCTTTATAATTTTTATGGCCGTACGTAAGCACAAGTTGGCTTTATACATAAAACCTGTATCTCCTTCAAAAGAAACACTTCGCACACCTACCTTTACATTACTCGCACCTAGTGCAGTAATTTCTTTAGCTAAAATCTCTTCAAAACCGAATAAGGTTTTGGCCACCATTTTAAAATTATTGTTCATCCTTTCACAACTGATTGCCGCAAAAATACAGTATTTTTACCCCACTAGTTGATTCATTCTTTTGAATCTTACAGCAACCTAAATTAGTAAAGATGACATACCTCCTACCTATCTTAGGAGTCTTATTAAGTTTTGTTTTTGTACTGGTGGTTAAACCAGAAAGCAAAGAAAATTTTAAACTGCTTTTAGCATTTAGTGGCGCCTTTCTTTTAGCCTTAACGGTTTTTGAACTGCTGCCTTCAGCTTATGAAAATTCAAATGCTAAAACCATAGGTATTTTTGTAATGCTAGGAATATTACTACAAATTTTCTTAGAATTCTTTTCTAAAGGAGCTGAACACGGTCATGTACATATCGATAGTGAAAAGAGCAGTTTTCCATGGCTTTTATTTGTAAGCCTATCTATTCATGCATTTTTAGAAGGATTTCCTATCGAGCAACATGACACCATTATTTACGGTATTCTAATTCATAAAATACCTATAGCCATTATCATAAGTATTTTTTTGCTGGGATCAAAATTGAAATTAGTGAATGCTATTTTCTTCATTATTCTTTTTTCTTTGATGACGCCATTAGGAAGTTTCATAGCAACAAAGTCAATATGGGTAGCTGAATTTTATGCACCCATTACAGCATTAGTAATTGGTGTATTCCTACATATTTCAACTGTGATTCTTTTTGAAAGTTCTGAGGGTCATAAATTCAATCTTCGCAAACTTCTGGTTATTATTGCGGGAATAAGTATTGCATATATGCTCTAACTTATTACTAAACTTAGGCTTAGTTTACATCTTAATTATGATTTTTTCAACTTTTTGAGTCCCAGTTATTACATGCACAATATACATACCATCAGATAGGGTTTCTAAGTTTAATACGGGGCTGTCGAGACCAGCTTTAAAACTCAACAATAAACTACCATCAAGAGTATATATGTTAATTTTGCTATTAGCAATATCTTCTTCTGGCATATTCACAGTGAGTTCATTTAAAACAGGTACCGGAAAAAGTACAATATCCGTTTTAGCTTCCTCCTCTTCTTCTTCTTCAATTATCTGACTATCAAAATATGATTTTACCTTGTTAAAAGCCTCTATTCCTATTTTTTGGCCCATTATTCTACCCGGTATATCACCTGCAGGTGGATGAATACCACCCCAAACAGGAGATAAACTATATTGGTCAGATGCATCTCTATAAGTCGCCAAACTCTAAAGGCTGCCATCTATTAGGATTAGGAATATCAGTATTACCTGTAAAGAAAAGATTATATGCTGGGTTTACTGGTAAATAATGAGTATTGGCATAATCATTCTCTTCATTTGAACCATCATTTTGCCCGTAATCAATGATCATATTTCCAACCTTTTTCCCCAAAGTTACAGCCTCTGCATACTCTTCAGGGTAGTCATTTGGTTAATCATAGCCTTCATAATAATCTAGATTATCTAATAAGTTATTAAGAAGAGTTTGTGTTTCTGTTCTGGGTGAATTTCTAAAACGATGTGTTAAAAGTGTATGCGCTGCATAACTTATACTGACTCGTTTAGAATCATCATTATTTAAAAGTATTGAAGAGAATTCATAAGTATTAGGCTTATAGATACCTGCAAGATAGGGGTCAGCATTCTCGTGTAACGCCCAGATATCATAAAAAGCGATACTTGTATGAAATAAATTACGCGCGTGAACAGTTGGTCTTGCATAATCATCTCTGATTGCTTGCAGTAAAGTATGCATCCAAAGTCTTGCTACAGAATTTGAGGACAATTCATTAGATTTTAATTGTGTTTTATGACTAATTGAATTGTAGAAACCCCTATGCTTATATGTGTTATAATCTATTGATTTTAAGCTCATTGAAGAAACTAGAACAAGTATTAGAACTATTACATAATTATTAGCATAAAGTTTATTCAGCCTTGTAAAATTTTATTCTTGATTGGCATTACTATGCCGCCAATTTACATTTTTTAGTAGATATAAGTAACGATAAAGGACTATGCTATATTGTAAAAATATCTATCGCATTTCTGCTTAAGATCAAGTTTAAACAGTCATTGAACTGATACTAAAAAATGAGTTATCTTATTTTTGAGCATAAAAAAACCTCGATACAAATTGTATCGAGGTTTCGAAAAAGGCGGCGACCTACTCTCCCACTTGGTATAGCAGTACCATCGGCGCTGACGGTCTTAACTTCCCTGTTCGGAATGGTAAGGGGTGCGCTCCGTCGCCA
>CALFUL010000031.1 GCA_937929935.1 uncultured Flavobacteriaceae bacterium | reverse complement strand
TAGGTGGTAAGAATCCGGTATTGGTTCTTGAGGATGCAGATTTTTCAAAGGTACCAGCAGGAGTTTCCAAAGGTATTTTTTATAATCAAGGTCAAGTATGTGTATCTGGCTCGAGATTGTATTTACCAAAAAAGCACTATGAAAATACTTTGGCAGACATGGCAAGTATTGCTCAAAAGATGAAATTGGGTAGTGGCTTAGAATCAGACACAAAATTGGGGCCTGTAGTTTCTCAAAGCCATTTTCAAAAAGTAATGAATTATGTTGAGCAAGGAAAAAAAGATAATATAGAAATAGTTTCTGGTGGTAACAGAGCTTTTGATAAAGGGTATTTTGTGGAGCCTACCATTTTTTCGAATCCGGATAATAAAGAGGTAAGCGTTGCTACAGAAGAGATATTCGGACCTGTAATTACGGCAATGCCGTATGATGATTTAGATGATTTGTTAGAAAAGGCCAACGCAACAGAATATGGTCTAGCTGCGAGTATTTGGACAACAAATCTTGGTAACGCCCATCATTTGGCAGATAAAGTTAAGGCAGGAATAATATATATAAATTCGGCCGTACGTTCAGACCCAAATTTACCATTAGGTGGTTTTAAACAGAGTGGTATTGGGCAAGAGTTAGGTAAATCTGCTATTGATGGATTCACTAAATTAAAGTCCGTTTGCATAAATTACTAAAATAGGGCAGGTTTAAGCCTGTGGTAATTGCGTATTAAAAAAATAAAGCGCCTAAGGGCGTTTTATTTTTTATTTTACGGATTATTGGAATCAATTATGAAATAATAATAAATGAAAAACACCGAATCATTTGATGTAAATAGTCGTGGCACCATCGCCGCAGGACTAATTTTAGGTACAATAGGAGTACTCTCATTTATTGTTCAACCTGGTTTGGTACAAGGATTTGTAAGTTTATTAGGATTGTCTGAAGCTGACGCTAACCTATTAGCTTCCATTGAAATGGCAGGTATCGCTTTAGCTACCATCATAGCCGTTTTCATAACTCCTATTATAAGTTGGAGAATTATTCTAGGAACAGCACTTATCATCGCAACAGCGGGTAACTTATTTTCGGTCATGGGTGATAACATTACTACGCTGCAAATAGCGAGATTTATTACGGGTCTTGGAGAAGGTTTAATTATATCATTGAGCTTTGCGATTATAGGGATTACTCAAAAAACGGAAAGGAATATAGCACTTTACCTTGCATTATTAATGACGTATGGCGCGTTCGGACTCTGGGGAATGCCCTTAGCTTTTCAGACTATTGGCTTAAATGGCATTTTCATGATTTGGGCCTTGATGTCTTTAATGGCGCTTTTAACCCTTAAATATGTACCTGTTTCTGCTGCAAGCCAAGAAGAGTCAAGGCCTTCGGCGGTGCAATTAGGTATAGGCTGGTTAGTTTTGGCATTATTATCAGTCTTTGTTTACAACCTTGCTATTGGTCTCGCTTGGGCAAACTTGTTTCTAATTGGTATAGATATTGAACCAAATGAGCAGACGGTTGCTAATGCATTACTAATTTCTCAATTTGCAGGTATCGCTGGAGCTTTAGGGGCTGTTTATCTTTCAAATCGTATTGGTAGTTTTTGGCCTTTATCCATTGGGGTTTTTGTAGCGGCCGGTTGTATTGCTTTATTGTTAGGAGAATCATCCATTTTAATATTTGGCATTGCAGTAGCTGTTTTTAACGCTTTATGGAACTTTACATTACCGTATCTACTGAGTTCGGTGGGAGATATGGATACCAAATCACATATGATGACCTTGGCCGTTGCAATGCAGTTTGTTGGTCTTGGCGCTGGCCCTTATTTGGCCTCTGTATTATTTGACTCAGGTTTTGGCTTTAAAGAAATGGAGATTATCACTATAGCCGGTTTGGTTTTAAGTGTTATTATTCTTGCCTTTCCGGTTCGTGCCCATAGTATTCATCTAAAAAAAAGATAGAAGTCTTATGTTGATAAATTTTTATCAATCAGTAAAGCACAAAAGTTAAATAATAACATCATTTATGTGTAATTGTATAATCCGTTTTAGCTGTAATTTTAACCATTCATAACGCATCGCATGCATAAAAAAATAATACTCATTATAGGAACAGCGGATACCAAATCTGATGAGTTGTTATTCATGAAAAATTGTATTGAACAGCAAGATGGTATCGCTAAGATTATGGATGTTGGCGTACTAGGAGACCCTTCTTTTGAGCCAGCGTATTCAAAACATGATGTTGCTGAAGCTGCCAGTACTACCAATAAAGAAATTATTGCTTTAGGCGACGAACATAAGGCCATGAACAAAACGGCTGAGGGAGCCGCAATTCTTACCAGAAAACTATTTGACGCAAGTGAAATTGATGGTATAATTGCGCTTGGCGGTACCATGGGAACCGATTTGGCCTTAGATGCTGCGGCATCATTACCGCTAGGGGTGCCAAAATATGTAGTATCTACCATAGCATTTTCACATTTAATTCCGCCAGAAAGGATAACTCCAGATTTAACTATGATGTTATGGTCAGGAGGCTTGTACGGTTTAAATACAGTATGTGAATCTGTATTGAGCCAAGCTTGCGGTGGCGTTTTAGGAGCCGCAAAGGCATACAAAAGGCCACAAGCTCAAAAACCATTGATTGCCTTAAGTTCTCTTGGTAAATCTGCTTTAACCTACATGGTGCGATTAAAGCCAGAGCTTGAAAAAAGAGGATATGAATTAATTGTATTTCATACCACAGGGCAAGGCGGTAGGGCATTAGAGTTTTTAGCAGGCAGAAAACGTTTTGCAGCGGTGTTAGATTTTAGTCTTCAAGAAGTGGTAAACGATTTGTATAAGTCCATCGTAACTTCTGGCAGTAGCCGGATGGAGACCGCAGGTCTTAATGGTGTGCCTCAGATAATTGCCCCTGGCTCTATAAATATTATAGATATTCCAACATGGCAAAAGCCAATTAAAAAATTGAGAGGTAGACCACTTCATGTGCATAATAGATTATTGTCATCAGTAGTTTTAAGTAAGAAAGAAATTAAAAGAGCCGCCCGTAATATTGCTAAAAAAGCATCTATGGCCAAAGGTAAGGTAGCTATGATTCTTCCTGAAAAAGGGGTTTTAGAATGGGATAGAAAAGGAAACGAATTACATGACCCAGAAACATTAGATGTGTTTTTTAAAGAACTTCAGGAGAGTATTAAACCTGAAGTTGATTTGGTCACTTTAGCTTGCCATATCAATGACCAAGCTTTTACAGATAAAGTCCTTGATATTTTTGACGATTGGGTGGAAAAAGGAATTATAGAAAAAGGAGTTCAATAGATGAAGAATAGCAACCCAATTAAAGCGCTACTATTAGATTTTGGTAGCGTAATAAGCAAGTCTTTATTTGAGCGCCATGAGCTTATAGAGGAAAAATTAAACTTGACCAAAGGCACGCTTTCATGGAAAGGTCCTTTTGAGCCTCAAAGCGATGAACTATGGATGTCAATGCAGCGCGATGAAATTACCGAACGTGATTATTGGAGAGCTAGAGCAAAAGAAATAGGAGAATTGGTAGGGCAACAAAATTGGTCTATGATAGACTTATTGAATGCCATAGGAGGAGAAACAAACTATGCTAAAATTCTAAGACCAGAGGCTTTAGAAACAATAGCCCTAGTAAAAAAGTCAGGATTAAAAATAGGAATATTAAGTAATGAGATTGAGCTGTTTACAGGTAAAGCGTTCGTAGAGAATCTTCCATTCATTAATGAATTGGATACATTTTATGATGCTACCCATTCAGATATATTGAAACCCGACCCACGTTCCTATAATGCGGCTTTAAAAAATCTAGAGCTAGAAGCCAAAAATGTTTTGTTTGTAGACGACCAACTTAGAAATATAATGGGTGCCATGAAATGCGGACTAAAGACCCTTCATTTTGATATTACGCAACCAAAAGCTTGTTATGATTATGTAGCAAGTGTCATGAATTTAAAAAAAAATAAACTATGAGTACTGCAACAGATAATATTACAGCAATTAATATTGAGGAATGGAATGGTAAGGAGCAATGGCACCCTATGGGGCACCCCAATGATATGCTTAAGAAACCGCCATTAATCATTAATAAAGGTAGAGGAGTTTATATTGAAGACATTAATGGCAACAAAATGGTAGATGGTGTTGCTGGCTTGTGGAATGTTAATTGTGGTTATGACCGTACAGAAATAAAAGAAGCGATAGTAAAACAGTTAGACGAGCTGGTATACTATTCTACTTTTAAGGGAACCGCACATCCACGCTCTATAGAATTGGCCCACATATTAATAGAAATGATGGAGCCGGAAAATATGAAGCGGGTTATGTTTAGCTCTGGGGGTTCAGATGCTATGGAAACTGCTATGCGTATTGCACGCCAATATTGGAAAATGTTAGGTCAAAAAGATAGATTTAAGTTTATTTCATTAAAACAAGGCTACCACGGTACGCATTTTGGTGCGGCATCAGTAAATGGTAATACACGATTCAGAAGAAACTACGAGCCTATGTTACCTGGTTGTTTTCATGTAGATGTACCTTGGGATTATAGAAACCCGTATACAGAAGACTCTGAAGCACTAGGTAAGATTTGTGCCGAATTAGTAGACCGTGAAATTCAATTCCAAAGTCCAGATACGGTTGCTGCCTTTATTATGGAACCCGTTCTAGGTGCAGGAGGTGTTATTGTACCACCGGATAATTATATGAAACTGATACGTGAGGTATGTGATAAGCACGGAGTGTTATTGATTGCTGATGAAGTTGTTACTGGTTTTGGTCGCGTAGGAAGCATGTTTGGAAGTAGAGCTTTTGGAGTTAAGCCAGACATAATAACATTGGCAAAAGGAATTTCTTCAGGTTACATTCCTTTAGGAGCTACAGTTTGTAATGAACGAATAGACAACGCATTCAAAGAAAATGAAGATTCTTTTGGAGCCATTGGTCATGGGTATACTTACGCAGGTCATCCAATTGCTTGTGCAGCAGCCATAGCAGCATTAAAGATTGTTGTAGATGAAGATTTACCCAGTAACGCAGCAAAGCAAGGTGCGTATTTGATGGATAGGTTAAAACCCCTAGAAGATAAGTATGATTTCATAGGTAATATTAGAGGAAAAGGATTGATGCTCGCCATTGAAATGGTTACAGATAAAAAGAGCAAAAAGCCCAATAGAGCTATCGTTGCCCAGATTTATAAGATAATGCTAACAAAAGGCGCGTTTATTAGAGCAGCGGGTAATAATATCATTATTTCTCCTCCGCTAATCATTCAGAAAAAAGAACTCGACATCATTATCGATGCTCTAGAATTCGCCTTAGAAGAAGTTAATAAATAGTTTGAGTTAGTTTGAAATGGCGCTGAACTTTATATTTATGAAGTTCGTGCCATTTTTTTATACCCAATATCAAGATAACAGCTCATAAATGTTGAGCAGAAACGGATTTTTAAAATGCCAAAAATTTCAGCTAAAGGATCACAAATGCCAGCATCACCTATACGTAAATTGGTGCCATTTGCAGAGAATGCCAAGAAAAGAGGTATACATGTGTATCATCTAAATATTGGTCAACCCGATATCAAAACACCAAAGGTTGCCTTAGATGCTGTAAAGAATAATACGATTGATGTATTGGCTTATAGTCGATCAGAAGGTTCTGAGAACTACAGGACAAAACTAGCCGCTTACTATCAAAAAAATAATATTCCTGCGTTAGCAGAGGATATCATTGTAACCACAGGGGGTAGCGAAGCCCTTTTATTTACCTTTGGAAGTATTATGGATAGTGGAGATGAAGTTATCATTCCAGAACCATTTTATGCCAATTATAATGGATTTTCAGTAGCATCTGGAGTACAGGTAGTTCCGGTAATCTCAAAAATTGAAAATAACTTTGCTTTGCCTCCTATTGAGGAGTTTGAAAAACTAATTACTCCAAAAACCAAAGCTATTTTAATTTGTAATCCTGGAAACCCAACCGGTTATTTATACACGAAAGAAGAAGTAAAGAAATTGGCCAAACTAGTCAAAAAACATGATCTTTTTCTTATAGCTGATGAAGTGTATCGCGAATTTGTCTATGACGGTAAAGAGCACTATTCCATAATGGAATTAGAAGGACTTGAAGAACATGCTATTGTTATAGATTCCGTATCTAAAAGATACAGCATGTGCGGTGCTAGAATTGGCTGTATGGTCACTAAAAACAAAGAGGTAATAGCTACGGCTTTAAAATTTGCACAAGCAAGATTATCACCGCCTACCTATGCCCAAATTGCTTGCGAAGCTGCTCTAGAGACTGAACAGGCATATTTTGATGATGTGATTCATGAATACGTTGAACGAAGAAATATCTTGATTCAAGAGCTAAAAAAGATAGAAGGGGTAAAAGTAGCACACCCTAACGGTGCGTTTTATTGTATTGCAGAGCTTCCTGTGAAAAATGCCGATAAGTTTGCACAATGGTTATTAGAAGAATTTGAACGTAATAAAGAAACCATAATGGTTGCGCCCGCAGCAGGCTTTTACTCAACACCCAATGTTGGGTTAAATCAAATTAGAATAGCTTATGTTCTCGAAAAAAGAGACCTAGTAAAAGCTGTGGAAATATTAAAACTGGCATTACAAGAGTATCAAGATTTTATCTAGTCATTCTGTTGGCGAAGTAAAAAATCATCCCATCAAAACTGAATAGTGTAGTGTGTTTACTTTTGGTGTTCAATTTTTCTATACTCGTTTGGAGTATGTCCCGTCATTTCTTTAAAGAGTGTAGAAAAATAGGGTGGGTATTCAAAACCTAAATCAAAACATATTTCTTTAAGGCTCTTATTAGAGTAGGCCAGTAACCTTTTAGCTTCTAGCATAACCCTATTCAATAAATATTTTTTTGCTGTAATTCCTGTAAATTCTTTAACTAAATCTGATAATTTTCTTCTTGATAGACCTAGTTTTTCCGCATAAAACTCCATATTATGATTTACCATAAAATGGTCTTCTAATAAGTTTAAAAAATCTGTATAAAGCTTGCGGTTATGGCTATCCATCTTGCCTTTTGTAGTATCAATTACAATCTCTCTTGCTTTGCGCTCTATTTTAAGGATTAAAGCTATGAAAAGATGTTGTAGTATTGCCTTGCTTGTAAATGCACCTTCGGGCTCTTCATACTCTTGTAGAAGTATATTAAAATGAGTTTTTAAATTCTCAATTCCTTTTTTTTTGAATTTAATAAACTTTAAATCTGAAATATAGCCATTCAATTTGGAGTAAAAAGTAGACTTGTAAGTTAAGCCGGAACTTGGAATAAATTCATTCTTATATTTTATGGAGTATCCATTTAAATCTATTCCTTCAAGAATACGAAACGCTTGATTTTTCTTTATAAAAAAAAGTGTATTGGGATAGAGTTTAATGACCTCATCATCTATTTTAAGGGACCCTTCACCTGAAAATAAGAAAATAATTTCTTTATAGTCATGCCCCTTCATCTGTTTAGTACCTTTCTCAAAAGATTGACTAGGGCTTAATGGCTCTATGGTGAAAGTTGATTCTTTGTTGTTTCTAATCATTTCTATTCTGGAAAAATAGCAAACTAAATAATGTTATAGACGGGCTGCAAAATGATTTATGTATGTTCAGATCATGCACAGGCTTAAAGATAGTAAAAAGTGCAGAAGAAGTATTCTATTTTGATATCTCCTATAAAACGTTCGTAGCTGTTGCAGAACTCCTATATTTCCGCAAAATCAATATTCTTTGGATTATTGTAAAACAACTAAGCCTGTAAATCAATTGGTTACAATATCAAAAAGTTAACCTAATAGTGAGTAATTGGCTGCTTTATAATTGTGCAACTGCCACGAACGTTTTATGGAACTATATTTTGAGCTGAACATTTCTACTTTTAAACACAATAGTTAAATATCAAAACGCTTTAGGCATTCAAGGATTTTTATCACTTTATGACGTAATGATTTTCTTTGTCATTTTTGATTAATAAAAACGCATAAAGTTGAGGTTCTAGAGCTGCTTTTTCACATCAAGTGTTTATATAAGGATTTGATCTAGAAAAGTCAAACTAAAATGCTAAAAATCAATTATTTACAACAAAAGCGATGTAAAAGGATTATGTAAATCTTCTTTATATTTTGAGTAGGTGCATGGAAACAAAAAGGGATAGACCGATAGCTTTACTTTTTCATTTGAAATTAGGGTTTAGTAGGATTATCTAAATTCTACAAGTGTTCAATTTATCTTTTAGTCAAATTAAAGATCTAACAAATGAGCTCTAATTTCAAGGTACATGGCTTCTTTACTTACTCTATTTTCTAGTTTTTGGTGTATCAGATGATATCCAAATGCATAATTAAAAGAAAACTCATCGATATCACCTATTCCTAATTGCTTGTATTTTTTTTGAATATCATCCCAGTCTAATAGATATGGCTTATATTCTTTTGAGCTTTTTAAGATGGTAAGAATTTTTTGAATAGTTTTAGATTGAATATCTCTTTTTAGTAAGAATTTAAATCTTGTTCCGTTATAATAGGTCATACAAGTAATTTTAAATAGCAACATTAAAAGAAATAATTTACAATTATTTATAAAAATGCAGTTACGATTATTCTTACAAATTTAGTAGGGTACTAAAGTTTATTCGAAAAAAATGTATAGTTTGTTCTAAACAGATTTAAAGGTGTTCTGAATAGCATTTTTTATGTTCTTAAATATTGTATGACTATCGTTACTATAAAAAAAACCGTCCATTTGATGATTCAAACAGACGGGCATGCCTCCACATTTATTGCCTACTTTATTAGAAAATGTTAAAAAATAATCTGTGCTTTGATTTATCTAAATAAGTTGGTACTCATTACTAAAAATTTTGAAATAATTAAATTTTATTAACACATATCAATTAGGACTTTATCAGCACTTTACTTTTTTAATAAAATTACCGTTCATCGATTTGTTTATATATAACAGGACTTATAGAGTGTTATTATTAAGTTATGGAGTAATGTTCTGAAAGTTAGTTTTAATGGGTTGAAGTGTCATTTTAATGTTCTAAACAATCTATCATAAAAATATATTATGACTATATTGATGATAGAATTACTTTTCACCACTTCATTTTTCATCCATAACTAGATAATGATCATTAATTTTTACTACAAAAATAGATAAATTGAATATTCTTCATGAAAAGTAGTTTACAAAACCTTTATAGGTTACTTATCAGATACGCTAACTTTATTTTTCTAATTACAGGTATCATCCTTTTTATTATCCTAGCCTTTATAAACAAAGGAGAAAAGCAAGTTGTAGAAAGTAAGAATGGAATTTTAGATTTGTCAGAATGGAATTTTGAAAAAGAACCTATTTATACACTTAAAGGACAGTGGACGTTTTATTGGCAACAGTTTCCTTACAATTCATTGGGTAATTATGATTTGAAAGCACTCAATGAAACTGGAAAAACTACACTTAAGGTAAGAGAAACCTGGAAGCAAGCTGGATATGCAAGAAAAGGATTTGGTACATTCAGAATGAAAATTAAATTACCTAAAAGTGATACACCTTATGGATTCAAAACTTTTCGACTAAAATCTGCTTGTGAAGTATGGGCAAATGGGTTGCAAATAGGTGCTTTAGGAAAAATAGGAGATTCTTCAAATAAGAGTGAACCCGATGGTAAACCACTTCTTATTCAATTGCCCACTGAAGAAAATATAGAATTGGTAATACCAGTTTCGAATTTCAGTGATGGCCGCGGGGGCGGAACTTCACATTCAATTCAAATAGCTTCATATCAGAAATTACAGAATACAAAAGTGCTTAAAATAATTGAAAGCGCTATTAGTATGGCGATTGCTTTAACTATGGCCATCTTTCAAAGTATTCTTTATTTTTTTAAGAAGCGTAAAACATCACTATATATTTCTTTATTCTGTTTAGGTGTATTCATAAGAATTGTATGTATTGATGAAGTAATTTTATATTTTTTAATACCAGATTTACCATTGTGGCTTTTACAAAAGGCAAGATATTTTAGCTTTTATTTTTTTACCGTATTTCTAGTACTTTATTATAGAGAACTACTGCCCAAATATTTTAAAAAGTGGTTTGTTAAAATAGTGGTTTATGCCTTCTCATTAGGATCTGTTTATGTGATTCTAGCGCCCAGCTATTGGGTCACGGTCACAGGTTTTTTATTTAATATAGTAACACTTCTTGGCTCTATTTATATATTTTATGTACTGGTTCGATTATTATTTTCTCAAGAGGCTATTCATAAGCTAATTTTTTTAAGCCTCCTATTTATTTTCTTTATCAGTTTTAATGATACATTACATCTAAGAGGTATTATTGATACTGGCGATGTGGGTATGTGGTCTTACGGATTATTAGTTTATTTAGGAATTCAAACAATAATAGGCTACAAGTTTCAAGAAGAGATTGAAGCACAGAATCGTGTTATGGAAGTATTGGTAGATCAAAAAGAAATGATGTTAAAAGAAGTACATCATCGTGTAAAGAACAACTTTCAAATTGTTTCAAGCTTGCTAGAAATGCAATCAAAAGATATTACTGATGAAAAAGCGCTTCAATTAGCCAATGACGGTCAAAACAGATTGAAGTCTATGGCTTTCATTCACCAAAAATTATATCAAAGTTCGACAGGTACTATTGACTTTAATGAATACTTGAATAAATTGGTTCAAGAAATATCAATGATGTTTACCTCAGACGAGGAGGTTAAGTTTAACATAGATGCACCAGCTATTGAGCTTGATGTTGATACTGCGATACCATTGGGTCTGATTGTAAATGAAATTATAACCAATGCGTATAAATATGCTTTCAAAGGTGTTGCCCAACCTATATTGAATATCAAGATCCATGAAACAAATCAAAACAATTATACGCTTGAAATTAAAGATAATGGGGTTGGTATTGATAAAAAAATTGACATTAAAAAAACCAAAAGCTTAGGTTTAAGATTAGTACGTGGTTTGGTTAAACAATTAAAAGGTTCGCTAGAGGTTTTTAGTGATAAGGGTACAACTTTTGTCATTAACTTTAAAGATACTCAAGAGCGAAAATTAGATGATTAACTGTAAGGCGGTCTAAATTCATGCAGCTTAAATAATTTTATTAACATTGATTGGGTAAAAATATACTAGAAAATTCATACTAGAACTGACATAAGAATTACTGACTGCTGCTGATAAAAGTGTTACTTATTAAAACCGTATTTCAACTAATTTGTGCACTATAAAAGCGGTATTCCACATGATACAATTAAAATTGATAAAGTTCTGAACACATCTAATTTTGCTCTGAATGATGCTAAAAATGTTATTGATATTAATGAAATTCAATGAAACGCTTAGAAAATTTTGAAAATTCCTGACCAATTTTAGAGACTACTATAAACACCTTAATTTAGATTCATTCAGAAGTTGTCATCATTTTAAAATACGCTGTAGGGCTTGAAAATAAATCTTAACTGTTCATAAAACTGGTTAATCATTGTTTTAAGAGTGTTTATATGCGAAGCTTTTTTCTTACTTTGTACTTTGAACTCAAAGCATGGATCCCGTTAAAATTTTAGTTGTAGAAGATGAAATGATTATTGCGAATAATATTTGTGATAATCTTGAGGCATTAGGTTATGAAGCTTTAGAACCTGCTATCAGTTATTCTGAAGCCATTGAACGTATCGGCGAAGAAAGTCCTGATATCGCTATACTCGATATTCAATTGTCAGGTAAAAAAACAGGTATTGATTTGGCTAAAGAAATACGCGACAGCTATGATTTTCCATTTATTTTTTTGACCTCTAATTCTGATCCAGCAACGGTTAACGAAGTAAAGCATGTAATGCCTCCTGCATTTTTGGTTAAACCTTTTACCAAAGATGAATTGTATTCAGCTATTGAAATTGCATTGCACAATTATGCATTTAAAGTCAGTGAAACAACCAACAAAGAGACTGAACATCTAATTGTAAAAGATGCAATCTTTGTAAAAGAGAAAGGAACTTTTGTAAAAATAAAATTTGAAGATATTCTCTATTTACAAAGCTCTCATGTGTATATTGATATTATCATGAGAGGAGGCAATAAGTTTGTTATCCGTGGTAGTTTAAATAGTATTATTTCAAATCTTAGTGAACGTTTTGTGCGTATTCATAGGGGCTATATTATTCATACGAAGCACCTAGAGAAAATAAATACTACGCATGTTAGTATCAACAATGAAGAATTGCCCATTGGTAAGAAATATCGTGATTCTATTTTGAAGAAGATTATTATTGTTTGACTTTTCGTGCAATTCAATTCAAGAATTTGTTCTACTTTTTAGCCATACCTTCTTTTTAGTAATTCAAAAATTCCTAATAAAGGTATCTGTAACATTTTTCCCATTAAGCTATACTTTTATTCCATTCGTCTACACTTAATGATCATCGAACAAGGTAGATCGAATGAAATATAAATAATTCACGACATTCGTAGATTAATTACCTTAAGGCCTACCTAATGAATATACTACTCATCGAAGATGATACCATCGAAATTATGAAATTGCAACGGATGGTTGCTAAACATTCATTGAAACATAACATCATAGAAGCTAAAAATGGCGAAGAGGCTTTGTCTTTTCTAGAATCAAGCGAGAGACTGCCTGATATTATTCTATTAGACTTAAATATGCCTAGAATGAGTGGTATTGAGTTTTTAGAAATACTAAAAAAAGATGCTAGGTTACGCTATTTGCCCACTATAATTCTTACTACATCTGAAAACAGAGTTGATTTATTGAAATGCTACGAGATAGGCATTGCGGGTTATATTATCAAGCCATTAAAATATGAGGATTACCAAGGCAAGCTAGAAAAGGTTCTTGCCTATTGGAATGTTAATGAATTGGTCAAAGGCTAACAAAAAAGGTCATTTCACAACATTTTTTGTTATTCCTGTATCTCTTTTCCTACTTTTAGTAAAAATCCCCAAAAATCATGAAAGGAATTGTTTTTACAGAGTTTTTAGAAATGGTTGAAGCTAAGTTTGGCTTAGAAATGGTTGACACCATTATTGAACATTCTGATTTACCGTCTGAAGGTATTTATACTTCGGTAGGCACCTATGAATTTAATGAAATGGTAAGCCTTATCACTAATCTTAGTGAAGAAGCTAAGCTTCCGGCAGGCGATTTGATTTATACCTTCGGACTCTATCTTTTTACAAGTTTAGGCAAAGCCCATCCTGAGGTTATTCAGAACTATAAATCTCCTCTAGCTTTACTGTATTCTATAGAAGATCATATTCATGTTCATGTCAAAAAGTTATATCCGGATGCTGAGTTGCCCATGTTCAAAATCCTTGAGAAAACAGACAACTCTATTTCAATGATTTACACCTCTTCAAGAGGTTTATACCGACTTGCGCATGGTTTAATGGAAAAAACATTTGAACACTTCAATGGCAAAGCAGACATTACCTACGATCTATTGAAAGAAGATGGTACCGAAGTAAAATTTGATATTGTCCAACATGGATAGTAAGGAAGTTACCCTACTAAAGAGAGCACTTGAAAGGCAGAAAAAGGCCCGTCAACAGGCGGAGCGTATCTTAGAAGCAAAGTCAAAAGAGCTCTATGATGTGACCCAACATTTACAGCAGACCAATAATAAATTAGAAAACCTGCTTACCGAAAAAGCATCAGAATTAGATGGAGAATTCATCAATATCATAGATCCCTATGTTGTGATGGATTTACAATTCAATGTGTTGAACATGAATAGCTCTGCTAAGAAGTTTCTAGGGTATGACCATACTAAAGAGACATTGAATTTGTCAAAGATTGTGCATCATGATTTTATGGAATATACGGTGCAATCATTCGAATCTCTTATTGAAGTGGGGTCATTACAAAATTACCGCGCAAAAATATGTACAAAAAACAAAACCGAGAAATGGATACAGATAAACGCAAGTATTATCTATGATTCTGAGCGTAAACCAATTGCCGCTCAAGGTATAGTTAGAGATATTACCCAAGAAATGGAAGTCAAACAATTACTCTCAGAGCAGCGGAAACAGCTAGATGTCATTGTTGAGAATTCTCCTTTGAGTATTGTTCTAACGGTCGATGGAAAAATTATTAAAGCGAACCAAACTTTTACAGAGTTATTAGGGTATTCAGAGCGTGAACTGAAGCAGCTCTCAGTAAAAGACATTTCTGCGGCTGAAGATGTAGCGAGTTCTAAAGAGCTAATGGACAAGATGAACAATGGCGAGTTAGATAAATTTGCTGTTGTAAAAACATATTTTAAAAAGGATGGTAATCCTGTTTTGGCAAAAACCCTTGTTAGTGCTGTGAAAAATGAAGCAGGTATGGTTGATTACCAGGTGGCGCTTGTAGAAGATATTACCAATCAAAAGGAGTTGGAGAATCAAAAAGAGAAACTTTTAGAAGAACTTGAAAAAAGTAATGAAGGCTTACAAGAATATGCGCACATTGTTTCACATGATTTAAAATCTCCATTACGCAGTGTTAGCGCCTTGGCAAGTTGGTTAAGTGAAGATTACAGTGATAAATTAGATGAAAACGGCAAATTCAACCTACAGCAAATTCAAGAAAAAGTTGAAGGAATGGATCGTTTGATTGATGGTATCTTAAGATATTCAAGTATCAATGATGCGGCGCTTGATAACACTTTAATTGACCTTAATGAAGTTGTTCAAGATATTAAAGAAATCATTTTTGTGCCTGAACATGTGAACATCAAGTTATTGAACCCTTTGCCAAGTATACGCGTTGATAAAACTAAAGTGCATCAACTCTTTCAAAACCTAATTAGTAATGCCGTAGTACATATTGAACGCAGCCCTGGCGTAGTAGCAATTGATGCTACTGAAACCAAAACACACTGGCAATTTAGTATTAAAGATAATGGCGTTGGTATTGCAAAAGAATATCACGAGAAGATTTTCAAGGTATTTCAGTCTATGGGAAATAACGAACGCTCAACAGGTATAGGCCTTTCAATAGTAAAAAAGATAGTCAATTTATACCAAGGTAAAATTTGGTTAGAGAGTGAAGTAGGGGTAGGTACTACTTTTTATTTCACGCTAAAAAAATAAAATGTCAATACAACCCAACATAGACTATATTAAGAAGCTTTCAGGCGACAATTCTGAATTTGAACAGAAGTTTATTCTAATTCTGAAAGAAGAGTTTCCTGAAGAATCGCAAGACTATAAAAATTATATCGCGCGTAAAGAATTGAAAATGGCTGCTGAGCTTGTTCACAAACTAAAGCACAAATTCAATATCTTAAGCATGACTGATGCGTACACCTATGCAGTTGCGTATGAAGAAGAACTTTTGGCTGATGATATGAGTGGCAACGCTATTTTTTTAGACTTTTTAGATACCGTAAAAAACTACTTAAATACCCTTTAAGATGAACTGTATTATTATTGATGACGAAGCCGCAGCCAGAGCCATTGTGCAACAACTTTGTTCTAAAATACCAGAGGTTGATGTTATTGAAGAATTTGATAGTGCCATTGATGCCCTCAAATTTTTGAATCAACATCAAATTGACGTGGTTTTTTTAGATATTCATATGCCTGGGTTTACGGGTATGGACTTTGTTCAAACCTTAAAAAACCCACCAAAAATTGTAATGACAACCTCTGATACTGATTTTGCTATAGCAGCCTATGAGTATGAGGCAATCATTGATTACTTAGTAAAACCAATCACTATTGAACGTTTTGAAAAATGTGTTCATAAAGTAAAAAACGCATTACAACAAAAGGTGTCTGAAAGTTCAGTAGAAAACAATTCTACGGGCGCGAATGAAGATTTGTACATCAATATTGATAGACGTCTTATCAAGCTAAAATTAAGTGAGCTATTAGTGATTGAGGCAAAGGGCGATTATATTGAAGTGAAAACTGAAAAAGAAGAGTATCGCGTACATACTACGCTAAAGAAAATTAAAGAAAAATTACCTGAACATTTGTTTTTACAAATACACCGCTCTTATATCATTAATTTTACAAAAATCATTGATATTGAAGACAATAGTGTGTTAATTGACAAGAATGTCATACCTATTTCTCGTTCTAACAGGCCCGAGTTAATGCGAAGACTGAACTTACTTTAAAACAATTCTTCTATAGTACTAAGCCATTCATCTACAGTAAACAATGGTCTATCTATACATTGAATAAAAGGCGATAAGTAGATACTATATTTGGGGTATAACAAAGAAAAAGTTTAACCTTAAATTAATGTATTATGAAAACTGTACTTCTTGTTTCAATTTTAAAAATTGTAGTTACCGCACTTAAAACGGTTATTAGCACCATAGTTGTTTTTGGAGCTATGGACTTCGCCGGTTTATTTTAGACAATAACTTAATATTTAAACGGCCCCTTTCTTTTTGAACAAGGCTGTGTTGCATACAAAGAACAATCTTACAAATTAAGTAAGGTTGTTCTTTTTTATTTGGAGGAATCGGTTATTTTTGTTGGCTGCTGATAAAGGCTGGGCGTAATTAAACGGTTAGTCATTTGTTAGTAACAAGGCAAGACAAACATTGAGAACTTAATAAGCATATTCAAAATTGAAGCTAAAAAATAAAATTCAGAAACTGATTTCACTAATATTTCGAAAGAGATATGTGTATAAAATTTTAGATAATAATGATTATTTTAAAAGTTTTGGTGTTGAAAAAGATGAAAACGGAGAATACAAAGTAATTAATAATGATTTGCTTGTAAAAGCATATCAAAAAGCATGGGATAATAGAGATTTTGAAATAAATAAATTCTGGACAAGAGCTGCTTATTTTTGGGGATTTATCGTGTTGATTTTTGGGGGTTTAATAACATTGTTGACTTCAAGTCGTAGTGAAACTGCGATTAACTTACGATTAGATTTATATTTAATTGCTCTTGGATTATTGTTTTCAATGGCTTGGTATTTAGTAATGAAAGGTAGTAAGAGTTGGCAAGAAAACTGGGAAGCTCATATTGATTATTTGGAAAATTTTATTTCAGGTCCGATATATAAAACTGTTCATTATAAGGGCAACCGATTTTATTCAGTTTCTAAAATAAACGAATTATTAGCTTTACTTGTGATTTTAGTATGGTTAAGTTTTTTCGTTCAATATTATTCTGAAAACTTTATAATTTCTTTGAACTTAAAATTAATTGACTTCCAAGCTACACTCACCTTTTGGATTACTTTAGGTTTTGCATCATCAATGAGATTTGGATATGCTTTGGGAATTTATGATGCAGAAAATATTGGATTTATTGACCGGTGGTCCTGAAAACCCAGTTGCTAACAATTGTTTGTAAAAAATAACGAAGTCATATTAACACTAAGGTTTGAGCGTTTTTAAGGAGTCGCCAAATTTGTAAACTTGATGATTTCCAATAAAAAAGATAGATAGTTAAATTTAAAAATTCAGCTTGTGTTTATCCGAAAAGTAATAACTCATTTTTAGTCCTACTTTTCATATACGGAGCCGTTCGCATTAATTAAAACAAATGAAAATGAAAAACATGTTATTTACAATCTTAATATTTTTAGCAACTTCAAACTTTTCATTTAGTCAAAAAAATGTTTGTGAAAATATTGAAAAAGCTCTTTTGGAATATAAATCTGAACAGTTAAATGAAAAAATAAATAAGGGAGTTTTAAAGTCCGGAGCCTTGAAAGTGCTTAATTTACTAGTGAAAAGAGCAAGTATTCCTATTTCAGCGTTTACGTACAAGACAAATAAAGAAAGTACTGGTAGGGATGCCTACTGGGATGCTTATAAGAAAATTATAGATTTAACTAATAGAAGAGAAATTGATGAAAGAAAATTAAGAGTAGCTATAAATCAATTAAAAACTGCCCAAAATTGGATTTTAGTTGAAAAAGATTTTGGTAATAACACTACCTGTTACCAAAATTTAAAAAATCTAACAAAGCAAATTTCTGAGTCTTGTCTTTCAGTATGTAATATCAACTCAAACTTAGTTTCCGAAAATAATAGAAACACTGAATATAAGAATGGAAGCTCAAGAAGCTCAAGATACAACAATGGTAACTCTACCAACTCAAGATATAAGAGCGGAAACTCAAGAAGCTCAAGATACAACAGTGGAAACTCTACCAATTCAAGATATAACAGTAGTAACTCAAGAAGTTCAAGATACAACAGTGGAAACTCTACCAACTCAAGATATAAGAGTGGTAATTCAAGAAGCTCAAGATACAACAGTGGTAATTCAAGAAGCTCAAGATACAATAGTGGGAATTCAAGAAGCTCAAGATATAAAAGTAGTAATACAAGGGATTACAAAAATTTTAAAAAACAAAAAGGCGATATTTTGAGTTATATAAATGAAAAAAAGTATAATGAAACTTATTTAAGAAAAAGAGTTAGTGTTAATAATGGGAATAAAATTTTAGTTGTGTCAAGATTAACTCCAAAAGGAAATAGATATACCTTATTTTATAAAAACAATAGACTTATCGGGCAAAAGATAAATGGTAAGTTTTTCAAAAATAACTAATGCCAACAATAATCGTTGAACAAACTTTTGTTGGCAATAAGCTGAAAAATTAAGCAATCGGATAAAATGAATAGAATTATACTGATAGGAAATGGGTTTGATTTAGCACACCGTATGAAAACTAGTTATCATGATTTTCTTAACAACTATTGGGCATCACAAATACAGTTAATAAAACAAACTCCTGTTTATCAGCAGTTTGAAAATGATGAATTTAATATCACTCATTCCCCAGCTAATTTTGTGTCAGGCGAAACATATAAAGACCTTCTTGAAACACTTACTAAGCATAAGCAAAACATTAAATTCAAAAATAAATTTTTAAAAATAATTACAGAACAATACCATATCGAAAAATGGGTGGATGTAGAAAACGAATACTATTCTTTACTCAAAAATTGCTATAAACAAACAAGTAAGTCTCATAACTATACCATAGATGAGTTGAATAGAGATTTTGAACAAATAAAGGTTATGTTAACGAATTATTTAATCAAGGTTGAAGAAGAATTTGACGCCAAAAAAGAGAATTCATTTTTTAGATTTAAGAGAAATATTGGTAAGAAAATTTACTATCCGTTCAAACTAAAAGATTTCTCTGAGGCTTCTTTTAATCAAAAAGTTGAAGCCGAGTATAATTCCTTAAAACAAGATATTGATGCCTTGAATGGTAATCAAATAACCTTTGAAGATTTAGACAAAAAAACGCTAAACATAATTTAAAGAATTGACTTGAAAAATCCATTAAAAGGGATAAGAAAGATGCTTCAAGCCGAAACCGCAATAAATTACTTCGATTTAATACCTGACCAAACTCTTCTATTAAACTTCAACTACACTTTCACGGAGAGCTTTTACGATAACCCTAGAGACTATGGCCAGTTTAACGAGGATAAATTCACAATCTGTAAAACAATTCATATTCATGGAACAACAGATGTTTATGACAAGAATCGTATGGTTTTTGGCTTTGGAGATGAGTTAGATGATGATTATAAATCAATAGAGAAGTTGAATAACAATGAATATCTTAAAAACATTAAATCAATCAATTATTTAGAAAAAGACAATTATAAAAAATTATTAGAATTTGTCAATATTGGAAATTTTCAAGTCTTTATTTTTGGTCATTCTTGTGGTATATCAGACCGAACCCTTCTGAATACTATATTTGAACATGATAATTGCGCATCAATTAAACTGTTTTATCATGAAAAATCTTCTGTGGTTAATAATTATAATGATATTATTATGAATATTTCAAGAAACTTTAATGACAAAGCAAAAATGCGTGATAGAGTTGTCAATAAAGATTATTGTGAGCCATTGAAGTAATGCAGAAGACAACGCCTCCTATAATCAATACGGGCTTCGGGCTCAAACAAAAGGTTTGTGTACATTTATAAGGTCGCAAAATCTTTGGCCCCAAAGCGTTGGGCTTGCTTTGACAAGTAAAGTGAAAATAAACTGATTTAAGCTCATTCATTGTTCATTAGAAGCTCAATCATTACTTATTTTGAGCTACAATTTGGTGTAAAATGAGCTTTATTTTATTTGTAGCTCAAATTTGTTAAATTTGTAGCTCAATTTTATAATAAAATGAGCTTTTAAAAGTATTTAATTGAGCTACAAATGGATAAGAACGAAAAAGTAATCATAGCATACCTTGTCAATAACCCATCAAAATCTTCAAAAGAGATACATGATGGTGCAGAATTACAAATTGGTTACGCCACCGTAAAACGAGTGTTGAATAGACTATGTAAAAAAAATTATGTGGTTGTTGAGGGTAAAAGCAGAGGTACTTCATATAAAATTAGCCCTGCATACGCTATCATTCAACCTATTGACCTTGAAGATTATTTTCAGATAGAGATTGATGACAGAATAATAAAAGGAAAATTTGATTTACAACTAATACCGACTGTTTTAAGACAAATAGAAATTTTTACGCAAGAAGAACTACAAAAGCTTGAAGGTTTACAGAAAATCTATGAGCAAAAAATTAAGGAGCTTTCAATACCACAATATCAGAAAGAGCTTGAAAGGTTGGCTATAGATCTTAGTTGGAAATCTTCTCAAATTGAAGGAAACACCTATTCGCTCTTAGAAACTGAGCGCCTTTTAAAAGAGCAAGAGACTGCAGCAGGTAAACATAAAGATGAGGCTACCATGTTGTTAAACCATAAAGAGGCAATAGATTTTATTGTAGAAAACTCTGAATACTTAAATCCTGTTGAAATAAGAAGAATCGAAGAAGTGCACAGTATATTGATGAAAGAATTGGGTGTTGATAGAAATATTAGAACTAGAAGCGTAGGTATTACAGGTACCAATTATCGGCCTTTAGACAATGAATACCAAATTATAGAAGCACTTCAACAGATGTGTACTTTGGTTAATTCAAAACAAAATGTGTTCGAAAAAGCCTTACTCTTATTGGTTTTGTTGTCCTATATACAAGCATTTAATGATGGTAATAAACGTACCGCGCGAATAGTGAGTAATGCTTGTCTTATGAATAATAAATACTGCCCTATATCATTTCGAACCATTGATTCTATTGCCTATAAAAAAGCAATGTTACTTTTTTACGAGCAAAATAATATTTCCGCATTCAAACGTATTTTTATGGATCAATTTGAATTCGCAGTAAAGACCTACTTCTAATAATTCATGTATCCTAATTCTTCACTTCAAACAATGGCTTCTTAGCCAACAACCATTTTAATTTTATGCCTACCTCAGTAAACTCAAAACCAGCCGCAGTGGCAGAAGCAATATTGCTGTATTTGCCATAGACTTGAGTTTGAAAACGTTTTGAAAATTGATGTTTTAAAGCACCTTCGGCTCTAAAAATAGCCGTATTAGGATCCTCTTCAACTTGTTGATATCCGGTAGCAACGCTTAGTGCAAAACCTGTTTTTTCTGAAAAATCACCACGTGTATCAGCGAATACTTCAACCGCTTGGTATTTTTCAGGACTAAAATATATTGTAGGTACTTGATTTGTAAAGCTGAGGTACTGATAGTTTAGCCCAACCTTTAAAGCAGGTTTTCTGCTCAGGCTGTAATACAATGAGCTAAATAAAAGATTTCTGGTATTGCTATCACTCTGCTGGGTATGCATTGCTTGAGTATACCAACCTAAATTGAAATTAGTACCTAAATTATAGTTGAGCCCGTAATGGTTTTGTACAATTTCACGTTCAATAAGATCCGCATTAAAATTCTGTACCTGGCGTTGATACCCTAGGGTTAAGTTTTGCAATTTAAAAGGTTGTAGTTGCAATTGCGCATCGAGTAGGGGTTGCGTATACGCTTCAGTCATAAAGCGCGAGTTGTTGATACCTACTACTGTTTTTAAAGTAGTTTTGGGTAACAGCTTGTATTGAATACCTGCTAATACTACGCGTGAGTTAGCCTGATTACCGCTAACGATATTTTCAGTATTTCGGTAGAAATAAGAGAGTGTAGTACGTAATTTTGTTGACCAAGCTACATCAGCTGTTGTGTTTGTATAAAAGGCAGTATTGTTACCATTGTCAAAAGTATAGGCAGCGTGTTCTTCTATGCTGGGTAAGTGCAAGCCATTTAATTTTTCAATAAAACCCAAAGCATCTTTTTGGTTTTCATAAATATCTAAGGTTTTATGAGCAGCTTGATAGGCCGCTATAATTTTATCGGCAGCAAAAAGCGCATTGGCTTTGCCTAGGTTACCATCAAAAGAGGTACTGTCATTAGCCAGAATAGCATCATAATGTTGCAAGCTCGCTTTGGCGTCGCCCGTGTACAGTCCTAATGTAGCTTTTAAGGCGTGCAGCCAATTACGGTTGGGGTAGTGACCATTCAAGCTATCAATCTGTGTTTTGGCTTTTCTAAACTTTCGGTTCCAGATTAAAGCTTGTACATAACGTTGGTAGGTACGTTCAGTTAATTCATAATCATCAAATTGCGCTACTTTATTTTTTGATTTAGTAACTATGTCTAAAGCCTTTTTATCATTTTCAGCAATATGCTCGGCTAAACTAATTCCGTTTAAAGCGGTAATAGAATCGATAGGAGTAATGGCATATTTTTGGTACATGCTTACGGCACTGTCTTTTTGTTTGGTCATCAAATAGAGATTCGCCAAATTCAGCAATGCATCTTTATCATCAGGAAAATCAGCGAATATTTCTTTGAGTATTTTCTCGCCTGTACCATAGTTCTGGTTGGTAACAAATTCATTGGCATAGCCCAATCGCATATATTTTCTTGAGATTTTCGCACTCTGATTTTCAGGTTGTAATTGAAGGGCTTTCGCAATCAATTGCAAAGCGTCTTTATATTCTTTTAAATTACTCAAGGTATTGGCGTATCCTAAAAGGGCAGCAAACTCATTTGGGTGTTGGGCAACCAAATTTGCATATAAAGGTTTTGCTTCTTCATATTTTTTATCCCAAAGAAAAGACTCATTATAATTAATTGCGATTTCAAAGTCGTTCGGATAACGTTCTAATAGTTCTGCAAATATTAGGGTTGCTTTTTCAGGCGCTCCGTTCAAACCAACAGCACGCCCATAACATAGTTGCGCTGTTTTATGGCTAGGGTCACTTTTTAAATAGTCTTCAAAAAAGACTTCTGCCGCTTCAAAGTTTCCTTTTTCTAAAAGGCCAAAACCTTTTTCTAATGATTCTTGTGCGTGAACAAAAACGCTAAGCAACATAAATAAAGTAACTGTTTTTAAAATTCTCATAGGTTAAGTATTTTATTGATTTTCAGGCGGTAATTTTTGTGCCCTACAATCTGTATTAATTAGGTTTAGTAAAGCTACGGCGGACTTTCTCATCTCGGAAGTGCGATTAGCGCCATTCGTCTACAGCAATCGCCCACCCATCTATCTCGCCCATTTTTGAACGTCAATCTGACGCATATTTGCCTTGCCAACGATATAAATTATGTCATGAAAGCACATGAGAAATTCGTTAAAAACAAATTTTAATTACTAGGGCAAACCTTAAGATATTTTTCCCTTTTGGTAATGCCTACTTAACCTTTTAAAAACAAAGATTATGGCTTTACAGATTACAGAAACCCAAGGCATGTTTTCAGTTTATGGAATATTGAATAGTGCCAACGCAAACAATTTAAATCGCCACATGCAGCGCTTTATTAATCCTTCAAATCCGGTTATTTTAAACTTAGAAAAATTGAAGTCCATTGATAGCTCAGCAGCAATTGTGTTGAAACAGATGTATCAAAAAGCAATGCGTGAGAGCAGTATTCTTTCTATAATTGGCACTACAAATGATGCAATTCTACCTGTATTGAAAGAGACAAAAACCTCATTTATACTTAGTGATGACCGCATTTAGAATAGCCTTAAAAAGAGTTTCCCCCGAACGGTTGTTTATGGGTAGTGTGCTTCTGGTTAACGGGGGCAACTACCTATACAACTTAGTATTAGGACGCTTATTAGGACCAGAAGTCTTTGCTGAAGCAGCACTTTTAGTAACCTTATTATTGGTGTTATCTTTTCTAGGGATGACCTTTCAATTGGCAACAGCCAAGTTCGCTGTTTTGTTTTCAGGAGACGATTGGAAAGCTTTTGAGCAATTAATATATAAATACGCTCTAGGTTTTGGCATGCTAGTAGGAATCTTACTTTTCGCGTCAGCCGGATGGTTAAAAGATATTTTTCAAACAGATTCAGCCCTACTTTTCAAAACCTTAGCAACAGCTGTGCCTTTATACTTTTTTATGTCAGTAAACAGAGGTAAGTATCAAGGTAATCAAGATTACGGCAGACTATCAATAACGTATCAAACTGAAATGTGGAGTAGGTTGCTATTGACTATTGGCCTTCTTTGGTTTGTACCTATATCGCCAGCTTTTTTAGTAGCAATAGGAATCGCCTTGTCTTTTGTCTTCGGATTGATTCCGACAGAATTTAAAATAAGCACTTTTTTCACAAAATTGACCTTAGAAGCTTCAAAGAAAAAGCAGGTCATTAGATTTATCAGTTTAACTGCTTTTTATGAACTTACCCAAATCATCATCAACAATAGTGATGTACTTATGGTTAAGCATTATTTTGATGCTATTGATGCCGGATTGTACGCTTCTCTAGCGCTCATAGGTCGTGTGGTGTATTTTGTTGCTTGGATGTTTGTCATGTTATTATTACCAACCGTAGTTCAGAAACAAAAAAATGGCGAAGCCACCGCACCGGTACTTTTTAAGTACGTTGGCTATATTGGTGTATTATCACTTAGTATTGTGGCCGTTTGCGCTATTTACCCTGAATTGATTATTGATTTGATGTTCGGTAAGGCCTACTTGGCTATGGCACCTTTATTATGGCAATATGCTTTGGCTACTTCACTTTTCGCCATATCAAACATCTTTGCCTACTATTTCTTATCTCTAGATAAATATAAGCCAGTACTCTTTTCAGGTGTCTTAGGTAGTGCTCAAATAGTATTAATTGCCTTTTTTCATGACACTTTAGAAATGGTTGTATTTGTTCAAATTGCTGCCATGATTAGCTTGTTGATTGGGCAACTCATTTATTTTGCGCAGCAACAATTAAAAGAATAATTGAACACAAAATTTTCTTTGTCTGAACAACTAATTCATTCGTCTACAGAAAATGGCCAACGGTCTTTAAACTCCAATAATTACAGTGCCTTTGAAGGATATTTGTATCAGAAATAAACTCAAATTTAATTTAAACTTAACCTTATGCGATTAGCAATTGTAACGGCTTACCCGCCTAGTAAAGTAACCCTTACCGAATACGGATACCATTTGGTAAAACATTTTAGACTTCAAGAAGAAGTAACTGAAATCATTTTAATAACCGATGTCACAGAAGACGCAAAAGATTTATCTTTTGAAGAAGAGGGCTGTAAGATTACGGTAAAAGAATGTTGGAATTTTAATGAGTACACCAATCTTTTTAAAATCAATAACGTAATCTCAAAAACAAAGCCAGATGCGGTACTTTTTAATCTTCAGTTTCTGAAGTTCGGCGATAAAAAGATTCCTGCTGCCTTAGGTCTTTTACTTCCTTTACTATGCAAACTAAAAGGAATGCCTACTATTTCACTTTTGCATAATATTCTTGAACAAGTAGATTTAGAAAATGCCGGAATTACGTCGAATAAATTATTGCAGCGTGCCTATAATTTTATTGGTAGCACCCTAACAAAATTGGTCTTAAGTTCTGATGTACTTGCTGTGACCATTAGTAAGTATAAAACTATTTTAGAGAAAAAATACAACGCTCGAAATGTTGCACTGATCCCTCATGGTGCTTTTGAAACCCCACCAGAACCTGATTATACTCTAAATGAAGGTCCAAAGCAAATCATGGCCTTTGGTAAGTTTGGCACCTACAAGAAAGTAGAAATAATGATTGATGCAGTCGAATTAATTCGAGAAAGCACCAATGCCAATATCGAAATCGTAATTGCGGGTACAGATAGTCCGAATACGCCAGGATACTTAGAAAGTGTAAAAAAGAAATATGCTCATGTTGAGCAACTTCGATTTACCGGCTATGTTGCTGAAGAAGATGTGCCTCAAATTTTTGGAGAAAGTGCAGTGGTTGTTTTTCCGTACACTTCAACAACAGGAAGTTCTGGAGTATTACATCAGGCAGGAAGTTATGGTAAGCCTGTAGCGCTACCGGATTTAGGAGACCTTAGTATTCTAGTAAAAGAAGAAGGGTATTTAGGCGAATTCTTTAACCCTGAATGCTCAGAATCACTAGCCGTTGCCATTCAAAATATAATTCAACATGATTCATATCGAATACACTTGGGTAAAACAAATTACAAAGCGGCCTGCTCATTACCAATGTCTGCTATTACGCAATTGTATGTCGATTATTTTAAAGCGATTCAGCATGCAAAATCAGTAGGATTTGACCTTGAGGTACCACAAAAAAAATTGGAAGTTACAGTTTGAAACGTTTAGGTTAGGTTGAAGAGGGGCAGCTTGGTAACCTGCCTCTCTTTATTAAAATTTTAGGTTAGGTTGAAGAGGGGTAGCTTGGTAAACTGCCTCTCTTTATTGGCACCGCCAAAGGGTATAATTGTTGAGTGCATGCCTCGAAATTGAAAATTTGTAACGAATTTCTTTTGGGCTTGACCTGTAGAGTAGGTTACTTTTTAGAAATAATACTATAGGCTTTTTTATGCTTATTCTCCGCGTTTATTAAGACATAATGTTTTTGATAGGCTTTGCGCCAAGGTAATTTACCCACCACTTCATCAGGAACATTTTCAAAATCATAGAGCGTCCATAAGAAGAAAGGAATACCCTGTTCATCCAATACTTGTTGCATCGTCTTATAATAGTCGGCTTGATTTTCTTCAGAACCTAAATATGCATTATAAATTCCGTCATAAGAAGAAACCCCATATTCTTGAAGTACAATAGGCTTGTTGGGTATTTTTAATTTTAATTTCGCGTAAGCGGATTTAAATTCCTTAGGATCTTTATAATAATGAAAGGATACAAAATCTACTTTATCAGCTAAATTTTCGGCAGCTTGAGGGTTAGACCATCCTATGGTAATAGGATGCATATTGTCATAAGATTTGATTTGAAGAATCAGTTGCTCTAGCCAAGAAATAACCTTGTTTTTACCACGAGAATCAAAATCTAAATCGGGTTCGTTTTTAATATCCCACGCAAGTAAGGCAGAATGGTTTTTTAGTTCCGTTACAATCTGCTCTGTATGGCGATGCGTAAGCGTCCAGTTATTTAAATTATAATCGCCATAGAAATCAAAAAGGGTCGCAATTATTTTTAAATCATGTTTAGCAGCTATGTCAAAGGTGGTTTTTAGCTGTTTAATTTTTACGGTATCAATTTGGGCCTTACCAAAAGCCTGGTAGGGTATGAAAATGCGCACACTATTAAGGCCTAAAGTCTTTATTTTTTCAAAATCTGAATTGATGGTATGGCTATCAAACTGATGCCCAAACATGACCCAAGGTGTTTTTTTGGGATAATAGTTAATGCCCTTACTTTGTTGAATTAAAGCTGCTTTAAAGGGTGTGTTTTGTGTTTTTTCTTGAACCTTGTTCGGCAGTTTAACCATATGACGAATGCGCCAAAAGCCATCTTCTAACAAAAACGTAATTTGATATGATGCCGTAGCTCGCTTTTTGGCAATCAATACATTATTTTGATAGGCTTCTTCATAGTACTCAATATGTTCATCAGTAAGCACTACTATTTTTCCGTCTGCACTATAAAAGTTTAAAGTGGGTTGATGCGATAGGGTAGTCGATTTGAAATAGGTGTTATTGTTTTTGTTAAGGTTTATGATCTTAAAGAGTTTTAAACGAGCACTATCTGTATAATAATCTGCAATGCCTTTTGTTGTATTCTGTTCTAAAGCATGATTTTTTACGTACCAAGCTTTTAAGTAATCACGTTCAATATCAGCCAAGGTTTGTTTTTCTATAGGTCGCCCTTCATTCTTTAGTGACGACCATACAATTTTTGGCAAATAATTGGATGAAAGTTTTTCTGGTAAATGAAGCATTGATGAACGATCAGCACCAGTATTCAAATATGAAATCACTGCACTAATACCCATAATTATAAACGCATTGAGCATCAGAAAAGATGTAATAAGTAAGATGCGATATAGGGTGCGATTTAATTTCATTGCAGGGTTATTGTTTTGTTTTTGACAATTCCGGACGCGTTTACAGAAATCATATAATTTGAATTCGGATAGAACTCTTTAGACAGCAAAAATTCAGTTTGACCAAGCTTTGAAGTACTTTGTTTGGTTTCTAATAAAAATCCCTTTTCATTTTTGATTTCTAGCGTAACAGGAATCCCATCAGGAACCAATTGATGCATAAAACTCTGTATTTTTTCAACTTGAATAGTTCTTCCATCTGAAGAAAACACAAGTTCAAAATCTTTTATAGCAGATTCAAAAACTACAGGAATAGTAGTACTCTTTGAAGCACCGTTTATGTATGCTGTAACCAGCCAATTATCAGGTTCGTCAGGGTGTAATAAACTTGCTTTGGCTATACCATTAATTGTGGTTCCCATTGTTTTTAGTACTCCGTCTTTAGCATCTTTTACAATGAAAGAGACCAAAGTACCATCTGTAATCATATTGTTATACTCATCTTTTATGATACCTGTAGAAAACTCAATGATTTGATTACCATCAGCATATTTGTGATTTCTGAGGTAGCTAATGGTAAATGCCTTTGCTTTTGCTGCTTGAACATCTGTTGTCATTTCAGTACTACTTTCATTTTTATGTACAGCGCTAATTAATATTCGACCTGCTTTTTCAGTGCTGTAGATATTTTTCCAAGCGATTCCGTTTTTTATGATAGCAGTGTTTTCGCTAATATTTGAATCAAATTGATGTACAACATCAATTGCTGTACTGTCTAGTAAAAGGTTGTCATAAATATCAGTAGGAGCAACAACAAGCATAGAGAAGTCAGTGCCTCCAGCCGTAATACTTTTAGGGCCCAAATACGATTCTAGAGTAACTTTTTTGTTAAAGTTTGGAATTACGGTAATAGCACCATTTAAAGCTATTGATTTGTTATAAATGAGCTGCCAATGGGTAATACCTGCTTTTTCTGAAAACGATTCAGGCAACATAAATGCTATTTTGTTTTCTGCTATTAGGGGTTCAATTAAAGTGCTGCCAAAAGCTGATTGTAGCCATAATTGAGGACGCGCATTTTTATCAGATGTAAATTGTAACTGAATCTCATCTCCGGCTACCCACTCATTTTTAAAACTAACTACTTCGAATGTAATATTAGGCGGTTGTTGCTCAGCAACAGGATCTTTGCACCCATAAAATGCAAGAAGTAATAGTGCTATGTAGCTAATTTTTTTCAATTACTTAGGATTTCCGATATAGCTGTTTAATTCAATTTTCAAGTATTCAAATCGATGACCAGCAATTTTTTGCAATTGCTCATTTGCATGAATATAATTTCTTTTTGGAAATATTTTTTCAGAAATAGCCTTGTTTGGCAATCCATTTACAAAGCAGTTTTCTAGACTAGAATTGATAATTTTTAATCTGTTTAAGTTTAAAATATCATAGTCAAAATTTTGTTTACGCTGAATTCTTACCCCTTCTTGCAGAAAATGGTTGTCAACCCAAACTAGTTCTTTATTTTCATCATAATAGGATAGTAGTACCTGCGGTATAGTAACCTCTTGAACACCTGAATTGAAAAGGGTACCATGAACTTTTCCATTTTGTATCGCTACATTTTGTAATGCAAGTTGCTTGTATAAGTCTGTGATGGCAACATTACCAGCACATTGTAAATTAAACTTGGTAGGCTGTTCTTTAAGATTTATGGGTGTAAACTCATCAGGGTTAAAAGTGGGCGGCATGGTATCTTGAGTTGATGACCATGCAATACCCTCAAAATCGATACGAAAACTTGTAGTCTCCATAGGCATCAATTTATGTTTCATATGATATTTGGCATTGTAATTTGCCAAAGCAATATCAGCATCATTATAAAGTGTTGCCATAATACTTACATCAGCTGGTGTTGTATCTATATTTTGAATTTCGCCAATGATACTATAACTGCCTTCAAAGTGAACCAATTTTGCCTCAAGCACCTCTAGAACAGGTTGTTCTAAAATATCTTCATGATGGGTTTGTTGGGTGGTAATTCTGCGCCTACCTTGGTTAAAAAAACGTGTTGAATTGGTACGTATTAATTGATTAGGCGGTAAATCATTATCAATTGCTTGAGGTTCAATGTACCAGGAATTATTTTGTTTAGACAACGTATGATAATATGTTTTTGCTACTTTTTCTAAGGGTGTGACCCAATTAGTCTGCACTTGTACCCGCACCTTATTCTCTGATTCATCAAGTATTTCAGTTTGCAGGGCATCTAGCTTGGCGTAAGAACTTAAAATACCATCAGTGACTGAAACTTCAAGCATGTATTGCGAAAGGGGCATGTCAGTACTAGGATTTAAATACGAGTACGCACGTTCAAATTCTTTAAAATCAAGAGCGTCATAATAGGCCATAACTACGTTTTCAGGACTACGCTGCGCAGTGTTTTTTATATAGAAATGATAACTACCGTAACCTATAACAATAAAAAGGATGAGTGCCCAAATATGATTGCTTAAAAGCAGCTTTCTAGAGAAACCTGCATACGAAATGCCATAGTTTAAAAACGGACCATCAGGTAGCTTCTTGTTTTTTAAGATACGATACCAAATAGCTTGAATATTGATTACAAAAGCAAGAATAACTGTAAGTAAGGGTATAATACCCCACATGAGTTTTAGCATTTTTGATACGTCTTCTTTTGCAATGATTTTTGGTAAGGGTGGTATATTAAGTTTTTCCCAAACCATGATCCCGTTTTCTAATTGTTGTAAACGTTGCCATCCGCAGAAATAAAGAACAGGGTCATAAAATTTATCATTTGAAAAGATGTACTTAAGATTGTATTTCTCGGGTACTGTTAAAAACTGTTGCAAAGAACCAATGCCTTCAACACCTCTAAATTTTGAATTTTCTAAACGTTCAATAGCCCTTGTTGTTAATTCAGGAAGCCTACGGGCTGAATGGTAATTACCGTCAACTGTCATAGCATTTGTTTGCGCTGATAGCCAAGCCATTTGATCGCCAAAACCTAAAGGCAAATAACGCCATTGGTCATGATTGTCTTGGTTCAAGAAATTAACAATAGGTAGCATCTTTATTTTTTGTGGCTGAGATGGTCTAAAGTAATTAAGGCTCATGGTAAAAATGACCATTAGTAAAAGTCCGCCAATCAAACCACCACCAATAATTCGATGATACACGGCGCCAAATTTATTTTGTAATACTTCCTTTAAATCGCCTTGAATCAAACGATACATAAACTCGCCAAAAATGGGCAAAGCCATAATTGTTGCCCAAAGTGTAAAACGGTCTAAGGTTAAAATATTAAAGGCCGTTTCGCCTAATATTTTTAAGGGTATGGGGGTTGTGCCACCGGTTCCTAAAAGTGTAAGTAATGCAAATGATAATCCGAAGAAAAGATAACGCTTACTAAAAAAGCGATAAAAAATATAGGGTAAAATAAAGAGCAAAATTCCCCAAGGGATAAGAAAAAATACCAGCCCCGATGAGGTAACTTCTAAAAAGTTATCTCTTGACCCATGCGGAATAGGGACTTGCGTAATAGGATTTTTTTTGCTGTTTATCCAATACGGTAATATGCATACAATGATAAGAGCTAAAGATGAAAACCCGAAAGAAACAATACGCCAGAATAGTTTTCTAAACTGTTTCCAAAAAATAGAGAATGTTATTTTTTTATAGTCTTCAACTTGATCTTTAGCGGCATCCATGATGACCATTCCTATTAAAGGAAAAACAAAGAAAACCATTCCAAAAATGGGCGTTACGTGGTGTGAGGTAACTGTAACCGCTATTAAAGATAAGCTGGTTGTAAGGTACCGTATTTTACCCGTTTTTAACCAACAATAAATTTCTGGTAAGGCATGTAATAGTAGTGATAGGCCTATAATACTGGGTAATTGCCCAAAAAGATGCAGCGTTTCAATAAAAGTAGAAGAGAAAACTGCTAATAGGGCAGTATATCCAGCAATTTTTCGATTCCCGGTAATCAGAAGTCCAAAACGGTATGTACCAGTTATAAACAGAATAATACTGATTAGGGCAACGGTAAACAATCCAAATTTTAAGCCTCCTATAAAAGAAAGTAGTGCTATTGATTGGTGTACTAATGGGGGATAGCCTTGTACTGTAAAACCCGTATACCATCGATAATCCCAGGGTTCAAACCAATTTTGAGCATAGTGATCTGCAAAAAACAAATGTATGAGGGCATCATAGGTAGTTTCAAGCGTAAAAAATATGCTTGCCCCATGAAAAGCCACTCCGATAAAGAGCGCTAAAATCAGTACTATATTGGTTCGTTGCACGACTAATGTAAGTAGGAAATTATAACAATTTAAAGGTAGTTATATTGTATAATTTACGCATTACCAGCAATCGATTGGCTTTAACCATTCATCTACAGAAAAAGGCCATCCAACTTTCAATGCCAAAAAAAGACATTAGTTGCACCTAGATTTGATTCAGAATAATATAAAAGTTTACCAATTTTTAATTTAATACTTAACCTATGAAAATTTTAGCCATTGACGATCAACAACTAATTCTACTTTCAGTTGAAAAACGTTTAACTGATTTAGGATATCAAGTAAAAACCGCTAACAGCGGAAAATCAGGTATAGCAGCAATTGATAGTTATGACCCTGATATGGTCATTGTAGATATTAATATGCCAGATCTAACAGGTATTGAGGTTATACAACATATCAGAATTGTTCGAAAATTAGAGATTCCTATTTTGGTGATGTCTGGTAATACCAATGAAAATACCATTTTAGAAAGTTACAATTTGGGAATTGATGATTATATGAAAAAGCCTGTAAGTCTTGATGAAATGGTTGCAAGAATAAATAGAATATTAGGCAACAAATATGTACAACACTATACAGAGACTAATGTTGATACAAAAATAATTGGCCAGTACGGTGTGGGTGTTGTGATACCTTGTTATAATGAAGAAAAACGCCTGTCTAGAGCTTTGTTTCAAGATTTTATTGAGAAAAATGTGGGGTATCATTTGTGTTTTGTAAATGATGGTAGTACTGATAATACTTTAGAAGTACTTAAAAAATTACGTCAAGGTAATGAAGATAGCATCTCAATTTTTGATTGTGAAAAAAATGGGGGTAAAGCCGAAGCCGTGCGTCAAGGAATTCAACATTTAATTAAACATAATGAATTTGATTATGTGGGCTATTTAGATGCTGATCTTTCTACAGATTTTAGAGATTTTGATGATTTGGTAAAAACGATAGGCAATTCTGATTTTAAAATTGTTAGCGGTTCAAGAATCGCCCGTATGGGTGCAGACATAACTAAAGAATCAGCACGTAAGATTATTAGTAAAACAATTAATCTTATTATACAAACAATTCTTGGTATGCCTTTTAAAGATACGCAATGTGGGGCAAAAGTGATGGATAAGGAAATAGCAACCTTAATGTTCAAAAAGAAATTCATTACCAAATGGTTATTTGATGTAGAAATTTTTATGCGAATGCGAAAACATTATGGTAAGAAGAATGCCAAAAAGATGATTTGCGAACAGCCTCTAAAACGATGGATACATATGGACGATTCAAAATTATCGATGAAAGATTCAGTTAAGATTGTGGGTCAATTAGGGCAAATAGCTTTGTATTATAAGTAGATCTCATTAAAGAAGATCCTTACTTATCTCATAGCTTAAGTATCTTTGTGGTAATTCTTATAAGGTTACTTAATTATGAAAATAGAGAACAAAACTTTTTTAATTAGTGGTGCAGCATCAGGTTTAGGTTTAGCAACGGCGAAAATGATTACTGAAAATGGCGGCAATGCGGTACTTATAGATATTAACAAGGAAGGCGGAAAAAAGGTTGAAAAAGAATTAGGGGCAAAGACTTTATTTATTGCAACTGATATTACCAAAGAAAATGGGGTACAAGATGCTATGAAAGAAGCAATTGAACGTTTTGGTTCTATACACGGATTAGTAAATTGTGCAGGTATTGCGCCAGGTGAGCGAATTTTAGGAAGAAAAGGTATTCATCGATTAGCATCATTTGCTAAAACAATAGAGGTTAATTTAATAGGTACTTTTAATCTAATTCGATTAGCTGCCGAACAAATAGAAAATAACGAAGCTGAACAAAGTGGCGAACGCGGACTCATAATTAATACCGCTTCAGTGGCTGCTTTTGACGGTCAAATAGGGCAAGCTGCGTATGCAGCTTCTAAAGGTGGGGTGGCTTCTATGACGCTTCCTATTGCAAGAGAGTTAGCAAGGGTAGGTATTCGAGTCATGACTATTGCACCCGGAATTTTTGAAACCCCCATGTTAGCTGCAATGCCTGAAGATGTGAAAAAATCATTAGGCGAACAGGTTCCTTTTCCTTCGAGATTAGGAAAGCCAGCTGAATATGCATCCTTAGTGAAACACATTATTGAAAATCAAATGTTGAATGGAGGGGTTATTCGTCTTGATGGTGCTATTAGAATGTCTTCAAAATAAAAAGAAGAAAAAATATTATTCATTTATTTAGGTCTGAAATAACTACATTCTTAACTGAATCTAAAACGTACTAAAAACTTCCCGCCTCCGTTATCATTATGTTTTCTTTGAAGATATTAACAAAAGCTGATTATCTTTAATTTTTAATAGTATTTTGAAACGAAAATATTTGATCTATGCAGATAAATGATATTAACCAATATTTACTTGAATTTATAAATACACATATTGGTAAAAAGTCAAGAAATTGGTTAACAGATAAAATAGATTTTATTCTGGAAGAACGTTCAACTAAAGATTTGTACTTAACCTATAGCTTAATACCATCTAGAATTGAATTGATTGAAGGAATAATCTTTTTTGTTGAAGCTTTGGAGCATGAGGTTAATACTCATCAAATAGCAAGAATTTATTTGCTCAATAAAATTTTAAAAAGAGATCAAGTATTTTTTCAAAGTAAAGTAGCCAAACTAATCGAAGTTGCTGATAAGAGTGAATTAGAAACATTTTTAAAATTCTTAATACTTTTACCCAACCCAGAGTATTATAAATCAACAGCTATTAATGCCCTTAGAACAAATGTTTCAACTATTTTTAAAGCATTAGCTCATAATAACCCGTACCCTTCAATTTATTTTGACGACCAACAATGGAACCAAATGTATCTTAAAACTGCTTTTATGCAAGAAGATTTAAGTGCTATTTTAGATATTGATAAAAAAGCCAATAAAGATTTGGCAAGAATAATATCAGATTATGCTCATGAGCGTTGGGCAGCTGGAAGAGATATTGACCCTTATTTCTGGCGACCTGTTACCAAGTTTTTAAATGATGTGCTCATAGAAGATATGAAGCATTTATTAAAAAGTGATAATGTTATTGAAAATAGGGCTGCGGTATTGTGTTGTTTTGAGACCGATTTTTTAGATTCAAAAGAATTGCTGAAAGGTCATAAAAAATTAATCGAACAAATAGAAAAAAAAGAATTAACCTGGTATAACTTAAAAGATATTTGATGAATGATAAAATGATGTTTATAGACCCACATGTACACATGAGTTCAAGAACTACTGATGATTATGAAGCGATGGCTAAAGCAGGTATTGTAGCTTTAATCGAACCTTCTTTTTGGTTAGGACAACCTCGAACTCAAGTTGGTTCATTTCAAGATTATTACAGCAGTTTAGTAGGGTGGGAGCCTTTTCGTGCTAGCCAGTTTGGTATTCAGCATTACTGTACAATTGGTTTAAATTCTAAAGAAGCAAATAATGAAGCTTTAGCCGAACAGGTTATTGAATTATTGCCACTTTATGTACATAAGCAGAATGTAGTAGCCATAGGCGAGATTGGGTATGATGATCAAACCGAGGCAGAAGATAAATATTTTAGATTACAGCTAGAAATGGCAAAAGAACTTGATATGGTTGTTCAAGTTCATACGCCTCATAGAGATAAAAAAGCGGGTACCATAAAAAGTATGGAAGTATGTCTTGAACATGGTCTTGACCCATCAAGAGTTATTATTGATCATAATAATGAAGAGACCGTTGAAGAAGTCTTAAATAGAGGTTTTTTAGCCGCATTTACCATTTACCCCAATACTAAAATGGGGAATGATAGAATGGTTGAAGTGGTAAAAAAATATGGCAGCAAAGATATTATAGTAGATAGTTCTGCTGATTGGGGCGTGAGCGATCCTCTTGCTGTACCTAAAACAGCTTCTTTAATGCTAAGAAGCGGAATCGCTAAAGAAGATGTTGTAAAAACATGTTATCAAAATGCATTAGATGCCTTTGGTAAAAATGGTAAGATGAAAGAATCTGATTGGTTAAATGCTAAGGGTATTAATCAAACTGAACTTTACAATAATAATAGCGTTTTGAGAGGGCAGGATCCTAGAATTGAAAAAACAGATAAAATACATTGATGAATAGCATATTAAAAGGCTACTTGCAACTAATGCGCCCAGCAAACTTGCCCACAGCTGCTGCAGATATTTTTGCAGGTGCCGCTATGGCTGGTGTTTTAACGTCTTCTTTTCCTATAAAGTCTTTATTATTTTTAGTCTTTTCTTCTGTCTTTTTGTATGCTGGAGGAGTTGTTTTAAATGATGTTTTTGATTTTAAAATAGACCAAATTGAAAGACCTGAAAGACCTATTCCTAGTGGTTTAATTCCTCTGAAATACGCTGCTATTTTTGCTGCTATACTTCTAGTTTTAGGTGTTTTTTTTGCTTTTTTAGTGAATCACTTATGTGCTTATGTTGCTTTAGCAATAGCCGTAGCTATTATAATTTACGATGGTTTCAGCAAGAAATATCAATTTTTAGGCCCATTGAATATGGGGTTATGCCGTGGTTTGAATTTGATTTTGGGTATGTCATTATTTGGCGTGATTGGTTCTTGGTGGTATTCTTTCATTCCTTTAGTTTATATCTTTGCCATTACCTTGATTAGTCGTGGTGAAGTACATGGTAATAATAGAAATCATATTATATGGGCAGGTGTATTATACGCTGTAGTTATTTTAGCCGTTGTAATAATAATGATTATTGAAGCAACACATTTTTGGCAAGCTTTTCCGTTCTTACTCTTGTTTATCTTTTTAATATATAGACCATTAGTTCGGGCTTATCATTTAAACTCGCCTGAACATATTAAAAAAGCTGTAATAGCAGGGGTACTATCTTTAGTAGTGTTAGATGCTGCTTTAGCAGTTAGTTTTTCTGTTTGGTGGTATGCATTATTGCTATTACTATTGTTGCCGTTGTCAATACTTATGTCAAAATTATTTGCAGTAACATAATTTAAACTAATGCATTTAAAACCTATAGAACAGGCATTTACAGTTTCTTATTCATATAAATTGCATTTTACGCAGCATGTTTTTGCAATAGATAACCCAGTGTTCAAAGATATTTTTGAAGGATATAATAAGGGCAAAAAAGTAAAATTATTATTTGTAATTGATGATGGTGTTAGTAATGCGCATCCTAATTTGATTGATGAAATAAGTGAGTATTGTAAGCATTTTTCAAAAAAAATGCACCACACGGAAAGTATACTTATAAGCGGTGGTGAGCAATGTAAAAATGACTATAGTAATGTTGAATGTGTATTAAAGGCTATTAATGATCAACACATTGATCGACATTCTTTTGTGGTAAGTATAGGCGGTGGAGCATTGATTGATATGGTTGGTTATGCAGCATCTATAGCACATAGAGGCGTTAAACTAATACGAATTCCTACTACTGTGCTTTCGCAGAACGATTCTGCGGTTGGAGTAAAAAATAGTTTTAATATTTTCGAAAAGAAAAATTTCTTAGGCACTTTCGCTACCCCTTTTTCTATAATCAATGATTCTAATTTCTTGAAGACCTTAGAACAACGTGATTGGATCTCTGGTGTAGCTGAAGCTGTAAAGGTAGCCTTAATTAAAGATGCTGCTTTTTTTGAATATATTGAAAAACATTCTGAAGAATTAAAGAACAGGGCTTTAAACACAATGCGACATGTTATTTATAAATGTGCAGAATTGCATATGCATCATATTGCTGAAGGTGGTGATCCTTTTGAAAGTGGTTCTTCTAGACCTTTAGATTTTGGTCACTGGGCTGCCCATAAATTAGAGCAAATGTCAAACTACTCACTTAGACACGGAGAGGCTGTTGCAAAAGGTATTAGTCTTGATTTAACATATGCTCATTTGATTGGCTTGATTTCAAATGATATGTTAAACCGTATTTTGAATGTGCTAAAAAAAATTGGTTTTAATCTTAATATACCGGTAAAATTAAATTCTGAAATTGTATATCTTTTAAACGGAATTCAAGAATTTCAAGAACATTTAGGTGGCGAATTGTGTATTACGTTGATTTCAGAAATAGGAGTGAAGCATGACGTTAATGTAATTGATATGTCAATTATGAAACAAGCAATAGCTAAATTGAATCAATTTTGATAATAATTTTTTGAATGTTACTAAACAACTACCATGTTACCTATTGTACTAATATACACCCAGGTCAAAATTGGATAAGCACTTTTGAAAGTTTAAAAAAGCATGTGCCTTTTATCAAAAAGAATGTAGCAAAAAACATTGCTTTTGGTTTGGGTTTACGACTTTCAAATAAGGCCAGTGAAGAACTTAGTCAAGGTAATAAATTAGAATTATTCAAGAGTTGGCTAAGTGAGAATAATGTTTACGTTTTTACGATGAATGGATTTCCATATGGAAATTTTCATGGCGAAAAGGTTAAAGAAAATGTACATGCACCTGATTGGTCTACTCCTGAACGAGTCACTTATACAAAACGTCTTTTTAAGCAATTATCAGAATTGATTCCTAAGGGTTTAGAAGGCGGTATTTCTACCTCACCAATTAGTTATAAACACTGGTATAAATCAAATGAAGAAAGAAAATGTGTTTTTGAAAAAGGAGCAGAACATTTAATAGAAATAGTTTTACAACTGCATGAGATAGAAGTTTCATCAGGTACGTACTTACATCTTGATATAGAGCCAGAACCAGACGGCCTCATTGAAAATAGCGATGAGTTTTTAGATTTCTTTGAGACATATCTTATACCTATTGGAATTAAGATTATTACCGATCGACTAGGAAATATAGAAATTGAGGTAATTCAAATGATTAAGCGCTATATCACCATGTGCTATGATATATGCCATTTTTCTTTGGCTTATGAAGAACCTAAAGAAACCTTTCGAAAATTAAATGATGCTAAAATTAATGTTGGTAAAATTCAAGTAAGTGCGGCCTTAAAAGTATTGTATGATGAAAATACAATTGAAGAAATTTGGCAATCACTGGCTAGATTTGATGAGCCAACATATTTACATCAAGTTACCCAATTGATTGATGGTAAAGTCAAAACATTCAATGATTTGCCAAGCGTTTTAGTTCAAAAGGAAAAATTTATTGAACTTCGTGGTCATTTTCATGTTCCTATATTTTTAGAACAATTTGGAGCTTTGTTTTCAACTCAAGACCATATTTTAAAAGTTATTGCTTATTTGAAAAAACATCAAATAACTAGGCATTTAGAAATTGAAACTTATACTTGGGATGTTCTTCCTCTTGAACTTAAAAAAGAACTATCTGATTCAATAGTTAGAGAAATTAAATGGTTAAGAAAAAAACTTGTTTAGCATGAATAAAACTTTGGTAATCAACGTTGTAGGTTTGACAAGAAGATTAATAGGTGAACATACTCCTTTTATAAAATCATTTTTAGAAAAGGGTAAACATACCACAATTAAGCCTGTTTTACCTGCCGTTACATGTTCTGCACAGTCAACTTATTTGACAGGAAAAATGCCATCAGAGCATGGCATAGTGGGTAACGGATGGTATTTTGAAGAAGAATGTGAGGTTAAATTTTGGCGGCAATCAAATAAATTAGTGCAGGGTAGAAAAATTTGGGATGTTTTAAAAAAAGAAAACCCAAAGTTTACATGCGCTAATATGTTTTGGTGGTATAATATGTATTCAACTGCAGATTATAGTGTTACTCCTAGACCAAACTATTTAGCTGATGGTAGAAAAATACCTGATTGCTATTCACACCCCGCTACTTTGCGTAACACCTTGCAAAATGAACTAGGTACTTTTCCGCTTTTTAATTTTTGGGGGCCAAAAACGAGTATTAAATCTAGCCAATGGATTGCTGATGCAGCGATTAAAACCGATCAACTTCATGATCCAACTTTAACATTAGTTTATTTACCCCATCTTGATTATAATTTACAAAGACACGGATTAAATTTTAAGCTTATTTCAAAAGACTTAGAAGAAATTGACCAACTAGTTAAGCAACTGGTTAAGTATTATCAAGAGCAAAATTGTCATATCATTTTATTATCTGAATATGGTATTACCAATGTTAATCAACCAATACATCTTAATCGAGTTTTAAGAAAAGAAGGTTATTTGAACATCCGTACAGAAAGAGGTTTGGAATTATTAGACGCAGGGGCGAGTCAAGCATTTGCTGTTGCTGATCATCAAATAGCTCACATTTATCTAAACAATAAATCTCTAAAATTACAAATCAAGAAACTAATTGAGCAGGTTAAAGGGGTTGAAAAAGTCTTGATTGATAAAGAAATAAGCAATTATGAATTAAATCACGAACGTACCGGTGATCTTGTTGTAATTGCAGATGCGCAATCATGGTTCACTTACTACTTTTGGTTAGATGATAAAAAAGCACCTGATTATGCGAGAATGATTGATATTCATAAAAAACCAGGATATGATCCCGTTGAAATGTTGACTGATCCAAAAGATCCTTTTGTAATGCCAAAAGTGATTTGTAAATTAATTAAGAAAAAAATGGGTTTCAGAACTTTAATGAATATAATTCCTTTAGAAGCAAGTTTAGTTAAAGGTTCGCACGGTAGAATACCAGAAAATATAAACGATCACCCAATTTTTGTTACAAGTAATAAAAATGTTCAGCTAGAAGAAAATATGTTGCCTACGCAAGTATTTTCACTATTAAAAGAACATGTTCTTTATTAAATCAGTCTAACACATATATTAGTGATTCTATACCATTAAACCCTTAAACCTTTTTTGAAGATTTTGCAAACATTTTTCAAGCTGTAACATATCTTCAAAAAGAAACGTTTTTCCTTCTAGTTTTTGATTGGCAGTAAATATGGCATTATTTAAATCGATGGTAAACTCTCTAGTTTCCTCGTATTTCTTTGTTCTTAAGGTGCCTGAATAGGAGTTTTCTAACTCTTTTCTGAGATCGTATAACTTCTTTACTACGACTTGAGTATCAATGTTTGAGGTTTTAACTCGCACCGTTTTTTCGATAGTAGAAATCATTGGTTTTTAGCTTAAAATTTGAATAGTAGAGCAAGAAAGCTAATGTTAATGTAGCCACCAATTTTTATCGGTAAAACGCAAGATGCTGTAGATAAGCAGCTTATAAATGGCATAAAAAAGAAAAGAGGGCCGTTAGCCCTCTTTAATTGAAATTCGCGTCTCATCGAATTTCGATTATTCAACCAAAATGAATTCCGATCTCCTATTTTTCTGGTGTTTTGCTGCTGAACATTTTAGGCCATCAGCGCATTCGTTGGCTAACTGGGCTTCTCCAAAACCTTTACCAAAAATTCTACTAGGGTTAATTCTTTTATTAATCAAATAAGCCACGGTGGCTTTTGCACGTTTTTCAGAAAGTTTTTTGTTATAGTTTTTACTAGCTCTGCTATCGGTATGAGACCTTACTTCTATTTTAGCTTCAGGATACACATTCATGTAATTGATTATTTTTTCTAAAGTAACTTGGGCATCTTCTCTGATGTAAGATTTGTTAAAATCAAAGTATATAGGGTCTATTTTTAAATATTTCACTAAATCAGTACCAATAGGAGCACCTTTATCTATTAAGGTTAGAAAAAGATTTAAATCTCCAATGTTTTCTCTTTCTGTAGATACTATTTTCTGGTCTTTTAAATACTCATCTTTTGTGGCAATAATAACATAATCATTTTGACCACATTCTGCCAATAGGGTAAACATACCTTTAGTGTCTGAAAGACCTTTGATTATTGTTTTACCTGTGTTATCTAAAAGAGTTATTGTTGCATTGGGTATTACCTTACCTGATTTCTTATTCTTAACAACCCCTGCTAAATCAGAAAAGCATCTTGTATCAATAGGTTTCATTTCAGACAATGCGTAAATATCATCATCACCCATACCGCCTTCTCTGTTTGAGGTAAAGTATCCTTTTTTAGTTTCTGCATTCATGATAAACGAAAAATCATCAGCAGGGCTATTTAAGGGTTCTCCAAGATTTACTATTTTACTTGTTTCGATATTCTTTAGATCAACCGCGAAAATATCTAAGCCACCCAAGCCAGGATGCCCATCTGATGCAAAGTACAAGATGTCATCTTTTGATACAAAAGGAAATGTTTCTCTAGCTCCTGTATTGATATTTTTACCAAGGTTCTTTGGTTGCCCAAAACTTCCATCTTCATTAATATCTACCACAAAAATATCAGATTGACCAGTTGTGCCTTCAATGTCAGACGCAAAGTATAATTTATCTTCGTTGTTATTTAATGCAGGATGAGCTACTGATTTACCTTCAGCATTAAAAGGTAGTTTGGTAACCTTGGTCCATTGACCATTGATAAATTCTGCCCTAAATAGATTTAAACGGCTAATTCCTTCATTATCTCGACCAAAATTTTTGCCTTTTTCCTTATTTCTGGTAAAATAAACGGTATTCCCATCTTTAGTGAAAGCCGTTGAAGATTCATGAAGTTTGGTGTTTAGCGATCTTGAGAATTGCTGTACTTTACTGAATCCTGAATCACTAGGGTCTGTTGCTGTATATAAGTTTAAAAATCGCTTTTTATTCCATCCATGTATATTTTTCGATAGTCCTGATGTATCTCTTCCTGTTGAAAATACAATCCCATCAATTCGAAACGAAGGTGCAAAATCAGAAGCAGAAGAATTAATATCTAAAGTTTGAATTTCGAAACTTCCGTATTGTTCTTGAATAGCTGCCATGTAACTGCCCATTTCATCTTCACTAACTGATTTATTCAAGGCTTGTAATTTTTTAAATACGGCATTAGAACCGTCAAAATCTTTTATAGATCTTAAACTACTGGCGTAGCGATATAAATGTTCAATACTCAAAGCATCAGTTGATTCAGCCAACTTTCTATACCACTTTGCGGCTTCAATATAATTAGCAGTGTGGTAATTTGCATCAGCTAAATTTTGAAAAACCGTGGGTTCTTGTACCCCTGATTCAACTATTTTCTCATACTGATTGATGGCTTTATTGTAATCAAAATTTCGAAAATTTTTATCAGCTCTTTCTATGTTTTTGTTTTGAGCCTTTACACTTAAAAGTGTTAGCGTGGCAACGACAAGGAATGTATACTTGATTTTGGTCATTATTTATAAATATTAAAAGAATCTTGGGGTAAGTACTCGATTTGGTTTATTGAACAACTCATAGCGTAAAAAAATTTCAAAAGAACCATCATTAAATGAGGTGTTACCCAGTTCAGTAATCTCACGGTCATATGCCAAACCCAACAAGAATTGGTCTGATATTTGAAAACCTGCTAGCGCACTAAAAGCGGCATCCCATCTATATGCCACTCCAAAATTAAAGCGGTCATTCATTAAAAAATTAGCAGATATATCAGCTTGTAAAGGAGCTCCATTAACAGCTTTAAAAAGTAGCGCTGGCTTGAATTTTAAATCAGGATTTAATTCATACACGTACCCCGCAATTAAATATAGGTTTAAACGCTCTTTTGCTAAAAACGAATTAGAGACAGCCGTGTTTTCAAAATGTTCAGTTTCAAGAAAATTTGGAATTGAAGCACCTATGTAAAATCTATCTGTATGATAATAAATACCGGCACCAATATTAGGTGAGAATTTTTTATCAATATTTGGTATACCATTTGCTCCCTGTTCATCAGTAAAACCTTGAAGTTTTGAAAAGTCAAGATTTAGTAAATGTCCTCCTGCTTTTATTCCAAAGGATAGTTTGCCTTCGTTTGAAGTAGGAATGGTGTATGAAAGAATACCATCAAAATAGGTTTCTTGCCTTGTCCCATTTCCAATCTCATCATTGACTACTGAAAAACCAACACCTAACCTCTTTTTTAATGGGGCATTAATATTTAATGTCTGAGTGGTCGGGGCGCCATCTAAACCTACCCATTGTGAGCGATGCAAAAGACCAATACTCATTACACCTCGTGATCCTGCATACCCCGGATTTATGGCTATGGTATTAAACATATATTGAGTAAACTGTGCATCTTGTTGAGCAAAAGTGTTCTCAGAGAATAGTACCAAGAAGGTTATTACCGTTAAGATTTTAGTCATTATTTTAATATTCATTGCTTATTAATTATTGGTTGATATATAAATAGCCACTCATTTGTTCTGTATTACCTCCGTCATTGTAGTTTATGATGTAATAATAAACCCCAGCAGGCAACGTCTCATTCACTTTAATTGTAACTCTTCCGTTTGAAATACCTTTAAAAGCAACAGTATCATTGTCATAGCCAAAAGCGGTAAATACTTTAACACCCCAACGGTTATAAATTTCAACAGTATTATCAGGATAAGATGCTATATTTCGAATTCTGAAAATATCATTGATGCCATCGCCATCTGGGGTCATTAATTCATTTTCAATTTCGAGGCCACAAGGACTTCCATCTGGAGGTGTGCCTCCTATTGACTCGCAAGGGTCTAAAGGGTTTGTATTATCTAAGACTTCTTGTCCGTCAGAAATACCATCACCATCAGTATCAACATTATTAGGATCTGTTCCTAAAATTGTTTCTTCTTGTTCAGTTAGGCCATCACCATCACAATCACTGCTGTTTAGCGGCGTGCCATTAATGTGGCTACAATCATCTTTGGGGTCTGTACCATCTTGAATTTCTTGTCCGTTCGAGATAAGATCACCATCACAATCTGTATCGTTCCAAGCTGTGCTAGGTGCTACACTAGCACTACTTAGTACAAAATCACATAAATCTTGTGGGTCTGTGCCATCAATCAATTCTTGACCGTTAGTTACTCCATCACCATCACAATCAGCATTATTCCATTGTGTACTAGGCGTTACTGTTGCATTGGCAAGTATAAAATCACAGCGGTCTTCAGGGTCCGTCCCGTTTATATCCTCTTGATCATTAGTTACCCCATCGCCATCGCAATCAGCAGCATTGAAATTAGCTCCTAAAGGCTCTGTTATATTGGCTTCAACAAAATCACAAGGATTTGTTGGATCCGTACCATCAGCTCTTTCTGTTCCATTGGTTACACCGTCGCCATCACAATCACCATCATTCCACGAAGCTTCTGGTGCCACGGATATATTGGTATAAAGAAGGTCGCATTCTTCTAATGGATTTGTACCATCAATTATTTCTTGGGATGTAAGTACGCCATCACCATCATCATCAATATCTTGAAAATCATGTATACCATCTCCATCCGTATCTTGTGGAGTATAGGTAACCATACCGCTATCAGGATTATTTTGCACGCTATCAGGAATTCCATCGGTACCAACGGGACCATCTAAACGACCATCTCCATTGGTGTCAGCAATACCATGACCAGCTTCAATTACATCAAGAATGCCATCACCGTCAGCATCAGTATCTAATCGATCTATAGTACCATCCATATCAGTATCTAAGAAATCAAATCCGTTTTGCTCTTCAATGTCTGTAATACCGTCATTGTCATCATCTAAATCTTCATTATTCGGAACGCCATCACCATCAGAATCTAACTGAATTATGGTTGGGTCATCGGGTTCGCCATCGGCATTGTCATCTACATCATCACCGTTGTTTGGGTCATCAGAGGTATCCGTTACCGAATTGTTTTGCGGATCAATAGCATTAACCGTTGCTATGTTGGTAAAGCTTTCTGCATTCATATCGTTTTGAATGATAGTATACGTGGCTTCCACAGTAGCGGTTGCACCTGGTGCTAAAGAAGCAATCGGAGAACCTGTAGTTATTGTTGCATTTGCATCGCTAACCACAACGTTAGATAGCGTGGTATTACCCGTATTGGTTACCACCAAATCATAGGTTATCACATCACCCACATTTGCAAAGCTTCTTGGCGTTGCCGCTTTTGTTAAGCTAATGCTCGATACTTGTGGTGCCTCGAGAACCGTTGGGTCATCAGGTTCACCATCATTATTACCATCTGTATTCAACGGTTCATTAGGATCATCAGAATCATCAGTAATATCATCTCCGTTACTATCTTGACCTAAAACTGTAGCCAAATTCGATACCTTACCAGCGTCAATATCATCTTGAGTTAATTTATAGGTTGCGGTAAAAGTCGCAGTATCTATATCCCCCGGGTTCATAACTGTTATAGGTCCTCCATCAACTGTTACAATAGGATCGTTGATTAGTACATTATTAATTTTAATGTTACCGGTATTTTGAACTCTAAAGGTGTAACTCATAGTTTCATCAACTTGCGCCAGACCATCATTATTTTCATCATTAAAGACACCTTCTTTTTCTAAGCTAACGCTTGGATTAGCAGGTAGATCTGTTACTGTTGGGTCATCAGGATCACCATCCATATTTAAATCAATATTAGTAGGATTGGTAGGGTCATCTGAAAAATCACTTACATCTTCAATTATAGCACCTGTGCTATCTTCGGAAGTCACTTCAGCTTGGTTTTCTATGGTACCATTTTCAACATCATCTTGGGTAAGGGTATATACTGCTTCAAAGGTGGTATCGTCGAATGCAGCAGGTGCAAGCGCTATTGGTCCTCCTGTAACAGTTACCTTTGGATCCGTAATTTGCACATTGTTAAGTGTAACATTACCTATGTTCCGTACATCAAATGAATAAGTAATTGTTTCCCCTGTATTTGCAAAGCCATCACCGTTTTCATCATTAAAGACTGAAGTCTTGAATAATGCAATCTTTGGATCATTGGCCAATTTCACTACAGTTTCATCTTCAGAAGCTGAGGTTGTTGGATCATCTGACATATCTTCTACATCAATATTATCTGGGTCTTTACTTGTTACTGTCGCCCTATTGATTACTTCACCAGCATCAATATCAGCTTGTACAAGTGGGTAGCTTGCCTTGAAAGTGGTATTGTCTAAAGCGCCAGGAGCTAAAGTAATTGGACCCCCAGTCACTGTTACCTTAGGGTCATTTATGGTTACCCCAGTTAAGGTTACATTACCAACATTTCTAACATCAAAAATGTAATCTACAGTTTCTCCTAATTGACCAATACCGTCTGTATTCGTATCAACAAAGGCGCCTGTTTTAAAGATTTCAATTTTTGCGTTTTTTAGTAAGGTTATTACCGTATCGTCATCAGGGTCGCCATCAGTATTGTCATCTACATTGGTGCTGTTGGTTGGGTCATCAGAATTATCAGTAACATCAACATTATCAGGATCTTTGCCGGTAACTACAGCAGCATTAGTAATACTACCATTGTCTATATTGGGTTGTGTAAGTGTGTACAGGGCATAGAAAGTTGTACTATCGTTTTCACCGGGGTCTATATCTATTGGACCACCTACTAAGGTTACCAAAGGATCACTGATTGTAATACCTGTTAAGGTTACATTACCTGTGTTTTTAACAGTGAAACTGTATCTAATTTGTTCCCCTGCATTTGGGAAGCCATCATTGTTGGTATCTTGCAATGCGCCTGTTTTCAAGAGGGAAATCGAGGGTTCTTGTGTAAAGTTTGTTACTGTTGGATCATCAGGTTCACCATCAGAATTTGAATCTACATTTGCACTGTTGTTCGGATCATCTGAAGTATCTGAAATTGTGGTGCCACCCGGGTCCTTAGCTTCAGCAACTGCAGTATTGGTAAATTTTCCTGCATTGATATCATCTTGATCTAAAGTGTAGGTTGCTGTATAGGTCGAGTTATTAGAAGCACCTGCCGCCAAACTGATTGTAGTTGTGGGGGTTACGGTTGCTAGAACATCAGTTACTTTAACATCAGTTAAGTCTACTGAACCAGTATTGGTTACTACAAAAGTATAGTCGATGCGATCGCCAGCATCATCAATTCCATTTGTGTTCACATCAACAAGAGTAGCCGTTTTGGTAACCGAAATACTTGCACAACCATTTACGGCTTTATCGGTATAATCAGCAGTTCCGCTCGTTGTTTCTGTTGGGTCTGCATAACCTGCTGCTGAGGTAACCAAACCATTTGCATCAACTGTTAAAGGGGCATCGCCTAACGAACCATCTCCATTGACATCGGCAAAACCTGCCTCAATAGCATCTACACAACCATCGCCATCACTATCAGCATTTAAATAGTCAGGAGAATTGTTGTTACCCGTATCTGTCGGATTCATCACTCCTGAACCTGCTGAGGTTGGAATACCGTTACTTCCTGTGTTATTGGCATTATTATCGTCATCATCTGCTCTTCCATCGTCGTTAGCATCTGTTCCGCCAGATTCGATGACATCGTAAATACCGTCGTTATCAGAATCTAAATCTAAATGATTCGGAATTCCATCGCCATCAAAATCATACACATCTGGTACGCCATCACCATTAGTGTCGGTATAATCAGTAGTACTGCCATCGCCTCCATTACCATCATCAGTAGTGTCATTCCAGTTCGGAATACCATCGCCATCTTCATCATTACTTGGTGCGTTTCCGCCAGATTCCGCGACATCTAAAATACCATCATTATCATCATCTAAATCAATAGTATCAAAAACACCATCATTATCAGAATCAGGTATTACCGAAATTTCAACTACTGCGATATCACAATTGGTAGCATTTGCAGCTTCACAAATTTGATAGGTTATCGTATAGTTTCCTGAAGGTGTATTTGCAGGAATACTCAAGGTGCCATCAGCGTTGATTGTAAGTCCGGCTAAGCCGTCATTATCTGTAATGGTAGGATTAACATTGGCATTGGCAAACGAAGTCCCGTCTAAGGTATCATCTGTAAAAACGCTTGCTGTATTTCCGCCATTTACCCCATTTACTGGTGTTGCTGAGAAATCATCATCATTGGCAACAATCTCGTTTTCAATTACAATATCAACCACAGCTGTATCGCAATTTGTGGTGTTGATTGCTTCGCAAATTTGATAAGTGATGCTATAGCTTCCTGCATCGGTGTTTGCAGGAATACTCAAAGTGCCATCAGCGTTGATTGTAAGTCCGACTATACCATCATTATTGGTAATTGTCGGATTCACTGCTGTAGCTGCAAATGTATTACCATCTAAAGTATCATCAGTAAATACGGTAGCGGTGTTTCCACCGTTCGTGCCATCAACAGGTGTTGCAGAGAAGTCATCATCATTTGCGATGATTTCATTTTCAAGTACTATTTCAACCATTGCCGTGTCGCAATTATCGGTATTTGTTGCTTCACAAATTTGGTAGGTAATGCTGTATGTTCCTGCATCTGTATTCGCTGGAATACTCAACGTGCCATCAGTATTTATGGCAAGGCCAGCAATACCATCATTATCTGTAATTGTGGCAAGAACTGCAGTATTGGCAAATGCTGCATCATCTAAAGTATCATCAGTAAATACCGTTGCCGTATTGCCTCCGTTAGTTCCGCTTACTGGGGTTGAAGAAAAATCATCATCATTGGCAATAATTTCGTTTTCAACGGTTAATTCAGCCGTTGCTTCTTCGGAGATACAATCATTATCGATATGCGTTACAATGACCTTGTAATCATTGCCGTTCATGGCCAACGTAACTCCCGTTAAGACCAAACTTGCGGTTGTTGCTCCTCCGTAAATACCACCATTGGCAATATCGGAGAAACCAGATCCGCTATCTTCTTGCCATTGGTATCGCAATCCTGATGCATCATCGGTTCCAGAAGAATAGTCAGGAGTAGTGCCTGAATACGTTGTTGTACTGGTAGCGGATGCCACTGCTGTAAAGGTAGCATTAGCACCAGTATAAGCTTGTTGATTTGTGGGTGCAGTATCTACACTTACCTCCGTTGCTTTGGTTACACCAGTGGTTGTTGCTTGCCCAGCACCTGCAGCAGTTGGCACACCATAAGAGGCACTTGCAGGGTTGGTATCTACGGTATCGCCAAGGCTGTTGTCGCTATCCAGATCTGCGGTTGTAAAAGTGCCTGCTGCTGAGACTGCATCTGCACAGCCGTCGTTGTCTGAGTCGTTGTCTAAACAGTCTGGTATGGTATCACCATCGGTATCAGGTTCTAACGCCAACCTAATGCGTATTACTGAATTCGATGCAGTGTTCGTAGTAAATACATTGAATTTGGTAACCCCTGCTGTATTTGATTGCCATATTAAATGGTCAGAATTACTTGGACCTAGGATATTTTGAACTCTATAAATTGGCGGTGCGTTTACTTCAGTATAGCCCGCATCAATTGCCGAAATAAGGGTATATGTTAATCCATCTAGGCTCTCTAAACCGTCAAATTCATTGATTCGTAGAGTTCGACCGTGTTCAATTTCCGCTCTTAGTCTAGAAGTTGCTGTGCCCGAAATTGTAAATGAACTGGTGTCAGAAAGTATGCCGTCAACACTAAGCACAAATCGTATCCCATTGTCACTGTTAAGACCTGTTGCAGAAAGTATTATGGCACCACTATTTACAGGTAATCCAAACACATCACTTATATCAATATTGGTTACAGACATATTTGAAAAAGCCCCTCCGCCAATACCAAGGGTGTTTGCGGAAATACCAACATAATTTAATGGACATTCGATACTATCCAAAATACCATCATTGTCATCGTCTAAATCTGTAGCATCTGGAATGCTATCGCCATCATTATCGTTAAATTCGGTATCACAGGCATCTGCGATGCCGTCAAAATCTGCGTCTGGCCCGGCGGTAGTTACACCAGTTGTTGTTGCTTGACCAGCACCTGCCGCTGTAGGTACTCCGTAAGAGGCACTTGCCGGGTTGGTATCTACGGTATCTCCAAGGCTGTCCTCGCCATCGAGGTCTGCCGCTGTAAAGGTACCTGCTGCTTCTAACGCATCTGGGCAACCGTCGTTGTCGCTGTCGGCATCGAATAAATCTGGCGTACCATCATTATCTGTATCTGAAGAAAAACATCCGCTATTCAAGGTATGTAAAGTACCTTGATTAATGACTGGACCATTGGTTGCTGTTTGTAGTCCTGAAACTTCTATTTGATCTATCATACTACCAAAAAGATAGATTACACCATTGTCAAAAGAAAGATTGCTACCGTTAGCAGTCGTACCTTCATAATATCCCGATTGACCATTTATAGTCACAGGTGCAGTATTCACTCCTGCAGTAATGGTAGCTGAAACTTCTACACCATCTAAGAATCCACGAACACGGTAGGTCTCCGACCCATTGCCCACCATGTCCATATCTCGAACAGAATATTCGATGCCGGAAATAGGCTCATTAAAATCATAGGTTAAAGTAACAATTCGTGTATCTAAAGGACTAGTTTGATTCGCTGGTGTTCCGATATTATTACCGAGTCTAATAAAATTATAGGACTCTCCCGCTGTTTCGGGTCCAGCCCATAAACTAGGATTATTCGTGCTTTGTACATTATGCTCAACTGTAACTCCTGCTATTTCTGAAGCCAATGTTTGCCCATCTAATGCAAAACCGGCAGTATTGGAACTGTAATCTATAAATGAACCCAAAGCGCAAAGTGATTCTTCAGTATCCAAAATACCATCATTGTCATCGTCTAAATCTGTAGCATCTGGAATGCTATCGCCATCATTATCGTTAAATTCGGTATCACAGGCATCTGCGATGCCATCAAAATCTGCGTCTGACCCAACGGCGGTTACATCGGCAGTAGTGGCTTGTCCAGCACCCGCTACAGTTGGTACCCCATAAGAGGCACTTGCTGGGTTGGTATCTACGGTATCGCCTAGGCTCTTGTCGCCATCGAGATCTGCGGAGTTAAAACTACCTGCTGCTTCTAACGCATCTGGGCATCCGTCACCATCGCTATCGGTATCTAAATTATCTACGATACCATTTGCATCAGTATCACATCTTAACCAAAGACCAAAAGCTACGGCTTGAGCTCCACTAGAATTTATAGCAACATTTAAAACAGAAGTATCCGCACTGTAATAAATAGAAGTTCCCCCCGATGGTTCAGTATCTATAGCCACTAAATTTTGTGTACCTGCTCCTGACCAAACTCCTCCTCCAGCATACTGTTCAAGCAAAGTCCAATCAGCGCCATTGGTAGTGAAGGTAAGTGTCTCACTAACACCATTAGTACTTTCGGCATCTAATGCTAAAATATCTACAGGGTAGGGGTTTCCAAATTTTATAGCAGAAAAAGTAATAGTAAAAGATACATTTGCATTCGCACTTCCGTAAAATGCTTCAGCTGAACCTGAAGAATTATATAAATTATGTAGAAAAGCTCCTGCCCATGTTTGAAGATCAGTAGGTGCATAGGTTGCCGCATTCACTGCGTTACTTACATTCGAAAAAGTTGCGGTAACCTCAAGACCATTTGCTAATACAAATGTTTGATTATCTCCATCATCTATGCCGTCCGCAAAATCAGCATCTGTCCAATTGAAAAAGTATAATTGATTCTGATAAATTCCTGATCCAGACGTTGAATTTGTTATAGCGGGCTCATCGCATCTTAGCTTTTCATTTTTATCGAGAATACCATCATTATCATCGTCTAAATCTACATTGTCTGGGATAGTATCACCATCTGAATCTTGCGCATATAGGGTGGTTTGCGTAAAGCAGAACATCAAAAAGCATGTAAGGATGGTTATACGATTTTGAAACGATTTCCTTTTAAGGGGCTTCATACGGTTAAATTTTGATAATTTGTATTGGTTATTGGGTTTATTCATGAGAATAATTCGCAATCTCCAACTTTATGTAGTAAAAAACTTACAAATGTTGTATTTGAATGTAGTATTGTGGTGAAAAGGCTATTTCTTGTTGTAGACTTATTCGATAATCGGTTAAATGTATATTTATAGGTAATTTATGGGCTAAACCTGATTTGTAATTCAGGTTATTTGGCTACTCTTTTTTATTATTAATATAAGAAAATACTTATTTTAATCCTATATAAGATCATTTGTCTGGTCGTTTAAAAATGTTTATTTTTTAGTATAGCTTTTAGAAGCAAAAAACCCCGCTTTTAGCGGGGTAACCTTCTCGCGAAAGCGAGATTCAACTAACCTAAAATATGGCCTGTGCGCGTCCCTTCGCACAAGTCAAAGCGTTTATAATTTTAATTTTAATAGTATTTCATGAGTTCCCATTGAACGGGCTGCTGCTAAGCTGTTTAAACCAGTTTCGTATGAATATCCAATATCAACCCAATCAGCTGCTTTTAGAATAAAAAGACCACCAATACCCTCATTAAATCTGTATGAGGGTCCTAATTGAATTTTGTCATTGAAACTAAAAAGTGTGTTTACTTCAATAGAGAAGGGAGCACCTTCAACATACCGTGCAATACCTGCTGTTTTTATATCTAGTGAGTTGCTTAAAGCGATATCAAATCCGCCAGCAAAATAGAAATGCGCCCTACTAGCACCTAAACGAGCAATACCATCATTATCTTGTAGTCTTTCAGAGTTTAAGAAATTGGGCGTTGAAATAGAGACAAAATATTTTTTTCCTTTTAGTAATGCACCTACACCTATGGTCGGGTTAAAACCGCCATTAATATTGTTTAGTGAAGGGTCGCTACCAAAACCGAAGGTTGTTAATCCTAATAGATTAGCGTTGTATGATGAAGCACCTGCCTTAATTCCTAAATAGATTAGGTTGTTATCATTTAATTTGAGTTGATAAGAAAAGTCAACAGCAAGTGATGTTTGATTTTCAATAAAAGTTCTGTCGTTAACAACAGATACCCCTAAGCCTACATTCTTACCCATTGGTGTTGAGAAAAAGAAGCTTTGAGTTTCAGGTGCGCCATCAACGCCCGCCCATTGGCTTCTGAAATTGATTCCGAATTCAGGTGCATTGGCAGCGGTATTACCTTTTGAATCTGAGAAACTTGCTTGGCTACCTGCAAAGGCTGGATTTACAAGATTCATAGATTGTTTAAAAAATGCTCGATTAGAATCTTGCTGTGAAAACACCGCTCCAGAAAGGGTCAAAAAAGCTAAGACGAAAATAGTATTGATTAGTTTCATTTGATAATTATTTATTTTTTTATTAGATTATTTTAATTAATAGTTGATAAAAATCCAACCATTCACAGGTTTTGAGCCATCGCCAAGGTTGATTACATAAAAGTATGATCCTGAGGGTATTTTCATTGCATTATCTTTATAATTACCTTCCCAGGTATTTTGATATCCAACTTCGTTAAAAATAAGCGCACCAGATTTATTGTAAACAAACACTTCATTGTTAGGGTAGGCCTCTATATCGTCGATAACCCAAGCATCATTTAAACCATCGCCATTAGGAGTGAAAGCTTGGGCAGGGCTTATGGTTGAAATACTACCTACCTCGCCACAAGGGTCTTCATCTCTAAAGTCGGGTGTACCATCTTCATCACAATCGTCATTGGCTAGATTACCATCGCCGTTAGCATCTTCATCTCGATCAAGAATACCATCGCCATCAGTATCTGTAATGGTTGAGTTATCAAAAAGATCAAAATCATCGTTAATACCATCATTATCACTATCACTACCGTTATCAAGAACACCATCACCATCTCTATCAGAATCTGCTTCATCATTAATTCCATCTCCATCAAGATCTTCGCCATTATCATTTACTCCATCGCCATCAACATCAGCATCTGCTCCATCAGGAATATCATCACCATCCGAATCAGGATTGTTATCGTCAGGATCAAGAATATTTGGTAATCCGTCATTATCTTCATCACCATTATTCACTGCATCAATAACTTCTTGTAATTCTGAAAAAGAAATAGGAGCAGGGTCAGCATTAGCTATAGCCTCTTCATATAAATCAATTAACTCAGGATCTATAGGTTCTAAACCTGATGCTATAAGTGTTTCAGCAGAAGGGTTTCCGTCAGCCGGATCGTTACTATTAACCACAATTGATGATGTTGTATTAACATTATCAATCATTGCCTGTACTTCTTCTTTAGTTGCTGGTGTGCTAAAAGCCTTTGGGTTTGAATCTATAAAGAGTTGATACAGACTTTCATTTGCTCCTATCGCATCTACAATACCCGTTATTGTTTCTAATTCTGCAACCGTTACTTGAGAGATAGTTAGATTAGGGAAATCTGCCTCAGTTCCTATTTGCGTTAAAATATCTTGCGAATTATTTACTTCGGATATCATTGCTTGTACTTCAGCTTGTGTTGCAGGATTCGAAAATCCAGAAACGTTGAGGTCAATATATTCGCGATATGCTTCTATATTTTCAGGAAGTATATCAACTAATTCAGATACAATAGTTTCTAATTGTGCGATTGTAACAGCTGAGATAATCTGATTTGGATTATCTGCTTCATTACCAATCTGTGCTAAAACACTCTCCGAAAGGTTGACCGCCTCGATCATCGCTTGCACCTCGGCTACGGTAGCAGGATTACTAAACAATTCAGGATAAGTATCGATATACTGCTGATACATCTCTTGATTGGCTGAAACCACGTTCATGATTCCTGTTATCGATTCCAATTGTGTTATTGTTACCACGGCAGGAATCGTATCTGGATCATCACCTTGGCTTCCAATTTGCGCTAAAACAGCCTCTGATTCATCTACCATATCAACCATGGCTTGCACCTCAGTTACCGTTGCGGGATTACTAAATTCGTCTGGGTAAGAGTCTATATATTCTTGATACTTTTCCTCATTGGCAAGAGTAACATCGTTTACTCCCACAATGGAACCTAACTGGGCCGCTGTCACTATGGATGCAATAGTATCAGGATTATCACCTTCACCGCCAATTTGTGCCAGAATAGTTTCCGAGAAATTGACCGCATCAATCATGGCCTGTACTTCTGCTTCTGTAGCAGGACTACTAAATGGACCTTGATTAATCGCAATTGCCGCAAGATATGCTGATTCGTTGGCAGCAATTGCCCCTGATACTCCCGTAAGGTTGTTCAGATTTGCAGCTGTTGTTCCTGCTGTCGTTGCGTTATCTCCGTTGACTGCATCCGTTCCGATGTTGGCTAACAGACTTTCCGCAGCATTCACTCTGTCAATCATCGCTTGCACCTCTGCTTCTGTAGCAGGAGATGTAAACGTTCCTTCGTTGGCAGCAATCGCTGCTAGGTATGCTGCTTCGTTGG
>CALFUL010000030.1 GCA_937929935.1 uncultured Flavobacteriaceae bacterium | reverse complement strand
ACATTGCAAAGCAATTTGAGCCTCACGCGATTAGTGCTATGACTTCAATGGTAAGAAATATTGAATATATTAAACTACAAAACGGTGCTTACCCAGAAAGCATGGAGGAAATACGCGCAAGTTTTAAAGAAGGCGAAATGGTTTTCTCCTATGATGTTTCTGGCCCTCTAACAATGACTGATACGCCACGTGATTTCTATTACGAAGTAATAAATAGTGGTAGTAACTATCTTCTATTAGGTATGGGCGCTGATGCAACACCTTTCACTGCAGATGATATTTACCCGTTAATTGATCCAGCAAAAGATAAAAACATTGGCTGGGTTCAATCAAGGAAAAAGTTATAACAAGCAAAGGAAAGCTATGAACAAGTATTTAATTTCACTATTACTCGCATTAGGTGTTTTTTCTTCATCTTTATTTGCTTCAATGCCTTTACAAAAGTCAATGCTACAAATTGTAAATGGGTCTAATCACGTATTATCTGTAAATATAATCGGCGTGGATATGATCGATGAGGAAGGCAATCAAATAACTGACCCAAATGCAAAAACCGGTCCTGGCCTAAAGAACCAAATAAGGCTTATTAGTAAAGTTACTAAAGTACATCATACAAATTCGAAAAAAGTACCTGACGAAATAAGGGTGCCTTTAGATAGTTTTATGCATTACTCTCTTGGACAAATATCTAAATATTATAAAGACAGAACAGTTCCTGCTCTTTTCGTTTTAAAAGGAAAAGATTACCACCCCGTTTTTGCTGGTTTATTTCAGTTTCCACAACATGAATTAGAAACAATAATGGCTTTATACACATTGAAGAAAAACTAAAGATAACAAGTTGCATCATTGGAAAAAAGGCTCTCGCGCTTGCATTCTTCCACTGTGTATGACTTTAGCTGCCTAGAGTAAGGTATGTTTAAGAAGATTAAGGATAAAACACAAGAGTTGATTTCACTTCATGTTGCTGGCGCAACCGTGAGGCATAAAGGACGCTTTTCTGATATAAAGGTAATTGAAAACGCAGAGCCTCTGAGCAAGGAATTCATTGAAAAGTATGTAGCTCCATTTTATCTAGGGAGCAAAGATACTGACAAGTTTCGGAAAAGCTACTTTGAGATAAGCGGATCTATTGATACAGAGCTTGTGTCAAAGTTGCTGGGTGACTTTAACTGGCGGCCAAGGTCTGTAGGGGCGTATTTTGCTGCTCTAAGCAACATGAACAGCCTAGAAGAGAATATTGGTAATTTGCTACTGCGTAGTGACGTTTGCTTTGCAGGTCATGATTACTGTATTGCCTTAGCCTCCTTCTCGTCACCGGAAGCTATTAATTATCTCAATGAGTATTTGGAATACTACCTTGAACAGCCTGACTTGTGGTTTGATCAAAGCTCAGCAATGGCAGCTTTGTCGTTCATTGGTGCCAATAACGGAACTGATTTAGTAACGCCTCACACGGCAGCATGGGAATCATTCGTTGCCAATAAGCCAAACTGGGAGTTAGCATCATCCATTGACGAATTTTCTCAGCAAATGGAGTCTTTAAATGAGTTCAAGCGTGAAATCAGCAGCTAACAAGCGCATGTTGGCGGGCTGTTTTTCCGTTGCGCTCCAAACCAGCCGCAAATGCGAGCGTTTTAGCTGGACAAAAAATGAACATATTGCTCCGAATTACAATAGCTTATTTAATAGTTTCTGATTTCATTGGAGCAATCTAGCCATTACTGAACCTTGGTCCCCACCACCCAGAATTCGAGGCTTTACCTCTTTTGACCAAAATAGTTTCTCATATACGCGAATTTGCAATTCCATTGCTTTTATTATTAGTGGTCTTGGGTTACTTAAAAAACAACTTTGGGCTCGTAAAGTGGGGTTAGTATCTCTTGTTCTTGCATTAGTTTATGGCGGTAATGCTTTTGCTTGGGGTATCGTAGGTGGCAAACCTCTAGCTGATATATTTATATATTCGTACTTAGCTTGTGCCGTTTCCTTAGTGAGGCGGTAGGGAAATATGAATAATATAATAAATACTCGACTTTTCTTTGGGCTTTTACTCGCACCAATCGTTTATATCTTAATATGGACAATTCCGTTAGTTGAACATACTGCCTTCATGAAATGGCTAGCATGGAACACTCTATTCGCTTATATTAATTTTGCAATTTTAGGTTATGTTGCTCATTTACTACTTTCTAAATATAACCTATCCAAATTGTGGCAATATATTGTTGTAATGTTTGCAGTTACATTCTTAGTAAAGTTTTTTCTATCAGTTTTTTTTACTAGTAACTATGAAAGTTTGTATTATTCAAGAACTCAGGTTGTAGAGAATGGTGATATCCTTTTATCCAGTTACTTATGGCTTCTTAAAGAAGCTATGCTAAGTGGTATAAGCTCTGCTTTAGCAATTACCGTTTTTTGGTTTATTGCTATATTTTCTCCGTGTGGTAGTAAAAATGCCTAACAAGTGACTGTGGTTCCAAGTCAACCTTTTCACGCTCGCATTTTCCCGCTGAGCAAGATGCTATACGTCTATGAGTCACCAAAAAAATTTGAGTAATAGCAAGAACCGGATAGAGTATCTTAAAAAATTTCTTTAAAGTGCTTATAGCAATTAGCTAATTAATCTACTATTAGAAGGATTACAGAAATAATGGAAATTAATTTCAAATGTTTAGCACTTTCCGAAATAGATTTTTCAACTTATCTCAATATGAACAATGAAGAGTTGCATCAAAATGGTGGAAGATGGATTGAAGTTGATGAAAGCCCCTGCTATCCATGTAGAGTTTCATTAGAAGATGCTAAAATCGGCGAGAAAGTACTGGCTTTATCTTATACATATCATGATGTTTCATCACCCTACAAAGCTTCAGGACCAATATTTGTTAGAAATAACGCAATTCAAAAAAAACTAAAGATAAATGAGGTCCCTGTTATGTTAAACCATAGACAACTTTCTCTGAGAGGGTATAATTCAGAAGCTATGATGATAGAAGCAGAAGTGTTAAAAGGAAAAAACTTGAAAAGCGGCCTATTAAAAATATTTCAAAATACTGCTGTTGAATATATTCATATTCATAATGCAATGCCTGGTTGTTTTAATTGTAGTGTGGTTCGTGTATAACAAGTTGTAGTCCGACAGTGTACCCTCTGCGGCTACGCGCAGCGTTAGGCAAATTTTGAAATGAACCTTTTAATACTGGAAATTAGCGCTATATTAATTGTAACGCTTTTTGGTAAATTAACTGCGGGGAAATTCAGGTACGGAATCTATTTTTTTGCGTTTCTGTTAACTGGTGGATTACTTTTGCTTTACAAATTTAACGAACCTGCCCCAGATCAAAGTTCCTTTGAACTTCTGATCATTTGGATAATATTATCTCTCCCACTATTGGTATCTGCTGCGGTATCGAATTGGTTTTCAAGACAACGAGGAGATGCGCCTATAGCTATTGTTGTCGCACCATTATTGGTTGGAGCCATTTCAATTATACCGGTTTTCTTTACAGGGCTACTTGTAGCTATTCATGTATTCGGACATAGCTTGTGAAATTTAGTAATGTCTCTAACAATGCAAATTACAAGGATGTTAAAATCGCTGCGCGTTTTTTCCTCCGGTAGTTTGGGAGTTAAATCTAATGTGGTTAAGCAAGCCTCGGGTTAAGCAATTCTAAAATAACTTTAGCTGAAGGTAATTGCGACATTCCCAAACAAACTCCCCGCATCTCATCAGCTTGCTCAGCACTAACCTTGTCATTAGCCAACAAGTTATACTTCTCAATCAATTCCTCATCACTAGGCGGAGCCTCCGGCTGCCAAGGCGCATTAGTTATCCCAGCCTGCAAAACACGCCCATCCTTAGTTTCAATACTAACCTTAGCAATGCGATCCGCTGGAAACCTAGCCTCGCACTCAGCATCTTCAATTAACTCAATACGATCAGCCA
>CALFUL010000029.1 GCA_937929935.1 uncultured Flavobacteriaceae bacterium | reverse complement strand
CCCATAATATTGTTATCAAAACCTACATTTTGCCCTACTACAAACTTTGCTTTTGAAAGGGCAACATTAAACTCTTCTAAAACTTGACTTAAGGGTACGCCTTGTTCTTCTGCTAATTCGGTAGAAATACCGTGAATACGTTCTGCATCAAAAGGGATATTAAAACCATCTGGTTTAACCAAATAATCTTTGTGCTCTAATAAGTTACCCCATTCATCATGCAACTGCCAAGCAATTTGAATACAGCGTGGCCAGTTATCAGTATCTGTGTACGGGGCGTTCCAATTTTTTGGAAGTCCGGTAGTTTCAGTGTCAAATATGAGAAACATATATTTTATTTTCCATTCCCGCGCAGGCGGGAATCTTTTTATTCAAATAACAAATTCCAAAAAGAAACATTTTCTGTCAGTTCGAGTGATTTTCAGCAGACTGAGCGAAGCCGAAGTCCTGAAAATTGTATCGAGAACCAGTTCAATTTCTTTTAGAAAAAGTGAAGATAAAAATACACAAAAGCCCCAGTTTGAAAAAAGGGAGTTGTTAGGAGTTATTAACTTTGAATTCGCTTCAGATTTTTCAGATGAATTCTGGGAAAACTATAATTACATTCCGCTACCCAATTGGTTGAAAGAACAGATGGATTAAAAAAATGTTTCTTCATTGAAATTTAATATTGAAAGATATTTCTTATTAATTTATGTTAAATAACAACGAATCTACCAAAACCTCCGATTTTATGTGGTTTCCCTTTGTGTATTTCCGTTTTTTTTTTTGAATATTGAGATTAATCTTACATTCTGCGCAGAATATTAGTAAGTGAAAACAATTTAATAACAATTAAATTCATTAACATGAAAAAATACATCATTTTAGGCCTATCTTGTACGATGCTCTTATTGTTTAGTTCATTCGCTACACCTACTATCAATGGTAAAAACGTAATAGCCGTAGAAGGAGCTAGTTGCACCGTTTCTAGTGGAGGCCATAGCGTAACCACCTACAGGCCAGACGGTAATGTCAGGAAAGCCTGTAGAGAGGCAAGACGCATACTTCGCAGTATTCGATAATAAATCATGATCCAAACCTTATAATGGTTTGGCTCTTAAAATTCAATTATGGTAAAAAAAAATCTTTTCGTTCTAATTTTTGTAACTGCGCTCAGCTATATCTTGGTTGGTCAAGAACAAATTGCACAAGAAAATCTAATGCTAACCTATCAAGTAAAATTCAATTACCTCGAATCACTTTACAATTTAGAACACGGCACAATTATTAGTAGGTGGTACGAAACTGCAGATCCCGAAATGACAGACCCAACTATTGATTTCATACCTCCAGAAGATTATAAGCGAAAAGAACTTTTTAAAGATTATAACAAGAAAGTAATCTATTCTGATTATACCATACTTGGAGGAGAATTTTACTTAAAAGACAATATGCCGCTTATTAAGTGGGAATTACTTTCTGAAAACGATATTATCTTAGGCTATGCGTGTAAACTTGCCAAAACAGAATTTCGAGACAGAAAATATAAAGCATGGTACACTACTGAATTATTAGTACCCGATGGACCATTTAAATTTCAAGGCTTACCTGGAATGATTCTAAAAGTTGAGACTATTGAAGGCGAGGAACCCTATTCTATGGAATGTATCGCCATTTCGAAAAAAAAATCAAATCTTTCTGAACTCCTAAAGAAATATTTAAAGAAAAAGGAACGAAAGTTAATGAATTGGGATGAAATAGTCTTAAAAACAGAAAAGCAAATACAAAAAGTAAGTGGTAGTATTAAAGCTGACGCTGAGAGTTCGGGGGATTCTGGATATCAGACTCTAATAAAAATGGACAATTTTCCAGAGGTTGTAAACAAGAAGTTTCAGACTGAGGGAATTCTTATTGAATATTAAAAATATTTAAGATTTATAGATGTATCTAAAGCTTATTTTACATCTAACTCTTTTTTTAATTTGTTTTGCAAATCTCTTAAATGCACAAAATAAAATTAATGGAACGGTAAGTTCCACTGATGGAGTACCAATTGAGTCAGCAGTCATTACACTAACAGGTAAGAAGGCAAATTCGGAAATAATACAATACACTTTATCAAATAAGTTAGGAGAATATTCTTTGATACTAAAGAATTCAAAGGATAGTCTTTACCTAAATGTTGGCGCGTATCCTTTCGAATCAGTTACAAAAAAAATACCCCCTTGGAATGGCATATCTTTTCAATCAATAGATTTTGTTTTACCATCAAAGATTGCTGTGGCCCTTGATGAAGTAATAGTTGAGGCTAAAGCTATCCCAATTATTAAAAAGAAAGATACAATCACTTACAATGTTTCTAAATTTGGTAACGGTTCAGAAAAAAAAATACAAGAGATTCTTAATAAATTACCAGGTATAGATGTAAACATGATTACTGGAGAAATCAAGTATAAAGGGAAAGCAATTCAAAAAGTTCTCTTAGAAGGTGATGATTTATTTGGAACTAATTATACGCTGGGCACAAAAAATATCAATGTGGATATTTTAGAATCTGTAGAGGCAATTGAAAAATACACGGAAAATCCTTTGCTGAAGGGTATTGAAGCCACTGACAAAGTAGCCTTAAATCTCAAACTCAAAAAAGGCAAAACGGATTTTTCCGGCAACCTAGGTATTGAATCAGGAGTTTTTAATGATTTTAAATCAGCTAGGAAAATTGACGGAAATATAATTTCCATTTCAAAAAAGTATAAGTCTTTTGCTACAATACAACACAATAATATTGGCACTAATAATACCCCCTTTGATTATTTTAATTTCTTTGGAAATCTAGAACAAAAAGACGAGCGCGATCTTGTGGCGCAAAAAGTTATACCAGAAACCCAGATGTCTACAGATTTAGACGACGAAAAAGCCAATATTCACAATCAATATTTTCTTAATTACAATGCCATATTTAAATTCACTGACAATTTCAAATCAAAAGCCAACTTCTACTTTCTTAAAGATAAAATTTTATCCAATCAAGTCTTCTTAAATGAGTACCAAATTCAAGAAAACTTTTTTATCACTTCAGACGAACAAAGTTTGAACAGAAAACCTCAACAGTTAAGGTTAGATTGGGGTTTTGATCATAAAATATCAAAAAATGGTCTTTTAGAATTTGACACAAAAATCTCAACGGAATCTATCGACACTAGGAAAGATATTTTACAAAACGAGAATATTAATTTTATGTTTAAATTAAAAACTCAACAAGAATTTTTAAAAACCAATTTACTGTACACACATAGAATTATTAATGAAAATGCCTTTCAGATTTTCATGAATTACAGCAAGAGCTTTTTAGATCAGCAATTAGTTATCGCCCCATCAATAAATCAATTAAATCAATCTGATCAACAAGACGTTGCTATCGACAAAAGTATATTTTCATCCGGCTTCAAGCTTTTAGGTAAAAAGAAGAATTCAAATTACGTTATCAAACTTGGTCTTGCACTAACTAAAACTCCCTTCCTTTCGCAATTAAATAATGTTGAAGAAAGTAACGATTTTACTTTTTCAAGTAAAAAAATGTTTGCCTTTGGCCGTTTCACGACCCGACTAGGCAGACTAAAATTAAACTTTGAAAGCTCTCTCAATGAATTTAATCAGCAATTAGATTCAAAATTTAAGGAAGAAAGCCTAATAAAAAAAAGAAACCTTCTGTTTCAGCCAAGTATGATTTTGGACTATGACTTTAGTAAAAAATCAGGTTTATCCATAGATGGAGGTTGGAAATTCAAAGACTTTAAAGAGTCATTGCTTTTTTCTAACGAAATTTTGATTGATAATAGAGCAATGGTAAATAATGAGCCTTTTTTAGATTTACAAAAGGTAGCAAAAATTGGTGCAGTGTATCGTTTCAATGATATTTTCAATCAGTTTTTTATTTACGCACAAATTAATCATCAAATTTTGGACAAAGGGCTTTACCCTAATGTGACCATTAATGAAAATTCAACAAGAATTACAAGAATTATTCTAAACGAGCCCACTGCAAATACAAATTTTGAATTTGAAATATCAAAGTATTTTGATGTTATAAAATCAAAAATTAGGGTTATTTCTAGGCATTCTATATTTGAATACCCTAATTTGGTCAACAACAACGAAATAATTAGAAATAATAAAACTACCCGATTTTCGAATAGATTTTTTTGTAAGACTGCTTTCGAATTTCCAGTAAATTTTGAAAATGTTCTAGAAATTGAAAAGTCAACAACTGAAAATGCTGACAATCAATTATTCTCTAACACGTTAATTTCAAATAATGCAAAACTTTTGTTTAAACAAAAACATATTAGTTTCTTTTTGTCTGCCAATTACGTTCTTCCAAATAGTTCTATTAAAAATCAAAAATTTATTTTTTTAGATGCTAATTTTAACTACCGACCAAAAAAGAAAAATTGGTCCGCATCAGTTACCGCAAAAAACTTGTTAAATGAACAAAATTATTTTAGTGTAGAAACAACTGATATTTCAAGAAATATTTTTACCAGCAATCTCCTTCCATTGCATATTTTACTTGGGTTTTCTTTAAGCCTCTAGCTCATTTTAATTTAATGTGTTTATGCTAAATTTAAAATAAGATTTTCATTGTTGAAGTAAAGAAGCATTTTAATAGAGTATTTAAGCCTCCTCCTATCAATAATAATGTCAGTTTGAAAAAGGGGAGTTGTTAGGAGTTATTAACCGTTTGGAGTGAAAAAGGGAAAATTCAATTAGATAGTACCAACTCTAAAGCTAAATGGTTGTATTTGTCTTTATAATGCTTTAATTTACCTGTATTCTTCCAAATTTTCTTCCATCTAACATAGCGATAATACCAGCTACCTATTTCTGATTCCAATTGCATAAAACCAATGTCCGGTTGTATGGCTCCCCATTCATTCATATCATTTGTTGCTAACCATTCTACACCAACAAAAAAACCTTTTTCAGGAAATGTAATATTCAAATGACTAAGATTAACTTTTGTAATTTGTTTTCCTTGTTTTGCAGTAGCAACAATTTTATTGGGATACACATAACCATCAGGTTCTCCATTTTCATTTAAAGAGAATAATATAATCTTAAACTTAGCATCTTGTATTTCACTTATGGTTAAAATCTTTATTTCTTGTAGATAAGGTGTTTTTTCATATTCCGGCACGTACTCAAAAAACTTAGCAAACATTTTTCTTTCCTTAAAACCAGATAGATAATTACCTACTTTCGATTTTTGAATCTTATGAGCTGTTTTAAATTTCTTTCTTTTTTTAGCGCGAGCAGTAACCACTATTTCTTCTAATTCAAAGATTTTTTGCGATAGTTCAATCACTTTGGTGGTTTGTTTAAAATATATTTCTTTTTCTTTAAACCCTGCCGCTATTAAAACATGAGTTTGCTCAATTAAATTAGAAGGAAAACTTAAGAGTCCGTCTTTATCAGTAATGAAGCTAGACTGCGAACCTTTAACCCAAATACTTAAATAAGGAATAGGTTCTTTAGTAATATCGTCAACAATAATGGTCTCTATTTGACAGAACACAACTTGAGAAGACAACAAAAAAAAGAGTGCTATTAATTTTTTCAAAATTATCTTCAGAATTAAAGTTCTACGTTAATCATCTTGCTAAGATAATCACTGTATAGACAATTAAGTTTCTTCAAAAAGAAATGATTTTTTACAAAATGCCTAGATGTAATTGTTTCATAAAAATTTGGGTTTAAATAGCACTTAGTAAAACAAAGAGCACCTTTGAAAAAAGCTGAGTTGTAAGCGTATACTATTTTTTTTAAATGAGAATTGATGCTTTTCAAATTTTGAAAGATAATTCTTATTAATTTATGTTAAATAGCAACAAATCTATCAAAACCTCCGAATTTATAGGGTTTTCGTTTGTGAAATCTCTCTTTTTTTTTTGAATATTGACATTAATCTTACGTTCTGCGCAGAATAATTATAAGAAAAATTATTTAATAACATTTAAAACAATCTAAAAAATCAGAAATTTAATATTATGTATTTTAACAGTGTGCCTTATCTCTTGTGCTAAAAATACCAGCCAAGTTAATGACGAATTTGTACAAGTAAATATTCCTGAAACCTTCCAGTATAAATCAAGTCAAAATAGCTTAACTAGCAAAACTGAAACATTAGATACAGAATCTGAAGTTATTGACATTAAATTAATTGATGAAAACGGTCAAGAGGTAATTGGAAAAATTCGTTTTACAATGCCATCTGACGATTCGATTTCTTTAGTAAACCTTGAAGTAACTAATAATTTAGTAGAAGAGGGCGGGCTATCTTCATCATTTTTTGAAGATTATTATTTATCTGAATCCGGTAAATCAACTACCTCAAAATCAAGTCAATTAGGTTGTTTTAATGCATGTAAAAAAATCAAAAAAGGTGAAGGAAGAGGTGTTTGTAAAGCAGAATGCTGGTTCAATATCTTAGCTAAAGCAATACCAATAATTATTGCAATTTTATAAACTTAATAAAATACGAGGCAATTTGTTTATCTTGGATTCATTGTCTCGTATTTTAATTCTTATCCATAATGAAATTTATACTTGCAACTATTACTTTCTTTCTTTTTACTTCAAATGGAGTCGCACAGAAAACTTATCAGTTTAAAGGAAGAATAGTAGACTCAATAAACCAACCAATAACCAATGCACATATAAAGATTTTAGGTAGTGACACAGGGGTTATAACAAATCAAGATGGAGTTTTTCATTTAACTACCACCGAATGCAATCCAAAATTGAATATCACACACATAAACTATAAACATTTAGAAGTCCCACTTGATTGTACTAATCAAAAGTCAAAAACCATAATTTTAGAAAGTGCTATTTATCAACTAAATGAGGTCAACGTAGTTGCTTTGACCGCTAAAGAAATTATTAACCGTTGTATTCAGAATCTTGATATGAATCATGGCCAATCAAGCGTAACTTATCGAGTTTTTAATCGCGTGGTGGAACACACCAATTATAAACCAATAAGAATAACTGAGTATTTATTTGATATGGGTCCTGATTTTAATAATAAATGCATTTTTAAGCCAATAAAAATTAGAGGCAAAGCTTACTCAGATAAAGGTGCTAAAACGCTTGAAGATTTAAGACTAATTGAATTACATAGTAATGAGAGTTATGTTCTACTTCGATTTGTACCCAATTTTTTAAAAAAAATTAAAAAAAAATATTCTTACTCACTCCAAGGTTTAAAACAGGATAGTGCTAAGGAATATTATGTTATTCATATTTTTTTAGACAAATACATACAAAATGCTGTGTTACATATTGAGACTAAATCATATGCCATTAGTTATTTGAAATATTTTTATGAGGATGAAAAATACCATAAGATGTCAATAACTAACTCGGTAAAAGAATCATTTTTTGAAGAAATTAATGACAAATGGTATTTTAAACATGGCAAAAAAAGTGAGTTAATTATTAATAATAACGATTTACCTATTTCTTATGAAAGTATAACAACAGTTGTTAAAAGAGAAAAAAAACTTAATTTCAGTAAGGCAGAAGATTTTGGTAATATGGCTCAAAAATTACAAGATTTTCAAGGCGAATTTGAAGATTCATTTTGGGAAACAAATAATTACATTCCCCTACCCAATTGGTTGAAAGAACAAATAAATTGAGTTAAAAAGATATTATTTTCTTTGTTTAGAAGAAAAACCGCTATTTTCAACTTCTCAATATTTATTTAAATGAGCGATAAAAATCGCCCATTTTTAAAAACCAAATTCATGACTAAATATTTTAAACTATTTCTTTTTTTATGCTTAACTAATTTATCGCTTGCTCAAAGCACATCTGACGCTAATCAATTTATAAAATTGGATCTTGGAAGAAGTTTTGCAGGATCTGGCGATTTAACTGGACTACAATACGGCGTTCGGTATCAAAAGAATATAAAAAATCAAACTTTTTGGACCGTTGGCATAGAAAGCACAATTCATGATAAAGAGAGCATAGATTATTTTTTTACAAATGAAAATGGAGAGGAACTCACGGGCAAAAGCCGTTATATTACCAGTGGCGTTCAACTTCTAAGTACCATTGGTTATGATTTTTTAAAAAATGAAAAACATGATTTCAGCATTGCCCTTGGACCAGTAATTCGATACCAAACGAACTCTTTACCTCACAGAGTTGATATTTTATACCCGGTATTAACCAATTTACCTGAACCCATCAAAATAGAAACATTTGTTGAAAAAATGAGAACCATAGCCTTAGGGGGCGTGATAAAATTAAATTATCATTATGCTTTTTCTAATAATGTTTTGATTGGTTTAACAGGCGGTTTTCAAATAGATACCAATGCTGATACCATACAATATTTAATGGTAGGCATAGGAAAAAAGTTTTAAACGAAACACGTTTATTTTCAACATTCAAGCTGGCTTTTTTCTATATAACCTTTGTTGTTTCTTAAAATAGAAATACTATATTTGCAACCGCTTAAAGAAAGACGTTATTGAAACGCTTTATTTGGGTTAACGAGATTCCTTCCTTTACTGAAACAAGTTCAGCACAAGCGCGGGAATGAAAAAAAGAGTTGATTGAATTAATAACCAGGGTCGGGCACCCTACAAATTAATGTGATATGCCAGTTAAAATTAGATTACAAAGACACGGTAAAAAAGGAAAACCATTTTATTGGATCGTTGCAGCTGATTCAAGATCAAAAAGAGATGGTAAATTCTTAGAAAAATTAGGAATCTACAATCCTAATACCAACCCAGCAACAATTGAACTTAATGTTGATAATTCTGTACAATGGTTACAGAACGGTGCACAACCTACTGATACTGCAAGAGCAATCTTGTCTTACAGAGGCGTTTTGTTGAAGCATCACTTGTTAGGCGGACTCAGAAAAGGAGCCTTAACTGAAGAGCAAGTTGAAGAAAAATTCAATGCTTGGGTAGAAGAAAAAGCAAAATCTGTTGCTGCTAAAGTTAGTGGTTTAGATAAAGTGAAAGCTGATGCTAGAGCCGCTGCCTTAAAAGCAGAGAAAGAGGTAAGTGAAAAACGTGCCATCGCTGCTGCTGAAGCTGCATTACCAGAAGCGCCAGAAGTTGTTGAAGGTGATATTGAAGTTACTGAAGCCGCTACAGAAGAAGTATCTGCACTTGACGCTGCTGTTGCAGAAGTTAAAGCAGAAGAAGCTCCTGCTGCTAAAGAGGCACCAGCTGCTGAAGAAGTAAAAGAAGAAGCGGCTCCTGCTGCATCTTCTGAAGAAGAGTAATAAACATAGAGACGATGCAAAAGGAAGACTGTTTCTACCTAGGCAAAATCGTTTCAAAATATAGTTTCAAAGGGGAGGTCCTTGTCAAAATAGATACTGACCAACCCGAATTATACGATTCAATGGAATCAGTTTTTGTTGCCCTGCGCAACAATCTGGTTCCATTTTTTATTACCAAGTGTCGCCTACACAAATCACTATTACTGCGTATCGATTTTGAAGATGTCAACTCAGAAGATGACGCTGATAAGGTTATGGGGTCTGAGCTTTATCTACCCTTATCTTTTTTACCCAAGCTAAAAGGCAACAAGTTTTATTTTCATGAGGTTATAGGTTTTGAAGTAATCGATGGTATTCATGGCAACATCGGGCTTATTCAAAGTGTGAATGACACCACTTCTCAAGCCCTTTTTGAAATCTTAAAAGGCGATAAGCAACTATTGATACCCATCAATGATGATATTATCACAAAGGTAGACCGTGAAAACAAAACCATACATGTAACTACGCCTGAAGGCTTGGTTGATTTGTATTTAGAATAAATCTCGCTGTATTTGTATTGCTCTAATTCCTGTTATCTTTATAAAAATTATAAGCCAAGATGACACGACTTCCTTTGATTTTTTTATCCCTTTTTATACTCTTTTCATGTGCAGAAAAAAAGGCAGAAACCACCACCACAGGTCAACCCCCAAACGTAATTTTAATTTTCACTGATGATCAAGGTTATAATGATGTTGGCGTTTTTGGCGCTGATGATATTGCCACTCCGCATTTAGATCAAATGGCCGCAGACGGAGTCAAATTAACCAACTTCTATGCTGCGCAAGCGGTTTGTTCTGCTTCAAGAGCAGGAATCTTAACTGGCTGTTACCCCAACCGCATTGGCATTCACAATGCCATGATGCCCAATAGTCAAGTAGGTTTAAATACATCTGAAACCACGCTTGCCGAAATGCTGAAAGACCAAGGTTACACCACAGGTGTTTTTGGCAAATGGCATTTAGGAGACCATCCTGATTTTATGCCGAACAAACATGGTTTTGATGAGTGGTTTGGCATCCCCTACTCTAATGATATGTGGCCTTTGCATCCGCAGCAAGGGCCTGTTTTTAATTTTGATGACTTGCCACTATACGAGAATGAAAAAGTGATTGATACCCTAACTGACCAGTCGCAACTCACTACCCAAATAACGGAACGTAGTGTTGATTTTATACATCGTAATAAAGAGAATCCTTTCTTTTTATATGTGCCACATCCGCAACCACATGTACCTTTATTCGTTTCTGAAAAATTTAAAGGCAAATCAAATAGAGGTTTATATGGCGATGTGATTATGGAGATTGATTGGTCTGTTGGACAAATTATAGAAGCGCTAAAATCAAACGGACTAGAAAACAATACCATCGTAATTTTTACTTCGGATAACGGACCTTGGTTATCTTACGGAAATCATGCAGGCAGTGCTCAACCTTTTCGTGAAGGCAAAGGCACCGCATGGGAAGGTGGGCAGCGTGAACCTTTCATCATGAAATATCCTGATAAATTAAAAGGAGGCCAAACAATTAACACCCCAGTCATGGCAATTGATTTGCTGCCAACCATCGCAGCCCTAACGGATGCTGAACTACCTTTAAAAACTATTGACGGCAAAAATGTTTGGAAGGTGCTGACAGGCGAAACAAAAGAGAGTCCGCAAGAAGCCTATTTCTTTTACTATCGTGTCAATGAACTTTTCGGTGTGCGCTATGGAAAATGGAAACTCTATTTTCCGCATGAATATCGCACCATGGAAGGACAAGAACGTGGCAAAGACGGATTACCAGGTAATTACAAAATGATAGAGCTCGAAGAAATTGAATTGTATGATGTTGTCAATGACCAAAGTGAATCAACGAATGTTGCGGAAGAAAATCCTGAAGTAGTTGCAGAAATCAAATTGTTGGCCAACACCATGCGTTCAAGACTAGGCGATTCTTTATTAGAACTAGAAGGTTCGGAAACGCGGTTAGCTGGCAGAATAGAGTAAATTTAAAAAAACTGTCACGTCGAGCGGAGTCGAGACGATATTGGCAGAGATTGTTCTCGACTCCGCTCGAACTGACAGCATATATAAATTGAGTAAACCTTTCAAGTTCAAACAATTCACAATAAACCAAGACCGCTGTGCCATGAAAATAGGTACTGACGGAGTATTATTAGGTGCTTGGGCTTCAATAGTTCACAACCCAAATTCAATATTAGATATTGGTGCAGGCACAGGTGTTTTGTCATTAATGTTAGCGCAACGTAGTTTGGCTGAAAACATTGAAGCTTTAGAAATTGACGAAGATGCGCATGAACAATGTGTAGAGAATTTTGAAGCTTCGTCATGGGCTGACCGTCTGTTTTGCTATCATGCAGGTTTAGATGAATTTGTTGAAGAAATTGAAGAACCTTATGATTTAATTATTTCAAACCCTCCATTTTTTCCCTCCCCCTCGGGGGGAGGTGCCAACGGCGGAGGGGGACCAACAATAGAGAACGCACGAAAAAAAGCACGTTTTTATGATTCACTTCCTTTTGATGAATTGTTAGAAGGGGCTTCTAAATTGATGGCTAAAAATGGATGCTTTACTACTATAATTCCTTATAAAGAAGAAGCCAATTTTATTGAACTTGCTGCTTCTTTCAACCTTTTTCCAAAACGGATATTGAGAGTAAAAGGAAATCCATCCGCAGCAATAAAAAGAAGTCTTTTAGAATTTAGCTTTAACAAAAGTGACATTCAAGAAGATGAACTAACCATTGAAATAGGGCGTCATCAATACACTAAAGAATATATTGAACTGACTAAAGACTTTTACTTAAAAATGTAGTTGCTATCTATTTTTATGCTTCTGCCAAAAGTATAAAGGCAAACCAGCCAATAACAAAACTGCTCCCCAAACTATGGCCTCTTGCCCAGCCCCATAAATTGCCCAAAGCGAATACAAAACTGCTAATCCGCCTAAAACAATAACAACACCCTTGTTTTGAGTGCTTTTCATTTTTAGTAAAATATATGCGATTGCCGAAAAGAGATACGGAATCAAAACACAAAAGGCAGTCAAAAGAATCAAGAATTTGAACTGATCTACGAGACCCTCAGTATAATTCATTAAGAGCATAATTGAGGTTAAAACGCTCCCGATAACCATCCCCAAAACAGGAACTCCCTTCCCATTTTTCTTTTCAAATATTTTTGGAAATAAATGATCTCTAGCTGTTGCCATTGCTATTTGACCTTGTACTAATATCCATCCGTTTAAAGCACCAAAAGCGGCAATTGCAACCCCCACTGCCACGATATTTCTACCCCATTCGCCCCCAATGATGGCCATAGCATCTGAAAATGGTGCTGCTGATTCAGCAAGCTCATGTAACGGAATCATACCCATTACCACAACAGTACCTAATATATACACCAAAGTGGTCACTAGTGTACCCCACAAGGTTGCTTTCGGAATGGTTTTCTCAGGGTTTTCAATATTTTCTGAAGGAATGGTGGCGCTCTCTACCCCCATAAAAGCATACAAGGTCAAAGCAGCAGTAATAGTTATAGCTTCAAAAGTACTTTTGCCACTACTATTGAAAGGTGTGAAATTATCGAAATCAAAAAAGAAGAGTCCCCCGACAATGACCAGCACTAACGGAATTAATTTTAAAACCGTTGTCACTAACTGCACTTTACCTGATTGTTGAATACCTAAGGCGTTTACCCACGTTAAACCCCAAATGGTTAGCAAACCTAAACCAACTGCGAAGACTTTATCTTCAACAAAAACAGGAAAAAACACCCCGATAGCACCTACAAAAGCAATTGAAATTGCGGCATTGGCTAGCCAAATTGAAATCCAGTAGCCCCATGCCACCAAGAAAGCAGCAAAATCGCCTAAGCCAGCTTTAGAATACGCATAAGGTCCGCCAGTTTTATACGGTAGCATGATACTTAAATTGCTAAACACTTTTGCCAAAACAAAACTACCAGCCGCTGAAAAAAGCCACCCTAAAATACTAATGCCTCCATAGGCCGCAAGGGCTGATGGCATCAAAAAAATGCCGGCGCCAATCATGTTTCCGATAACTAATGAAGTTGCCGTAAATAGCCCTAATTTTTTGACGGATTTATTTTCATCCATAAGAGCACACTTTTATCAAATAGAAATACATTTTTGAATTCATCATGGGTATTCTTTTACCTGCGAATTTCGCATTTTGCATCCTAATTTTGTTATTTTTAATTTCCGTAGCTTAGGCTATGCAACTAAAAAATATTGTCATTAGGTCACAAAAGCCTTCATTCTCGGTTCCAAACAATTCCCATGACGTATTCAGTTTTAAAAGTACAAAAAACGTAACCCAGTGCTGCCAAAATTTCACATAGACTCAGATATTACCAAGGCAGAAACTTTGCCTGCTTCATTTTACCGAAACCCAGAAATTTTTGAAGCCCTAAAATCAAAAGTTTTTTACAGTTCTTGGCAGTGGGTAGGTGCCGTTGATCAGCTAACAAATCAAGAGAATGCCAAGCCCAGCATATTGTTAGATGGATTTCTAACTGAACCCATTGTGTTGACCAAAGACACTGAAGAAAATATACATTGTTTGAGTAATGTGTGCACACACAGAGGCAATATTGTGGTGCAAAATTCTTGTAAAGCCAAAAAACTTATTTGTGGCTATCACGGTCGAAGATTTAAATTAGATGGTGCTTTTGAGCATATGCCAGAATTTAAAGAAACCCTTGATTTTCCTAAACCTTGTGACGATTTACACCAATTTCCGTTGCGACAATGGGGTCCTTTTTTATTCGTAGGATTAAATGCGTCTTTTGACTTTCAAAAGGTCATTGACACCATGAATGAACGGGTTGGATTTATGCCGATACACGATTTTAAATTGGATGAAAGTCGTAGTAAAGATTATGTTGTGAATGCACATTGGGCGCTGTATTGCGATAATTTTTTAGAAGGTTTTCATATACCTTTTGTACATGATGATTTAGATGCCGTACTTGATTACGGTAATTATGACACGGTGCTTCATGAGCATTTGAACTTGCAAATTGGTTATGCTGATGAGCATACTGAAGTGGTTTTTGATTTAACCAAAGATCATATTGATTTCGGTAAAAAAATAGCGGCCTATTACTATTGGGTGTTTCCGAATATGATGTTCAATTTTTACCCATGGGGATGCTCAGTGAACTTAGTAAAACCGTTAGGCATGCAAAAAACAAAAGTGTCATTTTATAGCTATGTACTTGATGCTTCTAAATTAGATAAAGGCGCCGGAGCTGGATTAGACAAAGTTGAACTAGAAGATGAAGAAGTAGTTGAAGGGGTGCAAAAAGGAGTGCGTTCGCATTTTTATAAAGCCGGAAGATTTTCTCCTACAAGAGAAAAGGGCGTACACCATTTTCATAGCCTTTTGGCGCAATTTTTAAATAAATAGTCCGTTAAAATTCAATTAACGTTCACAGATTAAATTTATAACAATACGTGATACTATTGTTATATTTTCTTTAATTACCTTTAACAAAAATTAGCTTTTATGCGACCTGATTTATTTGAAGCACCTGACTACTATAATCTTGATGATTTATTAACTGAAGAACACAAATTAATTCGTGATGCTGCCCGTCAATGGGTAAAACGCGATGTTTCTCCAATCATAGAAGAATATGCTCAAAAAGCAGAATTTCCGAAGCAGATCATTAAAGGCTTGGCTGAAATTGGTGCCTTCGGGCCCTATATTCCAGAAGAATATGGTGGTGCAGGTTTAGATCAAATTAGTTACGGTCTTATCATGCAAGAAATTGAGCGTGGTGATAGTGGGGTTCGCTCTACAGCATCAGTACAATCTTCTTTGGTGATGTATCCTATTTTTACCTACGGAAATGAAGCACAACGTAAAAAATATTTACCAAAGTTAGCGTCTGGCGAATGGATGGGTTCTTTTGGCTTGACAGAACCAAATCATGGTTCAAACCCTGGCGGAATGGAAACCAAATTCAAAGATATGGGCGACCATTATTTGTTGAATGGTGCAAAACTGTGGATATCAAATTCTCCGTTTTGTGATGTCGCTGTTGTTTGGGCTAAAAATGAAGAAGGCAGAATTCACGGTCTGATTGTAGAACGTGGAATGGAAGGATTTTCAACGCCTGAAACACATAACAAATGGTCATTACGTGCCTCTGCCACCGGAGAATTAATTTTTCAAGATGTGAAAGTGCCTAAAGAAAATTTATTAGAAGGCAAATCAGGGCTCGGCGCTCCGCTAGGATGTCTAGATTCTGCTCGATACGGAATTTCATGGGGTGCTATTGGTGCCGCGATGGATTGTTATGATACGGCTTTACGCTATGCAAAAGAACGTATTCAGTTTGGCAAACCTATTGCCGCTTTTCAACTGCAACAAAAGAAATTAGCTGAGATGATTACTGAAATCACCAAGGCTCAATTATTAGCGCTGCGATTAGGGCAACTAAAAAATGAAGGCAGAGCGACTACAGCGCAAATTTCAATGGCGAAGCGCAACAATGTTGAAATGGCTATTAAAATTGCCCGTGAAGCACGTCAGATTTTAGGCGGAATGGGAATCACTGGCGAATACAGCATCATGCGTCACATGATGAACCTTGAAAGTGTCATTACCTATGAAGGCACACATGATATTCATTTACTTATTACAGGTATGGATATTACAGGGCACGCTGCTTTTAAATAATCTAAACATTTTTTAAAGTCACTACAATAGACTTACTGATTGGCGCCGTTCTAGCTATTCATAGATACGTTTCTATAAAATTGCTGCGCCATAGTCTAAGTTAAAGTGAATCAATCTTACGTTTAAAAGTAGGATTCATTTCTTCAAATAAAAAAGCTTTTAAGCGCAAAAAACAGTTTTGCATGCGTTTACCACAACTTTGGCTTAGTTCACATCATTTCTTTTAGACATACGCCGTTGTGAGGTACATTTACAGTGTAATAAAGAAATAAAATTTTTCATTTTCATATAGTGTTCTCATGAAAAGGTCCGAACTTCAATGTTCGGACCTTTTCTAGTTTATGACCTTTTTGAGTTTATAATGCACCTTTTTAAACACCAAACATCGTGTTTTTTTACTTTTAGAAGGTTTGACCACAACTTTGCCTTAGTTCACATCATTTCTTTTAGAAATACGAGGTACTGAGGTACATTTACAGTGTAATAAAGAAATAAAATTTTTCATTTTCATATAGTGTTCTCATGAAAAGGTCCGAGCTTCAATGTTCGGACCTTTTCTAGTTTATGACCTTTTGAGTTCAAAGGCGACTTTTCGAATACCGTGATCGGTATCATATTCTTTTATTTTTACAAAACCCAAAGGTTCATATAAGGCAGTCGCTGGCATATTAGCCAAACCTGTTTCAACGGTAACTAGCGTATCATCATGATGCTGTAAAACATGCTTAATCAGTTCACGACCAATACCTCTTCTAAAATACGCTGGCAAGACCACCAAACTTTGAATATGATTAGCCTCAGAATTCTGTTTTAATTCAAGAACTGCCAATAACTTACCCCCTATTTCATAACCATAAAAATGATTTGCGCTCGTAATAAAAGCATTCAATTCTCTTTTTAAGGGCGGAAAATCAACAGCTTTTAGCAATTTAGCTTCAACCGCGTATGAGGCTTGAAAAACAGCTCTTATTTCTTTTGCTACTATTTCAGCAGTATGATTTAAAGTGATGATCATAAACTAACCCGTTGTTTACTTTGATGAAATTCTCTCAATTCGAGTGAATTTTACGAATTAAATGAGTGAAATTTATATCGAGAATAAGAATTTTACTTTTTTAAGTTGTTCTCGATACGATTCTTCGTACCTCAGAATCACTCGAACTGACATACTTTATATCTGTTTTTGCAAGGCAGTAGCTATTTTTTGTACCACCCCAATTACCAGAGCATTACCCATAAAAAAAGCTCTTTTTGTATTTGAAATACCTTTAAGCTGGGTGTGATTATCCGGAAACATATTTAAACGTTCTAATTCAATGGGGGTCAATCTTCGGAGTCCGTTTTTAGTATTGATGACATGTTTAAATCTTGAAGCAGATCCTCCGCCTTCACCTGTAATAATTGTTCTTGATGCATTTTCTACGGAATCAGGAAAAATCATATTGCCTTCAGCATAGTTATACTCAAAACCTGCTTTGGTTTTCCGTACCTCTTTTTTGGCTCCTTTTAAATACTGCCATTTCGGAAGGTCTTCGGGATTAATATAAAATTCATCGTCAATTTTAACTTTTTCTAAAATATCATTTAGAACAACTTTGGGGCCGTCATAATTCGGAATGGTTTTTAAGGTCAAAATTTTACCATCAACCATGATTCCTGTGTTTTGAAACGGAGAAAGTTTGCCTTCTTTATTAAACTCATTTGTTAGCGCAACCAAGTCGCCTTTTAATTCAAAGTTCTGTTTGTTGGTAGTTGTACCCGAAACCGGAAAGGCCTTTGTAATGACCCCATCATTCAAAACCCAATCCTCTTTTTTTGTCTTTTGCAGACTTTTATAAACGGCACTTGATTTGTGATAGGCTAGAAAAAAAACACGGCGGCGGCGTTGTGGCATTCCGTATTCGGCAGCGTTGATCACGCGCCATTCAACGGCATAGTCTAAATCATTCAAGCTTTTGAGCATCACGGCAAAATCACGCCCTCTTTGAGTAGATGGAGATTTTAAGAGTCGGTCAACATTTTCTAAAAAAAGATACTTGGGTTTGTTTTCCTTTTCGGAGAGTATTCTATGGATGGACCACCATAGCACTCCCTTTTTACCAATCAAACCTTTAGAATTATTTAGCGTTGAGGCTACGGAATAATCTTGACACGGAAAACCACCCACCAATAAATCATGATCCGGAATATCCGAAACTGGAATACTAGCAATGTCTTGATTCGAGTGATTTTTTGTGCCAAACCTAGCTTCATACACTAGTGAAGCGTGTTGGGTTTTGGTAGATGGCTCCCATTGATTGCTCCATACCACTTCATAGGCTGAGTCCTTGGTTTTCGGAAAACCTTCTAAGCCAATTCGAAACCCACCTACCCCAGCAAAAAGTTCAACAACTTTAATTTTCATGTACGTTAAAAACTTTAAACGAAGCTATTGGTTTTTTGAATGTGATCCAAGTTTGGGGTGTGATTTAGGTGAAATTTTCTTTGAACAGCTTAATTAGCTTACAAAAAGGTGTTGCTCTTACTAACTGTGGTTTTTAGTACTAATAGCTTTTAATCCGCGCTAGCCGCGCTAGCGCTCGTCTCTGACGAGTGCTAAAACAAGTAATCGATTAAACCTATTCAAAAGCGATGGTTTTTGTATTTTTAAACAGATGAGTAGAAAATACAAATTCCATAATCCAACAGCACCATATTTTGTATCATTCGCTACAGTTTACTGGTTAGATGTATTTACCCGAGAGGTTTATCTGCAAATCTTGGTTGATAGCATAGCCTATTGTAGAAAGCACAAAGGAATGGAACTCTTTGCCTATTGTTTCATGCCGAATCATGTTCACTTCATCTTTCGAGATAACAATGAAAACCCAACAGGTCTATTAAGAGATTTTAAAAAGTATACTGCCACAAAAATAATGGCAGCCATTGAAGAAAACCCTGAAGAAAGTAGAAAAGAATGGTTGCTTTGGATGTTCGAACGGGCCGGAAAGAAAAAAGGAAACACATCAAAATATCAATTCTGGCAGCATAACAATAAGCCTATAGAACTTTGGAGTACTGCCGTTATAAGACAGAAGCTAGATTATATACATAACAATCCGGTAAAAGCTGGTTTTGTAACTGAAGCAACGCAATGGAAATATAGTAGTGCCAGAAACATTGCCGAAGAAGATGCAGCTTTTGAAATTGACGCTATGGGTTTTTTGGGTTGATTACGGTTTTGATTTATGAGACAGAAGCAATCTTCAAGGACGAGCTAGAGACCTTCATGTGCACTCGTCGGAGACGAGCGCTAGCGGGGGCAGTTTTTCATTTATGAATTTTTTCCTCATATAACTTGCCAATTTGTTCTAAAGTCAAGCTCGCGAAGCAATTGAAAATTATTGATGCAACGAATATCAAAACTTTTACAGACGTCTGGGATTTTTCGATTTGCACCTGTTTTACTTGGTTTTGAAATTTCTGTAGTTACAATCGTACGATTGCTTGTGTCAATCAAACCGTAGGAAATTAAGAATGGGTCTCTACCAACTTTTACAAGTTCATCATCAGTAGGGTTCGCGACATACCCCCATAAGTAATACGAGCGACAAGATCCTGTTCAGCTTCTTCATCTAAAAGCAATGCCTTCCGTACTTCTTCTTGTTCAGCCCATATGGCTAGGGAATCCTTGTTACCTTCACTATCTTCTTTATCCTTAAACTCCTCATAAATCTCAATGGGAATTTTAATATTGCCCTCTTTTCCTTGAAATACTAACCAATCCCAAAATTCAGGTATTCGGTCAATCGGATAATAATCTCGTTTGGCATCGATTAGAGTATTTGCGTCAAGAAGATATAGCATGGACAAATACTTTAGATAGGAATGTTATTAAAAAGCCGATGAACCTTTAGTGGTTTTACATTTAAAAGCATCCCCGCTTTTGTAGTACTTATCGCTCCTGAATAGGCAAGTCTTTGAACCAAGTTGACTAATGAACCGAGTTTGTATTGTTTTATTACATAGTAGCTTGGGCCACCTGCTTTTTGACGGTTTTTGATCCGCTCTTTATCCTTTCTCTCTTTCCAAAGATCTTGGAAATGTTTAGTCAGTTTTTTCCATTGGGTTATATTCAAGTCTCCTCGTTTATATAAACGGTATGCAACATGAGAGTTACTTATTTTTCTGGAGATCGCATAACTTCCGATTTCTTGTATAAGCTCATCGAAGTTATTAACGTTAAATGCATCATTTCTAAATTCAGCAAATGGTAACAAGAATTCACTTGCTACCTCATTGCAGAATTTTTCTATTTTTTTTCCTGAGATTGCACCGCTAACGCCTGTTTGTCCAAGGGCAAGATGAGTCAATTCATGGATTAAAGTAAATGACCAGGCTGACTTGGCATCAAGGTCATTTATCAAAACAAACGGTGCGATGTCATCCGCAAGGGCGAACCCACGAAAAATAGAGACGCTTATGTCTGTATGATAGGAGCCTAGGTTCCCCTGCAATAAAACAAAAATACCTGCTTCCTCAGCTTTTTTTCTTAAGAACTTAAAAGCATCTTGATGTGTGGCACGGGTGCGATATTCATTTAAATCAAATTTTAAGACCTTCCTAAGGCCAGAACAAACGACTTTAACACCATCATCAATGCTGCTTGAGCCTACGAAATCTAAAATAGTGTCTTCATCTTCATCAATTAAAGCATCTCTTATTATGCTTTGTCTTGCTTTAAGCTCCCTAATCAGCATATCGACATAAGCATCTTCCCTTGGTTCTATATTGTCTGGAAGTGTTCGAAAATCCTGTCCACGATTTCCTTTTACAGGAGGTTTATCGAGATAAAAGGTTAAAAGGGGCCTGCGATATAGTTTGGCCATTTTAAGTAACATGGCTCTTGATGGTTCTTTTTCGCCATTTTCATATGCCAAAAGCTTCGTAGCGGCTTTGGAAGAGGCACCATCTTTAATTTGTAGCTTCTGTGCTGCAGCTTCCAAAGAAAGATTAGCCGTATCACGAGCCCAGAGTAATATTTCGAAGTTGATATTCGGCATTGTAATCTTTCTTATACTAATATTGCTTATTAGATTTTACGAATGTAAAAAATTGTATTCTAAACTGATAGCCCTTCTCCTATTTAACTAAAAATATATAAAATGGATAGTTAAAACGCCTACTGCTTTAAATACTTCTTACAAAAAGCATCTTCCAATTCTTGTTCCGTATCCCAAAAAAACTCCACTCTCCTTACAATTGCTTCTACCTTGATTTGTTAAATATTTATAGAGTGTTGGCTTTGATTTAATTCCGCCCAACTTCATAACATCAATTATAGGAAGATTATTCTCTTTGTAATAGGACGCCACTAATATAGCTTTTTGTTTCGCAACTTTATTAAGACCCTTCTTACGACCTAGTTGAATTCCCTTTCTTCGAATACTTCGTATTCAATCACTCATCAATCACTTTTCGATTAACCTTAGCCTTCTCATTCTTCTTAGCATCAAACACTTTTACACTCGTTTTCATATCAGCATAGCGCGGGTCTTGAATATAATCTTGCTTTTGCATTTTAATGACTTCAATACTCAAAAACTCAAACTCGCTCACTACTTTACCATAAAACCTATAAATACCCCTACCCCGAAAAGGGTATTTAATCGCAATAGGCGGAAACAAAACCGTATCAAATACCTGACCCTCTTGATCAACCAAAGTGGCAAAAAACATACGCTTACCCGTATGTGTTTTAGTGTTTTTAACCGTTACTAAATAGCCATAAATATCAATACGCCTATTTAAAAATTGAGGCAAATCTTTTGCCACATGCCTATTTTTTATAGGACTTGCCAATAACTCAAACGGACTACATAAACAAAAGCCCAAAAGCTCTAACTGCGTAAATGCCATTTCTAAATCAGTGGTATGCAATTGCGGAATCTTAAAATTTTGATGTTTGGGCGGAAACAATTTTGGGTGGTCAATCTTTGCATTTTTATTGAGAAACAAATAGGCTTTCCAGAGTAATTGATGTTTGTTGCTATTCGTAAATCGAAAGCCATCAATACGAATCAGAATACTCGCCTGATCTACGCTTATCAAAACACGATCTAAAAAATCTTCTAAAGAGGTAAAATTTCCGTTTTGTGTCCGTTCTTTTAAAATGCGTTCTGCTACCCTATTTTCTAAATCACGCAAATAGCCAAAGCCGATAAAAATAGCCTTCCCATAAATTACATTAGTATTGAAACTTCTATTCACACAGGGCGCATGTATACTCGCCCCAAGCATTCGGGCTTCGTGCACATAAAATTCAGTACGGTAATACCCGCCGCCATTATTAAGCACCGCAACCATATATTCTAAGGGGTAGTAGGCGCGCAAAAACAAGGTTTGATAGCTCTCAACGGCATATGATGCTGAATGGCCTTTTGCAAAAGCATAGCCTGCAAAGCTGGCAATCTGTTGCCATACTTCAGCAATAATCTTTTCATCTTCGCCCTTCTCTCGGCAATTTTGAATGAACTTATCTTTTACTTTTTCAAATTCTGCACGTGATCTAAATTTACCACTCATACCACGCCTCAAAACATCAGCTTCACCTAAATCTAAACCTGCAAAATGGTGCGCCACTTTAATCACATCTTCTTGGTATACCATAACCCCATAGGTATCAGGCATGATTTTGAGCATCACGGAGTGGGCTTTTTCTTCAGCTCTGCCCGGGTTTCGATGCCTAAGAATATATTCGCGCATCATTCCGCTTTGTGATACCCCTGGGCGAATAATTGAACTTGCGGCTACTAAACCCAAATACGTGTCAACGGCTAACTTTTTAAGTAGCATACGCATGGCAGGCGATTCAACATAAAAACACCCCATGCATTGCGCTGTTTTTATCAAATTATTAATGACAGGATCTTTGATGAAATTCTTTACGTCATGAATATCAATTGTTGCAATCTTATCAGGTTGATTATATGTAATAATCTCTAAAGATTCTTTGATTTTTGAAAGCCCACGTTGCCCTAAAATATCAAATTTATACAAACCCACATCTTCTGCAATGACCATATCAAACATGACGGTAGCAAAGCCCTTGGGAGGCAAATGAGTAGCTGAAAAATAGTGTATAGGTTTGTCACTAATTAAAATACCGCCTGCATGAATACTCAAATAATTTGGCATGCCTCTTATCAGTTGCCCATACTTGATAACCAATTGTGAAATAGCATCTAATTTTGTGGTATCTAGGTTTTTTTCTGATAGTGCATCAATTTCACTTTTTGGCAAACCAAATACTTTACCCAATTCACGAATAACCCCTCTGTCTTTAAAAGTCACATAGGTGCCCAATAAGGAAACATGTTCAAAACGATTAAAAATATAGTGGGTCATTTCTGGGCGATTTCGATGTGAAAAATCAATATCAAAATCTGGCGGATTGGCACGGTACAAATTCATGAAACGCTCAAAATACAAATCTAAATCAATAGGGTCAACATCAGTAATACGCAGTAAATACGCCACAATACTATTGGCACCACTACCTCTACCCACATAAAAAAAACCTCGTTTTCGCGCCTCAGAAACAATATCCCAATTGATTAAGAAATAGGCCGTGAAATTTTTTTCTTTAATGAGTTTCAACTCCTTGGCAAGCCGGTCATAAATAGCTTTTTTAGGCTGTTCATACCGGTATGGCAAGCCTTCTTGACAGAGACGCTCAAGCATCATTTCATCTTTTTTTTGACTACCCAAATAGGTTTTCAAATTTTGAGGTTTTCGATCTTTAGAAAAATCAAAGTGGATGCCACACGAATTCAATAACTGCAACGTATTTTCTAAAATAAAAGGATACTCTGAAAAGGCTGCTCTCAATTTTTCAATAGGATGCATTTTTTCGTTTTCATTAGCCTCTTCAGTCTTTTCCAATTTGCTCAACAAACAATTATTATCAATAGCGCGCAATAAACGGTGGGCATTAAAATCACGTTTTGAACGAAAAGTAACCGCTTGCTGAACCACTAATTTATCTTTCAATTGCACCACTCGTGAAAAAGGAAGTTTTCTTAAGTCAGCTAATGAAATACCTATAAATTCATTCGCCTTAAAGGTTTTAATTTCATTTTCTAATACTTTCTCAAAAGGATACACCACATAGGCATGGTCAAATTGTGGAGCGGTAAAAGAGAATTCTTTTTTTTCATGCAGATGTGCTGCTAAAAAATCATTGAGTTCTAAATAGCCTTCATTGTTTTTTGCAATACCCACAAAACATTGATCCACACCATTTCTAAAATCAATGCCCAAAATGGGTTTTATATCATAGTCGGGAGCCAAGCGCACAAAATTGAGTCCGGCAGAAGTATTGTTGATATCGGTCAATACCAATTGTGTGACGTGGTTTTCTTCAGCAAGACGCAGGAGTTCCTTTTCGGAGAAGGTTCCGTAGCGTAGACTGTAGTATGTGTGACAGTTTAAATAGATGTTAGATGCTAGGTTTTAGGTGTTAGGTATTAGGTTTTAGATGTTAGACTTAGAAACAAGAAGCTAGACTGTTTTTTATCTTTTTTCTAATAGCGAAGCGATCTTGCTTCTTTCTTTTTGTACTGTTACCTCGAGCAGAGTCGAGAGGTTTTTAAGGCACCAAACTCGGTCTCGACTCCGCTCGACCTGACTGTGAAATAATACACAATCATTCCCCTTTGGGGGCTAGGGGGCCTTACTGTTTTCGATGTGCCAATACAATAGGTGGTTGCCCATTGAAGGGGTTTTGCATGCGCCCAATTGTTTTCGACCCCATTGCTACGGCTCTGAGTACACTTTTATCGCCATAGCGTTTTCTAATGTCATCCATAGCGCGATATAGGCTCAAGGCTTCTTCAGTGTCTTCAAATAAGTTAATTTGATAATTACCACTTACCAAATGCGTGAATCGAACCCCTATCAGGCGCACTAACAATCTGCGGTTATACAAGCTCTTAAATAGTTCTAAAATCTTAGCGATCAAAATATGATCGGCACTGGTATAGGGTATACGTGCCTGTTTGGTATAGGTATTGAAATCAGAATATCGAATCTTAACGGCGATACAAGCGGTCAATTTTTCGCCTCGTCTTAATTGGTATGCTAAGTTCTCAGTCATAGCAATTAAAATACCTCTTAGTTTTACTACATCAATTGTGTCTTTATCAAAGGTACGTTCAGTAGAAATTGATTTCCGTTCGCAAAACGGAATCACAGGACTAGAATCAATACCATTGGCACGTTTCCAGATAGTTTCGCCATTTTTACCCAGTACACGTTGCATTACATCAATAGGCATTTCTTGTACGGTACGCACATGTCGCAAACCCAGATTACGCAATTTTTGATAGGTTTTATCGCCTACCATAGGAATCTTCTTAATCGATAGCGGTGCTAAAAATGTCTTCTCTAGCCCGTAATCAATTTTTAATTGATTGTTTGGCTTTGCTTCGCCCGTGGCTACTTTTGAAACGACTTTATTACCTGAGAGTCCGAAAGAAATAGGCAAGCCAGTGTTACTGATAATCTTCTTTCGCAATTCAGACGCATACTTATAAGATCCAAAAAAACGATCCATACCCGTAAGATCAGCGTAAAACTCATCAATACTTGATTTTTCAAAGAGAGGCACATCTTCTTTGATAATTTCAGTAACTAAGTCAGAGTGCTTGCTATACGTACCTGCATTGCCTTTGATACGTATGGCTTCAGGACACAGTTCTTTTGCCATTTTCATAGGCATACCTGAATGAACACCATAGCTGCGCGTTTCATAACTACAAGCCGCCACTACACCACGGTCGCTGAGACCGCCTACCAATATAGGCTTGCCCTTCAAACGGCTATCAAGTAAGCGCTCTACCGATACAAAAAAGGTGTCTAAATCAAGATGTAAAATATTTTTGCTCATTGCTATTCTAAAACGGGATAGCAAATTTATTGGAAATAATCCTAATATTAGGATTATTTCCAATAAATAAATTTTAAAAATTCTTACAAATTTATCCGAAGTACGTACACCAAAAATTTTCTTTTAGCACAAAAAAGCCTCTTTCAAGAGTCATTAATCGATGCTTTTTGAACTTCAACTGATGATCAAAAAATGAATCCTCTGTAAAGGGTATAATTTCATTGTTCTGATGTCAAACCATCGATAAAATCACTCTTTTTTCCGACGACTTTTCTCAAGTATTTCATCGATAAGGCCAGTGTAGGTCTAATCTTACGTGTTATCGATTTTTTAATTCACAACAAAGAGTATATCTGCCCGAAGTGACCTACTGAAGTAGTTTAGCAATGTAAATCAATAACAATTATGAAATTTTCTCAATTATTAGTATTCATTTTTATCGCAACCTTAGCTTCTTGTTCATCTTCAACCGTAGAAGAAGAAAATGAATTATATAGCATAACAGAATCAAATACAACCAACACTGCTTCTGAAGAAGAAACAGCACTTTTAGAAATTATTAATGACTATAGAGTTTCAATAGGATTAAACCTATTGAAAATGGATACTAAAATTTATAACGTTGCAAGCGAGCACAATATATTTATGATTGAAGATGATCGTATCAGCCACACAAATTTCTCTTTACGTGCTGACAAGGTTAAAAAGGCTACAAAGGCAAGAAATGTATCTGAAAATGTTGCACGTCACTTCAACACTAACGCACAGGTTTTAAAAGGTTGGTTAAACAGCCCAACGCACAAAGCTACTTTAGAAGGTAATCATACACATACAGTTATCAGCATCACTACTGATCTTAACGGAAAGAAATATTACACACAGTTGTTTTACAACTAAGAAATTTGATTTTTTTATTGATTTACAAAAAAACCCACAATTTTCAATGTGGGTTTTTCACTTCTTAAAATAAAATAATTGAATAACCCCATTATCAGCGACAAAAAGCATACTGCCCAATGGTTTTTTAATTTTAAAATTACTGCACCTTAAAATCAAAAATCTCAGACTGCGAAGTATTACCCACCTTATCTTTTGATATGACACGCCAATAATAGGTTTGCCCAGAACTTGTGTTCGCTGTGGTAGAACTTTGCGCTGTATTTGCAATACTTGATGTTGGGTTACTAGTGGCACCAAATAACACCTCAAACTCAACCAAATCATTATCAACATCATTACCCTGCCATTCCAAATTAACAGAGCCTGCTGAAGTTAAAGTTTGACCTCTTGTAGGGCTCACTACCGTTGCCGGAAATGGCGCATAACTCAATACGCCTTCACCTTGATTATAAAAGCGCCACGTATCACTTTCAGCTGTTTCATTAGTGCCACTAGATTTTGATACCACATACCACGCATACGGTGTATTTCTATCAAGCGTAATACTTACTTCATTGGTATTTGAATTCATTGAAGAAGAAGAATTGGTATCCAAATTAGTTAAATTAACCTCATAGCTTGTGGCATTATCAGCCTTTTGCCATTGAAACAGAATACTACTTTGGGTAGCATTAACTACGGCACCCTCAGTACACTCCAAATTATTATCTGGAAATACTAAAGCCGCTGCTTCTGGGGCCTTGGTATTATTCACATCATCAGGATTATCTTTATTCTTTTTAGAACAAGCGGTAAGCGCTATGCCTAGAACTATTGCAACTATTATTTGATACGAATTTCTCATTGCTTAATTATTTTATAGGTTTCAACAGTACCGTTGATGGTCACATACAATAAATACATTCCTGTTTGTAAATCATCTGCTTGTAATCGAACTGCTGTTGCTCCTTTTTCAATCATTTTTTGCTTTACTGTTTTACCATCAAAAGTATTTAATTGCACCCAAGTATTTTCTTGAATAGCACTACTAAATTCAACTGTAATTTCTCCGGTGTAAATTGGGTTAGGATACACCACTACTTTTGCTCCTAAATCTATGGTTTCTTCATGAACGCCCTGACAAACTAATTCGGTTTTAACCGTCAAAGTTGTTTCATCAGCATTTAGGGGTAGCGTTATTTCATCTTTGGTAGTTACGTATTCTTCTTCATTGAGTTTAATGATATATGAATCAGCACCTGATAAACTTAAGGTTACCGTTCGAGCATTTAAATCTGTTTTAGATGAAACACCTAGTGGGCCTGGCTCAGCGACTACCACCTCAAAACAATTTTCATAATTGGGTTGGCCTTGAACCGTAATACATATGGTATACGTACCCCCAGTTAGGTTTTCATATCGAATACCACTGGTAAAATTATTGGAAGCATCAGCACCATTACCCCGAAAATTAACCAAATAAGCCAAATTGGCAAAGGCGCTTATTTCGATGCTTCCATTATTACTATTTCTACATGATTCTCCTTTTGATAACACTCTAAAATTATCAGCTGGCAAAGAAAATACTTCACATCCGGTAGTGTCAACTGTGGTATTTGAAGGCGTGTTAGGGCATAAGTCTTCAGCATCTAGAACCCCATCGCCATCAGCATCATTAGGATTGTTTGTGCCTCCTGAACCTATGGTTACGGTAAAATCTTTGGTAGAACCATCTTCAGCCGTAACACGATACACAACTGAATTTGTAAAGTCATTCAAACTAACTCCGCTTTGCTGGTTAGTTCCAGAAATTGACACGGTCGATTTTGACGAATTAGAAAAAGTAGCAATCAGATTTTGCCTATTGATATTATCAGGTAAATCAACTGTTATTTGATTTCCATTAATAACTCCAACTGCAGCCGGATTAACCACATTAAACCTAAAATCAGTGATTTCTTTTTCACTACTCAAGGTGCTTCGTTCACCCACGGTGTACCAGATACCCCAAATACCATTAGGAATTAATTCTGATGGATTACCAGAGGGACTAATTTTATCAGCCGCCATATTAATGGCTAGAATATCTTCATCGCCATTATTATTTGAATCAAAAATGAGGATGTCATCAGTCTTTGAGTAATTAGGAAATCCTAGTTTATTATTTTGATACACTGTTTTTACCGCTCCTGTTTCAATATTAGCAGCAATAACTTCATAGGTGTCATCATTAGAATTAAAGACGTCAAAAGCTAATATGTTTCCTGAAGTTTTTGAGAAAGATGGATTACCAATACTTACCCCTTCAGGCAGGTTAGCAAACAATTTTTGAATACTTCCGTCGCCAAAAGAATTACTTTGATTGTTCCAAACTTTTAAAACGCCCACATCCCAATATTCAATATCATTTCCGCTTCCGTTTTCAATCCTATTTAAAGCATCGTATATAAGAAATTGACCAGAATAATCCCATTCTATGGCATCAGGATATAAAACCTCACCAGTGGTAACTCCTGCATCAGATGTTGTCGGATTAAATAGTTCAAAAGACTGTGATGTTCCGCTAACCAAATCAGAGATAAAAATGACATTGTCTTGATCATTTCTAATTGCAGCGAGTTTAGTACCATCTTTTGAAAGAGCCACTTGCGACCAAATTTGTTCGCTAGAAAGCACCGTTTCTTCAGAACCTGAGGTTAATAATGTTACTGCGTTTACCGTATTATCTTCTGTAACAAAAATGGCTAGTGTACCATCATCAGAGACACTAGGTTTTCTAAATACTCCTGTAGTGGTCAACGGTACAAAATTTTGACCGTTGGTATCAGAGATATAAATGGTGTTCGCATCACTATCTCTTATATCAATACTTAGTATAAACTCATCACCATTCGCAACAGGTATATCATTATCAGTATCTGTAGCTTCACCATCTGTTATGCCCACAGTATCAAAAGCAGATTCAGCAGCTTGAACCTCAGCAGAACCAGCACCATGAATATCAGCAGCAGATTTCAAAACTGCTAATCTCAAATCAATAAATTGAGATGATAGCGTCAAGTAATTATCTAAGGCGCGATAATAAACTTGCTCTGCCTTATCTTTTCCGATAGAAGTCGCGAAAAGATAATATGCTCTGTTCACAATACCACTGTTAATATGAACCCCGCCATTATCTTGATCACCGGTATAAAACTCAGTCATATCTTTAGGTTGCCATCCTGATTGACCTAAACCAGAAGCACCATTATTTGGGTTTTGCATATCGCGCATGGCCCCTGACGGAAAAAATTGAGAGTTGACAATATCTTCGCCCAAAGTCCAATCATCACGATCAATCATTGCTCCAAAAATGTCAGCAAAAGATTCATTAATGGCCCCTGATTGATTTCTATATTCAAGATTTGCAGTATTTTGAATAACACCATGCGACATTTCATGACCGCCAACATCAAGACCACCAGCTAAAGATGAAAATGCTTGATCGCCACTACCATAAAACATAGCTTTACCATTCCAAAAGGCATTATCAAAACCGCCTCCTGTATCAGGGTTACCTACGTTGATAAAAGAAATAACGCTGCCGCCTTCGCCGTTGATTGAATTTCTATTAAAATTGGTTCTAAAGTATTCATAAGACACATCTGCATTATAATGTGCAGAAACACCATTAGCATTACTCCATGAATTACTCGCTGTGGTTACGTGAAAAATTTGCACTCCTTCAGCTGGTGCTTCTCCTCTTAAATCTAAAGTTAAAATACCCCCTACCGGATTATCAGGCAACTGCGATTGACCACCATCATACATGGGTTTTGAAATATCAAGCAAATAATTTTGGGTACCGTTACTCCAGGTATTAAGAGTGCGGTTTACTCCGTTTAAATCGGTACCGCTAGTGGTTGTTGGCGGTAAAGAAACCCTATGATTGGGTTCATTATGAGCTTCATTCAAACTAGCATGAAAGGAACAACTGTGGTAAAACTTATCTAAAACCTGACCCGTGTTGGCGTCAATAAAATATTCCCAACGATCCAATGCATTCGGAAATACAGTTATATGGCGCGTTAAAACAGGAGTGTCATTTATAGTATAAATAACCAATTCTTCTTCTGGTTCAAACGGATTTAATAACTCATTTAAACCTGATACAGTAGCATCATTCTTAGCTAAGGTTTTGCCCAAATCAATTTCAATATTTGCAATTGCATTTTGAACTGAAATTTTCGGAGCAACACTTGATAATTGAGGCGTGGGTTGGTTTCTACCATTAAAAGCTTCAACCAATTGGTTTTTATTAAGATGTACAATTACTTCGCTTCCGTATACCTTAACACCCTGAAAATATTGCTGCATTTTTAAATGTGTTTGTCCTAAATCATCTTTCTTTTGAGAAATACTTTTAAATTCTTCTGACGGATTTGTAACGCGAAGCATTGATTTTATATCCTGTAAATAAGCCATTCCAACAGCCTCATTCGATTGGTTTTTTGCTGACCTCTTCATCTCATCAGTAGCTTTACTCTCAATAAATAAAGGAATGCCAGTTTCAGAAAGATTTAAAACCTTGTGTTGATATACCGATGGTTTATGTCGGTCTTCAAAATTCTTGTTTAATTGAAAATTTGTTCTCCCTTTGGTCAATACCTTTTGCTTAGGTTTCACTTTTAATTGTGAAAAATCAAAGTTGGTATCTTGCGAAGTTTTCGTCGCAGTTGATGAAGAGTGCTTCTTATCATCAAACGTATGTTGTGCACTTGCGGTCAAGCTGCCTAGTAAAAGGGCAAACAAAATTAATAGTACTTGTTTTTTCATTTTTATAGTTTTTGAGTAAAGTATAAGGCGTCAAAACAAAAGCTCAATTAAGAATTGAATTTTAGGCAAACTCACCAAATACCCTTTATTTTATTAATTCAAAAAGTTCTTTATACAATGCTTCACAGTCAGCTGAAACCTCATGATCCTGTGAACCCCATGTAACCGTATAATATTCTTCGCCATCAACTTGTTTTAAAAAATAATATAGATTGCCTGGGTGGTTGAAATCTGTTTTAGACAACTCTAATGCCTGCATTTTTTCAAAATAGGATTTCGCCATTTTCTTAGGTAATCTTTCAAGCTCTTGATGCTCTTTTGTAATTGAATTATTAGAAAATAATTGTCCGTTTTCTAAGAGAGTATATGTATCTACACCGCCTGTCATACCTCCACCGCTGCCAAATACTATCAGTTTTTCTGGCAATTCATCTATAGTGTATTGCCCTTTGCAATTAAAAAAAAGTAATGATAAAAAGCTTAAAATTAAAAGAGGTCTCATAGTAATTGGTTTAAAAGAATTGATCTTTTCAATTAATCTTGAATCATCAATTTTACAATAGTACCAAATTAAGTAAAACATATTCGTCGAGAAATACCCTATTGATTGTATTTTTTTCTAATGGTTTTCAGGTATATTGAATGTACTGCATTAATTGTACCATCTTCTTGTAGTATATTGGTAAAACAATAGTTAGATTTAATTGTCATGAAATCAATATACCTCACTTGTATATTACTTTTTACGTTTACAGTACATGCTCAAACAGGGCGCGAAAGTCAAATTGATAGTTTAGAAAATCTATTGACACAAAAAATTCATGATACTACCAGAGTCAAAACCTTATCTGAACTTGCAAGACAGTATGGCGGCGTTGATTCATTAAAGTGTTTTAAAAATGGTTTTGCAGCTATAGCTTTGAGTAAAGAAATAGGGTATTTAAAAGGAATGGCAATATCAAATATTGATCTAGCTGGTGGTTACCTAGATTATATAGATACTGAAAATGCAAAAAAATATTTCATCAAAGGCAACGCACTTGCAGACAAACTCATTAAAAAAGATTCTACCCGTGATAATTTGAAAATTTGGCTCAGAGGGCATTACAATCTTGGGGTTGCCTACGGATTTGAAGGAAAAGTAGAAAAAGAAATTGAACTTGCCGCTATGACCATTCCTATTGCTGAGCGCATGGGTGATAAAATGTTTGTAGCGAACGGCAATACCAACTTAGGTATTAAATATAGTAACCGCGGCGCTATAGAAAAGGCGTATGAACTATTTATCATCAGTCAAAAGCAATTTGAAGAAATTGGCGGTCCTGAAGATTTAGTGTACCATAGTTTGGCATTTTCATCATGTTTGTACAGTCTCGACTCGTTGCCAAGAATGAAAATGGTTTTAGATATTGCGAAGAAGAATTTAGATTCAATTCCAAATTCGTTTTATGCACCAAAATATTATGGAGAACTGGGTCTTTATTACAGTGGTATAAAAGAATACCATAAAGGCATCGAGGCTTTAGACAAGGCAAGTAGCTATTATAAAGATGATCCTAAAAATTACCTTTTAAGTTTGATATACCAACGATATGCTAATATTTATGAAAAAACAGGAGATTTCCGAAAAGCTTCTGAATACACCATAAAATACCTTAATCGTTTAGGACCAGAACATTTACATGAAGATATTATCAGTTCTTATCCTCAACTTGGAAGATATGAGGCAAAACTTAATAATTATAAAAAAGCATATGAATATTTAACAGATTATGTGGTAGTAAGAGATAGTATGCGCGTTGAGACTTTAGATTCAGATATGCAAAATCTTGAAATTCAATATAATATTGCAAAAAAAGAAAAAGAGATTCTCGGTCTTAAAAACGAAAAAAATGAAGCTGCCCTATCTTTAGAAAAGAAAAAATCGCAAGGCTATTTACTTGGAGGCATCATAAGCATTTTAGGATTGCTATTATTTAGCGGATTTTATTTTTATAAGCGAAAATTAGCTACCGCAAGAAAAAAGGAACTTGAACAAGAAGCAGAAGTTCAAGTACTAAAACAAGAACAGCAGAATAAAATATTCTCTGCTATGATTGAAGGCCAAGAAAAAGAGCGTAAACGTTTGGCTATTGATTTACATGATAGCCTAGGCGGTCGCTTATCTGGCATTAGCATGAATCTTTCTAAACTTGACAAAGATGAACCTAAGGTATACCCAAAGAAACAACTGCAAAAAGTGATGCATGATTTGAATGATTCGCTTACTGAATTACGCAGCGTTGCACGTAATTTAATGCCAGAAACGTTAGTAAAATTCGGACTTCAAGCTGCCATAAAAGATTATTGCAGCAGTATGACGGGTAGTGAAACGAAAGTTACTTTACAATTTTATGGTAATGACAAAGATATCAATATCAACACCCAAGTTACCATGTATAGGGTGGTTCAAGAATTAATTAATAACGCTATAAAACATGCCAAAGCTTCTGAGGTTTTAGTACAATTTATTCGAGAAGGCAATCAAGTTCATATTACTGTAGAAGACAATGGTATTGGCTTTGATAAGAATAAAGATTTAAAGAAAAAAAATTCTGGTATGGGCTTATCAAACTTGCAAACCAGGGTTGCTTATTTAAAAGGAAATATTGATTTTGAAAGCGAAGAAAATGAAGGCACAACCGTCAACGTACACATTAACATCGATGCAGCATAAACCTATTACTATTTTAATTGTAGATGACCATCCTATGGTTGTTGAAGGCTTAAAAACCCTACTCAGTGACAACCCAGCAGTCGCGGTAAGAACGCATTTTACAAACGGAAATGACACACTAGAATTTCTTGAAAAAGAGATCGTTGATGTTATTTTATTGGATGTTAATTTACCCGATATCAGCGGTGTAGAAATGGTTAAACTTATTCTTGATAAAAGAGCTACCATTAAGATCTTAGGATTAAGCACCTACAGTGAGCCAAGCATTATAAATCAAATGATTAAAAACGGGGTTAAAGGATACCTACTAAAAAATGCTACCTCAGATGAATTAGTAAGTGCTATCAGCAAGGTTCATAATGGCGAATTTTATTTTGGTAGTGAGATTCAAAAAATATTAGCAGATTCAGTGGCTCAAGAAAGTAAAGATGTACCCAAATTAACACGAAGAGAAACTCATGTGTTGCGATTAATTGCAGACGGTAAAACCACCAATACTATTGCTGAAGAACTTTTTATTAGTCCGTTAACGGTTGAAACTCATCGTAGAAACCTCATGCAAAAACTAGAAGTGTCAAATGCAGCTTCATTGATTAAATTTGCCATTGAGAAAAAGTTCATTTAGCCTATATATAAATAGAGCAAGCCAAAAAAACATATCTTTAGCTGTAATTTGAAACTATGAAAACTTTCAAACAAGCTGGCATAATTCTACTTTTTTTTATTTCCGCATTGGTCACAGCTCAAAATGGATGGAAACCCCTTTTAAAGAGTCAAAATTTCAAAAACTTCAAACAACTTAATGGCGATGCCCAATTTAAGATTGAAAAAGGTGTTTTGATTGGTATTTCAAAATTGAATACCCCCAATAGCTTTTTAGCAACTAAAAAAAACTATGCAGATTTTATTCTTGAATTTGAGGTTTTGATTGAAGACGGACTCAATTCTGGCGTGCAATTCAGAAGTATTAGTACTGATTCTATAATGAAAGGAAGAGTGCATGGTTATCAATGTGAAATTGAAACCAGTTCAAGAAAATGGGCAGGTGGCATCTATGATGAAGCGAGAAACGGATGGCTCTACCCGTTAACCAGAAATGAAACAGGAAGAAACGCGTTTAAAAAAGGACAATGGAATCAGTACAGAATTGAAGCTATTGGCACAAGCATAAGAACGTGGGTAAATGATATACCCTGTGCCAATTTGATTGATGCAACCACCCCCGAAGGCTTCATTGCGTTTCAAGTGCATGACATTGGAACACATGAAGAGTTAGAAGGAAAGTCTATCAAATGGAAAAACATTAAAATAAAAACTACCCAACTAGAAAAAGAAAGAAAAGCCGTTGATTTAGAAGTTGCTGAAATAAGTTACTTGAAAAATCAATTAACGGCGCATGAAATTGAAAATAACTGGAAACTTTTATGGGATGGCAAAAGCGCCTTTGATTTAAAAGGAACAAAAGATTCAAATTTTATCGCAAACGGATGGAACACCAATAACGGAAACGTATCCACCAATTCTTCGGATGCAACTGAACCAGCTAAAAACAATCAATTACTATCAATCAATCAGTTTAAAGATTTTGAATTGAGTATTGATTTTAAATTAAACGCTGGTGCTGACAGCGGAATCAGTTATTTTGTTGATGAAAACAAACTAAATACAACACTCGAATTTCAACTCATTGATGACAAAAACCACCCTGATGCCAAATTGGGTAAAAACGGCAATAGAACCGTTGGTTCATTATATGATTTGATACGCGCTGAAAACACCCAAAGCTCTAGAGGTAAAAATTTCAAAGGCGTGGGTAAATGGAACAATGCCAGAATCATTGTAAAAAACGGACATGTTGAGCATTGGCTCAATCACGTAAAAGTGGTTGAATTTGATATCAATAGTCAGGTTTTTAAAGCCCTGGTTGAAAAAAGTAAGTTTGAAACTTTAAAAAACTTTGGCACATTAAGTGAAGGCTTTCTTTTACTTCAAAATAAAGGCAGTGAGGTGTCTTTTAAGAATATTAAAGTTCGATCCTTCTAAATCACGAAAAGAACTCGATTTGCAATGAATCAAAAAAACCTTCCTTAAAAAAAGGAAGGTTTTTATACTCGAGGTGGCTCACTTTGACCGCCCTATCCAATTTAAGAGCTAAATCCATAAATAGTCTGATATTTAAAGCCTTTGAATTTTATAAACTGCATTTTGATAATATTGTGGCTGGAAAACATAAAAAGGCATTATTCGATATGATAGCTGAGGATTGTGATGCACTTCAACAAATTGTAGATTTTTCTATAGAGCATATTTACAACGACCGTTCAGTTGTAGAAATAGAGAATGCCGGTTATAATGTAATGTATGCACTCTTAAATCATTTTGTAAGCTTCCCTTAAAACCGAACTGTTTAAAAGTAGAATAATAATCTTAATTTTAAACAGTATGAGAAAGAGTAAATTTTCACCCGTGCAGATTGCAAAGATTTTAAAGGAGTTCGACAATGGAAAAAGTGTTGAACAG
>CALFUL010000028.1 GCA_937929935.1 uncultured Flavobacteriaceae bacterium | reverse complement strand
GAGTCTGCGAAGGCGTATCAGGATAATTTGATGCAGCCAGTAATGCAGGAATTGTATGCCCGCTTATATCATCATAACGTTCCATTAAAATACTTCCAGAAGCCGTACAACTTTGATTGCTACCTGGTGTAAGGGTTATATTTGATATTGCTTCAAATCCGCCTTCATCAGTGGTAACTGTAATAGTAACTGTTCCTTCAGAAATTGAGCGTACTAATCCGTCAGAAGTAACCGTGGCAATATTGGTGTTACTCGATGTCCAACTTACCCTTGTATTTGTGGCATTTGAAGGTAAGATAGTAAAGCCAAGAATCGTTTCTTCACCTACTGGTAAATTCAGTGTATTGGTCGCTAAGGTTATTCCATTAACTGAAACCACATTGCGAACTGAAGGCGAAAGAACATTACCTGGTATTACCTCAGCCGCTAAACTACCATTACCATCACTAGGTCGACGCCAGCCTACTGCTAAGTTGTCACCAAAGCCTCCTTCTTTCATCAAAGCTTCTATATAGTGCACTTCACCTTTATTGAGTAAAACGCCTTGTGATTTTTGAGTTGCAACTTTATCCCACTCGCGCTCGCCTGTCCAATCTTCATGATAGGCAATTCGAGTCTTGTCAGAAGCGCTCGATGTGCTACTAAAATTTAATTCTACCTGATTGTTTCCTGCTATGTAGAAATAATAAACACCTGTCTCAGGCACACATAAGGTTCCACTTAAACGCACTCCGTAATTATCGCCTTGATTAGACTGAATTTCAAATAAAGAAAGTTCCTGAGTCTGCGAAGGCGTATCAGGATAATTTGATGCAGCCAGTAATGCAGGAATTGTATGACCGCTTATATCATCATAACGTTCCATTAAAATACTTCCAGAAGCCGTACAATTTTGATTATTACTTGAGGAAACGGTAATACTCGCCACCGCTTCAAAACCACCATCTTCAGTAGTAACTGTAATGGTCGCTGCTCCTACTGAAACTGCACTGATTAATCCGTCAGAAGTAACTGTCGCAATATTGGTATTACTAGATGACCAACTTACAGTTTGATTTGTGGCATCTGAAGGAGCTACTGTCGCTATTATTTGTTGCGTTACTCCTTCTTCTAATAACATGGTTGAAAGGTCTGTTGTTACACCCGTCACAGCCGTACTTGGCTGACCATTAAAATAGTCAAAAACGGTACACGGTATAATTTGAATAGGTGCTGACCCATTTCCGTTGCTAGGTCTTCTCCAACCTACCGCTAAATTATCGCCACCGAAATTTTCATTTACAAGAGCTTCGATATAATAATTTTGACCAGCAATAAGATTTATCGCTGCTGATTTTTGAGTAGCATACTTATTCCACTGAGAAGGGTTAGTCCATCCATCATGATAGGCTATTCTAACTTTATTAGCTGCGTTTGCATCAGAACTTAAGTTTAGTTCAACGTTATCATCGCCATTTACCCAGAAATAATAAGTGCCCGTTTCTGGTGCTTTTAATATACCCTGAACACGAACACCATAAAGGTCAGCAACATTAATTGGAATACTAAATTCATTAAGTTCTTGCACATTACCAGGGTTATTCGGGTAATTTTGATTATTCTTTAATTCTGAAATAGTAACCCCTGGAATATTATCGAAGGTTTGCATGATAATACGATCTGCACATGGATCAGGGTCTAATTGATTGATCCAATCTTCAAGTAATTCTATCGCTTTTTCATCAATTTTATTTTTTGAGACAGGTGGCATTTTTATATTGGGATCTAAGCTATTCACGCGATGATATAAAATAGAAGTTGCTGCATTACCAGGATCTACTATTTTCTCATTAGGTATACCTAGACTATTAAAAGCCGCTGCATCATATAAATTAGTTTGAACAATATCTAACTTAAGTCGAAGATCAAAATCGCCGCGTACACCTGATCCTGATCTGTGACAATAAGCACAATTTAAATCCATGTAAGAACGCGCCTTATCATCAATACTCGCAATAGGATCATCTATTGAACTTGCAGTTAAAATATTTGCAGTATTCGCATCAGTAATGGTTTGATTCAAGATACCTAGACTACTTAGCGTTACTAATTGATTCGCTGTTCTTCCAGTTTTTGGATATGTGTACTCTTTATTCAAATATCGCGAACGCATACCTAAAGTACCTTCTGATGAAGAATTATGACATGTTATACAATCTGCAGAACTAGGGTATCGCCAGGTTTGAGTACTTTGGCTACCATTAGCTCTTGTTATTGAAATAGTTTCATCTAAACCACCAGCAATTATTTCTGCGTCTGTTCCTTGATTATTCCACTTGTAGGTTACAAAATAGAATTTACCATTGGCTGCCTTTATTGAAAATCTTGTTTCTAAGCGTTTTGTTATTGAAGGATTATTTTCATTTATAGGTAATTCAAAATGTTTAATTAAAACTGATCCTACAGGAAATTGCCAAACATCGTCAGCAGAATAATTAATTTTTTCTACCGAAGTATTATGACTACCATTATTTGGTATACCAACCCATCTTTTCTTAAGGGCACCATCAGACCAAAAAGATTCTACTAAATCATAAGGAATCAATCCGTCAGTTGGTTCAAGCGTATTTAAATTCTTAAAGGCACCTGTTTGTGATAGCAAAGGTGGCATTTGGCTGACCGGGTTATCTTTTGAAACCATTTTATACAAGGTTGAAGAACCTTGTTTCATGATATACAATTCACCTTCTTTATCTTCACCAAAAGAAATGATATTAGTTGAAGTAAAATTTCCTAATTGTGTGTAACTACCTGTATTAATATCAATTGACCATATTTCTTCACCAACACCATAATCTGCACAAATATATTTGCCTTGTAATTCTGGTATTTGATTACCTCGATAAACAAAACCACCAATTACAGCATTAGCCTCTGATCTTGGAAAAGCAGTTAATGGTCTTTCATGAGCCATATTATTTAGCAATTGTGAAACACAAAAAGTATCTTGTACAAGCCCTTCATATAATGGCCAGCCGTAATTTCTTCCTTTTTTAATAACATTTATTTCTTCATGCCTTCCGCCTCCAATTTCGCCTACATATAGGTCGCCAGTTTGACGGTCTTTTGTCATTCTATGCGGATTTCTATGACCAATAGAATAATATTCTTCGAAAGTTTGTCCGCCAGCACTTAAAAACGGATTATCATTTGGAATGTAATACCCATTACCGGTTATTTCATCAGAAAAACCGTGATCATTTGGCATTGTTCTTACCGGCGGATGACTTTTTGCAGGGTCTCGATCAATGTCAAGTCTTAAAACACCCCCATCAATATTGTTGGTTATATCTTGTGCTTTTTTAAAGGCAGTTTGATCGCCGGTTGTTAAATATAAAAATCCATCATCTCCAAATAATAACCCTCCGCCTCTATGGGTTGTACCATACATTCTAATTTTTATCAAAGTCTGTTCTGAGCTTTCTTGAACAGTCAACGTATTAGGGTTTGCTGTATATCTGGCAAGAATTAAAAAGTTACCCCAATACTCCTCACTATCGCAAGATTGTGTTGTATACCGATTAGGAAAATCATTACTATTAACATCCTCAGTGGTATACCATGTGTAGAAATAGTTATTACCATTAGTACCAAATTCAGGATGCAGTGCTAGGCCAAGAAAACCACCATCCCAAACAACACCAACTTTTTCAGAAAGATCGAGCATTAAATTTTTTGAAGCTACATTCGCTGTTTTGTCAAAAGAATAGATTCTACCATCACGTTGACCAACTATAATTTTATTGCCATTAGGCACTTCGTTGAAAGTCAGTGGTGAATCAAAAATTAGATTCGGAAAAACAGGCACATACGGTAATCCTTCAGCCAAGACATCCGGAAAATTATTGTTAAGATAGTTATCTAATGGTTCTGCTTGATCCAAACCCGATCCCGCAAAATAAGGTACAGCACCTAATAGCGCAATAGTTGAAAAAATAAAGAAATACTTTTTAGATAGTTTTCTAAATAATTTGGTAGTCATCTGGTTTACTTCTAGTTAATTGCCTACAAATTAGAAGTATTAAAACTATTTAAGTTTGCAAATCGACAAAAGACAACTAATTCAGTTAAACCGTATAACAAATGTTTTATGATTTGTATTTCAAATTTAAAGTGAATTCTATTTAAATTATATTCTGAACCTTTTTTTGTGAAATTAGGTAGATTTTGTTGTTTGTTTTGGCACCCGAAAAAGAAGAATTATGCCAATCAAAAAAAACATAAACAAAAATAGAATTGCATAACGCATGTTATATTTACTTTCAACGAGAGCGAAAATGACCATACCTATAACAATTCCTATTTTTTCTGCGACATCGTAAAAACTGAAATAGGAAGTTGTATCCTCAGTTTCAGGCAAAAACTTAGAATAAGTAGAACGTGATAAGGCCTGAACTCCGCCCATGACAAGCCCTACAAAACCAGCAGCAAAATAAAATTGCATTGGTGTTACCATAAAGTAGGCATAAACACAAAGAACCATCCAAATAGCGTTTACTACAATTAAAGTTTGAATGTTTCCCCATTTATTTGAGGCTTTTGAAGTCAAATAAGCTCCTAAAATAGCAACCAATTGAATAACTAAAATACTGATGATTAGCCCAACTGTCTTTTCATCATTATTAGACCATGCTATTTCTTTTTCTCCAAAATAGACAGCCATTAACATGATTGTTTGAACGGCCATACTAGATACAAAAAATGCTTCCAGGTATCGTTTTAATCTCAAATTGCCTTGTAATTGTTTCCATACTTCTCGCAGTTCTTTAAAGCCATTTAATAAAACATCTTTATTTACTTTGTTACCCTCTGAAATTCCTTTAGGCAAAACCATAAAACTATATTGACTAAAGATTGCCCACCACAAACCAACAGTAATAAAAGAAGTTTTCATTGCTGTAAGAGATGCACTATTCTTTGCCTTATCAGTTGCTAAAAGTATTTCTTCTTCAGAACCATTTTCTAGAATAGAATTGGCTATGCTAACATCAAAACCAAACCATTCTGGATTCATAACCATGGCCAAGTTCAAAATTAATAGAAGAACGCTTCCTATGTAACCCATTGAAAAGCCCTTCGCACTAATACTATCTTGTTGATCTTCAAAAGCAATATCTGGTAGGTAAGAATTGTAAAAAACCAAGCTTCCCCAATAGCCTAGCAATCCCATAAAATAAAAAAGTAAACTTGTGTGAATTAAATCTAAATCAAACCAATAAAGACCAAAACAACCTACACTACCTATATAACAAAAGAATTTTAGAAAACTTTTCTTGTTGCCTACGTAATCAGCAATACCTGATAAGATTGGCGAAGAAATAGCAACTACTAAAAATGTAAAGGCTGTTATTAATTCAATCAGCACCGTGGGCTTCATTTCAAAACCAAAGGCAGAAACAAGCTCATTTTTTGAGGTAAAAAGAGCAGCGTAAAAAATAGGAAATATTGAAGAAGCTATGGTTAAAGTGTACACTGAGTTTGCCCAATCATAAAATGCCCAAGCATTCAGTAATTTTTTACTTCCTTTTGGTGCTTCTTCTCTAGCCATTTTTGATTTGGTTATAAATAAGTGTATTAAAAAACCGCTGTTAGCTTTATGCCAACAACGGTTTCAATATACGACTATAAATAAATTTTATTCAAAAGTTGTCACTCCGAATTTCAAAGCTTCTTCTCTAGCCTGAGGAGCCCATTCTGTCAAATTCGCTATTCTGGTATCATTTGAAGGGTGGGTACTCATAAATTCAGGCGGGGCTTGACCGCCGCTATTTGCTTTCATACGTTTCCAGAGTTCAGCAGCTTCAGTAGGGTCATAACCTGCAATTGCCATAATTTGTAATCCAATGCGATCAGCTTCTGTTTCATGACCTCTACTAAAAGGCAGCATAATACCTAATTGTGAGCCAATACCATAGGCTTGGTTAAACAAATTTCTTTTTTGCTCATCTTGAATGGCAACGTTACCAAGAACGGCTCCTAATTGCTGCGCAGTACCCGCACTCATTCTTTGAGCACCGTGATCTGCTAAGGCGTGTGCCACCTCATGTCCCATAACAACGGCTACTCCTGTTTCTTGCTGCGTGATGGGTAAAATACCGGTGTAAAAAACAATTTTACCACCTGGCATACACCAAGCATTTACAGTTTCATCTTTAACCAAATTGTATTCCCATTGATAATCATTCAAATAGCCTTCATACCCATTGGCGTTCAACCAACGTTCAGCAGCTGATGCGATTCGTTGACCTACATTAGCTATCATTCGTGATTCAGCCGTATTTTCAACAACCGCATTTTCAGTTAAAAACTGATCATATTGTGCGAATGCCGTTGGAAAAATTGCTTTGTTACCGTAAAAGTTGAAAACTTTTTTTCCTGTAAAAGGGTTTACTTTACAAGCAGTAATACTTAAAAAAAATGCGAGGGTTAAAATTAATTTTTTCATTTGTTCTAGTGTTTATAATGGTAAATTACCAAAAAAAAATCTTTTTTCAATACCTGTTAATTAATAATAGTTAAAAATCAAATAACCCAGCCGTATTTGGCTGCGAGTTTATTCAACAAAGTACCCATATCAATTAATATGCCAGCCTATTGTATAATCATCAATGAATGAATAGGTATGTACCCTTATCCAAAATATTTTCTTTGAGTTTCTAACTAGCCTAACAACAAAATTAGAAGTATTTTTAATTTTTGGAACGCTTTTTGAATTGCTTAAAACAATAACTTTAAATATTTAGTCTCATGAAAAAATTTACACTAGTACTCGGCACTTTTCTAACCTTATTATTTATTTCATGCGGAACCAATGGTATCGATGGCCTTGATGGCTTAGACGGAGCTGATGGTCTTATTGGAAGCGTAGTTGATGTAGAAGGATCATTTTCTGCTGACAATGAATATTCAATTGCTTTTGATTTTCCTAGTACTTTGGAAGTTTTTGAAACTGATGTTGTTCTCGTGTATTTACTTTGGGATCAAACTGAAGATTCAAATGGCGATGCTGTTGATATTTGGAGACTAATGCCTCAAACAAGAATATTAGATCAAGGTTTATTACAGTATAATTTTGATTACACCTTTTTTGATGTGACCATGTTTTTAGAAGCAGATTTTGATTTAGCTACCCTAATGCCTGGCGATACTGATGATCAAGTATTTAGAATTGCTGTTTTACCTGCAAAATCAATTTCTGGTAAATCAAGTTTAGATCGTTCGAATATTTCAGAGGTCATGTCTTTCTTAAACGTGAAAGAAACTGATGTTCAAAAAACAATACTCGAATAAAATCTTTTTTCCTCAAAAGAAACAATCCTCGCTTATACTTTATAGCGAGGATTTTTTTTTATATTCATAGTAAGTAACAAGAAAAAATAGCGTCAAAACTAAAAACTAAAATATGCTTAAAAACATAGCACTATTACTTTGTGTTTTTCTAATAGGATGTAAAGGAAATTCACAACAGAACGAAATGACATCTGTTGAAAAAACAGCAGCAAAAAAAGAATTTACAGTGGTAAAGACTGAAGCTGAATGGAAAGCACAATTAACTGATATGCAGTTTTATGTATTACGCGAAGCGGCAACTGAAAACCCCTTTACCAGTGAATTACTTGACATTAAAACGCAAGGTGTTTACGTTTGCGCCGGTTGTAATACACAGCTTTTTAAGAGTGACACTAAATTTGATTCTGGTACCGGATGGCCAAGTTTTTATAAAGAAATAGAAGGTAATGTTGCCTATGATGTTGATTATAAAATTGGATACAAGAGAACTGAAGAACATTGTGCCACGTGCGGGGGTCATTTAGGTCATGTTTTTGAAGACGGACCCAAACCCACTGGCAAAAGACACTGTATTAATGGGGCTGCTTTAAAGTTTATAGCTGCTGAATAATTAAACTAACTTTTTGAAAAAAAATAACACCTGCGTACCAAATCCTTATTTTGGAAGCAGGTGTTTGTATTTTGCCCCTGTTATTTCGTATTTTTGCACCCATTATCAGAAATTTTAAAGCGTAATTTTATGAGTAATTTTGATCTTATTGTTTTAGGAAGTGGGCCTGGCGGATATGTAACAGCTATTAGAGCTTCTCAACTAGGCTTAAAAACAGCTATTGTTGAAAAAGAAAACCTTGGTGGTGTTTGTTTAAACTGGGGCTGCATACCTACTAAAGCTTTGTTGAAATCTGCTCAAGTTTTTGAATACCTGCAACATGCAAGCGATTACGGACTCAAAGCTGACAATGTCGAAAAAGATTTTGACGCCGTAGTTAATAGAAGTCGTGGTGTTGCTGATGGCATGAGTAAAGGTGTTAAATTTCTAATGAAGAAAAATAAGATTGAAGTCATTAATGGTTATGGTACTTTAAAGCCAGGAAAGAAAGTAGTGGTAAAAGCCCCTGATGGAAAAGAAACAGAATATAGCGCCTCAAATATCATTATTGCTACTGGGGCGAGAAGCCGTGAATTACCAAGTTTACCGCAAGACGGTAAAAAAATAATTGGGTATCGCGAAGCCATGACCTTAAAGGATCAGCCAAAAAAAATGATTGTTGTTGGTAGCGGTGCCATAGGCATAGAGTTTGCCTATTTTTATAACGCAATGGGCACTGAAGTAACCGTTGTAGAATATCAAAATAGAATTGTACCTGTTGAAGATGAAGATATATCTAAACAGTTAGAGCGCAGTTTCAAAAAAGCAGGTGTAAAAATAATGACTTCGTCTGAAGTTACTGCTGTTGACACTTCAGGTAATGGCGTGAAAGCAACCGTAAAGACTGCAAAAGGAGAGCAAATATTAGAAGCTGATATGGTTTTATCAGCCGTGGGTATCAAAACAAATATTGAAAATATAGGTCTTGAAGCCGTTGGTATTGCCACCGATCGAGATAAAATTTTAGTCAATGACTACTATCAAACCAACATACCAGGTTATTATGCCATTGGCGATGTAACCCCCGGGCAAGCGCTAGCTCACGTGGCTTCTGCTGAAGGTATTTTGTGTGTTGAAAAAATAGCAGGCATGAACGTTGAAGCACTAGATTATGGTAATATTCCGGGTTGCACCTATTGCTCACCCGAAATAGCTTCAGTTGGCTTAACTGAAAATCAAGCAAAAGAAAAAGGTCTCGATATCAAAGTAGGTAAATTTCCTTTTTCAGCAAGCGGAAAAGCACAAGCATCTGGAACTACAGATGGTTTTGTGAAAGTGATTTTTGACGCGAAATATGGCGAATGGTTAGGGTGTCACATGATTGGCGCTGGGGTAACAGATATGATTGCTGAAGCCGTTCTTGCAAGAAAATTAGAAACTACAGGGCATGAGGTTTTAAAAGCTGTACACCCGCATCCTACCATGAGTGAAGCCGTAATGGAGGCTGTAGCTGATGCCTATGATGAAGTTATACATTTATAGGAAATCATGAAATTAACCAGCAGAAATACACATCGTGATGTAGCCTATTTTTATGTGGGCCTTATTATTGCGTTTTCGTTTTCAGGTATAATTTTAAACCACAGACAAGATTGGTATCCTATGGATTATGCTTATGAAACCAAGGATGTACAATTACAAATACCTGCGGATACTAATGAAGGCGTTACTGAAACTTACGTCAAAAGTATTTCAGAAAAATGGCAACTTAATGCTGAATATGATAGTCATCGCGTACGTGGGGATGAATTACGTGTCTTTTATAAAGATAACATCATCTTAGATGCAGATTTAAAAACGGGTAAAGGTGTGGTTGAATACAAGAGAAAAACACCTGTTCTTGGTCAAACTATGTTTCTTCATAAAACCACCAATAAATTCTGGATTTGGTATTCTGACATCTTCGGAATCGGTATGCTAACCATTGCCATAACAGGAATGTTTATTATTACGAAAGGAAAAAATACATTTAGAAAACGAGGTTGGAAATTGACCCTTTTAGGACTCATATTTCCGGTTATAATTCTAATCCTATTTAGTTAACTAAGCCTATGCTCAATTTGTTCAGAATTACATCAATTTTAGAGGGCATTTCATATTTAGCGCTTTTCGCAGTGACCATGCCCCTTAAGTATCTTGCAGATATTTTTGAACCTAATCAATGGGTGGGTCAAGCACACGGCATCCTATTTATTGCCTACATACTACTTGCTATTGTATTTTGGTATAAAAACAAATGGTCATACAAAAGAGGCTTCATTTTATTAGTGGCCTCACTGCTACCCTTTGCTACTTTTTATGTTGATGAGAAATATCTCAAACCCTTGGCTGAAAAGAAAAGAAAAGTCTAATTACGTTTTTAAAAAACTTTGAATTGCTAGGTCATAACTCTGCAGACCAAAACCTAGTATTACGCCTTTTGCTCCTGAAGAAATAAACGAGGTATGTCTGAACTCTTCGCGTTTATGTGTATTAGAAATATGCACTTCAATTACAGGACTTTCAATTGCTTTTACGGCATCGCCAATACCCACTGAGGTATGCGTATAAGCCGCTGCATTTAAAATAATACCATCATATGAGAAACCCAGTTCTTGAATTTTGCCTATTAATTCACCTTCAATATTTGATTGAAAATAGTCTAACTCAATTTCAGAAAAACGTTCTTTTAATGTAGTGAAGTATTCTTCAAAAGTTTGGCTACCATAAACCTCTGGTTCACGTTTACCTAAAAGATTCAAATTTGGCCCGTTAATGATGCATAATTTCATAAGGTAAAAATACTACTATTTTCAAGGCATAAAAAAACGGAAGCAATTATACTTCCGTTTATATGATATCATAATGACTTTATCTAATTAAATCTATAACCAGCTCCTATAGTCAAGGTATTAAAATCAGTAAACTCTCCAAGGCCACCTCCGCGGCTGATCTGAAATCCGTACCTAGCTTCAACAAACCAATTATCATTAAACTGATATCCAGCACCAACAGCCAAATCCAAACCAAAAGCTCCATCTGGCAAATCTTCTAAAAGGTAATTAATCTGAGGGCCAGCTTGAATATTAAAAGAATCTGCAACTTCATACTTTAACATCACTGGCACATAAAGTGAGGTTAAATCACTTACAATACTTATCAACGCAGATGGTTCTATAGCGAACTAATCACTAACTTCGAAGTTGTATCCACCTCCAACAAAAAATCCGAGTTCACTATCTGATCCACTACCGAATTCACCTGCATCAAATTTTATTGTCACATTGTTAATACCGGCCTTAACTGCAAATCCTTCTTGAGCAAAAGATATAGTAGAGATAGCTAAACTGAATACCAGGCAAATAAATAGTTTCTTCATATTAATAGTTGTTTTAAGTGTTAAAAATTTTGAAAATAATTCTTACAATACAAATTCTATTTTTTTAAAAAAATTGTAGTATTTAAGTAAGCTAAATTTAATTATTTTATTTTTAAAATCATCATTTCAAAAGAAAATAGTCAACAAAATACGATTCATTTTTTTTGGATTTTTAGTAATCATTCTATAACATATCTGATACCAATACCAAAAGCACCTACTTCATTTCCTAAATTTCCTAAACCTAAAAAAGGTCTCCAATCAAAAGAAAAAGCTAAGGCCACATCTTTTATCTTATAATCTAGTCCGGCGGTTGGTCTTAGGGCGACTCTAGTGCCTATTCCGTTACTTAAAATCCATACAGAAGGTCCTAGTCCGGTAAACCATTTTAAACCATCTGCTCCAGAAATAGGTCCATGATATTCATAGATTGCGGTAATGGCTGTTACGCCAGTTTCAAACATAAATTCACCTTGTATTGCGTGCTCATCAGCTAAAAAGAATTTACCGCTTGGCCCTACCAAAGTTACCCCTGAGAAGAAATCAATACCTAATCCTGCCGCTATATTATAGTCAGTTTGCGCCAATAAATGGTTACTACCCATAATTGCGATTGCTGCAATCGCTAAACAAAGTTTTTTCATAATTTCTAGTTTTTATCCTACTTAATTATAATGCAGGTTTTTAAAAGTTTAGAACTAAATAAGAAAGATTTATTCTCACTTTAAAGTATCCATCAATATTTATATTTTTTGTTATTTTCAAAATAAACATGAATAGGTTAATCTCTAGTTAATATACTTTCAAAAAAAATGACCCCCTCTTTCAAGGCAGCCATTCATTATATTAAAGTATGTTTTATAGTATCCTTAGAAAAGAAACAAATAACTCAACATTACAGTTGAAAATTGAACGTCATGATTAACTACCATATATGAAACATTGAATTCATTAGAGCCATCTCTTAAATCAATACCTAAGGTAGGTCTATAATACAATGCGCCTTCATTTCCTTCATTGATGCCTACTGCATAACCAACATCACCGCCAAATTTAAACCCAACATTCTTACCTGGGTACACTCGAAACGATGCTCCAAGAGGTAAGTATTGAAGATTCGAAAATTCTGTTTCGATAAATATTGCATCTCCTGTTATTGTTTCTTCTGAACCAAAAGCATTAAAAAAACCAGAAGCAACACCAACATCAAGCATCTTAGACACCCCCCAATGATGGGTTACATCTATTCCTAAACCAAAACTATAGGCCTCTGAAAAATCGCCTAAAACGAAGCCGCCGTTGATACCAGCTCTGAAATTAGTTCGATCAACATTTCGCTGCGCCTGAAGGGCAAATGCCGTAAAAATTAAAATTAAAAATAGAAAGCTCTTTTTCATTTCGATTAAGGTTTGTTTATTAATACCTTAAAACTAAAACGATTACAACAAGCAACCCTATTTTTGTTGTCAAACTATTAAAAACATACTCGTAGCTTCTATTTCTGTTGGTTTGCAACTTTTTGAAAAACAAAAAAACCGCTTTGCAGCGGCTTTTTCAGAATTCTTTTTATGTTTTTAAAAGGTAAAAACAGCCCCTACAAACAAATTACTGGGCTTAATCAATAAAGCCGTTGCAGCCGGACCATCATATCTATTTGTCATTTCAAAAGTATATCTAGCCTGCACTGCCACTTTATTGGTTATATCAAAGCCAGCGCCAACCGCTAAATCAATACCCATAGAATTTACAGCATCATCTATATCATTACTTATAAGTTCAAGTGCGTCTTTAATCTCATCTACATTTGAAGAGAACGTAAATTGAGGCCCTGCCTGTAGATTAAACTTACCTGCTATATAATATTTTGCTAAAATGGGTGCATACACAAAAGATAAATCGCCAGCACTACCATATAAAACTTCAGGTTGTATATGAAATTCAGGTGTTACTTCAATATCAACTAAACCACCTATATAAAAACCTGTTTCATTGATAGCATTGCCATTAAAAACATTACCAATTATAGGTACATCAATCTTAATATTAGTATCTACATTTAAGAGACCGCCTGAAAGACCTACTTTCACGTTACCCTGTGCTTGAAGTGTTGTTGCCGTTACAAACAATAACGCGCAAATTAGAAGTGCTTTTTTCATAATAAATTTATTGTAGTGTTAATATTCAAATATATAAAACTTTACTAGCAAACACCGAACCACAATTATAATTACCCAAAATATACATTGTAAAAAGTTCTTTATTAATTCTATTTTAAGATAATTCAATGATAAAATGAACTTTGTTTATCTTTAAAAAATGAATTGGAAAACTGCCTTAAAAGATTATCAACACTTTCTCAAAATAGAAAGGGGCTTGGCAGCAAACTCAATTTCTAATTACGTACTAGATGTTGAGAAACTAGTACTTTTTCTTGAAGAAAAGAATCTTTCAATACCCCCTAATCACATTCAAAAAGAAACGCTTCAGAAATTCATTTATGAAATTGCCAAATTAGTAAACCCCCGGTCTCAGGCAAGAATCATATCAGGACTCAAAAGTTTTTTTTCGTATTTGATTTTTGAAAAGTATCGTGAAGACAACCCGATGGATTTAATAGAATCTCCAAAAATTGGAAGAAAACTTCCTGACACCCTTTCTGAACAAGAAATTGATAACATCATCAGCGCTATTGACCTATCAAAACCTGAAGGTGAACGAAACCGCGCAATGCTTGAAACCCTTTATGGTTGCGGACTTCGTGTTTCTGAATTGATTAATCTTAAAATTTCTGATCTTTATTTTGATGAAGATTTTATCAAGGTAACGGGTAAAGGAAATAAACAACGCTTTGTACCTATTAGTACCGTGAACAAAAAATATATTTCATCGTATAAAAATGAAATAAGAGTTCATCAAAAAATTCAAAAAGGTTTTGATGACATTCTTTTTTTAAACCGCAGAGGCAAGCAATTAACACGTGCCATGATATTTACCATCATAAAACAAATTGCAGAAAAAATTGGTCTTCAAAAAAATATTAGTCCCCATACGTTTCGTCATTCTTTTGCCACCCATTTATTAGAAAATGGGGCTGACTTAAGGGCTATTCAGCAAATGTTGGGTCACGAGAGCATAACCACTACTGAAGTGTATATGCATGTTAACCGTTCTCATTTGGCCGAGGTAATGCAAAATTTTCATCCTAGAAATTGATGCTGTTTTTCGGCTTTTGTTGCGTTTCATTTTCTATATTTATGGCTCACAGAACAAAATTTTTATAAAATGAAAACTCAATTCACCTATATTCTTATCGCCTTATTTCTTTGTACGCCACTCAATGCTCAGAAAAAAGTAGATGACGTTATCAAAAAACTAGATGCTAAAGCTGAATCATACGGTGAAATAGCACAAAGTATTTGGAATTTAGCCGAAATGGGCTACCAAGAAGAAAAGAGTTCTGCCCTACTTCAGAAGACCTTAGAAGATGCAGGTTTTAGTATTAAAACAGGTGTCGCTGAAATTCCTACTGCATTTATTGCTGAATATGGTTCTGGTCATCCTATCATCGCAATCATGGGCGAATACGATGCCTTACCAGGTCTCTCACAAGAGGCAGTTACAGAGAAAAAATCAGCAGGAAAAAAAGCAGGTCACGCCTGCGGGCACCATCTTTTTGGTACCGCATCAACAGCAGCTGCTATCGCTACAAAAGATTGGATGGTTGCTAACAAAACAAAAGGTACAGTCAGATTTTATGGCACACCTGCTGAAGAAGGTGGGTCAGGTAAAGTTTATATGGTAAGAGCAGGTCTCTTTGATGATGTTGATGTGGCATTACATTGGCACCCGAGTTCTCAAAATGCAGCAAGTGCTGGCGCTGCATTAGCCAATAAATCTGCAAAATTTAGATTTTATGGTGTTTCAGCACATGCCGCCGGATCCCCAGAAAAAGGACGCTCTGCTTTAGACGGCGTTGAAGCCATGAATGCCATGGTAAACATGATGCGCGAACACGTTATTCAAGAAGCACGTATTCATTATGTTATAACTGATGGCGGAAAAGCACCCAACGTTGTACCTGATTTTGCTGAAGTATATTATTATGCAAGGCATAATAAACGTGATGTGGTAATTGATATTTTTGATCGCATTGTCAATGCGGCAAAAGGTGCGGCTTTAGGTACAGGTACTACAATGGACTATGAGATGATTGGTGGCACGCACGAATTGCTTCCTAATTTGACACTTCAAAAATTAATGCATGATAACCTTTCTAAGGTGGGCGGCATAACATATACCGCAGAAGAAAAGGTTTTTGCTGATAAAATTGCGATTAGTTTAGGGCAAAAAGAGGCAAATTTAAATGTTGCCAAAAATGTACAACCCTATAAAACTGAAGCCCGTGCCTATGGATCTACTGATGTAGGTGATGTAAGTTTTGCAGTACCTACAGTAGGTATGGGTGCGGCAACATGGGTGCCTGGCACTCCGGCGCATAGTTGGCAAGCGGTTGCAGCGGGTGGCACAACCATTGGAAACAAAGGAATGATGGTTGCGGCTAAAACCTTAACTATGACGGCTATTGAACTGCTTCAAAATAAAGACCTCATAGCAAAAGCTAAAGCAGAATTCATCGAAAAGAGAGGTGCTGATTTTAAGTACATTCCGTTACTCGGTGAAAGAGCACCTGCTTTAGATTACAGAAATTAAAGAGTACATATCATATGGTTTTAAAAAAGGTCGATTTTTCGGCCTTTTTTTGTAACAAATTCCTTTTTAAAACAACTAACCGTTAATATCGACCTCCTAACCAAGTGAATAAAGAACTGGAACATCAATTTGTAACAGAACTTGAGAACAATCAAAACATTGTTCACAAAGTCTGTACGCTGTATACCAGTGATAGAGATTCACATAATGACCTATTTCAAGAGATTACTATTCAACTCTGGAAAGCCTACCCAAAATTTAGAGGCGATTCAAAGTTTAGCACCTGGATGTATCGTGTTGCGTTGAATACAGCAATTACCTTGTATAGAAAGTCAAAAAGACGAATTAAAACACAAGATTATGAATCAGTAATTTTTAAAATTAAAGCTGATGAATATGATGAAACTGAAGAGCAACAACTAAAATTAATGTACAAAGCTTTAAAGCAACTGGGTGACATTGATAAGGCTTTGGTTTTTTTATATCTAGAGGATAAAAATTATAGTGAAATTTCAGAAACATTAGGTATTTCTGAAGTGAATGCTAGAGTGAAAATGAATAGAATAAAAAATAAATTAAGAACCATATTGAATCCTTGAAATTATGATGGATGAACTGGACTTATTAAAAAAAGATTGGCAAAATAAAGATGACCATCTTCCAAAATTATCATACAATGAGTTGTATAATATGATTTGGAAAAAATCTTCTTCAATTGTTAAGTGGATATTGATTATCAGTGTTTTAGAATTTGTTTTACCGCACCTCTTATATCTTTTACCATCAACCCGTGAAGGGTTAGAAATTTACACTGGACCAGGTTTTTCAAAATACTTAATTGGTGCCAGCATCATACAATACTCGGTTGTTGTTTATTTTATATACCAATTTTACAAAAGGTATCAAGAAATTTCAGTTCTTGATGATGCAAAAAAATTGATGAAAAAAATCATTAAAACAAGAAGAACAGTTAAAAACTATATCATTTTTTCTTTAACAATGATTCTTTTTATGTTTATTCTCGTTGCCGCCGGAATTTATTTTAACGATGATTTTCTAAACAATTTTACCCTTGCTCAAGAGGCTAAAAATCTAAACCCTGAACAATTAAAAAATGTGCTTACCATAACCATGCTCATTGCTGGTGTACTAATGGTTTTACTAATGGGTGCCATCTACTTTTTTCTTTATGGCCGTTTGGTTAGAAAATTAAAAGTGAATTATAAAGAATTGAAGAAGCTAGAAATTTAGTTTTTAACGTTATATCTACGTTGTTGATTTTCTTCTTCATAAGCCGCTATATCTGCTTCTGAAATGACCTTCAAAAAAGAGGGGTGTTGTTCAATAGCATATTCAAGCTTTTCAATGATCGAATCAAAAGATTCATCTTCATAGTTAATATCAAGAGGCTCTTTAATAACCATTGATTGTAGAATACCTTTTTTCTTGATACGAAGTCCTTTTTTATCAAATGAACGTCTAAAACCATCAATAACTACAGGTACTACAACAGGCTTATACTTTTTAATTATATGAGCTGTACCCTTTCGAAGAGGCTTCCAAGGGGTGGTTGTACCCTGCGGAAAAGTAATAACCCAACCATCTTCTAAAGCAATACCTATGCTTGAAATATCACTGAATTTTACCTTTCTATTTACATCTTTACCTTCAGAGCGCCACGTTCTTTCAACGCTAACAGAACCCGCATAGGCCATTATTTTTGTAAATAAACTTTTTTTCATCGTCTCCTTCGCGGCGATGTAATACATATTTAGTTTTGGCTGCCAGATGTATCCTAAAAGATTTCGAATAGAATCATCACGTCCTTTTAGACTCGCGTTAAAAACATGAAACATGGCTACTACATCAGCAAAATACGTTTGATGATTACTGACAAAAAGCACGTTGGCGTCAGGCAGATTTCGAAGAATTTCTGACCCCTCAATTTCTAGCTTATTAAAACGCTTATAACGCTGATGCGTAATTATGGCAAGAATTCTAATAATCCACTTTTTCAAAAAGAGGATATGTCCAAAGGGGTTTTCTTTAAAAATTGACATAGAGTGTAAAAATACAATAATTGAAAAATCTATCTTCAAGTAAACTATGATAATATTTTTTTGAGCAGCACTTTAATTTCACTAATCATCATTGCTGTGGCACCCCAAACCGTATGCCCCTCAAGATTATAGGCCGGTACCAAAATATTTTTAGCATATGAAGTTGATAGTTTTTGCTCAAAAACCTTTGAATCATCTAAGAGATCATCAATTGAAACCTCAACCAAAGCGGCAACTTCTGATTCTTGAAGCACAAAATTTATAGGGTCGTTGCACACGCCAATAAAAGGGGTTACTTCAAAATTACTGGGCGGAATATAAACCTTACTTAGTCTTTTTAAAACCGAAACCTTTTCAACAGCAACGCCAATTTCTTCATAAGCTTCTCGCAAAGCGGTGGCTTTCAAATCAACATCAGCTTCCTCTACTTTACCCCCCGGAAAACCTATTTGGTTTGAATGCACCCCTTGATATGTTTTTCTAAGGATGAATACTAAGCGTGCTTCTTGATTCTTATCAGGATAAAAAAGGGCCAAGACCGCAGCCTTTTTAGGGTTTGTTTTTTTATTTTGAAGCGCTTTTAACTCTTCTAACCTAAAGTCAGCCATCATTTTAAAATGGGAAGCTTCGCCAGGTAATTCTATATTTTCTATTTTTGGTAACTGTTTAACTAGATATGAAAAGCGCATATAACTTGATAAAATTCGCGATTAATACAATAGTACTACTATTATTTTTAGTCAGTTGTAAAGATAATTCTACCAGGACCAAGACCATTGAAAAAGTTGCTGTCAGTAACATTGACAGTATTATTGAACCTGTTCAAGAAAAAACTGATACGTTTAAATTAACTGAAGAAAACGCGATAGAATTCTTTTTTGAGTACAAAAAGAACTTAAATGTAAACCGACTAAAAATTACCACTAACCTGGGAAGCTTTAAAATTGAATTGTTTGATGATGTACCTTATCATAAAGCAAATTTTATCTACTTAACTAGGCAAGGTTATTTTGATGGCACGCAATTTCATCGTATTGTAAAAAACTTCATCATTCAGGGCGGCAGTTCTGATGACCAGGAAATGACGGCAAAACGAAGAAAAATAGGGCGTTATCTTTTACCACCAGACACAAGAAAAGGTCATAAGCACCACCGTGGGACTTTATCAATGCCTAGCAGCGATACAAACAACCCCCATAAATTGGCTTCGCCTTATGAATTTTTCATTGTTGTAACTAAACCTGGCTCTTATCATCTTGATGGTGGTTATACCCCTTTTGGAAAAGTGATACAGGGTATGAATGTGGTTGATAGAATAAATGCCGTAGAAGTAGGCAAAGGTGATTGGCCGCAGCAAAACGTTTACATTGAAAAAGTAGAGGTATTACAATAAACCAAATTAGGTTCAATAAATACTGGGCAGTGATATTTTAAATGTCAATGCTAGTAAACGAATCAGAATGATTACTAGAATTGCACCTACAAAGGGATAGGCTTCATCGAAAGGCAACTCGCGTAATAGAAAATAGCTAAATCAAAAGATGTTTTTCAAAAAAACAATGATATAATTATTTGTATAAACTTATTTAAATAAAAAAATATGTATTTTAGTTAATCAGAAATATCTTATTTTTAAAGTAAGAAATAAAATAAATTATTAAAGTATAATATTACTCCATTATGAAAAACATTTTTATCCTACGTTATTCGATGTTAGTATTTTTTACCATTTTGTTAATAGGTTGTCAAAAAGAAGATGATTTCATTAAAAATGAAAAGGTTGATTCTGTCATCGTAGAAGAAATACCTCTTCAAGGGAAATTGCTAAAAAACCCTTACGAAATATCTAACATTAGACTAGCATATATAAAAGTGTTAAGTGAAATAGAGAAAGGTGGCGTTAAAACTGGAAAAGGCTTTAGTATGTCCTCCAAAGTTGATACCGCGGAAATCGAACCTAACTATCTCTACGTAAGGTTTGACCCAAAAAATGCTAAGCAAGAACAAAGACTTAAGGATAAAAAAAGGTTTACTGTTGTAGACTACCCTTTGGAATATGAAAATCCAAATGATTATAAAAAGTCTGTACAAAGAGATGAAAATGAAATTTCATCATATTGGACAAGTGTACCAATCAATAAAAAATTACCAAAAAATATACCTTATGAGATACTTCAAGAAATGTATATGCCTGAAAAGGATCCAAAATATGACAATGACAAAGGCAGTAAAGATGCAACTAAAAGAGGAGAAGTTAATGATGAAATAGATTTTATGAATCATTTATTAGAAGAAGCTTATGCGGCAACAAATAACGAGGATTTACTGCCTGAGCCTCCCATAGATAAAAATTATGAAACCTGTGAAACATGTTTTTTGGGAATCAATCTTCGCGCAAAATGGAATCCAAGTGGAAATATTCAAATATGGGATGATCATGTTGGAACAACTCCAAGAACCGTCAGGGACTGCCGTGATGTGGTAAGTTTTGATTACACTCCGTGTCAAAATGGAGATTATACAAATTGCCCAAGACGAGTTGTTACTAATGTTTGTACAGATAGAACTGTTGATGAAAATGGAAGTTTTGTTCCCTTAGTTGGTGCTCAAATATTAGTAAGGGACACTTGGACATTAGGTAACGCAATTACCGATAATAATGGAAATTATCGTTTTAGCTCAGTAAGGGCAAAAGTAAGATATCTAATACAATGGGAAAGATATCAATATAGTGTTCGTGACGATGGTGGGATATTTCAAGCAGAGGACAAAGGCCCAAAAGTCTACAAGCAAGAATGGAATCACAGAATTAGAAGTGGTAGAATGGAATATCGAGCCAATATTCATAGGGCAGCTCATAACTATTATTATGGAAATATAGTTGGATTAAGAAGACCCCCAAATAACTTTACAAATAGACAAACTAAGATAAGAGCAAGAGAAAGATGTTGTGATGGAGTGAATGAATTTTATTTGCCTTATGTAACATCTGGGATTTGGCCAACTATCACTATAAAAGAATATGGAGCAGAATCGGAGGATGTTTTCTCTACAACCACACACGAAATCGCACATTCTACACATGCGGCAAACTCTGTTGTTAATTTTCCAATAGCTACAACTCGACATAGAGAAAGTTATGCTGAATTTATTGAAACGATATTGACTAATAGATATTATCAAAACCTTACAGGAAATCCTAACTATGAAATTAATAGATTTAGACAACGACTTAGTAGAGCAGAAGAAAATGAATACACATCTTTTTTCATAGATTTATGGGATGATACAAATCAAAGGGTGGACTTTGGGCGAGCAGATTTGCCAAATGATTTAGTAATAGGTTATACCTTTAGGGAAATAGAAAATGCTATATTCAAAAGAACTGACTTTTCAGGTGTTGTAAGAGAACTACAAAAATTAAATAATCCAACTGAAAATAGATTATGGGAGTTAAGAAATCATTGGGGTTCAAAATAGTAATTGTTTTTGTTTTAACTCTGGTCTCCTGTAATCCAGATTATTCCGAAAAATTAGTAGACTTCGTTATTATTAATGAATCTGGTGTTGACATTAGAATAAACTCAAAACCTCCTATTATTGAGACATTTTCTGGGAACGAAAGAACTCCTTTAGTAATAGAGAACAATAGCGCTTTCTCAGAATTGATTGAAATAAGTACTAGATACGCAGACTTCTCATTTGATACATTTTTTCGAACGGACAATATAGAAGTTATTTTTAATAATAATCGAAAAATTTTGTTTTCGTGTGCTAGCAGCGATGAAAATAATAATTGTAGTAATCAAAGGAACATTTTGAAATTTATCCCCGATTCTAATAATCGCAATGAATATACATTTACTGTAAGTGATTTTGATGCTTCAGAACTTTGTGATGGTAATTGCAATTAATTATTTTAATAATGAAAAAAATTATTTTAGGTGTACTATTAACTGTATTACTAAACGCCTCAATATACGGTCAAAACAAATTAAATTCTCCTGAGTTTGGTGTTCATCTCGGCTATGCCTTGATAGATATTAAATCAAATATATTTGAAGGGGATACACAATCTGGTTTTTTTATTGGTGCTTCCTTAAATTTTTCGCTTTCTGAAACGTTAAGCCTTCAACCAAAATTTCTTTACGCAAGCTATAGTGATATAGGATTTTTACACATCCCTATCTTTTTGAGTTATAAAACAAAGCAAGGGATTTATTTTAGCACTGGTCCACAATTAACAGTACTTCTAGATGATCCATTTAATATAAATAAGGAATTGGGGTTAGACTTTGGTTTAGGTCTGGGATTTGATTTTTCTGATACTATTTTCATTGAAGCTAGATATGCTTTAGCGCTTACCAATAGATTTAATGAAGATATAGATTTTGACGAAGAAGCTTTTTCAGGCACACCAAACCTTAAGTATAATAATTTAATGCTCGGCGTTGGGTATAAATTTTAGTACTTATTAATTTTGTTTTTATCATCGAAAAAGTAGAGATTCTTAATTAAGTAAACCTAAATTACATCATTTCAAAAAAACTAATTCACAACTGGCGTAATAGAAATACTTTTGAAATCAATCGGTCCATGGTCTCCTTGTAGCATAATTGGGCCAGCTGCTGCCTCATCATTATCTAAAGCACCACCTGTCATAGCAGGTATATTCTGATTATTAATAATGGTCTTGCCATTAGCAATAACCGTTATTCGTCTACCAATTAAAGTGATATCATAGGTTTGCCATTTACCTGCAGGTTTAGCCGCCATTTCATTGGGAGTTAGATGACCATAAATTCCTCCAAAATACACT
>CALFUL010000027.1 GCA_937929935.1 uncultured Flavobacteriaceae bacterium | reverse complement strand
GTATACCAAATCAATTTGATCTAATATACTTGTTGTCTCCACAATATGTCAAATGAACTTCTATTTATAATTCTAACTTTTCTCTCGAATTATACACCCGACATCACTGCCAAAGCGGCTGCAAATATATAACCGTTTTTTAAATAAGCACACCAAATTTGATTTTTTTTAAAATTTTATTTCATGCTTTATTTTAAGGCATTCAAAACTAGAAATTTAGCTCTAAAAAAAGGGCTAATAAATTTAATCTATTTTTTGATTTGAGACAAATACTTATTCATAATTTTTGATTGTGTTAAGGATAGTAGCGGCATCTTTTCTACACATTTCATAGGTGTAGAAAAATATAGCGAATAGCCTGGTCTTTGTTTTCAACAAAGACAACACCCAAGAAACACTCTTTATATATATTGTTTGCATCAATACAAGATGCTATCTTTGCGCTCTTACTATATATGATACCATGATTAAAATTACTTTGCCTGATGGCACTTTGAAAGAATTCACTAAAGGTAGTACGCCTATGGATGTGGCGATGAGTATTAGCGAGGGTTTAGCTAGAAATGTGATTTCAGCTAAATTCAATGACACCACGGTTGAAAGCACTACGCCTTTATATGAAGATGGCTCATTGGTTTTGCATACATGGAAAAATGATGAGGGTAAACAGGCTTTTTGGCATTCTACTTCTCATATTGTTGCTCAAGCGCTTGAAGAATTGTACCCTGGTGTTAAATTGACTATTGGACCTTCAATTGAAAATGGGTTTTATTACGATGTTGATTTGCCCGAAGGAAGTATTTCTGATAAAGATTTTGCTGTCATTGAAAAAAAGGCACTCGAAATTGCGCGCGGAAAACATGATTTTAAAATGCGATCGGTTTCTAAAGCTGATGCCTTGGCTAAATACAAATCAGAGGGTAATGAATATAAGGTTGAATTAATTGAAAATCTTGAAGATGGCACTATAACATTTTGTGACCATGATTCATTTACTGATTTATGCCGCGGTGGCCACATACCCAATACGGGCATTGTGAAAGCAATCAAGATTTTAAATGTTGCTGGCGCTTATTGGCGTGGCGATGAAAACAAGCCGCAACTTACTCGTGTTTATGGTATTTCTTTTCCGAAACAAAAAGAGCTTACTGAGTATCTTGAATTACTTGAAGAGGCTAAAAAACGTGATCACAGAAAATTAGGTAAGGAGCTTGAGTTATTTACTTTTTCTCAAAAGGTGGGTCAAGGTTTACCTTTATGGCTACCTAAAGGTGCTGCTTTGCGCGAACGCTTAGAGCAGTTTTTGAAAAAGGCGCAAAAGAAAGCTGGATATGAAATGGTGGTAAGCCCGCATATAGGTCAAAAGGAATTATATGTTACTTCTGGCCATTATGCTAAATACGGTGCCGATAGTTTTCAACCTATTAGCACCCCTAAAGATGGTGAAGAGTTTTTATTGAAGCCTATGAATTGCCCGCATCATTGCGAAATATACAAACACAAACCTTTTAGCTATAAAGATTTACCTGTGCGTTATGCTGAGTTTGGCACTGTATATAGGTATGAACAGAGCGGCGAACTTCATGGCTTAACTCGGGTGCGTGGTTTCACACAAGATGATGCACACATTTTTTGCACCCCAGATCAAATTGATCAAGAGTTTAAAGATGTGATTGATCTTACCTTATATGTATTGGGTTCTTTAGGTTTTGAAAATTTCACTGCTCAGGTTTCAGTTCGTGATCCAGAAAACCCAGATAAATATATTGGTACTGTTGAAAATTGGGATAAAGCTGAAAATGCCATTATCAATGCTGCAAAAGAAAAAGGTCTTGATTATGTGATTGAAGAAGGTGAAGCTGCTTTTTATGGCCCTAAATTAGATTTCATGGTTAAGGATGCCCTTGGCAGAAGATGGCAATTGGGTACTATTCAGGTAGACTACACCTTACCTGAACGTTTTGACCTTACCTATAAAGGTGCTGATAATGAATCACATAGACCCATTATGATACATCGTGCGCCTTTTGGTAGCATGGAGCGTTTCATTGCTTTATTACTAGAACATACAGGGGGTAATTTTCCGCTATGGTTAATACCAGAGCAGGCAATTATTTTGCCGGTGAGTGAGAAAACTGAGAAATATGCTGAAAAAGTTTTAAAATCACTAGAAAATAATGAAATTCGCGCGCATGTTGATAGCAGAAATGAAACTGTTGGCAAAAAAATACGAGAGGCTGAAATGAATAAACATCCATTTATGCTAATTGTTGGTGAAAACGATGAAATGGCAAATACCATTTCAGTTAGAAGGCATGGCGGAGAAGATTTAGGCGCAATCACGGTTAAAGATTTCACTAAATTGGTTGAATCGGAAATAAATAGTACCTTAAAGTCGTTTTAAAAGTAAGTTTAATTAAAATTATATAGTCATAGCAATACGTAAAAGATTTAGGCCTCAACCTAGGAGAGAGAATAAAAATCCTCACAAAATAAATTCAAGGATAATTGCACCTGAGGTGCGATTAGTTGGCGACAATATTGAAGTGGGTGTTTACCCGCTTGAAAAAGCCATGGAGTTAGCAAAAGAAGCTGAATTAGATTTAGTTGAAATATCACCTAAAGCTAACCCGCCGGTTTGTAAAATTATTGATTATAAAAAGTTTCTTTACGAACAAAAGAAACGTGACAAGGCCATGAAATCAAAGGCTACCAAGGTAATTGTCAAAGAAATTAGATTTGGCCCGAATACTGATGATCATGATTATGCGTTCAAAAAGAAGCATGCTGAAAAGTTCTTGAAAGACGGAGCTAAACTAAAAGCATATGTTTTCTTTAAAGGAAGGTCTATTGTATATAAAGACCAAGGAGAAATATTATTGCTAAGACTGGCATCAGAGTTAGAAGAGTTAGGAAAAGTTGAACAGATGCCAAGATTAGAAGGAAAGCGAATGACTATGTTCATTGCGCCTAAAACTAAAAAATAAGACCTCTTTTGAAATCGCTTTAAGCGAATACGGTCTTACCGTAGAAGCTCTAAATACTTAGATTTAAAATGAATTTTTGTTTTATAACGCTGCTTATCATAAGCAGCGTTTGTTATTAAAATAAAAAGCAGTATTTTTGTCGCCCTTTTGGTCACGTTTCAAGGGTATCAACAAAATAAAATGTGGCAGTGAGATAACAATTAAATTAGGAAAATGCCTAAACAGAAAACAAAATCTAGTGCCAAAAAGCGTTTCAAGCTTACCGGTACTGGTAAAATCAAAAGAAAGCACGCTTTTAAGAGTCACATTTTGACTAAAAAATCTAAAAAGCGTAAGCTTGCGTTAACACACTCAACTTTAGTACATGAGTCAGATGTTAACAGTATTAAAGAGCAATTACGTTTAAAGTAATTCTCAAATCGGTAAATCATTAACCCTGGAGTTAGGCCAATAAAAGTTCCGTAAATAATATAGGACGCCTACTACAAAAACAATTTAAATTATGCCAAGATCAGTAAATTCAGTTGCTTCAAGAGCCAGAAGAAAAAAGGTAATGAAGCAGGCCAAAGGTTACTTTGGAAGACGTAAAAACGTTTGGACAGTAGCCAAAAACGCGGTTGAAAAAGCAATGTTATATGCTTATAGAGATCGTAGAAACAAGAAAAGAACTTTTCGTGCTTTATGGATTACTCGTATTAATGCGGGTGCTCGTATGCACGGTATGTCATACTCACAATTCATGGGTAAAGTAAAAGCTAATAATATTGAGTTAAACCGAAAGGTCTTGGCTGATTTAGCTATGAATCACCCTGATGCTTTTAAAGCGATTGTTGACCAAGTAAAATAAATAAAAACAGCTATCTCACTAAAAACCATCATCTATTCAGATGATGGTTTTTTTTATTTATACTAAGCCGCTTGTATCCTGTCAACGGCTGCCTTAAACTCTTGCCAATCGATTTCTGAATCATCGCTCTTATCATAACCCTCAATTAGTTTTGAACTGACAATACCTCTCAAAAAACCATTAATCTTAGCTTCTTCTAATAGCTTCTTGATTTCACTCTTTTTTAATTTACCACTACCATCAGCATCAAAGAAACTAAAAGCTTCTTCTGGTGTTTCAAAATGATTGGTAATGAGTATTTGTATTTTGTTTAAAATAGATTCTTCAGTTGTCATAATAAAAGAAGTTAAAGATTAATATAATAAATCTATTAAAACTTAGTTAAACACCAAAAGTGACTTGCCGCTAACTTCTTTTAGCAATTTCTAAATCCGTATAAAGGATAAATTAACTCTTAGTCAAAATCTTTCCAAAAAGTGCTATACAAATTAGCTGTTTTTAAAAGCTGTTCATGAGAACCCTTTGCACTAATTTTCCCATCTTCTAATACGTATACCATGTCTGCATACTTTTTGAGGATATGGATTCTATGTGAAATGAAAAATATTGAATAATTGTGCTTTTGTTTATAAAGTAAATCAAGGATAAAAGCTTCTGTTTTTCTATCCAGAGCCGAAGTGGCTTCATCCAATATTAGTAGCTCTGGCTTATGATATAAGGCTCTTGCAATGGCTAGAATTTGTTTTTGACCACCCGAAATATTAATACCCTCTTCCCCTAACAAAGTATTATAACCCTGAGGAAATGTTTTAAAAAGTGAGTCAAAACCTATTTCTGAGCAAAAGTCAATGACTTTTTGAGGAAACTGTTCGGGCCCTAAAACAAGGTTGTCAATTACATTACCATTAAAAAGCGTTATGTCTTGCGAAACTACGCCTATTTTATTTCGCCAATTTTTTAATTTGATTTCCCTTAATGAAATATTACCATTGATTTCGATTGTGCCTTTTTCTAAATTATAGTGTTTTTGCAGAATTGCACCCAATGTTGATTTACCGCTACCACTTTCCCCGACTAAGGCGACAAAACTATTTGAAGGAATTTCAATTGAAATATTTTCAAAGAGTTGTTTTCTTCCAACAAATCTAAAACTGGCATTTCTGATGGAAACTGTCTTTATTTTTTTGATTTTTGTCTTCCCTTTTGACTCACTTTTCAAGTCGGTAAATTCAAACATTCGTTCAAAAGCTATTTTAGCTTCGTTTATGGGTATTGCCAAAAGAGCTAAGTTGGTAATTGAAGGGATTAATGTACCTGCGATACCTAAAATTGCCATAAGTTCTCCCAAAGTCAAACGTTGTTGAAGCACTTGATAAGATGCGTACCCCAATATGCCCACTATAAACAATACCCCAATAATTCCCGAATAAATACCCAAACGAATATTGATTTTACCTAAGGCGAATATGGTATTTTGAAAAAGGCCGTAAACGTTTTGGTTCAATACCTTAAATACGGGTTGTCTATTGTTGTTCTTAATTTCAGTTATACCCTGCATTGTACTGATATAGTTACTTTCATTCACAGCATATGCTTTCATTACTCCTCGCTGAGCGTCGATGATTTTTTTGTTGTAATTGTAAAATAGCAAGGCATAAATGGGAATAACCATTACCGCTATTAGGGCACTTCTCCAATCATAATAACATAAAAACACAATCGATATCAAAACAACAATACTATCGATAAGGGTATTACCTACTATTTGTTGAATAACCCGTTGAATTCTACCGGTATCATTTAGTCTAGCCACCAACTCCCCTATTTTTCGGGTATCAAAAAAGGGTTTGGGCAAATGCAATAATGAGGAATAAAAAGTATCTATAATACGAATGTTAAAGGCTCTAGATTGAAAAATCAAAAAATAATCACGTAATCCTGACAATCCTATCCTCACTATAAGTAAGAGCAATAGTAACCCTATACCTCCTATCAACTTTTTCATTTGCTCCGAGGGTAAAATATCATCAATCAGCTTTTGGGAAAATACCGAAAGTGCCATGCCCAAAACCGCTATCACAATACCAAGAATCACGCTGAATTTTAAAATTCGTACATCTGGTTTCAATAATTTCCAAAACCATTTTTTCTTGTTTTTTTGTTTTACCGATGCCTTTGTAAACTTGATATTGGGGTTAACCACCAAACAAGCCTTACTCTGCCATTGCGAATCCAATTCCTCAGCGGTCAAGTATCTCAACCCCTCAGCAGGATCGCCAATAACAAACTTATCCTTTTTCCAGCCATAGCACACAAAATAATGGCTAAGCTGTTCTGGTGTAACTACATGCAAAATAACTGGTTCGGTCAATAGTTTTAAATGTGCTATTTCTCCTTCTTTTCCAGCTGCATCAAAACCAAGATTGGACGCTGCCTGATAAAGACCCAATAAAGTAGTGCCTTGTTTATGGGTGCCACTTTGCCTGCGCAATTCATCTAAATTAGAATCGCCGCCATAGAATCTTATTATGGAAAGTAAACAAGCTACACCACAATCAGAAGCATCGTGCTGCCTTACGTGGGTTTTTTCAATTTGCTTAAGGTTCATTGATCAGGAATTCTAATAATTTATCAATTCGCCAAGCGCCTTTATGGTTTTTGACCAGTTTATTTTCTGCATCGTATATAAGGAATTGTGGGGTAGTACTAATGTCTAAAGAAGCGGCCAAGATACCTTTCGGATCCTGCAAAAAATCACAGTTGGGATAATCGGACAAGCGATATTGGTCTTGAAAAATTTTAATCGTTTCCATTGGTTCTGATGAAACCCACAGAAAATTGATTCCCTTTATTTCGGTATTAATCTCGACTAGTTGCTGCGCCTCTTCTTGACAATAGTGGCATTCTGAATTGAAGAAGATAAAAACAGTGGTGTTTTTATTGGAGAGGCTTTTATTTGTCACTCCAACACCATTGGTACTTTGCATAGTGAACTCCGGTAGCCTTTCCAATTGCTGTGCTACGTTATTCTTTTCTTGGTAGGTCTTTATAAATTGGTGACTCAATATAATGCCCAAAATCATGAAAATAGTTACAATGCCATAGATCAAAAACTTTCTTTTCATCAAGATAGGTTAAGGGTTAAAAACATGATAAAAACAACCCATATAATTAGAGCAGGGCCATAACTCATTGCCAAAATTTTAAAGCCGTTAGTCTTTTTTGTTGCTTTTGACAATGAAACAGCAAGAATTACCCAATACCCAATCTCAAAAATATTTATCAATTGTAATGGGTATAGCGCCCATTGCGGAATAGTACTGGTGTCTAATAGTTGCTGTAAAGACAGGGGCACAAATTGCTGTACCTCTTCAAATGAAAAATCAGGGGTTACAAATTTGAACCAGAAGATTTTGAAAACAACCGACAATAGAAAAATGAATTCTGCCTTTAGAACCATTTGAAAGTAAACTTTGTGTGGCAATTCTGTTTCGGCGAAAAACCCACCTATAGCTAAAATCCATGCGATAATCGTAATTTTTAAAAATAATAAAATCGGTATTGCAACATAACTTACCCAAGCCCATTTCGCTTTAGCTTCAAATATGGTTTCAATTTGATTAAAGGTTAATTGTTCAGAAAGATTCTTGTATAGAAGTTGGTTTAAATCAAATACGTAGATAGTGACTTCTCCAAATAAAATAGTTAGAAGGTTTAAGAGAAGAAAAATAATAACTATATCGACTATTCGTGGGGAATTCATAAGCTAATAGTAGTTGGTAATTAAAAGAAATTTAACAGAATGAATTAAGGAAATATATTTTCAAAACTAAAAAAGGCTATTTGATAACAAACAGCCCTTTTACATAAAATTGAAAATTATTATAGAAAACATGAAAAATAATAATTGAGAAACATATAATAAATGAACTTAACATTTATAAATCAGATTCGATACTTTAAATTATTTCATGTTCCAAAGCTCCGCATAAAAGTAATTACCGCACCTATTAAAACTATCCCAGAAAATAAAGTCATCAAAATGTTGTTTTCAGAATATTGTAAGAGAATTAAAATCATGCACGCAATAAGAAGTAACATTGAAATCCTTGTCGAGAGAGTTTTTTTGTCCATATCTTACTTTAAAAACAATTTCCATTTAACAACAAATTTGCACTAGAAATTCCCGTGCCAAGTAGTGCCCACCCTGCCCCAGCTCCTATAGGTCCTGTAGTTAACACAGCAGCTCCAAAGGCAACAAAAGAAAAAGTTGCCGTCAAAGCATCTCGCACACAGCCCCCACCTTCTAGGTTTTCCATTTCGTTTAAATCTAAATTTCTCATAAATGTAATATTTTAAGTGTTAATATTTGTTTGAAATCAAATTTTGTAAGATTTAATTAGTAAAACAATTATTTTTAGTTCTAAGAATAGTATATTTGGTTCTATTTGAAAACTAAATAACTAATGAAACAAGATTTAGGAGCGAAAATTCGCAAAATACGTACACTAAAAGGATATACCCAAGACTATATGGCTACACAATTACAGGTAAGCCAGCGCGCATATAGTAAGCTCGAAAACAACGAAATCAAGTTAGATTGGGAAAGAATTTCCAACATTTCAAAAATTCTTGAAATAGACCCTATGGAATTGATTTCTTTTGACGACAGCCTAATTTTTCATAACTGTCAACAATCTGGAAAGTTCAACGACATTAACAATAATTTCCCTGACGAGCTAAAGCAACAGTACGAGGACCAAATCGCACATTTAAAGGAGGAAGTTTCTTTTTTAAGAGAGCAACTTAAAGCCTCAAACAAAATTTCTTAGAACCTTTAAACATTTTCAAAATATACGGTCATCGAGAATTTATAACCCGTTTGTCGTAAAAATCATACACTTAGTCTACAAGAATGTTAGTGATCAAATGCCGAAGGCAGATATCACTAAATTTCTACCCGAGGCATTATCGCGATGTTCACATAGGTAGATGCCTTGCCAAATTCCTAAATTCAGTTTTCCATGACTAATGGGAATTTGAACTGATGTACCCATTAATGAAGCCTTAATATGTGCTGGCATATCATCAGATCCTTCATAGGTATGTACATAATAAGGCGCATTCTCGGGCACCATTATGTTCATATGACTCTCAAAATCATTCCGTACGGTCGGGTCTGCGTTTTCGTTAATCGTCAGACTTGCGGAAGTATGCTTGATGAACACTTGTAATATACCTGATTGAATAGTTTTAATCTCAGGAATACTATCTAGAATAGTTTCAGTAATTAGATGAAAACCCCTAGAATGCGATTTTAAACGGATTTCTTTTTGATGAAAATGCATTTTCAAAGTTAGTGAATAAGAAAAAGTACCCGTCATTTTCTTTGCCTTCCCAAAGAAAACGAAGCAAAAGAAAGGGAACTTTTCCAGAGGAATATTTCTACCAAGGTAGAAAACCGTTTGACAAACTCTGCGCAACGCCCAAGGACGTTGCTGAATCTCAGAGCTTTGTCTACACTATTCTGCGGAAAAGGTTTTCAAAACGAAGTTTTGAAATAAAACATTATCTGGTTATCGTGTAATTTCTATTAATAGAAATACATTTGTTCTATATTTCTTAACTATGGATTTATCTCAGGTAAAAATAGTGGTCTCTGATATGGACGGCACTTTGCTTAATTCAAATCATGAAGTTAGCAAGCGATTTTTTGAACTGCATGCTGAACTTAAAAAAAGAGGAATTCAGTTTGTTGCAGCAAGTGGGCGACAGTATCATAGTATCTTAGATAAGCTGTCACAAATCAAAGATGACCTTGTGGTCATAGCAGAAAACGGAGCCCTTGTCAAAAAACAAGAAAAAGAACTTTTGGTTACCCCTTTGAAACAAGATTTGCAAAATGAATTGCTTCAAAAAATTGATAAAATTGAAGGAGCTCATGCTATGCTGTGCGGTAAATACACCTCTTATTTTGATGGGAAATCTGTACCTTTTTTAGAACAGTTGAAAGAATATTATAGCAACTATGAGATTCATGAGTCTTATGAGCAAATTACTGATGAAATTGTCAAGATAGCTGTTTACCACCCAGTTAGTGCTGAGGAATATATTTTTCCGGCCTTAATACAATATTCAAATCAATTGAAGGTTAAAGTTTCAGGTCAAAATTGGGTTGACCTCAATCATAGTAGGGCTAACAAAGGTTACGCCTTACAACATGTTCTTAATCATTTTAAATTAAAACCAGAAAATGCTTTAGTGTTTGGCGATTATAATAATGATTTAGAAATGCTGGCACTAACCAAAAATAGTGTTGCCATGAAAAATGCACACCCAAGGGTTATCGAAGTTGCAAATTATACAACCACAAGTAATGACGATTTTGGTGTAGAGAAAGTTCTCGAAAAATTACTACAGTCATAATAAAATGAATTCTTAAATGAAGTGTTCAAAAAAATAATAATTATTTAAACTTCAAGAAAATAGAAACATTACTTTCTAAAACAAAAAGCTCATGAAATTTAAAAATAATTCCAAGTTAGATGTCATTATGGATGCGTTATTCACGCCCTACAAAAAATCAGTAACGGATGTGGAGAAAATAGTTAATTCGCTCATTTCAAATCAGATAATTAAATCTGAAGAAGAAATAGTAAATGATCATATTGCTTTTAGAACATTGGGTGTTCCGAATTTAGGAATTGCCTCGATTGAGAAATTATTTTTACATTATGGTTATGAGAAAAAAGATTATTACAATTTTGAAGAAAAAAAGCTTGATGCTTTTTGGTACGCTCCGCCATCGCCCAAATATCCAAGGATTTTTATAAGTGAATTGCGGGTTAATGAGCTTCCTGACCACGCTAAAAACATCATTTCTGAATACACCAATGCTATCCAACAAGACCCTGTGGACCAAATCAATCTTGATGATGCTCAAGTAGTAGGAGGTTTTTTTTACAAACCACTTTGGAAACTACCAACAATAAGTGATTATAAATCACTTGAAGAAGTAAGCGAATATGCCGCTTGGGTTATTTATAACCGGTATTATCTGAATCATTACACCATCAGTGTTCACGAACTCAAACCACCCTTTAATTCTCTTGAAAAATTCAATACTCTATTGAATGAAATAGGGGTTGAATTAAACTCATCAGGCGGCGTGATTAAGACTAGTAAAGACGGGTTGTTAAAACAAAGTAGTTCAGTTGCTAAGATGGTTAATGCGACTTTTAGAAACGGAGAAAGTTTAAAAATTGCAGGTAGCTATGTTGAATTCGCTGAGCGTTTACCCATTAATGATGCTGAAGCTAAAGAAAATAGTGACAAATCTACTGAACTAAGAGATGGATTTGAGTCTGCGAATGCCGACAAAATTTTTGAAAGTACTTATAAAGCTCAAACTGGTAAGTAATAGATTTCAAATTAAGTTTTCTGTTTCTTTTTCTGCGCCGCAGGAAACAATACATTATTTAAAATCAACCGATAACCCGGCGAAGATGGGTGCAATTCTAATTCTGTTTTTGGATCCCCTACTCTATGCTGATAATCTTCTGGGTCGTGGCCGCCATAAAATGTGAAAAAGCCTTTACCTTTTATACCATGAATATAGCGTGCCTCTTCATTAATCTTATTCTCGCCTAATACCAATACATTAGGTTTAACCGCTGCTCTATCAAAGGCTGTTGTCTGCCCCATAAAGCCTTTCACTAAAGCTGTGTGATTTTGGCATAACATGGTGGGTACAGGATCCCATTTTGCTGAGAAATCCATCAAAGAAAAATAATCTGACTCTTTCGCTACCCGTCCTCTTTTTTCAGTCATGTCTATTGATGAAAATTCATATTTAAGAGGGCTACGTTCTAAAAGAAAATCAGTGAAAGCAAAAGTTTTACTATAATTTAATTTGCTTTGATAATTCGCATCTGAAGGATCCCCATCAAACATGGGTTCACATATATCAACGCCATCAGAGGCTGAAAGTGCAATATCAAAACTATCAGTTGCTGAACACATGGCAAACATAAAGCCACCACCAATTACATAGTTTCTAATTTTTAGTGCCACTGCTCTTTTTTCTTCAGATACTTTTGAAAAGCCCATTTTAGAAGCCAAAGCTTCAGCAACTGCCTTTTGTTGAATGTACCAGGGTGCTGCGCGGTAACTACCATAAAACTTTCCGTATTGACCTGAGAAATCTTCATGATGCAGGTGTAACCAATCATATATCGCCAATTTATCATTTAAAACCTCTTCATCATAAACCGTTACATAAGGAATTTCAGCATAGGTCAAAACCATGGTTACTGCATCATCCCAAGGCGGATTTCCTTTTGGAGAGTACACAGCTATTTTTGGCGCTTTTTCAAGAATTACTGCTTCTTGATTTTGTGACGGACTACTAATAGATTCTAGAATATTTTGCGTTTGACTATCAGATATAATTTCAAAAGAAACCCCACGAATTTGACATTCTTTACGAATACTTTCGCCATCAGGTAATAAGAAAGAACCACCACGATAATTTAATAACCATTGAACTTTTTGTTGTTTTGATAATACCCAATACGTTATACCATATGCTTTGAGGTGGTTTTTTTGCCCCTCAGCATCCATAGGAATTAATATAGAAGAAGCTGACAGCGATAACGAAAAAAATATAAAGAGACAAAATAGAAGACTGTTTCGCATAGACGTAGAATTTCGCTTTCACAAAGGTAAACGAAAAATAATCTAGAAGTATTTTGAAATAGGTTAAAGTAATTAAAAAGGAACGTCGTTATCTGGATCTACATCAGGATTTTCATTCATTGAACTACCAAAAGCTTCTTTGGCGTCAGGAAGATTTTTTGTAGCAAATGGGTTGTCATCACCATCATTCATTTTAGATTGAAATTCAAAAGGCGAATCGAAGTCTTCAAGATTATCAAACTTACCTAGTTGCCCTATAAACTTCAAACGAATATTATCTAAACCACCATTTCTGTGTTTTGCAATAATGAATTCAGCCTGACCCTGTGTTGGTGTGCGCTCTTCATCATCCCATTCATCAATTTTATAATACTCAGGCCTGTAAATAAAAGAAACAATATCAGCATCTTGCTCAATAGCACCAGATTCTCTAAGGTCAGAAAGAATAGGTCTTTTACTACCACCACGTGTTTCTACAGCACGTGATAACTGCGATAATGCCAATACGGGTACATTTAATTCTTTTGCTAAAGCTTTTAAATTTCTAGAAATGGTTGAAATTTCTTGTTCTCGATTACCACCATTCTTATTATTACCTGCTGTCATCAGCTGTAGGTAATCAATCACAATCAACTTAATACCATGTTGCGAGGCTAATCTTCTTGCTTTTGCACGTAAATCAAATATTGAAAGTGAAGGGGTATCATCAATAAATAAAGGCGCTTTTTCGAGCGCTTTTACTTTGACGTTTAGTTGTTCCCATTCGTGTTTTTCTAACTTACCAGTTCTCAACTTTTCAGATGAGAGTCCGGTTTCAGAAGAAATCAAACGGGTAATTAATTGTACTGATGACATCTCACAAGAGAAAAAAGCAACGGGTATGTTATTATTGACGGCCATATTTCTAGCCATTGTTAAAGTCAATGCAGTTTTACCCATACCCGGTCTTGCTGCAATGATTACTAGATCACTTGGTTGCCAACCCGAGGTCAACTTATCAACTTTATCAAAACCTGAAGGTATACCAGAGAGTCCTTCTTTATTAGAAATTTCTTCAATTCTTTTTTTGGCCTGAATTACAAGATTCTGAGCCGTTTCTGCAGATCGTTTTAGGTTACCTTGAGTTACGTCATACAATTTAGATTCAGCTGAATCTAAAAGGTCAAAAACATCAGTTCCTTCATCATACGCATCTTTTATAATTTCATTTGAAATTTTAATCAAACTACGTTGAATATACTTTTGCAGAATAATTCTAGCGTGAAACTCAATATGGGCTGAAGAAGCCACTTTTTGAGTCAATTTTATAAGGTAAAAATCGCCACCAACAGCTTCTAGTTTTCCGTCTTTCTTTAATTGAGAAGAAACGGTTAATAAATCAACTGGTTCAGAGGTTTCAAATAATGTGAAGATAGCTTCATAAATATAGCGATGGGCATCTTTGTAAAAAACTTCAGGATGTAGAATATCAATTACCTCATCAACCCCTTTTTTATCAATCATCATCGCCCCAAGCACAACTTCCTCTAAATCAACTGATTGAGGCGGAATTTTTCCTCTTTCAAGATTGATTAGTGTAGATTTGTCGATTTTTCGACCTAGTACCGGGTTTGGTTTCTCCATGAGACGAATGTATGTAAATTAGATCTAGTATGGTGTAATATAGAACGATGCGATATCAACAGCTCACTAACAATTAAGCTGTTAATAAGTTACAAAATTGTGTTGATAACCAAAAAAAAACTGGAAAATCAATTTTCCAGTTTTTGGCCAGCTTATTAAAATGGCATATTAATCATTAAATACACCCATTTGCGCATATTTATCCATTCTTTGTTTTACCAATTCTTTTGGTGATAACTTTTCTAATTCTTTAAAATGGGCTGAAATTTTATTCTTGACAGTGTCAAAAGTCTTTGCTCGATTACTATGTGCACCTCCGGCAGGTTCACGTATTATTTCATCGATAAGTTTTAACTTTTTCATATCATTAGCGGTCAACTTTAAAGCTTCAGCTGCCTGTTCTTTATACTCCCAACTTCTCCATAAAATTGAAGAGCACGATTCAGGAGAAATAACAGAATACCATGTGTTCTCAAGCATCAAGACCCGGTCTCCTACTCCAATACCCAATGCACCACCTGAAGCACCTTCGCCAATAATTACACAAATGATAGGCACTTTAAGGCGCGTCATTTCTAAAATATTTCTAGCAATTGCTTCACCCTGACCACGCTCTTCAGCTTCAATTCCAGGATACGCACCAGGCGTGTCAATTAAAGCAATCACAGGAATACCAAACTTCTCAGCAGACTTCATTAGGCGTAATGCCTTACGATACCCTTCTGGGTTGGCCATTCCAAAATTTCGAAACTGTCTTGTTTTAGTATTATACCCTTTTTGCTGACCAATAAACATATAGGTTTGATCACCTATTTTACCTAAACCACCAATCATCGCCTTGTCATCTTTTACATTTCTGTCTCCGTGAAGTTCTAAAAATGTATCGCCACAAATTGAATTGATATAATCTAAGGTATACGGTCTATTCGGATGTCTAGAAAGTTGAACTCTTTGCCAAGCTGACAAATTTTTATAAATGTCTTTTCTAGTTTCAGTTAGTTTTTTTTCAATCTGCTTGCAGGTCTCACTGACATCAACATCACTCTCTTCGCCAATAATCATACATTTATCAAGCTGTTCTTCTAGCTCTTTAATTGGCAATTCAAAATCAAGATATTCCATGTAGAGGTTTTCTTTATTTATTAAAACAAATATAAAATTTAATCAGCTATTCTACGCTCAGCTCCTTGTTTTTTACGGGCCTTTTATTTTTTATTATTCCGTTAGCAATTACGGTAGCTAAAATTACAAACGCACCTAAATAAAACATAGGGTTCATTTTTTCACTCTCGCCGAAAATGAAAAAAGCCATTAAAATACCGTAAACAGGCTCTAAATTAACGGTTAATATTACTGTATACGGACTTATATGCTTCATAACATGAACACCACCAATAAAAGCATAGGCAGTACAGATAGAGGCAAGGATTAATATATACAGTAAATCTTTATATGAAATATCAAGTAGGCTGCTATCGATTTTAGATTGAAAGGCAAGAAAAAGTGTTACCAAAATCGCCCCAATTGACAATTCATAAAATGAAATTATAGTTGCCTTTTCTTTGGCTACAAGTTGACCGTTTATTAAAGTAAATACCACCCCCATCAAAGCAGCTACCATGGCTATGAGCATACCCATACCATATTGCGTATCGCCTTTAAAAATTAAAAAGAGTGCTGCCACTACTAAGAGTCCGAAAATCAATTCATACCAAATAAATTTACGCTTGTACCAAATAGGTTCTATTAAAGCAGTAAATAAAGCACCCGTTGACATTGTTGCTAAAGCGATAGAAACATTAGAAATTTTTATGGCCCAAAAAAAAGTAACCCAGTGCAAAGCCAATGCCGCACCGGCAATTGCTAAAAGAAAAAAAGTTTTTTTAGATACTTTTAATGAATATTTTTTGAAGTATATAAAGAGTCCTATTAAAAGAGAGGCAATACCCATTCGATACCAAACTAATGGTAATGCGTCAATCGAAATGAGCTTTCCTAAAACTGCGGTAAATCCCCATATAAAAACAATAAAATGAAGATGTATATAGTTTTTTAAGTTTGTACGCATATCTCAACGTTTTGCTTTTTGTAATAAATAAAAAGCTAATAACCCAAAAAATGTATTGGGTATTACCACCGCCAGTATAGGATCTAGACCAGCTTGCTCAGCGAGTGTACTAAAAATACGGTCGAAGAAAATGAATACAAAAGCAACCACGATACCAAAAGCTAGGTTTAAACCCATACCCCCACGGCGTTTCATTGATGAAACCGCAACACCAATAATAGTCAAAATAAAAACCGATAAAGGCAATGCCCAACGCTTATATTTTACCAAAATGTAGGCATTGATATTAGAAGCTCCTTTTCTTTTTTGATCTTCAATAAACTGATTAAGTTCAAGTGAATTTTTGGTCTCTGCTACGTATGAAACAGGGGTTAAATCATTTATTTTAAATGCAAAAAGAGTGTCTAACCTGCTTTTTCTTTCAACAAATGAAGTGTCAGCCAAAATAGTACGTTTGCGATAATTGGTAAGTCGGTAATTGCTGTCTTTTTCAACCCATCGTATGTTTGAAGCTGCTATTTTAAAATCAAGTTTATTCTCTTTGGTAAACCTTTCAAAAGTAAAATTATACCCAACTTGTCGAGCAGGGTCAAAACTACTCACATAAATAAAGTCAGATTCATTAAGCTGATTAAAAATGTTGCTTGTTACTCGCTCAGCACCAGACCTTTTGAGGTATTTATATTTAAACTCATTAAATCCTTTACTTGCTGAAGGCACAATAAACATGCTCAAAACAAGCACCGCAACAGCAACAATACTAGCGCCAATCATATAGGGTCTTAGAAATCGATTGAAAGATATACCTGAACTAAGCATTGCTACAATTTCAGTATTGCTCGCTAATTTTGACGTGAAAAAGATAACAGAAAGAAATAAAAATATTGGTAACAAAAGGCTGCCAATGTAAATACTAAAATCGCCCAGATAAGTAAGCACTTCTCCTATTGGCGCTTCTTTATCTTGAATTTTGCCTATTTGTTCAGCCAAATGAGCCATGATACCAATAGGAATGAACAGTACTAACATTACCAAAAAAGTAACCAGATATCTTTTTAATATGTATTTATCTAATAGGGTCACTTTATAATCGCTTATCCATTTGTTTTACCATTATATCTTTCCATGCTGCAAAATCGCCAGCAATGATATGTTTTCTTGCTTCTCTAGTTAACCAAAGATAAAAACCTAAGTTATGTATTGTAGCAATTTGTTTTCCTAAATACTCATTAGCAGCAAACAAATGACGTAAATAAGCCTTAGAATATTCTAAATCAACCCAGGTGTGTCCCATTTCATCAACTGGCGAAAAATCATCCTCCCACTTTTTATTTTTGATGTTGATGGTACCGTGTGCTGTGAATAACATTCCGTTTCTTGCGTTTCGAGTGGGCATTACACAATCAAACATATCAATACCTAAAGCAATATTTTCAAGAATATTAATAGGTGTACCTACCCCCATTAAATACCTAGGTTTATCTTCAGGTAATATTTCACAAACTACCTCAGTCATCGCATACATTTCTTCAGCAGGCTCACCTACTGATAAGCCACCAATGGCATTTCCTTCTGCTCCGGCATTGGCGATATACTCTGCTGATTGTCTTCTTAAATCTTTATAAGTTGACCCTTGAACAATCGGAAAAAAAGTTTGCTCGTAATCATATTCATAAGGTACCTTTTTCAAGTGCTCAATGCAGCGATCTAACCATCTATGGGTCATGTGCATTGATCTTTTGGCGTAATTGTATTCACAAGGGTAAGGCGTACACTCATCAAATGCCATGATAATATCTGCCCCAATGACACGCTGAATTTCCATCACATTTTCAGGGGTAAACATGTGTAATGAGCCATCAATATGTGACTTAAATTTCACACCTTCCTCTTTAATTTTTCTATTCGCAGAAAGAGAATATACTTGATACCCTCCACTATCGGTTAAGATATTACTATCCCATCCCATAAACTTATGCAACCCCCCTGCTTGTTTTATAATATCAATTTTGGGTCTTAAGAAAAGGTGATAGGTATTTCCTAAAATAATATCAGGCTTAATTTCTTCTTTTAATTCTCTCTGGTGCACCCCTTTAACGGTTCCCATAGTGCCCACTGGCATGAATATAGGAGTCTCGATTTTACCATGATCGGTAAACATAGTAGTTGCTCTTGCTTTACTTTTCGGGTCAGTATGTTCGAGTGTAAATTTCAATTGCCAATTTTAATCCGTAAAGATAGGTAACTACTTCGCATGAAAACCTTAACAAAAAAATAAAATTCAATTCTTGAGTTACATTAAAAAGAAAAAAATACAGCGCTTTTCCTTTATATTTTTTAGTTAATAAAATATGATAACTACGTCTTGTAAAGACAAAAGTTTGCCTGTACTTTTGAGCTTCAAAATTAGATACGAAAATAATGCCTGAATTAAATCAATTACAAGATATAGTAACGCAAACCAGAAGAGATATTCTGAGAATGGTACACAAAGTAAATTCGGGGCATCCTGGAGGCTCTTTAGGGTGTGCAGAATTTTTTGTTTCTCTGTATCATGAATTAATGGATTTAAATGAGGGGTTTGCTATGGATGGAAAAGGAGAAGATCTTTTCTTTTTATCTAACGGACATATATCGCCAGTTTATTACAGTGTACTTGCCAGAAAAGGATATTTTGCAGTAGATGAATTAAATACCTTTCGTTTAATTAATTCTCGTTTACAAGGACACCCTACTACTCATGAAGGTTTGCCCGGTATCAGAATTGCATCAGGATCTCTTGGTCAAGGCATGTCAGTAGCCATAGGTGCTGCACAGGCCAAAAAGCTTAATAATGATACTAAAATAATTTACAGCCTTCACGGCGATGGCGAATTACAAGAAGGTCAAAATTGGGAAGCCATCATGTACGCCTCAGGTAAAAAAGTAGACAATCTTATTGCAACCATTGATTTAAACGGAAAACAAATTGATGGTGCCACTGATGATGTTTTACCAATGGGCGATTTGAAAGCTAAATTTGAAGCCTTTGATTGGGATGTTGTTGAAATCAAAGAAGGAAACAACATTGCTGCTATTCTTGAGGGTATGAAAGAAGCCAAATCAAGAACAGGTAAAGGTAAACCTGTTTGTGTTTTACTGTATACCATGATGGGTAATGGTGTTGACTTTATGATGCATACGCATGCTTGGCATGGTAAAGCACCAAATGATGAACAATTAGAAAGTGCTTTATCTCAAAATGCTGAAACTTTAGGGGATTACTAGCCCCCTAGCCCCCAAAGGGGGATTAATAAAAAATAGATAAAATACTTATATAGAAAATAAATTTCTCCCCTTTGGGGAGATTAAGAGGGGCATATGACAAAATATACAGATCAAGGAAAAAACGATACACGCAGTGGGTTTGGAGCCGGACTAGCTGAATTAGGAAGAACCAACCCCAATGTTGTAGCACTTTGTGCTGACTTAGTTGGTTCACTAAAAATGCAAAAATTTATTGAAGAAAATCCTGATCGCTTTTTTCAGATTGGTATTGCTGAGGCAAATATGATGGGCATTGCTGCCGGTTTAACTATTGGCGGAAAAATACCTTTCACTGGTACATTTGCGAATTTCTCAACCGGTAGGGTTTATGACCAAATTCGTCAATCAATAGCTTATTCGGGTAAAAATGTGAAAATATGTGCTTCTCATGCAGGTATTACCTTAGGAGAAGATGGGGCTACACATCAAATTCTTGAAGATATTGGATTGATGAAAATGTTACCAGGCATGGTGGTGATCAACCCTTGTGATTACAATCAAACCAAGGCAGCAACAATAGCTATTGCTGACTATGACGGCCCTGTATATTTACGTTTTGGAAGACCTAAAGTGGCGAACTTTACGCCTGCTGATCAAAAATTTGAAATTGGTAAAGCGGTACTTCTTCAAGAAGGTACTGACGTAACTATTGTGGCTACAGGTCACTTAGTTTGGGAAGCTTTACAAGCAGCTGAAGAATTAGCTTCAAAAGGTATTTCTTCAGAGGTAATCAATATTCACACCATCAAACCATTAGATAAAGAAGCCATACTAAAATCTGTTAAAAAAACAGGTTGCATAGTAACTGCTGAAGAACATAATTATTTAGGCGGATTAGGAGAAAGTGTTGCTGGTGCCCTTGCAAGTGCGCATCCTACACCTCAAGAATTCGTGGCCACTAAAGATACTTTTGGTGAAAGTGGTACCCCAGCTCAGTTGATGGATAAATACGGACTTAACAATAAAGCAATCATAACCGCCGTTTCTAAGGTAATAGAGAGAAAGTAATGAATGGTATCGTTTTTGATAGCTATTCATAACAGATATCTTAATAAAACGCGTCCATTATGAAAAAGACAATTCTTCTTGCTTTAGTCGCTTTAATTAGCACAGTTACATTTGCTCAAAAGGGCTCAGGGTTTGGAATCAAAGCCGGAGTCAATTACAATGAAAATGGTAATTTAATTACATCAGTTGGCAATGCCGCTACAGATATTGTTGCCGGATCTGAAGGTAAAATTGGTTACCATGTTGGTGTGTTCGGAAAGATTAAATTTCCAAGAGGGTACTTTAAACCAGAATTACAATACACGACTACTCAGAGTACTTATATGGTTGAAGGTAACGAAGTTGCCTATGACATTACCAAATTAGATTTACCTTTATTATTAGGATTAAAAATTGTTGGACCCTTGCATGTATTTGCCGGTCCTGCCCTTCAATATCAACTTGATAATGAACTTGAAGGCTTTAATTTAAGTGAAGCTGAGAAAGACTTTACCATTGGTCTTCATGCGGGTTTAGCAGTAAATTTAGGCCCTATAGGCCTAGATGTTCGTTACGAAAGAGGTTTTTCAGAAAATGAAACTAGCTTCATTAGTGAAAATGTTACCAATATAGACGGCCGTATTGACTCAAGACCTACACAGGTTATTTTTGCTGCCTCATTTAAATTCTAAGTTGTTTATCTCAGAATTTATTTCATTCTTGATTATCAAGTAAAAAATAAGCATAAAAAAAGCCCCTTTAATAGGGGCTTTTTTAATATCGTTTATAACATTAAGAACAACTATCTGTATCTAAATAATCAGGTATGCCGTCGTTATCGCAATCAGGGTAAGGAATAATAATGTTTCCGTCATCATCACTTATTTCATCGCGAGTTGAAATTCCATCATCGTCATCATCAGTATCTAAGTAATTTGGAGAAAGATCCCCATCTGTATTGTCGTTTACAAGAACTCCGTCCGGCTCAAGATCTTCTTCGATAGATGGTATACCGTCATTGTCATGATCCGTATCAAGTATTTTCCAAAGCACATCAATCTTAAAAATCAACGGACTATACGCACCTATAGTTCTTCTAACACCATTAAACGTTCCTAGCCCAGAGGGGATAATAATCATGCCAACTCCGTATCCTTCAACACCAAACGTACCATCCGGATTATCGATTATGGTTGAACCTGAAGCAATATTTGTAACACCCTCTCCTACTCCTCTAAAAGCCTTCATAGTTCCTAAATTAGGAAATTGAAAAGAAGGATTATCCCACCAAGTACCCGTTGAATTCTCATCGAACACTTCCCCATCCAAAAATGACCCTTGATACCGCACAAAAGTAGAATCAGCGATTGTAGGTAAACCTCCGGTACCTTGTCTTGCAGATAAAAAGTAATATGAATGTTCTATGTCTTCTTCTCCTTCCACCAAAAACTCAAAAGCAGAAACCTTAACTTTTTTTTCTTCAACTTGATTAATCAACGGTGTTTTACCTGAATTATCTCCAGAAATTGTGTCTATTTTTATTTTAAAATCAAAAGTTGGGTCAACTGGTTCTATAAAATCCTCGTAATTGTAGAAATGAGTTTCTAAGAATTCTCTTATCTCAGTATCATTTTCAGCTGCCACCTCAGTAAGCGATCGTAATGGAGCCGATTCTCCATCGAGAATTCCGTCATCATCGCCACAAGAAAAGGCAGTGATTGAAAGGATTACAAGACTAAATAACTTTAACTTTTTCATGCAAAATTTCTTAAAGCGAGCAAGATACAATTTTCCCCTATTTTTGTAGAAAACCTTAACAAAGATTTTTAATTTAATAATGCGAATTGATAAGTTTTTATGGAGTTTGAGATATTTTAAAACCCGAAATATAGGTACCCAAGCCTGTAAAAAAGGGCAGGTTAAAATTAATGATCAAACAGCAAAACCATCACGAGAGGTTTATCCTATGGATAAAATCAGTGTTAGAAAAAACCAAATTAATTATCAATTAACGGTTTTAGATGTTCCCAAAAGTCGCGTGGGTGCCAAATTGGTCGATATTTATAGAATAGATACCACCCCAAAAGAAGAATTTGAACATAAAAATCTTCTAGATTATACAAAAGAATCATATCGAAAAAAAGGAGAAGGCCGACCTACCAAAAAAGATCGTCGCGAAATTGATGGCTTTTTAGAAAACCCAGAAAACGAAGATTCTGAAGAGTAGTTGACCCCTCTAACTCCCCCAAAGGGGGAGGATTTTATTATCAACGATTTAAGTGTTATTAATACGATTCTTTATCTTTGAAATTAAATTGAATGTTTCATGCAGAACAAAATACTTTCACACGAGCAGATTCAACATAAAACGCGTCGCATTGCGTATCAAATATTAGAGGCTAATGTTGATGAGAAAGAAATCATTATTGCAGGTATTGATGGCGGAGGATTGAAATTTGCGAAAAAAATTAAAAAGATTCTTGAAAGTATTTGTAAAGCCAAAATATCGCTTTGTAAAATTCAAATGGATAAAGAGAATCCGTTGAATTCTGAAATTTCTACTTCTATATTAGAAAAAGACTACGTTAACAAGTCAATTGTTTTGGTTGATGATGTTCTAAATTCTGGCACTACCTTAATATATGGCGTACACCACTTTTTAAAAACACCTTTAAAACAATTAAAAACTGCGGTTTTGGTTAATCGAAATCATAAAAAATATCCGGTAAAGGCAGATTATAAAGGCATTTCACTATCTACCTCTTTGCAAGAACATGTCAACGTTAAATTCGAAACAAACAATGACTTGGTCTATTTAGATTAGGTGCTTTTGAATTTCTATAGCAACTTCATTAACTGATTTAGCATCACAATTTATGGTGTGTTTTGCTTTTGCATAGAACGCATTTCGTTCAAATAAGTGCTTTCCAAAAAATTCAGGCATTTCTTCTTCACTTAAATGTGCTATCAAAGGCCGCTTTTCCTTTTCAGGAAATAATCTTGAAACCAATTCACCAATCGATACTTTTAAATAAAAAACAGTATCGCTAGCGTTTAGTATTAAATCCATATTACCTGCATAACATGGCGCACCACCGCCTGTAGCAATAACAGTGCGCTTGTTTGAGTTTAAAAGTTCTTTGAGGTACATGTGTTCTTTTTTTCGAAAATAAATTTGACCTTCATCAGCAAACAAGCTTGAGATGCTTTTTTTTTCTTTCGATTCAATATATTCATCTAAATCAATAAAGGGAATACTAAGGGCCCTCGAAAGGACCTTACCAACGGTAGATTTACCACTACCCATATACCCAACCAGAATTATATGCATCTTAAAAATTTTGTTCAAAGTTGCGTTAAAAGTTATCAAACTCAAAGAAAAGAAAATTTATATTGAAATGCATTTGTAAAATAAATGAATCGATGTATATTTGCAGCCGCTAAGATGAAATAATAGCACTGAAATTTTGACCTGGTAGCTCAGTTGGTAGAGCATCTCCCTTTTAAGGAGAGGGTCCTGGGTTCGAGCCCCAGCCAGGTCACAAATCGGTTTATCATCCGAGACCAAAACCTTGCATATCTTATGATTTGCAAGGTTTTTTGTTTTTAGAGAAGTCATTTAGAATGATGTAATATGATTCTATATGGTAACAAATCGACAACATTTTTTATAAATGGTAACATTTGTGGTAACACTTCTTTAAATTACATTTAGAAAACAGATTCTTGCTAAGTTGATTTGACTTTTGTCTCAATTAATTTTTTAACAATTAAGTGCAAAAAACGTTCAAGGTGAACCACTAAAAACGGATTTATTTGAACCACTTAAAAAATCGTTTCAGACTATGCTATAAAAGGATTTGCAATAAATATTGCTATGCTCACCTTAATCCGGCGGCGGTGGTATACTATGTCCGTCCTTTCCACATACTTGACGACTTTGGCTTAAAAGGCTTGGACAATATCAATAGACACTCCTTTATGGAAATCATAGAAGACAGACATGGAAAAAAATCAACTATAATAGCTTCTCAACTACCCGTAGAGGCATGGCATGAGATTATAGGAGAACAGACTATTGCGGATGCAATATTGGATAGACTGGTACACACAGCTCACAGAATCAATATCAAAGGAGAATCAATGCGGAAAAAACTAAAAAATAAACAGTAAATTTAACCACAAAGGAATCGATTTTGAGCACTTAGTTTGCTATGCTCACTTTCATCCGGCGCACGTGGTTCACTTTGACCGGCTCATCCATTTATAAGTCTATTTGAAACATTTGGACATTTAAATCAGTTTGCTGAAGACGGTAGACATTGACTATTTTATTCTGAGAATTTTTGCCATAGTTTTCATAAATAGTTATTTTTAAATATAGAGGAGTATCATCATTCATATATCCTAACTTTTTACCATTTATCAACCATTTGCCTGTTGAAGTTTCATCTATCAAAAATTCTTCACAACTATAACCATAAGAAATTTCTTCTGAAATACGATTTTCGCTAATTAAATTCGAGTGGTCGAACTTAAAATATCTTCCCTGGGGGTTTACAAACTGAAGCTCGAATTCCAAATCTGAACTATTCCATTCTACTATAATTCTTGTTCCGTCAAATTCGTCTTTAGTAGATTTTAATGTAGATAAATTGGTTCTTTTTATCATTTGTTTTGAGTACCAATCAAAATCACGATCTAAAATTGTCTTTATACTATTGGGTCCAAGTCTTAAAAAATCTTTCTTAACCAAATCTTTATACCTCAATACTATATCCGAAGCTTTCCTATAATTTCCAGATGATTCATATATTGCGGCAAGATCTCTATATGATTGCAAATCTTGAGGGCGTAGAATAAAAATCTGCTTGTAATAATTAAGTGCTTCTTCAAATTCACCGTTCATTTCCATATAATAAGCTAATGTTTTCATTGCTGATACATCATTTTCCCATAATTTTTCGTTACCCTTTAATAATTTGTTAGCAAAGCTTTTTTCTTTCCACCTACTTATTATATAATTATATGATTCAATAACAAAATAGGACGACACATACTTATCACCAGTCGTGCGATTTAGATATTCTTTTGCTTCTAGAAAGGAAGATGAACCATATAATACTCTTAAGTATGCAGGTAAATAATTTGATTGCTCGGTGTATGGGAGGGCATCAAATTGGTATTCATTTCCTTTTATTTGAGTATCCTCTTTAGGTCTTTTTTTTCTTCTAGATGAAGAGCCAAATTTTGTATTAATAATAAAAATACCATCTCTAGCAAGTGTTCCATAGAGAGTAACTGCACTCAATCCAGGTATAAATGCTATTCTTCTTATTGCAGAAGGGGGAATTGGGGGAATCCCTGACACAACCATTCCATCTAGCTCATAAACTACACTAGCGCTTGTTGACATTGAACCAATTGCCTTTCGAAACGGCAATTTACCCTGTATGGCAGTTAGAAAATCAGGAGCATTTGAATTAAAATCCCCTTCATCCAAAACATACATAGAATATCCGGAAATTTCCTTGTTTAAAATTCCAAATTTCGATCTTATTAAATTAGGGTTTGTATCATATTGGTATTCCATTTCAAGTTGAGTTACTTTTAGCTTTTTACTTTTCTCAACTACTACCTCGTCCAACTCCTCAACCAATTGCTCCATATTTACATTGACAATTTTCCTCCCCTTTTCTATAATTCTATATTCGTCAAGAAACCCAACATGTGAAAATTTTAAAGTATCTCCAATATGTACATCAAGATTATATCTGCCTTTAATATTTGTAATCGTCCCTTTTTTAGCTGATATGTTCAAAATAGAAACGTTTTTTAAGGGTCTAGCAATATGAAAAACGAACCCCGTGACTTTAAGTTCTTCTTGTGCAACTTCTTCAATACCATCAGTTTGAGAAGCAAAAATTGAAGAAAAAAATAAGAAATAAAAAAACGTTACTAATATTATACGAATACACATAAAAAAATTAAATAAAAGGGACCCTATATACTTCGTTTATAATAATTATTATTCAAATTAAGAATTTGACATTCAAGATATATAATATCAAAAATTGATACACATAGATCCTTTCGAAATTATAACTCAAGGACGCTATTCAAAAAATATCTTTTCTCACTATTATTCTTACAGATACCAATCTACTTAAATATATAAGAATTTTTTTACAAAAAAATATATCCTACATAATAATTTTTCTGAATTCTACTAAAAGCACGCATATCCTTACAAAATATACATATTCTACTAAAATATATTTACTAGAAGTCTATTAAAAGACATCTGTCCCAATTTCTATTAATTCCTTTCAAATAGTCAATAATACTCAACCCAATTCCTGAAGCACCTACTAAAATTGGTAAAAGGGATTGACTGCCAGCTTCTTTTCCAAACCAAACATCAAATTTTAAACTTCCATCTTTAAATACTGCCTTGTTCATACCATCTTCGACCCAAAAATCAATAATGTCTTCATAAAATGTATCATTAGTCCCTTGTTTAATCTCCTGAAATATCTGAGCGTTACCAATAGACCCCCGCTAGCGCTCGTCTATGACGGGTGCCGTACCAGATAAGAACATACGTTTGCATTACAAAAATCATCATTTTTGTATTTTAGAGTTTAATGAGTAGAAAATACAAATTTCGCAATCCAACGGCTCCTTACTTTGTATTGTTCGCAACTGTTTATTGGTTAGATGTATTTACTAGAGCGGTTTACCTAGAGTTATTAGTTGAAAGTATTGAATATTGTAGAAAACATAAGGGAATGGAACTTTACGCATATTGCTTTATGCCAAGCCATATTCATTTAATCTTTCGAGATTCTAATGAAGACCCAACAAGTTTACTTCGTGATTTCAAGAAGTATACTTCTAAGAAAATCTTGAAGGCTATAGAAGAAAATCCACAAGAAAGTAGGAAAGAATGGTTGCTATGGATGTTTG
>CALFUL010000026.1 GCA_937929935.1 uncultured Flavobacteriaceae bacterium | reverse complement strand
ATCGTAATCAAAGTTGGGGATTCTTTCTGGGAACGGCCTTGTTGAAAATTCATGTACTGAAGCGGGTGTTTTCATGTCCAAAGCTTCATGCGGTCTTAGGTTGTTATATTCTTTTACAAAGCTGTTTAAACGTCTTTGTTGGGCTTTTAGGTCATAAGCTGAAGGATTGGCACAAGCGGCCTTTAAATCCCTGTGCATGCGTTCATGTCGTCCGTTTTGTTCGGGGTGTGCCGGGTCGGAAAACACGGGCATGATTCCGAGTTCGATGAACCAATAGGATAACCTGGTAAATCGTTGAATCGCAGCGACAGAACCAAATGGACTTCCATTGTCGGTATGGATCTGTTCAGGGATGCCGAATTTCCTAAAAACCCTTTTGAACTCTGCTTTTGCAGAGGCAAGGTTTTCTTTGTAATGCCCTTTTGCGGTAAATACAAAGCGGCTCTTCGAGTCTGCGATTGTAAGAGGATGACAATAGATTTTATTGCCCATAAGAAACTTGCCTTTATAGTCGGCGCTCCAAACTTCGTTACAATGTTTTGGGTCAAAAACGGGGTGTATGGGTTTGACTCTTCTTAGCCTTTTTTGAGGCGATACCAAACCATGTTTTTTAAGGATGTTGTGTACGGTCAAGACCGTTGGGATCATTTGCTCGTGAAAATCTTTATACAACAGAGTATGCAATTTTTTGGCACCCCAGAGCTTGTGTTTTTCTTTTAGGGAAAGGATGCGCTCCACGACTTTTTCGTTGGTTGCATTCGGGTGTGGTCTTCGAGGTTTTCTAGATAGTTCCCTTAGCCCTTGATAGCCTTCATTTTCAAATCGTGAGATGATTTTATAGGCTGTTGGTCTTGAAATATCAAAACATTTACAAAGCTCTGTAATGGTATATTTTCCAGTTCGCCATTCACAGATAAATTCAATTTTTTGTTCCATAATCGTATGTTCTTTCCAAGGCATAGCATCTGAATATTGGTTCCAAATGCAACTTAAAAAGTGTAAACGATGTTTCTATAACTTTGTAAAGGATGTTTGTATATCGTACCTAATTGGCTACAACGGTTGGGCTATGAACAGTAAGGGAGCAAACTAGCGTTTGCTTTCCGCCACGCACATAGTAAAATCTTTTTGTTTTATTTTTTCTTGTCAAAAGCAACCCCGACGCTTCGGGGCCAAAGATTTAGCGACATTATAAATACACAAACCTTGGCGTTTAAACCCAAAATCCGGATGAATTATAGGCTTTGTTGTCATTAGTACTTTCCGCTATACTATTGTAATATTGAGATTTTTACCCAAGCCTAATTCAATTAACTTATAATAAGTCGAGACCTGAATATCACTAAGTCCACGTTCAATTCTTGAAATATAGCTTTTCTTTGTTCCTGTCCTTTCGGCAAGTTCTTCTTGTGTTAAATTAGCTTCTTTTCGAGCTTCTTTTAACATTACTCCTAAGCGAAAAGCAAGAGAATCAGCATCATATTTATTACGCTTTTCAGTCCCTTTATTTCCGTACTTCTTAACGAGTATATCTTCAAAATCAGTTACATTTTCCATATCAACCGTTTTTATTTTTTAAATATTCCTTTTTTAATTTCTCAGCAAGTTTGATTTCCTTCTTCGGGGTCTTTTGAGTTTTCTTAATGAAACAGTTTGCAAGCATTACTAAATTTCCATCATCAAAGAAGCATAAAATCCGTATGCTTTTGAAGGTCGTTATAACACGAACCTCATAAATTCTATCAGTATTTTCGAGCGCTTTGAAGAATTTTATCGGCACACGTTGTTCAAATCTTACCAAGTCCAAAACGTATTCAATTTTATTTTGAACCTTTTCATCTTGAGACTCATAAAAGTCTATGAAGTAATTCTTGTATGCTTTAATTTTCCTAACCACGAAACAAAGTTAACTAATTAGTATACTAATTCAAATTAAAACTGCAAAATTTCGTCGAAAAGATGGACTTTTCAGTATTAATGACAACAGTTGGGCTCGTATGTTTGGTTCTTAGTTTGAAGATAGTACATTTTGTTTAATGAAGGATATAATAAAGGAGAGTGATTTCGTGGTTGAGCTAGATACATTTATATGATATCGTTTGTTAGGTTTTAGACCCTTCTATAATTTTCTTAGAATCTGAACAGTACCTAGATCCTATTAGTACAGAGATCGAATCAAATGCGAGCAAAGATGATAAAGAGAATTGTAGCTTTAAATAGATGATATGGAAAAGCGTTTAAAACAAAGTTTAGGTATTGATGTTTCAAAGTTGAATTTGTCACTTTCTTTAGGTTTTCTAACAGATACGTTAGCGAAAGAGTTTATCTCACATGAAGATGTTTCTAATGATCTGTTAGGCTACAAAACACTTTTGAAATGGCTAAAAAAATCAGTTGATAGTAGTGTTGATCTTTTGATTGTTATGAAAGCTACAGGAGTGTATCATCAAGGTATTGCTCATTACTTACATGGCAAGGGTTATGCTGTAAGTGTGATGCAATCAGGTCGTGTAAAGCGTTACGCGCAGAGTTTAGACCAACGTTCAAAGACAGATGCTCTTGATAGTAGAATGCTTAGCATGCTAGGTTTGGAAAGGACTATTCGTCTTTGGCAACCGCCCAGTGAAGAGTTACAACAACTAAAAGGGTTGAGCAGAGAACGTAGCTCTTTGTTAAAGGATAGAACGATATAGGCCAATAGTCATATTAGAGCGGCATTACATATGCCATCGATGACTTGTGTGCGTTGTAATCCAACATTGAAGGTTTTTTACAATAGACTTAAGCCAAAAAAAGCAAAGCCCTTAGTGGCCTTAATAGCGGTTCAGAGAAAACTATTAATCCTAATGTATACGTTGTGGAAAAATGAAGAAGTTTACGATGCAAAGTTTGAAACAAAAAAGCAGCAAAAGCATAAAGCCCTTGCTGCGCAGGATAACAACTTGATTGCTCAACTTGTTTCCTAAAATTTTAAAGAAAAACTTGTATTTTAACGTTAAATATATGGCAAGTTGGGCAGAAAATAAGCGAATACTTTCGGTTTAGTCACAAGCCAAATCTTTTTGTTTTGTTTTATCTTTTTTGTTTAAAGCAACCCCGACGCTTCGGGGCCAAAGATTTTGCGACCTCATAAATATACACAGACCTTTCGATTAAGCCCGAAGCTCGTATTGTTTATAGGTTTTGTTACAACACGTAGCGACACATAAGAGTAAGCGCATACTGCTTTTTTTCCGTTAGAGCGTAATGCCCCTTGCGCAAACTTGCTCAGAAATCCATTCCGATTAACTCTGTCCAAGTGAAAATCCCATTTCAAATTTTAGTATCATTTATTCGTGTTTTTAACTGATCTATTTTGGGAGAATTTTAAGGTAATAAATTTCAATAGGTGTTTTTTACTGTAAGTAATTTAACGTTTTCTTAGATAGGAGTTTTAACGAAAGATACTATTTTTCCTTCATAAAAGTTAATTGAATATAACTTTAATCTTATAGTAATTTTAAAATATTTTTATATGAATAATATGTTTAAATGCTTTTTGTTGATTCTGTTTTTCATCCCTTTTCTTTTAGCTTCGCAGACGATTGAAAAAAAAATAGAGGATAAAAATATACTAGAGTCTCGTAAAAAACAATTGTTTTTTAGACTAGGCAGCGAATTTCGAATAACGCCTTTACCAAATGACGGCGCATCTCTAGAAAATTATGCCGTCTTTACAAACGTTGATTTATTGCATTCGGGACCTGCCTTGAGTTATGGGTTAGATTTTTTTTTAAGTAAAAACCTCAGTCTAAGTCTGGATCATAGTTTTAGATATAGAACCTTATTATATGATTTTAATCAACTAGGAGAAATCCTTTCTGCTTCTAAGAGTCAAAAAGAACTTTTGCAGGGTTTTCATTTATCATTAACGAGATATTTTAAAATTTCATCTAAAGGAGATGAAATATTTTTCAGGATTGGGATTTCTTCATTTAATGGTGGTTCAGACTTTGTCTTTGTTGAGCCCATTGGGGACATAGATGATCCACTTTGGATTCAATCTCAATTAAGTTTTAGGAATTTCGGAACTAATTTTGCTATTGGATATAGAAAAAGTCGTGTAAGTGTGATGGCCGGTTTATATCTTTCAAGCGGAGGTGCTTTCTACACTACTAGTTTTAGAATAGTTACACCTTATATTAAATTTTCATACGCCTTAGGAAAGTTGTAGGATTTAAAAAAATCATTTATTTAAACTTTCAACTTTTAAAAATTCAGTTCCGAATTTACTTTTTTAGAGCTATTTGTTGTAACGGTCAGGCTATGCGTAGTGTGGGTTTAGATTATCGTAAACTCTCCGCCATGCAATTAGCCAAATCTTTTTGTTTTGTTTTATCTTTTTTGTTTAAAGCAACCCCGACGCTTCGGGGCCAAAGATTTTGCGGACATCATAAAAATACGCAAACCTTTTGATTTAGCCCAAACCCCCGCATTACGTTTAGGCATAATTGTGCTTAGTGCTTCCCGCAAACTACGTCAAATTCAGGCTTTGATTCAGTAATTCTACATTGAAATTAATCTTGGCATTTAATGCTCTGAAAACTTTTAAAATTGTTTCAAATCTCGCATCTGTAAGATTGTTTTCAATTTTGGAAATCTGTGCTTTTTGAACACCGATTAACTCCCCTAATTGTGCTTGGGTAAGTTTTCTTTCCTTTCGTGCTTGTTTTATCGCCTTTCCAATTAAGTCAAGCCTCAATTCATTTTCAAATTGGTCTCTTTTGGCTGTTCCTTTCTTCCCGATATGCTTATCGGTAACTTCGTCCAAACTATAGGTTTTCATTCCTTGCTTTTTCATATCGTTATTTTTTAGATTCAAAATATTCCTTCATAATTCTTTCCGTCTTTTCAATCTCCTTTTTCGGTGTCTTTTGGGTTTTCTTTTCAATTCCGTGCGTTGAGATTACGACTGTTTCCTTTTTGTCAGTTTTGTCCCAAAATGCGAAAAGTCTGTATTTGATTTTACTGTGAAGAGTCCGAAATTCCCAAACGTTTTTGTTTAGTTTTTTGAACAGTTCATTGTCATTTATAACTTGTGATTTGCGAATATTATAGATGATTTTTTCACGCGCTTTTTCATTGAGCTTGTCCAAAAAATAATTTACTTCTTCAAGTAATTCAACCTTAAATTTTGGGTTCATTCATTTAATGTTTCAATAAAGATATAAGTTTCTTTATTAGGAAACAAATTTAATCGCTAAAATGGATTTTCAGCATTAAGCACAACAATTCGATATGCGTACTAGTACGCATATTTCTATATTATACCTAAGATATGAATTATCTTACAACATCACTATCATAGTAAAACACCTATACCAAAATCATTTAGGAGTTCGCACCTCAGTTAAGTACCTTTAAGGTTTAATTGATCGCTGCAAATGGACTTCAAAAATCAAATCAATTTTCTCAAAGAACTTCAAAAGAACAATAACAAAGAATGGATGGATGCCAACCGCAAATGGTACAAACAAGTGCGTGATGATTATATTGGTTGGCTAAATGAAATGAACAAAACCTTAGCTGCTCTTGATGACAGTTATTATGATACGCCCGGTAAAAAAGGTATTAACCGTATCAATAATAACCTGATGTTTCACCCAAACAAACCCATTTATAAAGATCATTTTGGGGCCGGTTTAGACAAACGCCCCAATACAGGAGACTTTTATGTTGAAGTTGGTATCGAACGCTCAATGTTTGCGGGCGGATTCTGGCGACCCGACCCAAAAAGATTGCGAAGCATTCGCGATGCAATCGATTATAATGGCGAAGAATTACAGAAGATTCTTGATAAGAAGTCCTTCAAAACAACCTTTGGCAACTTGTATGAAGATGTGAAATTGACCAATGCCCCTAAAGGTTTTGCTAAAGATCACCCGCATATTGAATTACTTCGCAACAAAACCTTTGCCGTGGTCACAGAGTTTTCAACCAAAGAAGTACTCAAAAAAGATTTTGATAAAAAACTGATTTCGGTATATAAAGAAATGTTACCCTTTAGGTGCTATTTGAATGAAGCGGTTACGGTTTAGGTTACTGCAACTTATCTGAGGCTCGAAGCAATCTTGCACTCAAATCGGGATCTTTCATATCAGCATCTAATGGAAACATAGGTCTCTTGATTTTTTTGTACCCTAAACGTTCTAAATCTTGGTCAACACCGCCAGGGGTTAATGCCATGATCCAGCCTTTTCGCATATCATATAACTCCGGTACCAGGTACCCAATTTTTACCACAACAATAGCTGCTTCACGAGGATTTAAATCTAAATCAGTAAAGTCTTTTTCGGTGTGATAGGGTTTGCGTTTTTTGGTTACGATGACACTAATACTTCCTATTTTAACTACAACTTCTACCTCAGCATCACGATCTCCTTTTTTGATGGCAGTGATGGTTCCGGTTAATTTTAGCGGAGGGGCAAATCGATCATCTACTAGTGCACCTGCCAAAGAAGATACCGTTCCGCCAACGCCTACTTTTAATGCTTCTTCAATTAATTCAGGTCCGGGAATGGAAGCATAAATCAATGAAGGTCCGTTTTCAGATTTGAATTCATTTTGAGCCAAGAGCTTTTGCAAGGTCCAAGTGACATCGCCTGCGCCACCCGCAGTTGGGTTGTCGCCCATATCACTGATGATAAATGGTTGTTCTTTGTGCGCTAGTGCCATTTTTAGACTTTCGTCTAAAGTAGCTACTGGGGCTACAAATTCAAATTCTTGGCGAACATTCCAAAATGCATTGGCTAACTTTTCTGCTCCAGCGCTAACTTGTTCTTTATCATCGCCAGTAACCATGACCACTGCATGATTGCGAGCTTCATCTGCCCAAGCATAGCCAATCCAAATCGCAGCGTCGATAACTCCTTCCATCTTTTCTACGTCAGGTATTTGGGCATATAAACTTTTACCGGGTTCAATACGTGTGCTTGTTTTTTCTCCTGGTAATAGAATGGGCACAGGCACCCAAGCTTTGTATTTGGGTTTTCCTTTTCCGCTTTCTAAACGGTCTAATAAGTTGGTAATTGAACGTGCCTTTGATTCTAGCGCATCTTCATGAGGCGCCATGCGATAGCAGGTAATCAAATCAGAATGTTCGGCTAAGCGCTTAGAAACATTTCCATGTAAATCCATCGAAGTAGAAATCAAAACATCGGTTCCGATTACTTCTCGAATTCTTTGGATTAAATCGCCTTCAGCATCTTCAACGCCAACCACGCTCATCGCACCGTGAATATCAAACCAGAGTCCGTCATAGGGTCCACTGTCTTTCAACATTTTCAACGTTTTAGCCACCATTGACTCATACGCCTCTTTTGTTACAATACCACCAGGTAGCGATTTTCCTAATAAAGTAGGAATCCATTCGGCTCGATTTCGAATGGCTGTTTCTTTATTAAAAAAAGGATATCGATTAAAAATAGAATCGCCAATACGGGCATGAAATGCTTCTTCATGGGTTTGAGCAGGGGAGAAGGTGCTCGATTCAATGCCTATTCCTGCAATCGCAATACGCGGCACATAGTCGCTACCTAATTCTTGTTTTGCTTCTTTTGGTTTGCAGCCTAAACATAAAAAAAATGCCAAAATCGGAATAAAAATTAATTTGTTCATAAGCCTTACATTTAGATTTTTGTATGAAATTGCATATACTGATATGTCAAACAATATGCATTTAATTAGTATATCTTTAAAAGATAATCAAAGAAAATTAAAAATTGAAAAACGGAACTATTAAAAACATTGAAAAAGTAGTTTTATCTGACAATTGGTATACACTGAATAAATTCAAATTTGAGTACCAAAAAGAAGATGGAAATTGGGAAACCCAAGAGCGCGAGGCCTATGATCGAGGTAATGGTGCTGCTATTTTGTTGTATAATAAAGGTAAGCGCACTGTAGTACTAACGCGGCAATTTAGATTGCCCACTTATGTGAATGGCAATGAAGACGGAATGATGATAGAAGCCTGCGCCGGACTCTTAGATGGCGATAACCCCGAAGATTGTATACGTAAAGAAGTAGAAGAGGAGACAGGCTACAAAGTCAATGATGTTCGAAAAATATTTGAATGTTACATGTCGCCCGGATCGGTAACTGAAATTCTCTATTTTTTTCTTGGCGAATATGAAGAGCGAATGAAAGTTGGGTCTGGTGGCGGTGCCGAAAATGAAACAGAAAATATTGAAGTTTTAGAATTTGATTTTGAAGATGCCTTAAAAATGATTGTTGATGGCGAAATCAAAGATGCCAAGACTATTATGTTACTTCAGCATGCCGCATTGTATAAATTGTTTGGTTAGAAAACCCAACAACCTAATTCCTAGATTTAATATCTATCGCGAATTTCTTCAAAAACAGCTTGCATTCTTTTTTTGATTTCTGATGAAGATGCTCTAAAATGATTATTCATGAAGCTGAAAATCAATGTCTTACCTGAATTGGTGATTAAGTAGCCACTAATGTTGTGATTGTTGCCTACACTGCCTGTTTTTGCAAATAGATAGGGTTTTGGGTTACCAGCATACCATCCATCTAAATAATCTTCGCCACCCACAGGGAAAAATTCAAACAAACGTTCTCTGGGTATGTCAACATATAATTTGTCTAACACTTGAACCAAAGACAAGGGCGTAAACAAATTGTAACGTGATAAACCTGAGCCATCAACCCAACGGGGTTCTTGTTTGAGATCAGCCAAATTGTTTTTGAGGATGTGATCAATAACGTCACGGCTATTCAAGTTTTCAAAAAGCTCAGAAGAAATGATTAGCAGCAGTTGATCCGCCAAAAAATTGTCACTTTCAAGCATCATTCTTTTATAAACCGTATCGGTTTCAATACCATAAAAGGTCTTTTTCTCGCCCTCTATCGCATTTTGTGTAACCCTTACATTCTTATTTAATTCCGTTGCCAAAAGCCTTTGCGTTAATTGAAGACTGGTTTTAAACGGAACTTCTAAAGTGTCATTCCGGTCTTTCTGATAAAAGAAGGTATTTTTCTCTAGGCTTCTATTTTGTTTAGAGTGATGAGGTAGTACGCTATCCTTAAAAATTGAAGGCGAAACAGGATAGTCTGGTTGCGGCATCATACGTACACTATTTCCGTAAAGCGGAAGTGCCCCTTTTTCAGGCTGAAAATAATATTGGTAATCTTCCCAAGCCCAGCCTGGTCCGAATTTATCGTCTTGAAAATTAGCAGTTGATAGGACGATATTTTGATAATCCTTTAAAAAATCAATCGTTTTATTGTCTTCAAAATACGGGTGTAAAAGCGTCGGGTCGCCCGTACCTTCTATATAAAGGGTGTCATTTTGGTGTTGATATTTCAGTGCAGGAATGTTTTCAGGTAAGTAGGTAAGCGCACTGTATAAGGTGACGATTTTAGTATTGCTCGCAGGGGTAAAATACCTTTCGCCGTTAAAATTATACAACATATCTTTTTTTTCAGGGTCGAAAACTACGAATCCTGTAAATTGATTTTCGTAAAGGTCTGATAATAAGTATTTTTCAATGTTTTTTTGCACAACTTTCTTTGGGCTAGAACAGCCAATTAAGAAGCAGGTTGAAAAAATAAAAATATATTTAAACATTTGATTTACAGCAGTATATAACAATATCAATGAAAAATGAATTAAAGCATAAAATTATCTAATATTTAACAAAATAGGTGCAATAACTAATATACTTTTTTGTTTAACTTTATGATGTATTTATTGCATTAAAAACCAAATTACTTAAACATATTGAAATATGGCAAGAGCAATGCTTGAGTATTCCAAAACAGTACTAAAAAAAGTAAGTTTCGATGCGAAACTATTTTGCAAAGAAGTTCAAAAAGCAATTTCAAAGCTATTACCACATGAAATTGAAGAACTAAAATTATGGCTACAGCAGTTTACAACTGATAAACCAGAATTAAAAATGAGTTTAATTTATTTAAAAGCATAAAAGAAATCCCTGCCAACTGGCGGGGATTTCTATTTTTGGTTAATAGGACTTATAATTTTCACATCTTGAAATTTAATCGCACCCCTTACAACGCCTGAAATTACATCACTTAGCGCCTCGGTTATTTGAATTTTCAACTTGCTTTTATGATAAATCAAACTGACCTCTCGTGCAGGCGACGGATCTTCAAAGTATTTTAAGTTCTTCTTTTTGCCCTCATCTAATTCTAAAGTATTTAAGTAGGGCAGTAGGGTCATGCCTAAGTCTTCATCTGCTAAATTAACTAGGGTTTCAAAACTGCCACTTTGCAATTGAAAATGTTCACTCGATACATCTTTATGGGCTGAACAAAGATTGATAACACCGTCTCTAAAGCAGTGCCCGTCTTGCAACAATAAGATATCAGAAACATTGAGGTCTTCAGGGGTTAGTTTATTAAAGTTACGCAAACGATGCGTTGAAGGTACATAACCCACAAAAGGCTCATAATAAAGCGGTTTTTCTTTAATAAATTCTATTTCTAGAGGCGTAGCAGCAATGGCGGCATCAATATGGCCTTCTTGAAGATTACGAATAAGTTGTTCAGTTGACTGTTCTTTGATAATCAAATTTACCTTGGGGTATTTGGTAATAAATGTTTTTAAAAACATGGGCAGTAAAGTCGGCATAATTGTGGGTATAATCCCTAAAACAAATTCGCCCCCAATAAAGCCTTTATCTTGGTCAACAATGTCTTTTATTCTGTTCGCTTCATTCACTATATTTTTGGCCTGTGTCACTATTTTTTGACCCACTTCAGTAATACCAATAGGTTTCTTACCACGATCGAAAATTTGTACACTTAACTCGTCTTCAAGCTTTTGCACTTGCATACTCAAGGTTGGTTGGGTCACAAAACTTTTTTGCGCTGCTAAAGTAAAATTGCGATACTCGGCCACGGCGAGTACATACTGTAATTGGGTAATAGTCATTGAAATAGTTTTGATCGATAAAAATATAAAATTCTATCAATAAAATTTATACTAAAGTGTCGAAAATAAAAAACCCGCCATTTGGCGGGTCTTCTGAATTTTGATTGATGAATAAATGATTTACATTCTAATTCTAATTTCTTGATCTTCTTTGGTAACCTCGAACTTGGCACTTTCAAAAGTTGGTGGACCATACATGTTCATGGTTCCTGAAGTACCATAGCTTTCTTTGGGCATGCCGTTAGGCTCCATATCCATTTGTAAGTTGTCGTTAGCATCGTGCAAGATCAATAATGCGAAGGTGCCCGGAGCAACGTTTTCAAAAGTAAATTTGACTTCACCAGCGGCAGCGGGTACAAAGGCATCTGAAACGCCTTCTGCTTTCATAAAGGTTTCTGAGGTATGTAAGCCTGCTAGAATAGTTCCTTGATTGGAGAGTACGTTTTCAACAACTACAGTTATTGTTGCTCCTTCTGATTCTTGTGCTTTGCTTGTGAATGTGATTAAAGCGAAGACTAATACTAATGCTAATTTTTTCATGATGAATAGGTTTTAATGCATTCCTGTGATTTCAGAAAGCTGGTGATTATAAATATTTTGTTAATGATGAATCAAAGATGCGAACTCATTTATGCTTTTTTAAATACATCTTACTGAGTTGTTATTTTTTATGACCGAATTGTAAACTGCATTTTTGGTTTGCTGAGAAGAAGAAAAAGAAGTCAGCTACTTGGCAGGTAATAGAAAAGAGGTAAACAAAAAAGGGAAGTGAGTTAACTCACTTCCCTTTACTTTTTTTATAAATAGATTAACTATTCATTATCTTCTGAAAAAGAACTCTTGGTTGTTTTGATATCTTTTTTAAGTGAACGTATCGCTTCTCTTTTTGCTACTTGAGTTTCTTTAAACTTTACTTTTGATTGCATTTGAGTAAAAGCAAGTTGCATATCGCTTGAATCTAAGATAGATTTAGGCGAATACTCAGACGCATATCTTTTTGTATATAAAGGCGTGAAGTCACCTAATATGAAAATAGAGTAGTTGGTATAGGCCAAATAACCTGACTTGCTATCTTTCCATTTTACTTTATCATATACTTCTGAAGTTAAGTACGCATATTTACCATGATTTTCTTTCATGTCATATGTGCTTAATTCTTCTTCAGTTACAAATTTGATATTGTCTGAAATTCTCCAGGCATTTGTAAATGTTGATTTCAAAGCTTTGTTTTTGCCTTCAATTGAAGCTAAATAATTTTTCAATTCTTCAGGGTTCTTCTTTTCAAGCTTTTTCACCTTCTTTTGATTTGGAGTTTCTAACACCACCAATAAGGGCGTTTCTTTTAAACTCTCGATATCGTCAAATTGTCCGAAAGAGAATTGTGCTTGAGCAGCACTAAAAGTAAAAAGTAACGTAAGAACTGCGAGTAGTTTTATGCTATTTTTAGATTTCATGATAAAATATTTTAGTTAGTAAAATTTGAGCTTATAACGTCAAAAGCTGTTGTTTAACGATTAAACCGACTATGCTAACGATAATTTTTACCTTTTAGTATACACGAAGTTTGATTTGAATTATTGGCTATGACTTATTTTTTTGCCTTTTTGCTACTTCGTTTCGCATGCGGATTGTAATTCAGACAAAGCTGAAGCCAGAAATTAAGGTCTTTATCTAAATCTATACCTTCTTCGCATACAAAAACAAAGCCTTTCATTTTACGGCCTGTAAAGGTCATTTCACTGCAGTGTTCTCTTTGTAAAGCAGCATCATAACTTTCAAGCCCTATACGGGCCATAAGTAAAGAAGAATTTGAGTTTTTGTCAACATGCATTCCAAAACACATTTTATCATCAACCATAAAACAAAGACCGCCCATCATCTTTTTCTCTTTATAAGAAACTGATTGCTCTTTTAAGAATTGTCTTGCCCGATCAGCCAAGTGTTCATCATATGCCATTTTTATGATTTTTTAGGGTTGCTTATCACGCATGCATTTTGCTATAGCTATGCTACCTGGGTTTTTAGTTTCCTCAAGTTCTGCAATAATTTCAGGGTGGTCATGCGCCCTGCCTTGCGATAATTTATACGTAGCTTGAATATCTTCTATTTTTATTTGAAACCCAACAATGCCCTTAATTTGGCGCATGGTTTGAGGCGATAAAGAATGCAGTGAAATAGGTTTTTTTGATGCTTGTTCATATTTATCAACCAGCTTGTTAAGCGCGTCTAAAACAGCCGCTTCTTCTACAATTTTTATAGTGCCGTACACATGCACAGCAATATAATTCCAGGTAGGTACTTCTTCTTCGGTATACCACGAAGAAGAAACATAGCTATGCGGCCCATTAAAAATACAAAGTACTTTCACATCTTCTTTAAAATAGTGCCATTGCTTATTCGCTTTCGCAATATGCCCCTCCAAAACATCATTTCCATCCGAATCAATAGCTAATTCTAAAGGAATATGTGTAGCCCAAGGTTTACCATTAACCTGATTAACAAGAATGCCAAAACTGTTCTGCGTAATGAATTCTTTGATCTCATTGAGATTTTCATTTTTATAATGCGGCGGAATATACATAGTTGTGTTTTTTAATAGGATTGTCAATTTAGACATAATCAACTAAATTTACTACATGTCAAACAAAGGTTATTTGCATCAAGTTCATCCTGTTTTACCTGTAAAAGATGTGGTGGAAGCCTTAGCTTTTTATGTCAACCGTTTAGGCTTTAAGATTGGTTTTGCTGACGACTCAAAAAACCCCACTTATGCAGGTGTTTTGAGAGACGGAATTGAAATTCATTTACAATGGCATGATGCCATAGAATGGGACGTTGAAGTTGATAGACCCATGCTGCGTATTGTTACTCAAAATATTGAAGCACTTTATGAAGAATTCGCCACTAAAGGCGTTTTTCATGCGCATACCCAAATTCGTGAAACGGCATGGGGTACCAAAGAATTTGCTTTTTATGATCCTTTTAAAAACGGCTTGACTTTTTACCGCGATATTCAAAAAGTTTGATTGCTAGTTTGAAGAATTAGAATCGTTTCTTCCTCTATTCTTATTGCTATTACGGTTTCTATTGCGATTTCTATTTCTGTTTTGATTCTGGTTACGCGAAGAGCTTCTATTGTTTGGTTTTCTTGGTTGCGGTTCTTGCTCAGAAGCTTCGTCCATATAAGGGTGATCACCCAATCTTGGTACTTGCTGCTTGATGAGTTTTTCAATGTCTTTTAAATAAGCGCGTTCTTCAGCCATACAAAAAGACATGGCTATGCCGCTTGCATTTGCGCGACCTGTTCTGCCAATTCGGTGCACATAGGTTTCAGAAACATTAGGTAGATCAAAGTTGATTACTAATGCCAAATCATCAACATCAATTCCTCTTGCTGCGATATCAGTTGCTACTAAAACTTTCAATGTACCATCTTTAAAAGCACCTAAGGCTTTCTGACGTGCGGTCTGTGACTTGTTACCATGAATAGCGGCTGATTTAATATCAGCCTGAGCCAATTTTTTAACAATTTTATTGGCCCCATGTTTGGTTCGTGAGAAAACCAACACAGAATCTTCTGGTCTTTTTTCAAGTAGATGAACTAGTAGTTTAGGTTTGTTTGATTTACTTACAAAATAAACTCCTTGTTCAACCTTTTCAGCAGTTGCTTGTTCTGGTTTTATAGTGACCCGTTCAAATTCGCCTAGCATTTTGCGTGAGAGTTCAACAATTGATTTAGGCATGGTTGCTGAAAAGAAAAGCGACTGCCTTTTAGGCGGAAGTTTTGCAATAATCTTTTTAATATCGTGAATGAAGCCCATATCGAGCATTTGATCGGCTTCATCAAGAACTACATAATCTAAATCTCTAAAAGAAATGTAACCTTGGTTCATCAAATCAAGCAAACGACCAGGGGTGGCAATTATAATATCAACACCGGCTTTTAAAGCGTTTACTTGTTTGCCTTGCTTCACACCGCCAAAAATGACTGTGCTTTTGAGTCCGGTATACCTACCGTAAGCCGTAAAACTATCTCCAATTTGAATGGCAAGTTCACGGGTGGGTGTAACTACTAATGCCTTTACTTTTCGCTTGTTTTGACTCAAACTGATACCCTCATACAGATGATGTAAAATAGGAATACCAAATGCCGCGGTTTTTCCAGTACCTGTTTGAGCGACACCTAAAAGATCTTTTCTTTTGAGAAGAATAGGAATAGCTTGTTCTTGTATTGGGGTGGGTTTTGTATAGCCTTCATCTTGAAGAGCTTTGAGAATAGGCTCTGCGAGCCCAAGGTCTTTGAATGTCATATAAAATTCTAAGCCGTAAAGATACATTTAATGAGTGGATAAAATTTTTGGTCGCTAATTTCATTTAGAATTAAATTGATATTCGAATTATTAGCAACAACAGTATTTGTACACTTTACAATGATTTAGCTCCACATTACAACAATTTTTATACCTAATATTAGGTATTGCTTATCTTGAACAAATTCACAGCCAAATGAGAATTTTTAGTTTCTACGTCCTATGAAAAAAATGCAAATATTTTTGTGCATCGGTTTGCTACTGTTTGTGTTTTCACTTTTCGGTCAAGACACCTATGCTGATAATTTTGCCGTAGTGAGCTATGCGAATAATGATGGTTCAGAGTTGTTTATAGGTAATTGGACTGAAACCGGTGAGGGCACTAGTCCAAGTGCGGGGCGAATTCGAATACGAGAAATATCAACTGGTGATTTTCGATTGCGTCTTCAAAATATTGATACTCGTTACATCACAAGAAATGTAGATTTAGCAGCATATTCTGATGTTACGCTCACCCTCGACTTTGAGAGAACTAACGGAGACGAAATTGTTAATGTTCAACTTTTTAATGGTACATCATTCGTTACTGTTGCAAGTTTAAATGGTACCGGTAGTATATCTTATGACTTAAATGCCAGTGAGATGAACTCTAATTCTGCAATACGTCTCATTTCTGGAAGTGGAAATTGGAATTCTAATTCTGAGCGTGTTTGGGTTGATAATATACTTTTTACGGCTCAAATGCCCGACCAACCACCACTAGTCGTTGGTTCAGGTAATCAGGTCTATTGTCCAGGAGGTTCTGTTCCAGTAGCGCAGAGTATAACAATTACAGATCCAGATGATACAAGCACCTCAATGGTTTATGTTCAGATTTCAGGAGGTTATGTCAATGGCGAAGATTTATTGACTATGACTGGTAGTCATCCAAGTATTACCTCTTCATGGGATCCTATACAAGGTGAGTTGACTTTGCAAGGTCCTGCCACATATGCAGAATTTGAAACGGCAGTTCTAGCTACAGAGTTTTCTTCTAGTTCTATTAACCCCAGTGGGTTGAGACAATTTTCTATTACAGTGGGCGAAGCCAATTTTTTACCATCAACTGGTCATTATTATGAATTTGTTTCTGATGTTGGTATAAGTTGGACAGATGCTGAAATTGCTGCAAGTAACCGAACTTATTTCGGATTGCAAGGATATTTAGTAACATTAACTTCTCAAGCTGAGGCTGATTTTTCAGGTTCTCAAGCACAAGGTGTAGGTTGGATTGGTGCAAATGATAATAACGTTGAAGGAGAATGGCGATGGGAAACAGGACCAGAAGCAGGAACTCAATTCTGGAGTGGAGGAGTAGGCGGAACCGAACTAACTTTTGCTTTTTGGAACCTAAACGAACCTAACAATTGTTGCGGAGGCGAAAATTATGCGCATATTACAGACCCATCTGTTACTAGCTCTCCTGGCTCATGGAATGACCTTTCTAATAGTGGAGGCGGGGGCGCTTACGCCGCACAAGGATATGTTGTTGAATACGGAGGAACAATTGGCGATCCTACACTTAATATCACGGCCACTACTTCTATAAACCTAAGCTCTTGTTCGGTAATTACAAATAGAAGAATTACGGATCGAGTCAAACCAAATTAGCTTTGCAAGGTTTATAAGTTCGAGATAGCTGCTTCAGCACAGCGTTCTCCGTCCATCGCGGCAGAAACAATTCCGCCAGCATAACCACCACCTTCTCCGCATGGAAATAAGCCTTTTATTTCAGGATGCTCTAATTGTTTATTTCTAGGAATGTTGACTGGCGATGAAGTTCTCGATTCTACCCCAACGATATTGGCTTGACTCGTATAATAGCCTTTCATTTTTTTACCAAATTCTTTAAATCCTGTTCGTAAACGACTGCCAATTAATTTAGGAAGCAATGAATGCATTGGCGCTGAATTCAAACCTGGTTGGTAAGAGGTAGGGTTGAGGTCTTCTGATAAATTGCCTTCTACAAAATCTGTTAAACGTTGTGCAGGTGCTGCTTGTGTTCTGCCACCTGAAGTAAAAGCCAAACGTTCTACATCTTTTTGATATTCTAAGCCACGTAGCTCACCATGCTTTTCATATTTGTATAAATCAACATCAGCATTGATTTCTACTACCATTCCTGAATTCGCATATCGATTATTTCTTTTGGATGGCGACATGCCGTTGACAACTATTTCACCTGGAGCAGTTGCTGCCGGAACAATAAATCCGCCAGGACACATACAAAATGAATACACGCCTCGCCCTTTTACTTGATGCACCAAACTATAAGCCGCTGCTGGAAGCAATTCGTTGCGTTCTCCCTTACAATGATATTGAATCGAATCTATAATTTGCTGCGGATGTTCTACACGAACGCCCATGGCAAACGACTTTGCTTTTAACGCAATTTTCTTTTTATGAAGCAAATAATAAATGTCTCTTGCTGAATGTCCGGTTGCGAGAATAACGCGTTTGACTTCCATTTCTTTTGAATCGCCTAAAACAATAGATTTCAATTCATTATCATTAATTATGAAATCTGTTACTTTAGTATTGAAATGAACTTCACCACCATAATTAATAATTGTTTCACGTATGTTTTGTACAATCTTTGGCAGTTTGTTGGTGCCTATATGAGGGTGTGCATCTACGAGAATTTCTTCGGTTGCTCCGTGATGTACTAAGCTCTCAAAAACGCGACGAACATCACCACGTTTTAAACTGCGGGTATATAGTTTTCCGTCAGAATAGGTGCCAGCACCACCTTCTCCAAAACAGTAATTGGAGTCTTCATTTACAATGTGGTCTTGGTTGATGGCTTTTAAATCGCGCCGTCTCTCCTGCACATTTTTACCGCGTTCGAGAACAATAGGTTTGTAGCCTAATTCTAAACAGCGTAGTGCTGCCCACATCCCCGCAGGGCCAAAACCAATAATATGAACAGGTTTTGCCTTTGAAACATCTTTATAATCAAAGGTGTAATCTTTTGCAGTGGGCATGGGTTCGTTAATGTAAACCTCTAGCTTGTAATTAAAGTAGATGCTTGGTTTACGCGCATCAATCGACTTTCTAAGGACTTTTATTTCGATTTCTGATTCAGAAACGCCTAGGTATTTCGCTGTTTTTCCTTTCAAGCCAAACTTCCCCTCTTCTTTTAAACTAACCCGCAGTTGAATGTTTCTAACCATGTGGCAAAGCTAGGGGAAATTGTAGAATAAGCCGAAGGGTTTCGAACTATCTATTTCCTTCCTCAGCGGGCTAAGCTCGGGTTTTATTTTGTATCTGTTTCCCTTTATGGTGTTACCCACCCCTTAATCCCCTCCCAGGAGGTTAGGAATGTATGTGCGCAACTTGGTCAAAATGTTTAATAAGAACAGCAAGCTGTTCCCCTCCTTGGAGGGGCTAGGGGTGAGTTTTTGATAGCATGCAATTACCAGATGTAGCACCAAAAAACAAAGAAATGTTTAAAAGCGCGCATCTTTCAGCTTTATAATCAGCATGTTTACAAGCCATACCCAAAATTCAACAATTGAGTATTTCTTTTTTCTTTGAAGGCTTAAAAGCAGTCATCTTTGTATTAATCAATTTTTAGCGATCCCTGAGGTTCACTAAAACATTTTATTAACTTTAAACTCAATCTGAGTTATAGAAGCTTAAATTAGAATGAAAAGCAACCAATAATTTAGATAACAGTGAAAACAATTTAGATGCAAAGATTTTTAAAACATTTGGCAAGTGCTGTTTTGATAGGTACTATTATTTATTGCATTTTTTTGATAATCTATTACGCAACAGGCGAATTTGATGGTGGGTTTAGTGTCGCGCGAGCTTGGCAAGAGTATTATGAAAATATGATTTTTGCAATTATTTTGTATCTAGTAAATGCCTATTGGTTGCAATATCTTTTAATCAACTACAAAGAAGATTTATTTACAATCAAAAGATTTGTTTTTGCGCTTGCCGGAAATATAATTGTATCAATAGCAGGAATTTTTATTTCAAAATTTATTCTTTTGGTAGTTGTATACGGTATGAGTTTTGGCGATTTTATTAATGCGCAAACTCCCGCTTCATATCAAGTTTCAATATTCATTTGTATTGTAATTTCAATTATTTTCTATGTGTTTTGGTACTTCAAATACCGTCAAGAAAATAAGGTCAAAGAACAGAAGATAATTGCAGGTACAGCCTCAGCTAAATTCGATGCTTTAAAGAACCAATTAGATCCGCATTTTTTATTCAATAGTTTAAATGTTTTAACAAGTCTTATTGAAGAAGATTCTAACAAAGCTCAAAAGTTTACTACCTCATTATCAAAAGTATATAGGTATGTACTTGAACAAAAAAATAAAGATCTTGTCACTGTTGATGAGGAGTTGCAATTTGCTAAAACTTATGTGCGTTTATTGAAGATGCGTTTTGAAGATAGTATTGTATTTGAGATTCCAGAAAAGAGCAGTAATCCTGAAGCTAAAATTGTGCCATTGTCTCTTCAATTGTTGTTAGAAAATGCTGTAAAACACAATGTAGTAACGGCTGAAAAACCGCTGCATATAAAAGTTGTTGAAAATGGCAACATGCTGCAGGTTTCTAATAACTATCAAGAAAAGCAATTTGTCAAAAAGAGTAGTGGGGTTGGGTTGACTAATATTCAGCAACGGTATGGCATTTTAACTGATCGAAAAGTTAATATTCAAAAAACAATTTCAGATTTTAGTGTGCAATTACCCATTCTAACTAAGAAGGTTTCAAAAGTTGAAACACAAGAAACATACCTAGAAGATAAGCGCTATGAAAAGGCTAAAGAACGTGTAACCCAAATCAAAGGGTTTTATGCTAACTTAACTTCGTATTGTATTGTAATACCTATTTTAATATTTATTAATTATCACACCACTAGCTTTCCTTGGGCTATTTTTCCGGCCTTAGGTTGGGGCTTTGGGCTAACGGGTCACGGTTTAGAAGCTTTTGGGTATCATCCTATTTTTGGTAAGAATTGGGAAGAACGTAAAATGCGAGAATACATGGAGGATGATAATTTTTAAAGGTAGTTGCTCATGGTTAAGATCAACACGTCAACTCATCCTTTTAAAACAACAATTCAGAACTTAACTTTTTAAAGAAACCAACTATTTATAGAAATTTGATACCATCAAGATGAAACAAAATAAAAATCAAATGGAATACGTAGAGAACAATTCGACTGAAGAGAAATATCAAAGGGCTAAAAAACGCATTGATAAAGAGAAGAAGTTTTACGCCTCATTCATGTCATATGCGGTGTTTATTATCTTTTTAGGTGCGTTGAATTATTATACTAATCAATGGGAGTATATGTGGTTTCTGTGGGCTGCCTTTGGTTGGGGAATAGGTATTGTTACTAAGGCAATCAAGGTGTTTGGGTTAAACCCGCTTTTTGGCAAAAACTGGGAAGAAAGAAAGATTCGTGAGCTGATGGATGAAGAAGAACAACAAAACAAATGGAATTAATGGATTTAGCAAATCAAGACAAGAGAACACGCGCTAAAGAACGTATCAAACAGCTAAAAGGTTTTTACACGCATTTCATGATTTACATTTTTGTTAATGTGATGATAACCACTGTAATAACGGTTAGCTTAATGTATAATGGGTACAGTTTTTTTGAGGCACTAAGTAATTTTGGTAGTTTCTCAACATGGTTTTTTTGGGGTATTGGCGTGTTTTTTCATGCAGTCAAAACCTTTTCAGTCAATCCTTTTTTTAATAAAGAATGGGAAGAACGTCAAATACAAAAGTATCTAGACGATGAAAAACGCGAATCTGAAAAGTATAAATAAGTTAAATTGTAATCATGAGATCAAAAAATAAAAATCTGGCAACAGCTATGGATCGAGCTCGTAAAAGGGTGGAAGATATTAAGGGATTTTATATTCATTTAGCTATATATGTCATTGTTGGTTTGTTGGTCTTTTTTACAAGAGCTAATTACCTCACAATTAATGTCTTCAATAATTTTTTGAATGATATAGAGTTTTTAAGCTGGATTAATTGGGATGACTACGGAACGCCAATTATATGGGGCATGGCCCTCATTTTTCACGCCCTGAGCGTCTTTGCTAAGAATCCGTTTTTAGGGAAAGCCTGGGAAGAACGCCAGATACAAAAGTATTTAGCTGAAGAAAAAATAGAATCAGAGCAGTATAAGTAATTAATAAACATCTCATGAATTCAAAAAACAAAAATCTGACTACGCCATATGAAAGAGCACGCAAGCGTGTTGATGACCTAAAAGGCTTTTACGGGCATTTAACAGCCTATATTCTTGTTAATTCGATGTTGTTGCTAGGGCGTGATGATTTTAGCTTTTATGTGTTAGGTAATAGCGCTTTTGGTAATTCTGATTTTTTAAATTGGATTAACTGGAATGTCTATGGAACACCAATTATATGGGGCGTATTTCTTGTTTTTCATGCCTTGAGTGTTTTTGGTAGAAATCCTTTTTTAGGGAAAGCGTGGGAGGAAAGGCAGATAGAGAAATATATGAATGAAGAATGAAGAATGAAAAAGGTAAATTGAAATTTTCAATAATTTAAACATCTAAGAATCTATTAATTTAACAATCCGGTATATGAAAGTTATAGTTATAGAAGATGAAAAACCAGCAGCGAGAAGGCTTTCAAGGCTTTTAGAAGAATTAGGGGTAAAGGTGTCCGTTATGCTACACTCGGTAGAAGAGTCGGTTAATTGGTTTCAAGAAAATGAGCATCCTGATTTAATATTTTTAGATATTCAGCTTTCTGACGGACTCTCTTTTGAGATTTTTGATGTGGTTGAGGTTAAGAGTGCTATAATTTTTACTACTGCTTATGATGAGTATGCCCTTCAGGCTTTTAAATTGAATAGTATTGATTACTTATTGAAACCAATTGATGATGAAGAATTAGAAGTTGCTGTTGCGAAATACAAAACCTTAAAACCCAAATCTCAAAAACTGGCATTAGATTTTGATGACATAAAAAAGTTGCTGGTCAATCCGGTTGAGAGAGAATACAAAAAAAGATTTACCGCACGAGTAGGGCAGCACTTAAAAATTATAAATGCTGATGAGGTTGAATGTTTTTACAGCGAAAATAAAGGCACCTATGCAGCGACAACTGATGGAAGAAATTATTTGTTAGACACCACGCTTGAAAATTTAGAGAACGAACTTGAGCCTAAAATTTTCTTTAGAGTGAGTAGAAAATTCTATGTGAATATTGCGCACATTAAAGACATTATATCGTACACAAATTCACGACTTCAAATCAAATTAAATGCGTATATTGAACAAGAAATCATAGTAAGTAGAGAGCGAGTACGTGATTTCAAGTTATGGTTAGAGTAAAGTAGTTTAATTATTTGATAATTAAATAAATAACTATCACGATAGATTTTTCTTATAGTGCCCTTTTTAGGATTTTTTATCCTTTTTCTCCACACGATTCTCATCAAAAGACGAGGGTAGTAATTTCGGAATTAAAGCAATCACAATGGGCATTAAAACGGCTCCGCCAGGCAACAAAAAAATCGCCAAAGAGGGCACGCTTTTAAAAATATCAATCAACTGATTTTGCACTTTTTTCTTTTCTTCTTTATTAAGATCCCGAAGCGTAGATTGCGAAAGTAGAGAAACTAATTCGGCGCTTTCAGAAAGTTCTTTTTGAAGGCGCTTACCATTTCTTAAAATCAATTTATTAACCACTTTTGACATGCTGTCATAAAATTGAATAGCCAAATTTTGGTCTTTTAAAAACGGAATTTCTTCTGAATTTTTATCAAAAAAAGTAGTGATTTCTTCTAAGGATCGTTGAATCTGTTTTTCATCAAAACCTAAATCTTTACCAATTCCGAAGATGAATTCTGACTCTTGGTACTCTAAAGATTTGTCTTCCCAAATAGCCAAACAAGCAATATCTAGAAAGTATCTATTCTCCCAAACTGAAAAATCACGCAACAAACGATCACGATATGCACCATCAAAACTTTCCTCATCTTGATCAATAAATGTCAATGAAGCTCCAAAAAGTTGTGCTAAGCGCTCATCATTTTTCTCTTTTTCTTTTGAATTAAGTGCATGATAAGTCACATTGATTGCAATATGCTCAAGTTGCTTGGCATATTCTCTAATAGCTTCTTGATTTTGTAAATACCTGCTAAAAAGTAGTAAATCAATAAACAAGAGTGAATTGGTAATGATGCTATTAAATGTTTTACTGATGATATTGTCTTCAAGATAAACCCTAGAATCAATAAGTTTTTCAAGCTGGGTTGATGTCTTCCTACCGCTTAATATTTTGTTGAGAAAAGAAATTTGATTGATGCCTAAATCTTGATAGAATGCAAAAAGACTTTCAATAAAAGCATCGAACTTAAAGGATCCTTTTTCAATACCGTAAACATGATAAAGCCCGAGAAGTAGATTTAATTTCGCTTTTTCATCTTCTGAAAGTTGGTGCTCAGAAGCAATAAAACGCGGCACTTTGATATTGATACCGTATACAAAACCTGTTTTTTTTAAACCATTATACAAGTCTTGAAATGATTTATAGGGCTCTGGTATGTCTCTAATAATCGCTCCAAATTTGTTAATCCAGCCTGATGCTGATGGGTTCATTCAATCAAGATTTAAGTGCTAAAGTAAGTCAAAATAAAATTAAAAGTTATGTTTTAAATAAAGGCTTTAAAGCGATTATCGCTTTTTGGTTGTTACAAAAATTTTCTAATTAATACGGGCAACAAAAGAAGGTCAAAAACAAGGGCAGTCAATAAGGTAACACTGACTAATAAACCAATGGTAATACTAGGTGTATGAACTGAAAAAAGGAGTACCATAAAACCAAAAAATAAAATGAGGGTAGTAATAATTAAAGCTCTACCCGTTTCATTAAAAGTTATATTCAGCGCTTCTTCTTTAGTTTTACCTTGGGTTAAGCATACTTTATAGCGTCCTAAGAAATGTATGGTGTCATCAACAGCAATACCAAAAACAATGGCAAAAACTACGGCTATAGTTGCTTCTAAGGGTATGCCTAAATATCCTATTAAAGCTGCCGCAAATACCAACGGTAGCATGTTTGGTAAGAGCGAAATAAAAATCAATTTCAGGTTTTTATAAATAATTGCCATAATTATAGCTACTAATAAAAGCCCCATTAGTAAGCCAGTTATAAGGCTATCTTTTACATAAAATGCGTTTTTATCTAATAATATGCCCGTTCCTGTCAACCTGAATTTTACCAAAGAGGTATCAATATTGGTTGTATTAAACTTATTGAACGCTGCATAAATAGTTTGAACACTATCTAAACCAATATCGAGAACAGTAGCTGTAATTCTGGATTTTTTTGCATCCGGACTTAAAAATTTCTTTAGAGGTTTGCGCGCAACTTTTTGTAACTGTTTTTTATATTTTTCAAAGGTTACTTCTTTTTCAGGAAGCTTAAAAAATTCTGTTTTATTTAAATGATTCGCTTTGTGAATTCCTTTATAAAAAGTTGTGATTGATTGTACATTTTTAATGGGTTCTATTGTTTGCAGCTTTTGAACTACTTTTTCTATTTCTTGTACCACCTTAAAGTCAGTGATTTTATTCTGCCCCTGCGCTTTTATGGCAACTTGTAAGGGTCTGAAACCAGCATAGTTATTTTGAAAAAATTCAAAATCTGTGGCGATTTTACTTCCTTTTGGCAGGCTTTCTTTGATTTGATAGTTGGTGTTAATCTTGGTCATCCCGAAAATACATACGGCTAAAAACAAGATGCTACTAGTTAAAATACTTCGTGGATATTTTTTGGTAAAAAGGTTGACACGGTATAGATTGTTTTCCCAGTTTTTGGTGGGCTTCTTCTTAGGCAGTAATTTATCCTTCTTAACCAACAATAAAAGAGAACAAGTGAAGCCCAGAATAGTAACAAAAGCTATTAAAACACCTAAAGCAGAATCAATGCCAAAGCCGCTTACTACACTTGATTTTGAGGTTAATAATGAGGCAAAACCTATAGCGGTGGTTACTGAGGTTAAGAGTGTTGAAATACCCACTTCTTTTAGCGTGGCTTTCATGGCTATATTTTTTTCAATGCCTTTGCTGAGTTTGCCCAAATAATCATCCATGATATGAATCACATCTGAAGTGCCAACAATGAGCATGAGAATTGGGTAAAACACGGCTAGAGAGTTTAATTCTTTACCAAAAAGTGATAAAATACCCAAAAAAAGTACCAAACCAAGCGAAATTGATGATAGTGAAATAACAATTATTGAGAGTCTACGATATACTAAAATCAGCACTATCAAAACTAAAAAAAGCCCTATTGAAGTGGTTTTAATAAGCTCATCTTTTTGCATTTCAACCAAAGATTCGTAGAAAAAAGTCCGACCAATTAAATGGTAGTCATTTAAATTATTTTCTTTTAATAAGTTGCGAAGTTCCTTTAGAAATATAATGCTTTGGTCATAATTCAATTCATCTTCGGTTTCAAGCGAGATGATTAAAGAATTCGCATTTTCATCAATAAGGGTATTCACAAAAAGGCCATCTTCTTTGATTTTGGTCCAATCTTTCTCATATTTTTTCGGATTATCTATATGGATGACAGGAATTTGTGTATAACCAAAAGATGTTTTAATAGGATAAAAAAGAGTAGTTAGAGATTGATTTTCAGTAATATACGGAAGTTTTTTTGCCGCAACTGAAACTGTATTGAACCGGTTTAAAAAATCTTCTTCAAAAACGCCACCTTCATTCTCAATAGCAATGAGCATAAAACTGTCATCAACGCCAAAATCTTTAATAAAATCTTGATAGAAAATTAGATCTTCATCTCCTTCAGGGAAAAACTGACTAAAATCAAATGAAAATTTGAGGTTGAAAAGCAGCGTTGAGGCTGCTATACCTAGAATAATAAATGAAGCAAGAATAATTTTTTTAAGCGCAAATATTTTCTGCATCAGAACCCTTTGTAGGTTCAAAATTACGAAAAAAGAGTAACCTAACTTCATTTGCAGAACACTATAAAATCACTTTTAAGAATATGCATTTCAACACTTAAAAGGCAATATTGAAATTAGATTGAATAATTACTATCTTGCTTTAATAATAAGAGAATAGTATGGCATTAAAAGTGTGGATTGTAGATGATGATTTGGTTTCACAATTTTCAACTGAATATTGTATACGTCAAGCTAACAAAGATGCACTTGTGAAAAGTTTTGATAATGCTATTTCTTGCCTTGATAAATTTAAAGATTGCTTAAATAAAGGCGGCGATATTCCTAACATAATTATTCTTGACATTGTAATGCCTCAAATGGATGGTTGGGATTTTCTGACTCAAGTAGGTAAACTTGTGGGTTGGGATGATAAGGTTAATGTGTATGTGCTGTCTTCTTTTGCAAAAAGTAAAGATCGAGAATACGCCAAAAAACATCCTTTGGTACGCGGTTATTTTGATAAACCGCTTTCAAATAATAGTGCAGATAAAATTTTTGAATCAGTAAAAGTGTAAAGTGTTTGTGCTGCTTTATTAAAGCATTAACCTTGCTCATAAAAACAATGAAGGCTGCCTATTGGCACCTTCATCTTTTATCTATTTATTGGTTTACTGAATGATCCCTGTACAACTCACACGAGCCCCGGCAGCACCACTAGGTTGAGAAGTGAAATCATCAACACCTTGATGAACTATAACACCTTTACCTACTATGTTTTTAGTATCATCATCACAACCAATGCACCATTCATCTGTTGCAAAAGTTACTGTAGCATTGCCCTCGGCATCTGCCATAAAGTTACCAATATCTCCTTTGTGATACCCTTCTTCAGCACCCCATTTACCGTGTGGTGTGCTGGTAGGGTTCCAGTGACCTCCGGTTGATTTTCCATCAGCTGATGAGCAATCTGCCTTATCGTGAATATGAATAGCGTGTTCGCCCGTGGTTAAACCCGTAAGCATTGCAGTCATTGAAACAGTACCCCCATCTTCAGTAAAAGTTACCTCTCCGGTTACATTACTCTCGCTCTTGGCTTCCATTTTAAAGGTAATACTTTCAACCGCCATTTCTTTTTCTTCCATCTCTTTGGCTGCTTCAGCTTCTGCCTTAGCATCCTCCATACCTTGCTTAAGACCTTCTTTAAAGTCTTTACAGTTAAACGAAGCGGTTAGTAGAACGCCTAGTGCTATTAATTTAATAGTTTTCATAAGTATTTCTTTTATTTATTAATTCCGCGAAAACGAGAATCATATTGTTTCTATCTGTGAAAGTTACATAATATTCAACGCTCTATCAAGTATTGCTATATATTTCAAGCTTGTATCAATTCTCAATGATTTTGGTAATTACCTGTGTGTTATTGTGCAATGTTTTGTGTACTGGGCATTTATCAGCTATTTGAAGAATACGTGTTTTCTGCTTTTCATCAAGATCACCAGTTATCTTAATTTCTCTATGAAAAGTGTCTATTTTTGCCGCATCTTCTTCGCAATTCTCACAATCAACAGCATGTGATTTTGAGTAAGAAGTATGGACTTCAATATTTTCTAAAGGCCATTTTTTTCTTTTTGTGTACATCTGAACGGTCATGGCCGTACAGGCTGATAAGCCCGCTGACACCAGTTCATAAGGCGACGGGCCAAAATCATTGCCGCCAAAAGAAATAGGTTCATCTGCAGTCAGCGCATGCCTTCCCATTTTTAGTGCCGTTGTAAAGCCATCATCAGCATCTAAACTTGCTACAACCTGATGGTTTGAACTTAAATTTTCTTCTTCAGGTGTTTCTAAATAACGCATGGCCCAACTTGCAATGACTTCGCCAACATAAATAGAATCTTTTTTGTTCATCAATAAGTGGTCAGCGTTGTTTAAAGACACAAAGCTTTTAGGATGGCGGGCTGAAACATAAATTTCCTCTGCATTATTAATACTCACGGTACTGTCTTGCGGAGAGTGCATGACCAATAATGCTTTATTCAGTTTTTGAGCTGTTTCGGGTAAGGACTTGGTTTCTAAATCATCAATAAATTGCTTTTTTATTGTAAAATCACGGCCACTTAAATGAACAATTGCTTGACCTGTTTCATTAATTTCATCGATACCACTTTTTAATAGATGTTGTACATGTTTCGGACTTGAAGGAGCGCCAATTGTAGCCACAGCTTTGATGCTATTAATTTGAGATGCGGCGAAAATGACGGCTGCTCCGCCCAAAGAATGTCCAATAAGAAGAGTAGGTGCTTGATAATGTTCTTTTAGGTAATCTGAAGCGGCAAGTAAGTCTTCAACATTACCAGAAAAGTTAGTGTCTTCAAAATCGCCTTCACTTTCTCCTAATCCTGTAAAATCGAATCGAAGTACGCCAAAACCTTTTGCCGTTAAAGCCCGACCTATATTTTTTACTGCGGATAAGTTTTTAGTACAGGTAAAACAGTGTGCGAAAATGGCAAAATTATGTGGATGCTGATTAACAGGTAATTCAAGTCTTCCTGATAAATTCTGACCTTCTTTATTTTGAAATACTACCTTCTGTACATTCATTTTTGACTTTTTAAAAACCAAGTCAAGGCAAAATGATTTTAATAGATGCCTATTACTTGGGTGTTGGTTGTTTCTTTTTTCTTAGGTCGGTATTCCAAATCACTCCTAACTGTAACCGATCAAAATTTGCAGTTGGAAAATGATTTTTTAGGTAGCCTGCTTGTACGCTTAAGTCTTCTGTTACATTAACCCCTAAGGCAGCATAGAGTCTGTTTTGACCATAAACATTGCCTTGTAGGTTCAGAAATATTTCGTCATAAAAATTTAAAAAGAAAATATCAGTTAAAGGCAAGGTAACTTGAAGTCTATACCGAGCCCTATGTTCAGTACTTTTGCTATAATCTGCTTGCCCTTTTTCTCCTCTCTGAATAAACCTTTGTTCAAGCCGATAGCGATGTTCAAATTTAAATTCTCCTACTTTGTCTTTTAAAATGAACTGCTGAAAAATGCGATTCTCTTTTGCATTAATTTCATTAGTTAATGCTTCAAAAGTACCATCAGTTTCAATAAACCCGTAACCCAAAGTAGCAATAGAATTTGGGTTGATGTGATAATTCAAACCTGTTCTAAGCAATAGCTGATTAAAATTTTTGCTGTTTTCATAATACCTGAATTGCGCTTCACTGTGTATGCTAAGTTTTTCAGAAATTTTATTAGTACCAAAATACATGTACCAAGACCCAAGTGTGTCATCGCCAATTTCTTGGGCTGAGGTATAAAAAGTGGTAACAATTAGAACAACTAGTAAAAATATTTTTTTCATAAATGGTAATTTGATTTTTATGCCGTTTGGTCAATCGCAGTCTAGACCTGTGTTCTTAAGTTCTCGACTGCGCTCGAAGTGACAGTTTTATTTTATTCATTACTAATCTAAACTAAATTTCTTGGTTTCTTTAAACGGAGAAACTTCAAGAGACTCTATTTTTTCACGATAGGCTTTCCACTTTTCATTAAAAAAGGTATTGGTTTTATCTAGAGCATTTTTTAAATCAGTTGCTGCGAATTTGATAAGGTTTTGTTCGGTTTCTGTGAGTCCTGATGGTCTAGTTTCAGCGTAATAACCAGCATTACCTAGTCGTTGCATTACATTAATTTCAGGGTTTCTAGTAATACCTTGCCTTTTGTCAACCTTACCTAAATATAAAGCTACCACAGAGTCGATTGCTTTCACTATATCTTTTGAAGTTTTTATCTGATTTTTATATTTTTCTTTGTCTATTTCTTTTAGGTTTTTTGAATAAAGGTTTGCCACATTTTTACTTTCAACCAATTGCTTTACTGCATCAGCAGCGGTTTGCGTCATTTGAGAAATTTTACCAGAAGCCTCATATATTTCGTTTATTGAATTCATATCTACATTCAAACGCGGATCAGACTTTACCTCAATGTTAGTTTCATCAGTGAGGTTACCATAAGTCATTCGAACGGTATAGGTACCAGGTTTTACACTTCGGCCGCCACGTTCATTTTTACGTTTGCTAATTTTTCGAGACGGGCGATCTGGTCCTTTTTCATTCATGCCCCAATATATTCTATGGAATCCTGCTTTTTCGGGAGTTTTATATTTCAATGTTCGGATGACCTTATCACCCATTAAGAATTCAAATTGAATAGAATCTTTTTTCTGTACTCCTGTTAACTTCTCTTGTCCTGAATTTGCTTGTGCTGAACTTGATTCAGTATCTGGATCTTTACCCTCAGCTTGACTGGAGGTCTGAGCACCATCTTTCTCTTTTGCTGAACTTGCTTGTGCTGAATTTGTTTCAGTATCAGGCTTATCTACTTTCTTTTTGCCTTCTTTTAGAAAATAAGTGAGCATGGCGCCCCGCTTTCTATTTTCAGCATTGTAAAGGGCATCGCCACCAAAACGACTTCCTGTTGGTTGCTGATAGGCTGCTTGATATGCTGTTGGCGGTGTAAACAATTTAGCATCTGCATTTAAAATTGCTTTGTTTGATGCTATTTCTCTTAACGGACGAATATCATCGAGTACCCATGCCGCTCGACCAAACGTACCAATGACCAAATCATTTTCTCTAGGATGAATTACTAAATCTTTTGTAGAAACAGTAGGAAAACCTTCCGTCCATTTTTGCCAATCAATTCCTGCATTTAATGAAATATAGAGTCCGTCATCAGTTCCTAAAAATAATAAATTGGCATTTTCAGGGTCTTCAACAATTGATAGGGTGTAGCTTTCTACATCAGTGGCATCAACTATTCGTGTCCATGTTTTACCATAATTTGTAGTTCGGTAAGCATAGGGTGAATAATTGAATCTTCTGTAATCATTCGCAATTAATAGCGCCTCTCCTTTATTTTTATTCGAAGCTTTTATTTGCGGAATCCAACTTCCGGCAGGTAGGCCTTTAATGTTTTTAGTAACCTCAATCCAAGTGTTGCCGCCGTTTTGAGTGTAATGCACGCGACCATCATCAGAGCCAGTCCAAAGCATATCTTTTTCTAGCGGAGAAGGTTCAATTACCAATAAGGTGGTGTGATTTTCTGCTCCGGTGGCATCCATAGAAAGTCCGCCACTTTCACTTTGTTTTTGTTTTTCAGGATTATTGGTAGTTAGATCAGAAGAAATAACCTTCCATGTCAAGCCTTTGTCAGTGCTTTTATGTACAAACTGACTACCAAAATAAAGTGTACTGGCCTCAAAAGGATCTTGACCAATAGCAGCGTTCCAGTTAAAACGCAATTTGGTGTCAGCGTCAGGTGGAGTAGGGCGCACCATATAATTATTACCTGTTTCATGATCGTAGCGCTGCACAAAACCTTGTTGGCTCATGGTATAGCCGTAGCGTGAATCATTTAAATCTGGTACCACATCAAAACCATCACCAAAACTAATTTCTTGCCAATAACTGTTACGTATACCTTGCGCACGCCATACATAAGCAGGGCCACGCCATGAGCCGTTGTCTTGCATACCGCCATAAACATTGTACGGATATTCATTATCAACGGCGATGTGATAAAATTGTGCTACCGGAATATTGCCAACAAAACGCCATGTTTTACCGCCATCTTTAGTAATATTCATACCGCCGTCATTACCATCCATCATAAATTGACCATTTTCAGGATGTATCCACCAGGCGTGATGATCTGGGTGTACCCCATTATCAACGCCATAAGCGGGCATGAGTTCTTTAAAGTTCTTGCCACCATCTTCTGATACATTTACATAGGTAAACACAGAGAAAACTCGATTTTCATTTTGAGGGTCTACATAAATTTCTGAATAATAAAACGGACGGTTGCCAATATCGGGCTTGTCATTCACTTTTTTCCATTTAAAACCGCCATCTTCTGATTTGTAGAGCGCATTTTTCTTTGCTTCAACTAGGGCGTAAACAATATTTGTTTTGCCCGGTGCAATGGCGACACCTATTCTACCTAGGTCGCCTTTTGGTAGGCCATCTTCTTCAGTTAGTTGTTTCCAGTTTTTACCACCATCATGAGTCATGTAAAGTCCGCTACCTTTTCCGCCAGATTTAAAAAACCATGGATCTCGTTTATGTTCCCACATGGCCACAATCAATTTGTTAGGGTTGTTAGGATCCATAACCATATCAGCGACTCCTGTTTTGTTGTTGACAAAAAGTATTTTGTTCCAAGTTAGGCCTCCATCAGTAGTTTTATACACACCGCGTTCAGCGTGTTCACCCCATGGCGATCCAATTGCGCCCACATAAATGGTATTAGGATCGGTTGGGTCTATTTTAATACGATGAATATGACGTGTTTTTTCAAGCCCCATGGCTTTCCAATTTTTACCACCGTCAAGAGATCGATACACCCCATAACCGCCATTAAGACTATTTCTAGGATTTCCTTCACCCGTACCTACCCATATAACTGATGGGTTTGATTGTTGAATAGCAACGGCTCCAATTGAAGCGGTTAATTCTTTATCAAAAATGGGTTGCCATTTGATACCGCCTGAAATAGATTTCCATAACCCACCAGAGGCAGTACCTACATACATAATATCAGGGTTTGAATGCACGGCGTCTATAGCTGTAACACGCCCGCTCATACCACCCGGACCAATATTTCTGGGTTTTAGGTCTTGCATTAACTTCATGTCAATGCTTTGGGCAACAGCTGTAACTGTGATAAAAAAGAATAGAATTGATTTGAATAGATACTTCATTATTTCTTCAGAATTAGTTGGATATTTTATTGATGTCCTAAATGGCAACCGCAGCCAGGTCTTGAAAAAAATTGTGCTTCTTCATGCCACGGAAAAGCTTCACCAAGGTAATTATTTCTACCAAAAATTATTTTTAATCATTTCAATGCATCAAAAATCAGTTAGTTGATTTTTTGAGCATAAATTAATAAGCCATTTTAAGTTTGCTTAGGTGTTCATTAGTCAAGTTAAATATAAGAAAAAGTTTTAGGGCAAATTGATTAATAAGCATAATGCTTAAGGGCTTATTTTTTATAATGTTTCAGGATAGCTTTTGCATATTTAGATGACCGTCAATAAAATGGAAGTAAAGCTTAAACTGATTTTTTAAGACGTACTGTAAAAGTAGCTCCTTTACCTGGCCCTTCAGATGCACATATGATAGAGCCCCCGTGTGATTCAACAATTTTTTTAATAGTAAATAAACCAAGTCCTGTACCTTCAGTTTCTGGATGAAAACGTTCAAAAGGCGAAAATAGTTTTTGTAAAGAATCAGAGTTTAAACCAGCGCCATTGTCGATAACCTTAAGTTGAACCCACTTAATTTCTTCTTCAGCTTCAATTCTAATTTCAGGATTTTCTTGGTCGCCCATATATTTAATGGCATTATCTAAAAGATTTTCGAACACTTGAATCATTCGTTTTCGATCCGCATAAATTAAAGGTAACTTCTCAGCAACGCTTAATTGAATATTATTAATATTTAGTTTTCCGCCCAATAAGGTTTTCGCATAATTAATAATTTCATTGGTATCAAGGGGTTCATTAATGTTTTCTATTTTACCAAGTTTAGCAATTTTTGTAATATCAGCAATAAGTTCAGTCATGGTATCACATGAGATATTGATCATTTTAAGGTACTTTTCAAGATCCGGGTAGTTTTCCATTTCTATGTCCATCGGAATAATACTTGCAAGTCCTTTAATACTGCTAATAGGGCTTTTTAAATCATGAGAAACTGCAAAGGTAAATCGCTGAATCTCTTCATTTTTTGTAGATAATTCATCAGCTACTTCTATTAATTTGTTTTTTTGCTCTTGAAGTTCTTTGGTACGTATATTAATCTCTTTCTCGAGTTTTATTTGGTTCTTTTCAATGTTTCTTACGCGCAGCATATAAGTACAGTAAATTAATAAGCTTAAAGTTGCTAGGCCCAAAAAGGTAAACCACCAAGTTTTCCAAAAAGGTGGTATAACGGTGATGTGTAGTGTTTTTTGCTGATCACTCCATACTCCATCTTCATTTGTAGATTTTATTCTCAAAGCATATTGTCCGGGATTGAGATTGGTGTAGGTGGCATTTCTTTTGCTGCCTACATAATTCCATTCCTTTTCAAAACCATCAAGGAAATAGGCATATTCTATTTTTTCAGGATGTTTAAAGGTCAAGGCAGCATATTCAAAATCAATTACTGCATCGCGATGGGTCAAAGTCAGTGTATCTATATTACTGATATCTTTTGATATAAGTTTACGTTGGTCATTTGGTGTTACAGTTTCATTAAAAACTTTAAAATTTCTAATAATTACTTGAGGTGATTCAGTGCTTATTTTTATGTTTTTCGGATTAAAAATGTTGAAGCCATTACTTCCGCCAAAAAGAAATTCTCCTTTTTTAGTTCGATAGAAAGAGTTTTTAATAAACTCATCGCCTTGAAGACCATCACTAGTATTATAAAGAATACACGAACTATCTTTTGGTTTGTAACGCAAAATACCTTTAACTGTGCTTAGCCATAAAAGGTTTTCATCATCCGTTAGAATTCCTTTAATCACATCATTTTTCAAACCCTCATTTTGAGTAATAATTTTAAAATTATCAATTTCGGGCACATATTTATTTAAGCCTGATTGTGTTCCAACCCAAATAATACCTTCATTATCTTTAGTGATGGTATGTACAAAGTTATTACTTAAAATAGCCTGCTCATCAAATTTGTGATATCGCTTTGTTGACCATTTATCTATTTCTTCATTCTCTGATATTTTGAAGACTCCGGCTGATTGAGTGCCTACCCAAATATTTCCTTCACTATCTTCTTCTAATACATGGCCCGTATAGATTATATTACTGGTAGAATTTTCTTTTAGTTCAATGTTTTCATGGGCTTTTGTTTGGGGATCATATACTTGTAATCCTCCAAAAAGAGTAACAATCCAAATTCTTCCTTTTTTATCTTGTTTCAGATCGGTCACATTGTTTGATAACAAAAATGAATTTTCAGTGTTCAGCACACGGTATGATTTTTTATCAGGTGCAAAAATTGCTATACCATGAGCCCATGTACCCACCCATAATTGATCTTTATTATCATTTAATAATGCAAGAATAGCATTACTATTGAGAGTGCCGTTATTTAGTGCATAATGTTTAAATGTATTTTCAGTTCTATTCCAGTAATTTAATCCTCCGCCGTCTGTTCCAATCCATAAATTTCCTTTTTCATCTTCATAAAAACAATTGACAACATCATTGCTCAGTGAATTTGAATTTACCCGATTCGAAGTAATTAAATCAAAATTGTGATAATCATTATCGTAGAAGTTAAGTCCCTTTTTAAATAAACCTAGCCACATAACGCCTTTTGATCCTTTGTGTATAGACCAAATTGAGTTGCTTTTAATACTCTTTTTAAGGGTAGGGTCAACCTTATAATTTTTTAAGGTATCTGTTTTACTTGAATAAATATACAGACCATCATTTTCACTGCCAATCCAGAGATTTTGATAATCATCTAATTCTAAAGAAAGCAAAGCATAACCTTTAGTGATTTTCTTTTTAGAAATATTTATTTCATTGTTTTTTGTAATCGTAACAAAAGATATTAGTCCGTCATTTGTGCCGATTATAAAATTTTCATCATCAACCTTTTTAACACTTTTGGCATACTGACCTTCATTACTTTTTTTAATGATGTTTAAATTATTGTCAACTAAATATATTGCTGCTTGTGTAAAAACAACAAGGGTGTTTTCATTGAGCCTCTCAGTACTCAAAATAAAATTATAACTCATTTGGCTATAGGCGCCAGTTGCAAAATTCAAATGTTGTGTTTCGCCCGTTATTTTATTGTACTTGAATAAACCACTTTCATAGGTACCTAAAAAAAGTAAATGGCGGTCTTCAAAAATATGGTAGATGTTTTTGGTACTTAGGTTTTCAGCTTCTTCTTTGAATTGAAAAGGTTGTATGTTATTTAAAAGGCGGTCATATTTGTTTAAACCTTGCCTTGAACCAATTAAAAGATCTCCGTTTTTACATTCTATTATATGACCAACATCACTATTTGATAAACCAATTGTAGCGTCTTTACTTTGCTCAAAAGTCTCATAATTGGTGCCATCGTATTTATGGAGTCCTTTTTGGGTTCCAATCCATAAAAAGCCGTAACTATCTTCAAAAATTTTAGTAATAGAGCTTTGGGTCAGCTCTTTTTTTAAATGTTGAAATTGCAATTCATTTTTTGGTTCTTGATTGTATAGTTTAGTAGTAATCAGCAATGAAATGAGAACAAAGAGGTAGTTCTTGTGTCGAATTAATAGAGGAATCAAGGCGTTTGGTTTTGTGGGTAATTTCGGGTAAATATATCTTAAAGAAACTACAATAAATAAAATTATTTTAACTTTTATTTTCCATTATTTTATGTTTATAGTTTTGCTAATCTTTAATTTGGATTCTGTAAATAGTAATTTACCATTAAATTATAGTATTTGAAAAGTTCTTATTTATTTTATTAGTCACTTTACCTTCTTTGTAGTGAATATACCAAATAGCTCTTTTCCTGCTCTAGGAGGAATAGAATTATAACAAAGACTAAAATTTTCAGTTATTAAAAATCTACTTAAATATCTTAGGTATAGTTTTTTATTGCCGCCAAAAGGACGTTTTTCAAAATCTTCAGCTAGAGGTATGTCAAACCAAACTCCTACGAGTTTTCCTCCTGGTTTTAGCAATATTGTCATTTGTTTTGCATAGGCATTTCTATTGTCATCTGTTGGAATAAAAGAGCAAAAAAAAGTTTGTTCAATAATGAGGTCATACTTGCCTTTATGTTGAAAGAAATCTTCATGCAACAGCTGCGTACTTGGAAAATCAGGATTTCGATTTTGAAATTGTTCTAACGGAACTTCTGAAATATCCATCACATGAACATTTCTAAATCCCTGTTGCCATAAATATTCAGCTTCATAGGCATTCCCTGCTCCCGGAATCAAGATTGAAATAGATTTGTCTTCTAGCTGGTCAATGTATTCTTTAATTGGAGTAGAAGGGTAGCCAATATTCCAGCCTGTTTTTTGTTCATTATATCGTTGGGTCCAGTAATGTTCCTCTTTTTTCATTTTTCAAGATTATATTCCAAAATTACTCTTGCTACTTTTTAAAAGCAGGAATTGCAGACTCTAAAAGGGTATTCAATTGCTCTTTTGAAAATGATTTTCCTTCTTTGATTACAGTATAAATCTGCTGTGTATGCTCAATATTATCTAAAGGATTCGCATCTAAAAGAACTAAATCTGCTATTTTTCCCTCTGAAATACTTCCGTAGTCTTCATCTTTTTTTAGAAACTTAGAACCATTAAAGGCTGATGTTCTAAGGGCTTCTAAAGGACTGAGACCGTTATTGACCATTTCTTTTAGTTCGCCGTGTAGTGAGATGCCCGGATAGGTATATGAATTAAAAGCACCACTGTCTGAACCAGCAAGTAAACCAACACCAGCATCATTAAGCGATTTCGTTAATTTTCTAAAAAACACATCTAAATTCTTTCTATCAGCAATTGTCTTTTCAGTAGAATTTTTGACACGATTTATTCGCCCTTTATAGGTTTTTATAATGCCTGAACTCATATATTTAAGATACATGTCTTGACTATGGTCAACTTCATCAAGGTAGCTCAAGGTTTTACCTATGTGTAAGGTGGGCACTATATAAACATTATTTTCTTTCAATTGTTTGAAGGTCTTTTGAGCAATTGAATCTTCATAGTTGCTCATGAGTAGGGGCATGGCATTCCAAAAACCAATCTCTTTATTCTGTAGTTTTTGAGTCACTGCTTTTTCGTTAGCAGCACAGCCTTTCATTACATAATACAAATGTTCAATGGCATCGATTCCGGAATCAACCGCTTGGTTTAGCTCAACGGTAAAAGGCATATGCCCTGAGGTAATTAAATCTCGTTTTTCTGCTTCAGTAATGGTTTTCAAATACATTTCGCCTGATATTTTGCTGTCATAGAGTTTGACAAAATCTGACGGAATATTTTCTAAGGAATCTAAAGCTGTTTGAATATCGTTTTCATTTTCAACTTCTAAAGAACCTGCCCATGTTGCGTTTTTGCCATCGATCTTGGGGCCTGAAGTAAAAATGGTAGGGCCAACCAGTTTATTAGAGGCAATAGCATTATTCCATTTAAGAACCTCTGTGGTTAAATCGCCACCTGCATCACGAACCGTAGTAATGCCATTGGCAATAAAAAGTTTTAAAAAGTTTTTGTTTGCTTCAATTAAACTATCGCCACCTCTAAAATGCACGTGATTATCCCAAAAGCCTGGAATTATATATTTTTCGGAAGCATCAATGGTTTTAGTAGCCTCAAAAGGAACTACTTTTTGTTGGGCGCTTACTTTTATAATCCGTCCGTCAGAAATAAAAATAGTTTGTTTTGAAATGTTTCCGGTTTCTACATCGATGATACTTCCGTTTTGAATAACAAGGTCATAGCTTTCTTTTTTATCCGAAGAACAACTAAAAATGAGAAGGCAAAAAAATAGTAAAAAGGGTAGATATCGCATACCTGAAAAGTATGGAAAATTACCGATTTAGCCATCGGCGTAGGGCTATAAATATGATTATGAATAACGAATAGCCTATAAAAAATGAGATGATATAGTTTTTCAAACCAACAATTAATAAGATGCCAATAAGTAGCAATTGAAATCCTAAACCAAAAGTAGATACCATTGTCATAAACCAATTGGGTAGATTTTTTGCTCTAGCCGCTTTTTTGTCTAGCGTATAAATAATGCGGTCAAAAAGACCGTAACATATTTTATAAATTTTGAATAGAAAATTTACGGTTTTCTGACGCTCTCCTTTTAAGGCTTTGGGCGTTTGGTTTTCAAAAATTCTGCTTGTGGTGTCGCCTTTATGTTTGTTTCTCAGAATTACATAATAATAATTATATAAAGTGCCTTGTAATTGAATACCAAAAAAGGCTAGTAGTGCCAACAGCAATGAGCCCTCAGTAATATAACTGATGGTCAATAAAATAATAAGATTCAGAATGATATCAGAAATTGAATCTAGGTAGCGGCCTGTATAAGACGGCGTGTTTTTAACGCGTGCTAATTCACCATCAGCAGCATCTAAAATAGATTTTAAAACCAAAAAGAAAGCGGCGGCCCAATAGTTATGCTGCAAAATGCATGTAATGGCAATTAGCCCCGAAATAACAAAAGAAATGGTTACATGAACAGGGGTAATGTTGGTGTTCTTTAAAGCATTTGCTATGAATTTCGCAATGGGTCTTCCGTAATCTGATACATCCAAGAATTGGTTTTCCTTGGGTAATTTTGACATAGCAATTTTTGAACTTGAAGAAAACCAATAACGGAAACACGTTGGCTAGGTACACTCCGTAGAACGATCACAAATGTAGGGTTAAAATGACAATGCAGGTATTCAATCAATCTTATTTTTGAATTACTTTACGCTCTTTTAAATGATATCGGTCTCCGTTTTGTAAAAAATAAAAAACCTTTTTATGGTCTGGCGGATTCTGAATATCATTTTCATCACGTGACCAAAAAGTACCATCATAAATCAAAACGTTACTCGCACCAATCACTTCAAAAGTGTCTTGTGTTACAACAATAGCGGTACTTTCATCAATGCCAATACCTAATAATTCTGGTCGTTTTTCTAAAATTTCAAACAGGTCAAACTGACGATTTCGTGCCAGAACATGCTGGTCGATGGCGCTATTTTTAATATAGCCAAAACCCGCTTCATGGTCGCCCATCATTATTTGATTGGTTTTGGTATCGCCTCTTGCTAAATACGATCCTTGAATAGTAGCACCGGCAGAAGTGCCACCAATAACGCCACCTTTTTGTAAAACATGCCAAAATGCTTTTTCTGATCGGGTGTCTGCATATGCATCAACGAGTCGCCATTGACGGCCACCAGTAAACCACACGCCCATGGCTTCTTTTATGGCTTGTGTAAACTTATTTGAATCAGCAACTTTTCTATCATAGGTATGTGAAACCGTAACTTTGGTGCACCCGAATGCTCTTAATTGTTTTGCAAAGCGCACATCATTATCATAAGAATCTCGCCCCCCTGCAGTGGGAATAACGACTATTGGGGCGTCTTTACCCCCTGCCAATTTCACAAAGGTTGCCACTATTTCTTCGCCCATATGACTACCGCCAGCGATTACTAAAGAACCTTTTTCAGGGCCCGTAGTTAAATTCTCTTGAGCGGACAGCGAGAGTGTACATAGAAATAATAAAAAAAACTTTTTCATAAGTTTACTTTAGTCTTTTATCAAGAATGAACTTTTGAAAAGTACTATTTTTTCTAATTACTTTTGATTATTCTTTCAGTTTTGGATTCTATGGAATAATGATATTTTTCATTTCTATGGATGACATCACCTTCAAAAGGGGAAATCGCAGTGTTTCTAATAAGAAATACAGTAAAGCTTTAATTCTTAATCCCCATTCAAAGGAGGAATTGCTAAAGTTGATTTTTTTGCTTTCCATTCAGCAACGAACAACGAACAACGAACAACGAACAACCATTTTCCATTGGTTCTTAGTATCTTTCAAACCTATGCAACAAAAAGCACCTTGGTATTATTTAGTACTGCTTATTCTAGCTGGTGAAGCTGTATTTATTCTCCCTTTTGTACTACCACGAATTTTTAGACCCACAGTTTTAGATGTTTTGCAATTGACAAATGTTGAACTGGGTTTCTGCTTTTCGGTGTACGGTATGGTGGCTATTGGTTCTTATTTATTAGGCGGACCTTTGGCAGATAAATATCCGCCCAGAAAATTAATGGCAATTGCACTTTGGATGACCGCTGCTGGAGGATTATTATATGCTGCTTTTCCGAGTTTTGAGGTGTTAAAAATCTTGTATGGTTACTGGGGCTTTACCACCATTTTTCTGTTTTGGGCGCCCATGATTAAGGCGACTCGGGTTTGGGGTGGTACATCTTCTCAAGGCAAAGCTTTTGGTTTACTTGATGGTGGTCGCGGACTCACAGGTTTTTTATTCGGATTACTCGGCGTTTTTATTTTCTCGATTTTCATTTCTGAAAATGTAGAAAAAGTTTCTTTAATTGAAAGACAAGAAGCTTTTAAATATGTGATATATTTTGCTGCTGCTATTATAAGTTTTATCGGAATTTTAACTTGGTTTTTTATGAAATCAGGGGTTGATGAAAAGAAAATTTTAGTTGAAAAAATAACCTACAGTCAAATCATAATTGTTCTTAAACTGCCTGCGGTGCAATTGCTCATGGTTATTATTTTGTGCGCTTATGTGGGCTATAAAATAACAGATATAGTTTCACTGTATGCTGAACAGGTTATGCTTTATAATGAAATTGAATCAGCAAAAGTGGGTACTTTTTTACAATTCTTGCGACCCACTACGGGCATTCTACTTGGTCTTTTGGTCGACCGCCTCAGAATAAGTGGGGTACTTGTGCTAAGTTTTGTGGCTTGTTTATTAGGAGGTGTATTATTTGCTTCAGGATTAATTAACCCTTCAGCAGTGGTACTCTTCTTTCTTTCAGTAGTGATTATTGCAGTTGGAGTTTACTCGGCTAGAGCTTTGTATTTTGCAGTTATGGAGGAAGGAAAGATACCCTTGGTGCTTACAGGAACTGCAGTTGGCTTAATTTCTGTAATTGGGTATATGCCTGATATATTTGCCGGACCCGCATTTGGGTATTTTTTAGACACCTATCCTGGAAAGTTAGGGCATCAATATGCCTTTTGGATGCTGACCGGGTTTTCTTTGGTTGGCGGAACGGCAGCGGTTATTTATTATCGTTTGTACGGTAGAGGCAATTAACTACCCCAACCACCTCGCGATTTGATATTTTCAGAACAGCAGCGAACAATTTCAGCAACCCTCTTTTGTTTAGTTTCTTCGCGCTTGGCTTGGTTTAACCAATACAAATAACTTTTTCGTTGGCCTCGTGTAAAGTTTTGAAAGTTGGCTAAGGCTGTTGGGTTTTTATCAAATTCTGCTTTTAAATCTGTAGGAATCACTCCCTTTTCAACATTATCTAAAGAAGTCCATGAATCATTCTTTTTCGCAACAGCGATTGAATTTAATCCGCTTGCATGCATTAATTTTTTTTCTTTAAATCAATAATATGGTCTTTATTGACTTTGCTCCAGACACTTTTAGGTTTTCTAGGGCAGAAGTATTGGCGTCGTTTTCCTGGCCCTATATTTTTTACGGTACTGTCAATCCACCCATAACAAAGGGCAACGCGCACTGCTTCTTCCCAACGCATACTTTCATTTTCATGACTAACAGCGTAGAAAATCAAATAAATACCTTCGGTTTGTGCATGGTTATTAGCTAGCCAAGTTCGCCATGCGGTATCATTGTTGAAATAATATTCTTGTATTGCTGTCATCCTCAAAGAAAATATATACTAAAATAGAGGATAAGTAGCTATGATTTTATCAAATGCATTTCCTATTTTTAAAGACTTAACTAATTCAAACAATACAATTCATGAAAAAACTAGCGATAGTTGCTATTCTTATCTTCGGATTACTACTAGGTAGTTGCACTAAAAAAAGAGAAGGAAAACCCAAAGTATTGGTCTTTTCAAAAACTATGGGCTTTAAACATGCATCAATTCCGGCAGGTATTGCAGCTATTCAAAAACTAGGACTAGAAAACGGATTTGAAGTAGATACCACAAAAAATGCAGAATTGTTTACTGAAGAAAACCTTGAAAAATATTCAAGCATTATCTTTTTAAGTACTACTATGAATGTACTTGACGCTAGTCAAGAAGCTGCTTTTGAGCGCTATATTCAATCTGGCGGGGGTTATGTAGGTATACATGCAGCCACAGATACTGAATATGATTGGGGCTGGTATACCAAGCTTGTAGGGGCACAGTTTTTAAGCCATCCGGCCGGAACCCCTGAAGCTAATTTTATTATTAAAGACAATAGTTTTATCGCGACCAAACATCTAACGGATTCAGTTTGGAAAAGAACTGACGAGTTGTACAATTACAAGAATATCAATTCTGATGTCAATGTGCTTATGACTCTTGATGAATCGACTTATGAGGGTGGAGCCAACGGAGATTTTCATCCCATTGCATGGTATCATGATTTTGATGGTGGACGTGCTTTTTACACCGGAGGCGGGCATACTGATGAAAGTTTTCTTGAAGAAGATTTCTTAAAACATATTTTAGGCGGAATTCAATATGCCATTGGCGAAAACCTAAATCTAGACTATTCAAAAGCCACATCGCAAATTCCGCCAGAAACAGATCGCTTTTCAAAAGTGATGCTTTCTGAAGGTAAATTTTATGAGCCAACTGAAATGACCGTTTTGCCTACCAATGAAATCTTGATAGGGCAGCGCCATGGCGAAATTTTGAAACTTGATTTAGCAACCAAAGAACTTACTGAAGTAGCGAAATTGAATGTTTATGACAAAACAAGCGTACCCGGTACTAACGCCGAAGAAGGGTTAATGGGTATTCAAAAAGACCCTGATTTCGCCACTAACAACTGGATTTATGTTTTTTACGCTCCGGCAGGCGATGAAGAAGTGAATCGTTTATCACGTTTTAAATATACTGACGGAAACTTTGATTTGTCTTCTGAACAAAAAATTATTGACGTGTATTCACAGCGTCAAATTTGCTGCCATACAGGTGGCTCCATTGCCTTTGGGGGCGACGGACTCCTTTATTTATCCACAGGAGATAACTCAACACCTTTTAATGAAAAAGGGGCTACATATGTTAGTGACGGTTATGCGCCCTTGAATGATTTACCAGGAAAAAGACAATATGATGCGCGTCGCTCTTCAGGTAACACTAATGATTTGAGAGGTAAAATTTTGAGAATCAAGGTTAATGAAGATGGTAGTTATGATATACCTGAAGGTAACTTATTTGCTGTAGGTACTGAAAAGACGCGTCCTGAAATCTATACAATGGGGCATCGAAATCCGTATCGCATTTCAGTTGATTCTAAACGTGGTTATGTGTATTGGGGCGATGTTGGGCCTGATGCGAGTTCAGATAAAGAAAATCGAGGCCCTAGAGGGTATGATGAAATAAATCAAGCCCGAGCGGCTGGTAACTTTGGTTGGCCCTTGTTTATAGGCGATAATAAGGCGTATCATGATTATGATTACGCTACTGGTGAAAGCGGGGCTGCTTTCGATCCAGCAAACCCTATTAATGATTCTGCAAACAATACAGGTTTAAGAGAATTGCCGCCAGCGCAGTCAGCCTTTGCTTTTTATCCCTATGGCGAAACTTCAGAATTCCCACAGCTAACTTCAGGAGGAAGAAATGCAATGGCAGGCCCAACGTATTACTCAGATGAATATCCGAAAGGCGGTTTGCTGCCCAAGTATTATGATGGAAAAGTGATTATTTATGATTGGATGCGTGGTTGGATGATGGCCGTTCATTTATTTGAAGATGGTAGTTTTAATAAAATGGAACCCTTTGCTTCTGATATTGATTTGAATAATTTAAGTGATATTGAAATGGGTCCTGATGGGCGTATGTATCTTTTAGAATATGGTAGCGCTTGGTTTTCAGCAAATGATGACTCTGGTCTTAGTTATATTGATTTTAATGGGGGTAACCGACCTCCGGTAATCGAAAAGGTGGTGGTTGATAAAACATCGGGTAAGCTACCCTTGACCATCAATGCCAGTGTTCAAGCAATAGATCGTGAGAAAGATGCTATGACCTATGTGTGGGATTTTGGAAACGGAGAATCTAAAGAAACTTCAGAACCAAAAATAACACATACTTATGCTGATGCTGGCGATTATAAAGTTTCAGTTGCCGTTAAAGATGATGGTGGCGAAATGGCTAAAAGCCAATTAGTTTCTGTAGTTGCAGGTAATTCAAGACCTGAAGTCACTATTGCTATTAAAGGGGGTAATTCATCATTTTTTGTGCCGGGCCAAGCGGTACGTTATGATGTAAAAGTTACTGATGAAGACGGAACTATTGACCCTTCAAATGTGTATGTATCCGTTGATTATTTAGAGGGAATGGACGAAGTTGCGATGTCTTTAGGGCATCAACAGGTATCAGCAGCCGTGACTGGTAAAGCGTTGACCTTGAGTGCGGATTGTAAATCGTGCCACCAAGAAGTAGATGCCTCAATCGGGCCTAATTATACTGCTATCGCCAAAAAATATGCAAATGATAAAAATGCTATTGGGTATTTGCAAAAGAAAATAAAAGAAGGGGGTTCTGGTGTGTGGGGCGAAGTAATGATGGCTGCCCACCCTAATATTTCTTCAGATGATACACGTCAAATGGCGACCTATATTATGTCTTTAGCAGGTACTAGTACTAAAGAGCCTTCATTGCCTCAAAAGGGTAGTGTAGTTGCAGAAGCTGCGAAGCCCGGACAAATGATGGTGTTGCGGGCAAGTTACACCGACCAAGGTGCTGAAGGAGCTGGGCCTTTAACCGGTTCTAGTTCAATGGCATTGTCAAGTAATACCGTTTCTTTTAATGACAAATTAAAAATAAAAGGCATGCAATCTGTTGCCTTTGGCGGGATGGATTTATTATTAATGACCGATGTAAAAGGATGGTTTGAACTCGAAAACATAGATCTCACTGGTGTCAATGTGGCGATTATAGCAGCCGGATGGCAAGAAGCCCCAACAGTGGCATATGATTTTGAAGTTAGATCAGGTTCTCCTGATGGTGTTTTAGTTGGTACGGGCAGACTGAATGTGCCTCCTGCAGGTTCGCCTGGTGGTGCGGCAATAGTGCCACTGACCCAGAAAGTAGATGGTAAAACCAATCTCTACATTACCTATGCAGTAGAAACCGGGAAGACTCCCGCACAAATAGCCTTGGTTAATGTGATGTTTAATTAGGGTAGAGTTACTAAAAAACCAAACTGATATGACCGAAAAAATAGAAATCCCCCTAAGTAAAAACAAATTGTTTTTGGCTATTACTGGCTCTATACTATTTGTAGGATTAGGAGTTTGGCTATTTTTAAATGCTGATAATTTTTCACAATCCTCTGGTTTGTTCAGGAATCCTATTGTTATAAGGGTTATCGCAATTGTATCCATTCTTTTTTTTAGTGCTATAGGAATCTTTAGCTTCAAGAAAATGTTTGATAAAAAAGCTGGGCTAATCATTGATGTTCATGGTATAACTGATAATTCAAGTGGTACAAGTGTTGGGCTTGTTGAATGGAAAGACATTACTAATATTGCAACTCAGCAGGTTATGTCCACCAAATTTTTACTGATTGAAGTGAAGGATACTGAGAAGTATATCGCTAAAGCAAAAAGCGGTATGAAAGCCAAGATTATGCGAGTCAATATGAAAACATATGGCACTCCGCTTTCAACTAGTTCAAATACGCTAAAGTATAATTTCAAAAAATTGGAGGAATTAGTGCTAACTGAGTTTAATCGAAATTCATGATAGAAAATCTACCACTTTGGCTTGAGATTCTATTTATAGTTACATGTGTAATTACCATTGCTTTTTTTTATTATTCAAATGGCAAACCAAAAAGAGTAGCTTTTATTCTCATTCTATGGTCTATTATACAAGCTTTACTTGCGTATACCGGATTTTATCAAAATAGTGATGCTGTTCTACCACGGTTCGGTTTGGTTATAATTCCGGCAGTAGTATTGATTATTTTCGGATTGTTACCCAAACAACAAAAGTGGTTTTTCGAAAATCGAAATATCAAAATAAGTACCTTTTTACATTCCGTGAGAATTCCTGTAGAGATAGTTCTGTATGGTTTGTTCACACATAACATGGTTCCTGAGTTAATGACATTTGAAGGCAGAAACTTTGACATTTTGATAGGTATTACAGCACTCTTAGTAGGATGGTTATTTCTTAAACAGAGAATAAGTAAACAGATGCTTTTGATATGGAATATTGTTGGGTTAATTTTTGTGCTCTTTATTTTAATTAATGGGCTCTTGTCAGCCGAACTGCCATTTCAATTATTTGCATTTGAACAGCCTAATAGGGCGGTAAATTACTTTCCGTTTATTCTATTGCCAGCGACCATTGTACCAATTGTCATTTGGACTCATCTATCAGATATACTTACTTTGAGAAGAGCATTAAAATCAATCGACCCCAACATATAAAACAAGCTATGGAACCTAAAACAATTTTGATATTAGTCGCAATCGTATCCATTTTTGCGGGCGCGTATGCTATTTATGGATCCATTAAAAACACGCATAAAAATCATTCGCATCGTAGACTGAAAAATAGAACTATTCAACAATTACTCGGGGTTGATGGCGCAAGAATTTTCTACGGAATTTTAGGCACAGGGCTTCTTGTTTTTGGACTTTTATTTTTTTTCAACTTGGTAGTAGCCCCAATGCTTGGCGATGAATACAATAATAAAACCGATGAAATTGTCTTAGTTTCAAAAACCACTTATTCAGGTAATTTTTCAGGCCAATCGACAACCTATACAACTGTAGAAAAACTAAGGGGAACAACAGAGATCATGGGGAACAACTATTTAGACGACTTCATAAAAATTAGTTTTAAAGATAATTATCGCGAAAGCCTTCCAGATATCGTTTGGGAAATAAAAAATGTAGAGATTATTGATCTAACCAATAATAAGATTTCAGAAATTGATAGTGATAAATTATCAAGTCTAGAACATTTAAAAACTTTGATTCTTACTAATAATCCCATTTCTTCAGAAAAAATTGAAGAAATTCGTACCAATACTGTTTTAGAAGTAAAGAACTAACCCTATAAATTAATTACAGTATTTTCATCAAATGATTACCAACACCACAAGACGTTTTTGGTATGCCTTTTTAATGGCAATGGCCTATTTGGTGCGTAACCGCAGTATGCGCAAATGGTTTTGGGTGCCTTTGGTTCTTATTGGTATTGGTTTTTTATTGCCTCAAAACATGATCATACCCGTAAAAGATGCCACTACCTCAAGTTGGGATGATAATTCTTTTTGGGCCTACCCTTGGGGTACTTCAATTACCCACAAAGGCATTGATATTTTTGCTGACAAAGGAACTGATATTGTAGCGGCCACAAAAGGAATTGTAATATACACCCATGAAGGAGGAAAAGGAGGGAAGTCTGTCATGGTACTTGGCCCCAAATGGCGTTTTCATTACTATGCCCATATGAATGAAATAAAAACCTTCGCCTTTAAACCCTTAAAAAGAGGAACTGTTATTGGTACGGTAGGTAACACAGGAAATGCGGTCAATACGCCCTCACATTTGCATTATGCGATAACCACACCTTTTCCGTACCCTAAGTTATATGACGATGTTTCAGTACAGGGTTGGAAACGTATGTTTTATTTAGACCCTGATATTTGGTTGAGAAAGTAATTTTCTATGCATAATCAAGAGTTTGAAGCATCTTTAAAAGAAATAAATCCGCCACAAGATTGGCCAAAAAATTTAGTGGCCTTATGGTATGATGCTAAAGATGATTGGCATGCTGCCCACGAACTTGTAGATGGTCAAAACGATATACATTCAAAATGGATTCATGCGTATTTACATAGAAAAGAAGGCGATGAATGGAATGCGGGCTATTGGTACCGTCAAGCCGGAAAGTCTTTTCCTGAAATTAGTCTTGAAGAAGAACATCAAAACCTTGTGGTATGTAATTTAGATATGAAAATTTAAAAGAATAATGTTCACTAAAAAATATTTTCAATTTGAGTGAAGTTGTTCTTATCTAAATCATTCATTGCATTGATTAGATTGAAACCTTTAAATCGAGCTAAATCTTTTATTGAAATATCGATAGCTTCAATTTTTTTTTCTTTTAAAAGGCGTGCTCTACAAGTTCCTTTTAAAAGTGGGCTAGCAGGTGTAAACCATTTTCTTTCATCAGTAAAAACAATGTTAGCGTATGAGGTGTCAGTGATTTTACCTTTTTTGACAATGAGCACCTCATCATAATTTCCTTTCTGACTTAAAAGTGAATTTAATTTTTTTCGATCTGAATATTTCAATTCATATTCTAAATCATCAGCATTTACCAATTTCAGTGTTTTGATTTTTTTAGAAACATATTTTTCGAATTCGATTTTTGAATTATTTTCATTGTAAAAAATTCTAAGCTTACATAGGCCATTGAGAAATTTATCAGGAATAAAAATATCAGTCAAAAGCCTATCAGTTGGTAATTTCAAGAACAACTTTTCATAAGAAGTTTCGTATCTTTTTTGATGCCACTCAACGTTTTGTATAACACCGTTTTTGATACAAACTGTTTCAAATAGTGGGTACATAAATTTTATTTATCAATTCTTGATATTCCTCTTCAGCTTTGCTAAGCGCGGTTATGCCACCACCACTGTGATACCATAACTTTTCATTTTTTTTATTAATAAATCGTATGCTTACGCCGCTATCAATATTTTCTCCGTCGTATAAACCAAAAACGCCAGTATAATAACCACGACTTTCAATTTCAACATCTTTAATTACTTCAAGCGTTTTTTGCTTAGGTGCACCACTAATAGACCCAGCTGGCAATAATTTAAATAAAATAGAACAAAAATCTTTTTCCCAATCTTTGTGTAATTTCCCTCTAATCTCTGAACTGGTTTGTAATATTTCGCTTTGATGCGATTTTATTTTTTCAACATATCGAAATTTCATAACCGTTACTTCTGAAGAGATAATTGACAGGTCATTGCGAATTAGATCAACAATGGTATTATGTTCTCTTTTTTCTTTTTCGTTATTAATTAATTTTTCTTCAGCATTTGGTATGTTAGCATCAATGGTACCTTTCATGGGGTATGAATAAATATACCCGTCTTTTATTTTAATAAAACATTCTGGCGAATAGAGAACAAATTTATTTTTTCTATATAGTTTGTATGCAGCTTTTGAACTGTAAAAAATTTCTTCTAAAGAAGCACTGGTCTCTATTTGAGAAGGAAAAGTTAGGTTTAATAAAAAGGAATTGCCTTGATTTATATTGGCCATTACATTTTTGAAAGCCTTATAATAAATATCTTTTGCGACGGGGGTTATTTTCAATTGTATGTTACTGGTAATGGTCTTTTTAAGTGAAAAATTTGTTTTTCCTTTTATGTCAAAAAGAAAACCTTGATCTTTTAATTCATCTAAAGAATAGGCAAGTGGACTTTGCATTGTAAAGTCAATTATGAATACAAAAGGTGTTTTTGAATTCATGAATTTTTTTACTCTTTCTTCAAAAGAATGCACGTTGAATTTTGGGGTAGTGATAAGAATTATTTTGTGTTAGTCAATGTGAACAATTAAATCAAAATTGAAAACTTCAATAAATATTTTTTTTAAGTTTTAGCAAATGAAGAAAAACATCAAACGCTTTTTGTTGCGCTGTGCTCGAATCATTAAAACAGATATAATATTTATTAGAAATCAGAATACTCCGTTGCAAATAACAAGTTGGTTACCCCATTAGTGGGTCTATTCATAGCCTTTTTCGATTTTGACCCTGTCGTTGGCTTTTCAATATAGCCGTAAGACTGCTTCATTTTGCGTTTTAAATTCTTCTTCTGTTGGCGTTTCTTTTTTTTCCACGTTTTTTGTGAAATTCGCTCTTCTTTTATGGCGACTGGTTCAATAATTTCATTGTAATCATAAGAGGTCATGTATACCAAATTTTCAGCAACCTGGTCTGATAATACTTCGCCGTAAAATATTTCATTTAGGCTTTGATCATTTCTTAATTTTGACTTTTGGTTGGCGATAATTCCGTTTTTGTCTTTTTCTAACAAATTTTGTTCAGTCGCCTTGTAGGTTATCAACTCGTATACGCGATCTTCTTTTTTATAGGTAACCTCTTGGTTTTTAGCGAGAGGTAATTGAAGATCTGCTTTTATTAAAACCGATTCAATTTTGTCAAAAGGCGTTTTTGTCTTAGAAGTGTTCAAATAAGAAACGTTATTATGAATATTTCTTCTTTCTTGAACATAAGTATTGTTCAAAAGCGTAAACTCTCTTAATGAGTTAAAAGGAATTAACACATAGGTCGAATTTGGTTTTGAAGCGTCTTTCTTTCGAGGCTTGAATACACCTACTAATTCAATTCCAGATTCTTTGAGAACAGGAATCAAAGAATTTTTCAAATAGGTGTCAGTATCAACCATTTGGTCATTGGTCTCAAAAGAATAAATTTTTAATTGATAGTGCTCAGCATTTTGCGCATGACAAAATGTAATAAAAAGCGTGGCAATGAAAATTGCACTGTGGAGTATTTTCATGGGGTTGGTGGTTGTGACCCGAAAATAATATTTTTTTTGAAACAAATGCTATTTTCCACCCCCTTATATTGACCGTAATTCGGAATCAGTTGATAACCAGACTTTTGATATAGCGAAATTGCTTCAGGTTGTCTTTTTCCAGTCTCTAGAATACAATGAGTATAGCCTAAATCAGCCGTCCATGTTTCTAATTCCCTTAAAATTTTGGTGGCAATTCCTTTAGAACGTGCCTCTGGTGCTACGTACATTCTTTTGACCTCGGTGGTCTTATGATCGAATTTTTTAATGGCACCACAGCCTACTGCTTTTTCATCAAGAAAGGCAACAACAGCATATTTGATGGTGTCGATCGCATTAAATTGATGGTAAAAGGCATGTTCTTCGCCATCGCGGGCACCTAGATCTGCATCTAACTTTGATACTAATTTTTTGAAATCAAAATGTTGAGCATCCGTACGAACTAAATGAATCATTGCTTTTAACGTTATACGCGAATAGAAACACCTACTGCACTTGTAGTGAGGGGCTCAAAATAAAAATCTATCCGTCCTAAATTAATACCATAACATCCTACTTGATTAACTAAAACATCTTTACCCATTTTGTTTTTTAGCACGGTGGGTTTATCTAAAAATGTATGCGTGTGACCCCCTATAATTAAATCAGTATACGCTGAATTGGTAGCAAGTTTGATGTCATCTGGTTTGTTTGAATTTTCATATTGATATCCTAAATGAGAAAGACAAATTACCAAATCACATTGTTCAGTAAGTTTTAAGTGTTTTTCAGTATCCTGTGCCAATTCAAGAGGATCTAAATACTGGGTTTCTTTCGAAAGCTTTTGACTAACCAAACCATCTAATTCAATGCCTAGACCGTAAACACCTATTTTAATACCGTCAACAGTAAAGATTGAATGCGATTTGGTTCGCCCATTCATGATGGTGTTTCTAAAATCATAATTGGCGCTTAGTAACTCAAAATTGGCATGCGGTAATTGAGCGTATAAACCATCGATGCCGTTATCAAAATCATGATTTCCGATGGTTACGGCGTCATACTTTAGCATGCTCATGAGTTTGATTTCAAGTTCGCCCCCATAAAAGTTAAAATAGGGTGTGCCTTGAAAAAAGTCTCCGGCATCAAATAATAAGGTGTTTTTATTCTCTTTTCTGATGGCTTCTACCAAAGATGCTCGGCGTGCAAGACCTCCTAAATTTGGATAGCGTGAATGATCTTTCGGAAACACATCAATATGACTATGTACATCATTAGTATGTAAAATGGTAATGTGTTTTTTTGTGGCTTTGGTGCAAGAAGTTAGCGTACCTAGACCCGTAAATAAAGCAGTAGAAGTAGTATTTTTTATAAATGTTCTTCTTTTCATGATTGGGGCAGTTTTATAAAACGATTGTCAATTTTAGCTTTCAAGGTATCTACCTTTTTAAAGTAATCAATCATGGCATTACGGATCAAGTAATCAGTTTCAGTAATTGATAAGGCATTTTTAAAGAAGTTCATGTTATCGCCACCTGACACCAAATAATTTGAGGTAGCTACATAATAGTTGTGGTTCTTATTGAATTTTTCACCTTGAATTCTGATTGTATTAATGTCATTGTTTTGGTCTAAAATAAGTTGAAATTGAGCAATGGGGTGGGCCCTTTGAGATTTTGCTAAATAATGAGCCAGTTCGAGAACTGAATCGCCGCTAAGTTCAACAACAACAATAGTATTTTCAAAGGGCATGACTTGATAAGCCGTTCGAGCTGAAACATTTCCTTCTGAAATAATAGCCCGTATACCCCCATGGTTGAGCAACACAAAATCAATGTTTTTGTTGGTTCTTTTATTGAAAACCGGATTCGCTTCTGACCAAACAATGTCAGCCATGAGGTTTCCGGCTGATGAGTTTAAGGCCCCATCATCTTTAGTTAAAGTCTTTGGAGCATAGGTTAGGGTGCTGTCAAGAACAGTATTTATTCTATTGCGATAAGGTGCAACAAAAGTATTTATTGAATCAATTTGGGGGTGTGTGCTGTCAATTTCAACACGATTAGCCTGTATTTCTGTTAGCTTTAGTCGCTCTTGTTTACAGGCGAAGCAAAGCACAATTGTTATAAAAAAAACAAAATGTTTTAAAAATAAACCCATATTCCTTTTTATCTTGCAGCTCAAATTTGTGATCTGATATTCTTTACATTTGTCTAAAGGTAAAAAAATAGATGTTTAAGCGGATAAAAGAAAAATTTAAACACAGATCTGGGTCTAAAGTTTTAGAGGAAATCTTAAAATCACCTTTACATACTTCTTCAAAAAGAAAGGGTATTGTAAAGGTAGGATGCCTGGTTAACTTAGATGAGTTTGATAAGACTAAAGTTTTTAATAAACTGCTTGAAGAGTTTTCATTACGCCCCAATGCATTAAAAATTATTGGGTATAAAAGTTTTTATGATACCAATTCGCCTTATGCAACGCCAGTATTTTCAGATAAAGATTTGGGCTGGAAGGGGGAAATAGAAAATAGCTATGTTCTTGAATTTTTAAGTAGAGAATATGATTTATTAATTAACTATTACACTGAAGAAAATTTGATTATTAATTTAATGAGTGTAAAAACAAAGGCGAGAATAAGAGTAGGTTTCAAGCAAGTCGATACCCGCTTGAATGATATCATTATTGACAACCCTTTAGTTGATTTCAAGACTTTTAAAACAGAATTAAAAAAATATTTGACCGTTTTAAACGAGATTAAAAAATGAATCAATTTGTAGGAACCGGAGTTGCACTTGTTACTCCGTTTAATGAAGATTTAACAATAGATACAACGGCCTTGAGCAGAATTGTAAATTATTGTATTGATGGGGGTGTAGATTATTTAGTAGTATTGGGTACCACTGGCGAATCAGTAACGCTGAACAAGTCAGAAAAACAATTGGTCATGCAAACTGTAGTTGCTGCAAATGCAGGGCGCTTGCCTCTAGTGCTGGGTATTGGTGGTAATAGCACACATCGCGTTGCACACGAAATACAATCTTTTCAATCAGATGATTTTGCGGCCATTTTATCAGTATCGCCCTATTATAATAAGCCTACCCAAGAGGGTATTTACCAACACTTTAAAGCCATTTCAAAAGTGGCTACCAAACCTATCATTCTTTATAATGTACCAGGCAGAACAGGTAGCAATATGTTACCAGAAACGGTAAAACGTCTTGCTGAAGATTTTGAGAACATTGTGGGTTTAAAAGAAGCCGCTGGCGATATGCATCAAATCAAAGAACTGCTTCGAATTTGCCCTGAAGATTTTCATATTATTTCTGGGGATGATATTACGGCGATGGAAACGACCATTGCGGGTGGTTCAGGAGTAATTTCTGTTTTAGGACAAGGGCTACCAACAGCGTTTTCAAAAATGATACGCTTCGCGCTTGATAAGAAACTTGATGAAGCACAAGACCTGCACAATCAAATGGAAGCTGGTATGGATATGATTTTTGAAGAAGGTAATCCAGCTGGTATTAAAAGTATCTTTGAAACCATTAAAATTTCAAGTGCAACCGTTCGTTTGCCTTTAGTTGAAGCAACTGGTGGGCTGAAAGCAAAATTAAGCGTCTTCATGCAGCCCTTTCAAAAGGTATCTGTTTAAGCTATTTTAACAACGTTAAATCTTCGCTAAAAAATTGTCAAAAAGGGTGTACTAGCCTACATTTACAAGTTGATGGGTAATTTTTTATATCCATAGTTTATATGTAATTTTGCAAAATGTTTTTGACTATGAGACAACTTTTGATATTAGTAGCGCTGACCACTGTGTTTTCATCGTGTAATGATTATCAAAAAGTTTTAAAAGAAACCAACATTAAGGCAAAGTATGAATTGGCTCAAGAATATTATAAAGCCGAAGACTACAAACGTGCCTTGCGTCTTTTTGAACAAATTGCGCCAAAGTATGTTGGTAAACCACAGGGCGAAAGGGTTTCTTTCTTTTTAGCGGAGTGTAATTTTAAAAGAAAAGATTTCGATACAGCGGGGTATCAATTTGAAAGATTTGTAAAATCATACCCTAAGAGTAATAAGGTTATTGAAGCTAATTTTATGGGTGCCAAAAGTTATTATCAACTTTCTCCTTCGCATTCACTTGATCAAACTGATACTGATAAAGCTCTAGCTAAGTTGCAGAACTTTGTGAATACGTACCCTGATTCTGAATACTATGTTGAGGCCAATCAAATGGCTAAGGAGCTTAATCAAAAAAAAGAGCGTAAAGCATTTGAAATTGCCAAACAGTTCAACAAGTTAGGTGAGTTTAATTATGAGTTGTTGAAAACATCAATTGCAGCTGTTGATAATTTCATCGCTGAAAATCCGGGATCAATTTACCGCGAAGAGGCACTTTTTATTAAAGTTGAAGCGGCAACAAATTTGGCAATTAACAGTTATGCTGTTTTACAGCCAGAGCGTTTTCAAAATGCCAAAGAATTGTATGATATCTTTGTGAAAAAGTATCCAGAGAGCGCTTTTTTAGATAGAGCAAATAGTTTATTGAAAAAAATCAATAAGGGTCTAGACAATAAACCCGAAGAAATTAGTGCAACAAAATAAATATTTTCATTATGAATATGAACGATTATAAAAGCTCAAAAGCTTCAGTTTCTACAACGACCATCAATAAAAATGAATTTGATGCGCCTACAGAAAATATCTATGAGGCAATTGCAATTACTGCAAAAAGAGCTATTCAAATTAACTCTGAAATCAAAAAAGAACTTCTTGAAAAGTTAGAAGAGTTCGCTACTTACAGTGATAGTTTAGAAGAGGTTTTTGAAAACAAAGAACAAATTGAAGTTTCTAAATTCTATGAAAAATTACCAAAGCCTCACGCTTTAGCGGTTGAAGAGTGGTTGAATGATAAAATTTATCACAGAAATACTGAGAAAGAATCATAGATATGTTAAGCGGTAAAAAAATTCTTTTAGGTATTACTGGAGGAATCGCTGCTTACAAAACTACTTTTCTCACAAGATTATTAGTAAAAGCTGGTGCTGATGTTAAAATTGTTTTAACAAATAGTGCCAGCTCTTTTGTTTCTCCTCTTACTTTAGCCACCTTGTCAAAAAATGAGGTAGTATCTTCTTTTGTAAAAGAAGAGAACAACACAACAAATTGGAACAATCATGTCTCATTAGGTTTGTGGGCAGATCTTATGCTTATTGCTCCGGCAACGGCGAACACTTTATCAAAGATGGCTCATGGCACTTGCGATAATTTGTTGTTAGCAACCTATTTGTCAGCCAAATGCCCAGTGTTTTTTGCCCCAGCTATGGATCTTGACATGTACAAGCATCCTAGTACCAAGCAGTCTTTAGAAAAATTACAAGAATTTGGTAATATGATGATTCCTGCAGAATCTGGAGAACTTGCAAGCGGATTACATGGAGAAGGCAGAATGGCTGAACCTGAAAATATTGTTGCTTTTATTACTGAATATTTATCTGAAGGGCTTCCCCTAAAAGGAAAAAAGGTGCTGATTACAGCAGGGCCAACCTATGAAGCAATTGACCCAGTACGTTTTGTGGGTAATCATTCTTCAGGCCTCATGGGTTTTGAATTGGCAAAATCTGCCGCTAATTTAGGTGCTGAGGTAGTACTGATATCGGGCCCCTCTCATTTAAAGGTTGACCATACTAAAATTAAAGTGGTGCGCGTGGTTTCAGCTGATCAAATGTATGACGCCACCCATTTAGAGTATGATGATACTGATATAGCAATATGTGCTGCTGCCGTGGCAGATTACAAACCAAAATCAGTAGCATCACAAAAAATAAAGAAAACTTCTGATGACTTGGCCATTGACTTGGTCAAGAATAAAGACATTCTATTAGCTCTCGGAAAAAAGAAGAAAAATCAGTTTTTGGTAGGCTTTGCCCTAGAAACTCAAAATGAGATTGAAAACGCGAAGAAAAAGCTTGAGCGAAAAAATTTAGATGGGATCGTACTTAACTCTATGAATGATAAGGGTGCAGGTTTTGGAAAAACTACGAATAAAGTGACCTTCATAGACAAGAATTCTAAGATAAAATCGTTTGAATTAAAAACAAAGGCAGCCGTTGCTGTCGATATCTTTAATGAAATTATTCAAAGACTCAATGCGTAATTTATTTCTAATAGGTTTAGCAGCGCTATTTTCGCTCACATTACAGGGGCAAGAGTTGAATGCGATTGTTACCATTAACTCTGATCAATTGTCTCAAGGTGATTTGCCTATTTTTAAAACACTAGAGCGTTCATTGAATGATTTTGTGAATAAGAATGTATGGACCAATAGAAAGTACAAAGAGAATGAGCGTGTCAATGCTCAATTTTTTATTACGATCAATAAATTCGATTCTAACAGATTTGAAGGCACCCTTCAAATACAATCTTCAAGACCCGTTTTTAATACTTCTTATGAAACTTCAGTCTTTAATTTTAAAGACAATTCATTAGCTTTTCAGTATATTGAATTTCAGCCATTGATTTTTAACGAAAATGGTTTTGAATCGAATTTGGTTGCTGTAATGGCATATTACGTCAATATTATTTTAGGATTAGATGCTGACACTTTTTCATTAGAAGGCGGAACCGATAATTTTAAAGTAGCTCAAGGTATTGTCACACAAGGGCAAAGTACCAATTTTCAAGGATGGGACGCTGCAGAAAACAGAAGTAGATTTGTTTTGGTTGATAATTTATTGTCAAACTCATACCGCGAATACCGGGTTGCTATGTACAATTATCACAGAAAAGGTCTTGATGTGTTGAGTGACAATAATAGTGCAGGTAAGCAAGTAATTCAAGGTACTATGAAGTTGTTTGAAACTATGCAAAAGCGCAGACCTAATGCGTTTTTGATTCAAACTTTTTTTGATGCCAAGTCTGATGAAATTCAGAGTATCTTCAGTGACGGGCCAAAAATTGACCTCGTGAAATTGAAAGAAACACTGAACAAAGTCGCTCCTTATTATTCGAGTACCTGGAATGATATTAAATATTAGGCTTCTCTTTTTAGTTATACCTTTTCATTTATCTTTACAGCAATCTTTAAAATAAAGTATTGCTTTCAAACCTCTCTATAAAAAATTATGCGCTCATTGATCAATTGAAGGTCAAGTTTGGCAGCGGCTTTACCATTATTACTGGTGAAACAGGTGCTGGAAAATCTATTTTATTAGGCGGACTCTCATTGGTTTTGGGTAAAAGAGCTGATTTAGGTTCTTTGAAAGAAAAAGATGCTAAATGTGTTATTGAAGCAGAGTTTTTAATAGCCAATTACAAACTTCAATCATTTTTTAAAACGCATGACTTAGATTATGATGATGCTACCATTATCAGAAGAGAAATTTTGCCTAGTGGTAAATCAAGAGCTTTTATTAATGACACCCCAATTAATTTGGCCGTACTTTCTGAATTAGGCAATCAGCTAATAGATGTGCACTCGCAACATCAAACAATGCAGTTAGCTAATTCTAATTTTCAAATGCGCGTCATTGATGCTTTGGCTCAAAATAAAGAGCTGCTTGAGCAGTATAATAAGGGGTTGACTACCTATAGGCAAACTTCAAAAGAGCTTTCTGAGTTACTAGAATTTCAAAGCAATAGCAATAAAGAACATGATTACAACAGTTTTTTATTGAAAGAATTACAAGAAAATAGCTTGGTTGCCGGCATTCAAGAAGAGCTAGAAACACAATATGAACAGCTAAGTAATATCGAAAGTATACTTGAACAACTCTCAAAAGCAAATCAATTGTTGAGTGATGAACAAGTGGGTGTGATGACTATGCTTTCAGAATTGAAACAAGTTTCTAGCCGATTGTCTGGGTATGGTAAGGCATACCAACCCCTCAATGAGCGTGTTCAGTCTGTTTTTATTGAATTAGAAGATGTGTCAAATGAATTACAAACCCTACATGAAAGCGCCGAGGCGAATCCGCAAGAATTAGCCAAGGTTAGTGGGCAATTACAAGTTTTATTTGATTTACAAAAAAAGCACAATGCAACTAGTATCACTGAGTTAATTGAGATTCGTGATGTCTTGGCACAAAAAGTAAACGCATCAGAGAATATTGAAACTGATATTGCTAACAAAGAAGAGGCTTTACAAGAAATTGAAGGCAAACTCAATAAACAATGCGAATTACTTAGCGCTCAAAGACGTTCGGTAATACCAAAGTTAAAAGAACATTTAGAGAAAAATTTGGCGACTTTAGGTATGCCCAATTCTAGTTTTAAAATAGAACTCAATCAAGCAGAAATTTTTAAATCGAACGGAAAAGATGAATTGATTTTTCAATTTTCTGCAAACCGTGGTACAGCTCATGGCGATCTTAAAAAAGTGGCATCAGGTGGCGAATTGAGTAGAATCATGTTGACTATCAAAGCAATTTTAGCAAAATTTGAACATTTGCCTACGATGATGTTTGATGAAATTGATACTGGTGTTTCTGGCGAAATATCAAACAGAATGGGCGACATCATGCATTTTATGAGCAAGCATATGCAGGTGTTTTCAATAACACATTTACCTCAGGTCGCTTCAAAGGGCGATAGTCATTTCAAGGTATTTAAAACAGATGACGGTGTTGCTACGCATACACAAATGAAGAAATTGAATGATGATGAAAGGGTAGTGGAGTTAGCAGAAATGTTGGGTGGTAAAGATATAACAGACTCAGCACTGGCACATGCGAAACAACTACTCAATTAATAGGGTTGTTGTTTTCTTTAGATCAGCAATCTACTGATTACAATTTTAATATCTTTGAAGCATAATTAAGACTAATTAAACTAGAACATGTCATACAACTTACTCAAAGGAAAAAAAGGAATCATTTTTGGAGCCTTAGATGAAAATTCTATCGCTTGGAAAACAGCAGAAAGAGTACATCAAGAAGGCGGAACATTTGTTTTAACCAATGCGCCTGTAGCCTTGAGAATGGGACAAATTAATGCCCTAGCAGAGAAAACAGGATCACAAGTAATACCAGCAGATGCTACAAATCAAGAAGATTTAGAAAATTTAGTTGCTCAAGCCACTGAGATCCTTGGCGGAAAACTTGATTTTGTTTTGCACTCTATTGGTATGTCAATAAATGTTCGAAAAGGAAAACACTATACTGATGAAAACTATGCATTTACTGCCAAAGGCTGGGATATTTCAGCACTTTCATTTCACCGTGTATTGCAAAGTTTGTACAAAGCAGATGCAATGAATGAATGGGGTAGTATTGTGGCACTAACTTATATGGCCGCACAAAGAACTTTTCCTGACTATAATGATATGGCTGATAATAAAGCCTATTTAGAGTCTATTGCGCGTAGCTTTGGATACTTCTTTGGTAAAGAAAAAAAGGTACGTGTAAACACTATTTCTCAATCTCCGACGGCAACAACAGCAGGTTCAGGGGTTAAAGGTTTTGATGGTTTTATTAGCTATGCAGATCAAATGTCTCCTTTAGGTAATGCAACTGCTCAAGACTGTGCAGATTATACAGTTTCTCTTTTTTCTGATTTAACCAAGAAAGTGACCATGCAGAATTTGTTTCATGATGGTGGCTTCTCAAATACGGGCGTGAGTCAAGAAGTAATTGAAAAATTTTCATAATCGCTGTTGCAACTGTAATAGCTTTATTTTTTTAGGTGTAATTTTAGTAAAATGATTTTCTCTTTTTCTTTTATTATACCGGTTTACAACAGACCTGATGAAATTCGTGAACTCTTAGAAAGTTTACAGTATCAATCTCATTCAGAATCTTTTGAAGTGGTTGTCATTGAAGATGGTTCAACAAACACCTCAGTTGAAGTTATTGAGGCGTTTAAAGAGCATTTGAATATAGCCTATTATTCAAAACCCAATACGGGTCCTGGTGATTCACGTAATTATGGCATGCAACGCGCTAAGGGTAATTACTTTATTATTCTTGACTCAGATTGTGTGTTACCTGAGCAGTACCTAAGTGAAGTAAATAATTCGCTTTCTAATACGTATGTTGATTTTTGGGGTGGTCCAGATGCTGCACATGAGTCATTCAGCATACTGCAAAAAGCCATTAACTATGCGATGACTGCTGTTTTAACTACCGGCGGAATCAGGGGTAACGCTAAGGCTGTAAATAAATTTCAGCCTCGAAGTTTCAACATGGGTATTTCTAAAAAAGCCTTTGAAGCTTGCGAGGGCTTCGGAAAAATACACCCTGGCGAGGACCCAGATTTGACTATTCGTTTATGGAAAAAAGGTTTTGAATCACGTTTTATTCCTGAGGCTTTTGTGTATCATAAGAGAAGAATTGATTGGTCAAAATTTTATAAGCAAGTCAATAAATTTGGTACTGTTAGGCCCATTTTGAACAAATGGCATCCTGAAACTGCAAAGGTTACATATTGGTTTCCGACCTTATTTTGTATTGGTTTTATACTCTCATTAGTATTCTTGTATTTGGGTATTTCTATGCCTTTGTATTTGTTCATATTTTATTTTGGGCTGATTTTTGTTGATTCACTATTAAAAAATAAAAGTATCACCATAGCAATACTATCAGTAATAGCCGTTACTATTCAGTTTGTTGGTTATGGCTGGGGATTTTTAAAGGCGACGTTAAAAATGCTATTTTCGAATCAAAAAGTAGAAACACTTTTTCCGGAAGTATTTTTTAAATAGATATATTAGAAAAGAATGGTTTTAGTAGGACTCACAGGGGGCATTGGAAGTGGTAAGAGTACTGTTGCTAAATATTTTGAAAAGCTCGATGTGCCTGTTTATTACTCTGATACTGAGGCAAAAAAGTTAATGATTACTTCAAAAAGTCTTAAAAAATCACTAATAAAATTATTAGGTAAAAAGGCCTACATTAATGATTCTTTGAATAAAAAGTATATCGCCAAAAAAATATTTAATGATGCTGAATTATTGAATGAAATGAATGCCCTAGTGCATCCGGCAGTGCGTAAACATTTTATGAAATGGGTAGCAGATCAAGAAGCTTCTTATGTAATACAAGAGACAGCTTTGTTGTTTGAAAATTTGAATCCTGATTTTTATGATGCTATTATTTTGGTAACCGCTCCTGAAAAAGAGCGTGTTGAACGTGTCATGCTAAGAGATAATAGTACAAAAGATGCGGTTATCAATCGTATTAAAATGCAGGGTAAAGACGCTGATAAAATTCCGTTTTCGCACTATATTATTGAGAACTTAGAATTGAAAAAAACCGAACAAAAAGTAGAAGAGGTGCACCGAGCTCTGCTTGACAATAGCGAAGAAATCTGCTGAATTTTAACATTTATGTTAAGCTTAGGTTAAACGTGCAATTCACTACTTTTAGAATCTTTAAATTAGCTTGCAGATGAATAAGAGGTTGTTTATTCTTTTAGTGATTTTAATGAGCCTCTCTCTTATAGGTATCATCTTTGTTCAAGGGTATTGGTTCAAGCAATCTGTTGAAGACAAAGAAGAACAGTTTTCAACCATGGTGGTTGATGTTCTAAGTAAAGTTACCGATAAGATTGAAGCCCGTGAGCGAAAAGATTATTCAGATCGTTACCTAGTCGATATAGATAGTATCGGTAAATTAGAAGGAGGAAGTCTTACTAATTTATCTTTTATAAGACGCGATTTAAACTCTGAGGAGATAAGATTATACGGACATGGTATTTTAGAGGAGCGTTATAGCATAGCTCCTTCGTTCTTTGACAATGGTGTTACCAATGATAGCACCATAATTAAAAATTTTACCAGCACAAGAACAACAGCAGTTCTTAAAGAGAATTTTGGTCTTGATGGGGCTAATTATCAATTATCTATGCCGCAAAGGTCAGAGAAAATTGGTGGTTTGTCATCTATTGAAAAAGCGCATTTTGAAGATGTATTTAATGAACTTGCTAAAAAAGAACCCATTCACAAAAGGGTTTCGAAGCAAGAAATTGAATTACGCTTAAATCAAGAGTTGGCGAATAGAGGTGTTGATATTGAGTTTGAATACGGTATTTACAGTGGTTATTTACCCACGAAAGTAAAAACCAAAAAGTTCAAATTTTCTGATCAAACTAAGTACAAAGCACCCATATTTAAAGATAGTGAAGGGAATTCAGAATTTATCTTGATGCTTTCTTTTCCGAAAGAAAAACGATTTTTGGTGCAGTCTATTTTAAAAATGGGCTTACTGTCAATTTTATTTACCTTAATTATTCTTGCCTCATATGCAGGAGCAATTTATCAGCTGATACGACAGAAACAAATATCTGAGATAAAATCAGATTTCATCAATAATATGACGCATGAGTTTAAAACGCCAATAGCAACCATTAATTTGGCGATAGAAGCGATTAGAAACCCAAAGACGATCAATAATCACGAAAAGGTTAATAGATACCTTGACATGATTAAAGATGAAAATAAAAGAATGCATGCCCAAGTTGAAAATGTGTTGCGAATTTCGAAACTAGAAAAGAATCAGCTTGATATTCGTAAGGAGCATGTAGATGTTCACGACATAATTCAAGATGCAATGGCACATGTAGAGCTCATTGTAGCTGATCGTGGCGGGTATATTAAAACACATTTAAATGCTGAAAGAACCAATGTGTTGGCTAATGAAATGCATTTTACCAATGTGATTGTAAATATTTTAGATAATGCTGTTAAATACTCAACTGATGCCCCCAAAATTGATGTATTTACTGAAACGGTAAAAAACAACATTATACTAAAAGTAAAAGATCAGGGTGCCGGAATGAGTAGTGCTGTTCTGAAAAAAGTATTTGAAAAATTTTACCGTGAGCATACCGGTAATATACATAATGTAAAAGGGCACGGACTAGGTCTGGCCTACGTAAAAAAAATTATTGATGATCATCAAGGAGATGTTTATGCAGAGAGTGAAAAAGGAAAAGGAAGCACTTTTTATATTAAACTGCCTTTAATTTAAAATTGACTTATGGAGACAATTAACAAGAAAATTTTACTGGTGGAAGACGATCCAAACTTTGGTATTGTACTGAAAGATTATTTAGCAATGAATGATTTTGACGTTACCCTTGCTAAAAACGGTATGGAAGGATTTGAGAAGTTTAAGAGAGACAATTATGACATTTGTATTCTAGATGTTATGATGCCCTATAAAGATGGTTTTACCTTAGCCAAAGAGATTAGAGAAAAGAATGAGAATGTTCCTATTGTATTCTTGACGGCAAAAACCATGAAAGAAGATGTTTTAAAAGGGTATAAGGCTGGTGCTGATGATTACTTGAATAAACCTTTTGATTCTGAGGTTTTACTCATGAAACTAAAGGCTATTCTTCAAAGAAAGGCTACCAACACTTTAGCAGATAGTAGAAAATTTGAATTTCAAATAGGTCAATTTCATTTAAACTCTAAATTGAGATTTTTGAAGTTTAAAGATGAAGATGCTATTAAATTATCTCCGAAAGAGAATGAATTACTTCGCATGTTAGCACTGCATGAGAACGATTTAATGCCGCGTGAATTGGCATTGACCAAAATATGGCGAGATGACAATTATTTCACTTCTCGAAGTATGGATGTCTATATTGCCAAATTGAGAAAATACCTCAAAGTTGATGATTCTGTAGAGATCTTAAACATTCATGGCGAAGGTTTTAGGTTGGTTACCCAGGCAGATTAAAAAACTATTAATTAGATATTAAAAAGCACATTACAGGTTGTAATGTGCTTTTATTTTTTGTACCATGTTCATGGGCGTGTCAAGTATTGAAACGTTTAGGGCATCTTTTGGTCTCTCTAAAGATTCAAATTGAGAGTCTAATAATTCTGAAGGCATAAAGTGATTTTTTCGTTGTTGTACACGCTCTAAAATTTCTTCTTTAGACCCTTCTAAATGAACAAACTTCATATTCGAAAGTTCAGCATTTAATTGATCTCGATATTTTTGTTTTAAGGCTGAACATGCAATAACGGCACCATGACCTGAATGATTTTTAGCCAATAGATTGAGGTTTTGCAACCACCCTTTTCTGTCTTCATCATTTAACGGATTTCCGTTAGACATTTTTTCAACATTCGCTTCAGAATGATAATCATCGCCGTCAAAAAACGGAATGTTCAATTGAGTTGCTAATAGTTTTCCAATAGTTGATTTACCGCATCCAGATACGCCTATGATGATGAAAACAATTGGTGTAGTCATGTTCTAATTTTTATCCGTTTCAATTTTATTCAAAACTGCATTTACAGTTTCGTCATAATTAACCCACACTGTTTCTTTGTTTTTTTTGAACCAGGTTAGTTGTCTTTTGGCAAAACGTCTAGTGTTCTTTTTAATTTCTTCTTTTGCTTCTTCTAAACTATACACATCTTCAAAATATGCAAAAAGTTCTTTATAGCCAACGGTTTGTAGGGCATTCAGATGTTTGTATGAATGTAATGCCTTAGCCTCTTCTAGGAGTCCGTTTTCGAACATAATAGCGACACGTTTATTGATACGGTCATATATAAGTGCTCTTTCTGACGTTAGTCCTACAGAAATGATATTAAATGGCCTTGAGGGTTTTTCTTTGTTGAGAAAACTAGAGTAGGGCTGCCCTGAACCAATACAAACTTCTAGTGCTCTGATAAGCCTATGCGGATTTTCTATATCAACCTTTTCATAGTACTCGGCATCTAGTTCTTGCAATTGATTTTGAAGGCTTAATATTCCTTCTTTTTCTAATTTTGAATTTAATTGAAGTCGAACTGATTGATCGATTTCCGGAAATTTATCTAATCCTTTGGTAATCGCATTAACATATAAACCACTGCCACCCACTAGTATAACAATATCATTTTTCTGAAACAATGTTTCTAATAATAACAAAGCATCCTTTTCAAAATCGCCAACTGAATAGAATTCATGAATACTCTTATGTTGAATAAAGTGATGGGTTGCGCTTTTTAGCTCTTTCTCAGAAGGTACGGCAGTACCAATTCTCATTTCTTTAAAAAATTGACGCGAATCAGCAGAAATGATTTGGGTATTATAGTGTTGCGCTAGACCAATGGCTAAAGAAGTTTTCCCTATGGCGGTGGGGCCTATAACTGAAATAAGTGTTTTTTTCATTACAGTTTGCTTCCGCAATTATAGCAATGCGAAGCATCATCTCGATGATTTTCACTCGCACAGCTTTTACACACCTGAGTATTTAAATGAACAAAATCTTCTTCAGCAACATGTTGTTGGCCATGCTTTGTAAATTCAACAGTCACTATACCGGTAGGAACGGCTATAATACCATAACCTAGCACCATGATTATAGTGGCAATAAATTGACCAATATCAGTTTGTGGAGCGATATCGCCATAACCCACGGTAGTTAAGGTTACAATAGTCCAATAAATAC
>CALFUL010000025.1 GCA_937929935.1 uncultured Flavobacteriaceae bacterium | reverse complement strand
GTATACCAAATCAATTTGATCTAATATACTTGTTGTCTCCACAATATGTCAAATGAACTTCTATTTATAATTCTAACTTTTCTCTCGAATTATACACCCGACATCACTGCCAAAGCGGCTGCAAATATATAACCGTTTTTTTGTTTGTACAATACCTAAGTGAAATTTTTTATGCTACTTTCTAAAATATTTAATAACTATCTGATTTACAGTACTTGTGAATATGAAAAAAAATGCATTTAGGGCAGCGATAGAGCAATTGTTTGAGCTCTTTTTAAAAGATTCAATTTAAGAGATTGTTTTAAAAAAGCGAGTTGCGATAGCGCGATGCAACTTTTGTTGCAGCACGCAAGAAGAAAGAATGGCTAAAAACGACTTATGAAAAGAAGTTCCAAACAAGCCCAAAACGAATTACAAAGTCACGATATGGATAGTTTGGTGCTGCATAATATGTTCGAGGGTTCATAAATGATGAATTTAAATGTTCTGCCTTAAAATAGACCCTTGTTTGTTGTATTCGTGCATTGATGAAAAAATCAAGTAACGGAAACCCACCATAGGCTTCATTATTCTGAACATAAAATTCACCTAGCACTGGGTTATACCCATTCATAGTATAGGTCGTGAAATACTTTAAGGTAACGCCTGTTTGCAGATACATTGCTTTTTTAAAGGCATTAGTACTATAGTATAAGGTGTTTCGGGTTATAATTTCAGGCACATTTAGCACTTGATTACTTTGCGAAACATTTTGATACATGATTGTGTTATTCAAAGCGAAACTACCCAACTTAAATTCTTTGTTGTACTTGACTTTTAGATAATTAACGGCATTATTTTCTTGAAACGGCTTTATCAAATTTTGCGCTTCTTCTTCAACTATTACTTGTGATGGATCATTGGTGAAATAGGTATACTTACCCAATATACTATACTTGCCTTTTAGATCACCCCATACTTTTGATTCAAAATCAAATTCAAAACTGGTTACTTGTTCTTTTTCAAAGCTCGTATCATTTTGCCAGTTATAATTGACGTATTCGCTTTGATACATTAAAAAATTAAAATTGGGCATTCTTGAAGAAGCGTGAAAACCAAACTTAATGTTGTTCTTGTCATTAAAGGTATAGCCTGCTGAAGCATCAAAAATATTGCCTGTTAATTCGCCAGATAGGTTATATTTTGCTGACCCGTCGACAAGAAAGCCTCCTATTTGCTTTCGATATTTTGCGCCGAATGCAACCTCTTGACCTTTTAATTGGCTCTGAATAGTTTGTTCATCAGTGACTAAAATACTATTGGTAAAATAGTTGTAGTTATATAAACTCATGTTAGCTTGAAGCTGCCCTAAACTGGCATTGTAAAAAGTAGCATTAACCTCATTGTACATGGTTTTGAGTGCCATTTTATCATTTACCTCATCAACTAATGAACTGCCAAAGTAATTATGGGCCGCGTCTTGTTTAAATTGCGAAAATTTGCTTTCATAATTAAAAGTATGCCCAATTGCCAACGATGTTTTTTCAATACGGCTGCTATCCTTTTCTTTTTTTATGAGCTTATACCCGTGTTCTAGAAAATATCTTTTGCCTAACAAGCGATAGGTAGCATTTCTAAATCTTACATCAATACGTACCCTGTTTTCAAAATTAGGATTCTCAATTTCAAATTGACTACGTATAGGTAGACCGCCATTTTCTTCTGAATCTACATTTTGGGCTGCGATATGAGACCTAAGCATGTAGCGCCCGTTTTTAGTTATATAGTTTGTTGTTGTATTAAAGTTACCAGACTCAGCTTGATTATATTGGTATTTACCTCTAGATCTAAGACTTTTATACCCAATTGAAAAATTCAATCTTCGAGAGGTATTAAAAGTTAATAGGGCATCTAAAAGTTGCCCTTGATCTAAGGTGGTTTTAAACATTAGCTCAGTCATAGGCGTTGCAACATTGTAGTAGGTTATATCTTCAACTTTGCGATAATTAAAATGCTTAGCCCTAGCCCCGAAGGCCGGATATAGGTTTTTACGCTTTAAATCAACACCTAATGCATTATAAGGTTGCCCAACATTGCCAAAGGGCATCAACTCAAAATCATCTTTTCTTAAGTAATTGTATTTGTACTCTTTATCAATGGTCAATGTAGTATCTAAAAAAGTGGTGTCTCTTTGATGCGAAACTATTTTATAGTTTTCAATGGTAATTTGATTTGCATCAGATTTAGATTTTGGTGGTAATTTTCTTCGATTCTTTCTTGCTAAGGTGTCTCTTTCTTGCACAGGGTTTAATTGCGGTTCTTGTGCCATCATGGTATGACATACTAAAAACAAAACCATTAAAGTAAAATATTTCATTGTTCGCAATTAGGCGACAAAGTTATATTTTTTTGTTCGTAATAAAATGTGAAAGTTTTATTACGAATAAATTAAAATTTAGTTCAATTAAAATGGATGATAATTCATTTATATTAGCCCTCAAATATTTTTGATTTGCTTAAAGCGTATTACAAATACAAAATTGAGGCGGGCACTGATGAAGCTGGCCGCGGATGTTTGGCTGGCCCTGTTACAGCCGCAGCTGTAATCTTACCTACTGATTTCAAAAATGACATTCTAAATGATTCAAAACAGTTGTCTGAGAAAAACAGAACCTTACTCAAACCCCTGATAGAAGAAAAAGCTTTAAGTTATGGGGTTGCACATGTTTACCCAAAAGAAATTGATGCCATTAACATACTCAACGCTTCAATACTTGCCATGCACAAGTCTTTAGAGCAACTTGAAATTGACCCTGAATTTATAATTGTTGATGGTAATAAATTCAAACCCTTTAAGAAAATTAATCATGAATGTATTATCAAGGGCGACGGAAAATTTCTCAGCATTGCCGCGGCTTCAGTTTTAGCCAAAACGTATCGTGATGCCTATATGGCTATACTTCATGAAGAATACCCCATGTATAATTGGAAACAAAATAAGGGCTACCCAACCAAAGAACATCGTGAAGCGATTAGAAAATATGGTATTACTAAATACCATAGAAAAAGTTTCAAGCAATTACCAGAACAGTTAAAATTGAAATTTAATCACTAACTTTTTTTGATGATTTCAGCTTCAAAAAGTGATGAGAAATGGTGCAATAGTTTTTGTTGTACTTCTTGCATTGAAATTTTTTTTTTACCCAATTCAACATTTAAAGAAGTAACTGCTTTGCCTTTAATACCGCATGGAATCATCAAATCAAAATAGCCCAAATTAGCATTCACATTCAATGCAAAACCGTGCATGGTAACCCACCTGCTGGCGCGAACACCCATGGCACATATTTTACGAGCAAATGGTGTACCTACATCTAACCAAACCCCTGTTTCGCCTTCAGAGCGCTCTGCTTTCAACCCATATTCTGCTAGGGTTAAAATGACCATTTCTTCTAGAAGTCTTAAGTATTTATGAATATCAGTAAAGAAATTATCTAAATCTAAAATAGGATAGCCCACTAGTTGACCAGGACCATGGTACGTAATATCGCCGCCTCTATTTATCTTGTAGAATTTAGCACCTTTATTTTCAAGTTGTTTTTCATCAATGAGCAAATTTGAAAGGTCGCCACTTTTACCTAGTGTAAATACGTGAGGATGTTCTACAAATAATAAGTGATTAGGCGTTTCTATAGTTTTATCTTCTCGTCTATTCTTGATTTTTAGGTCAACAATTTGTTTGAAAAGAAGTTCTTGATAGTTCCAAGCCTCTTTATAGTCTTTGAGACCTAAATGTTGAAAAGTTACCTTTTTATTCATTGGCTTAAAAATGAAATATTAAAAGCAAGATTTAATCTTCTAACTCTACTTCAAGATCAAGAATTTTAGGGTCTTTCATCATCTCTAAAAAACTAACTTCAAGGGTAAAGGTTTTACCATCTTGACTAAATAGTGCGTTCTCAGCTGAGACTTTTCTTATTTTTTTCGGAAAAGTATATTTCAGCGTATAGGTTGATTCGCTCATGAACATTTCCATTTGCTTTAAACTATCTTTGCTTTTTTCGAAAAGAGCCGGATTTATAATCTCAGTTGTTCTAGAAAATTTGTTATTCTCAAATTTATATGACACGTCTGTACCTTTACTGCCGCCCATTGGCGAATCTTCATTTGCCATTGATTTACCTCCTAAATCTTGCATTGAATTTGCATCTTCAAAAGTGGACATCATATCAGAAAGCTCATTGACGTTTTTAAAATTACTAAACATTGATAATTTCATTGCCTTAGCTTCAGTATCCATTTGAATGCGCATTTTGAAATTTTCAAGACGCTTTAACTTGTCTTGTTTTTCTTGAGACAATTGTGCAATACTATCTTTTCGCTCTTCTAAAAGATATGCAAAATCAAAAATGGAATCCATTTTTTGTTCTTCGCCATTTTCTTTCATTTCATCGCCCATCATATCCATTAATGAAGACCCATCAAAATCTACAGTTATCTTGCCAGACCCATCAGGCTCTATAGTCATTGATTCTGTAAAATTACAAGACATTGCAAATAGCCCTATAAGCGCATACATTAAAAAAGCACGAAAATATTTTCTCATAATTCTAAATTTGAATACAAATAAACGATTATATCACGTAATACCTAAATACTAATTCGGATTGTTCAAAATAACTAAAGCCGCAATTACTCCAGGTACCCACCCGCAGAATGTCAATAATAAAACAATAAGAAAAGATCCGCATCCTTTACCTAAAACAGCTAAGGGCGGAAAAAAAATAGCCAGTAATACTCTAAAAAAACTCATTTGATTTTGATTGATGATCCTGCCCAACTGTTGAGCATGTGTACTTATCTGTCGCAAAAGTACCCATATTGTTACAAATTCTTCTATTTTAGAGGTTTAGTAACAACTATTATATGATTCGAAAATTTATTTTCTTTGTACTGTTATTACTTAACTTCATTAGTTATTCGCAATATAGCTTTGAAGGTCATATTGATGAAAATATAGAGGGAAAGACAGTTTATCTTTCTATCATTGAAGATTTTCGTAAACTTTCACGCCCCTATCTTGAACAGATTATAAAGAAGACACCTGTAGATTCTTTAGGAAATTTTAAATTTCAAGGCGACAATTTGTCTCGTAAAAATCGCATTTATCGTATTCATGTTGATGAATGCTCTCAGGGGGTCTTAGATTCAAGTCATTTTCTAGGAAGATGTGAAAACTCAAGAAGCATTCTATTTATTGCAAATAATAAAGATGCAATACATTTTCCTACTTCTTTTGCTGATGAAGTTTTGTGTGAGATTAGCTCAACGAATAAATCATCTGAAGCCATTCTTCAAATTGACGCTTTGAAAGAAGAAATGGCTTTTGATTTTTATGATTTTAGGAGTGAAGCCAATCACAAACTAAATTCTAAGAAATGGTTCAAAACCTTACAGGAATTCGGAAAAAATAAAAACGAACCTCTAGTTGAACTTTATGTTTATGATTTTCTGTCGGATAAAAGAAATGAAACCTATTCCTATTATCTCAAGGATATATCACAAAACAATTATTATGAAAATCTAAGTCAACGGCTAGAAGAAAAATACCCCAATACAGTTTTTACAACATTGTATCAAACTGAAATAGCAATTGACAAGCAACTGAATTCAAAAAACAAACATACAAACAAGGCTTGGATATGGACATTAATTGCCGGCATATCATTACTGCTCAATGCCTACTTCCTTTTTAAATATTTAAAAACAAGAAAGAACCAAAAAAGCATTACCCTAAGCAAATTAACCGCTCAAGAGCAGAATATTGTGAATGCAATTCTTGAGGATAAAACGAATAAAGAAATTGCTTCGGACCTATTTATCAGTTTAAGTACTGTCAAAACGCACATCAATAACTTGTACAAGAAATTGAATGTTTCTTCACGTGAGGAAATAAAGCAACTACTGGGTTAAATTTTTAGCTATTGGTTATTGGTTTTTATTTTAGAGTTTGTGTTTGACCTTTGATTTTGTGTTTGAAAGATTTCCACCTAGGGTCTAGTCCCAATTTCCATCCCACCTAATCGTTTTTGAGTGCGCATTTTCAGCAACTTTCGGTTTTAATTTTAAAACTAAAAGTTATGAAGCGATGTATTTTAATGCTTTTTCTAATCAGTCTTTCTGCGCCATTGTCTGCGCAACAAATTAACCAAGAAATAAAAATTGAAGGCAATCAACCCTTTATGGTTGGCCAAATTGACCTCAACGCACTCAAGACCAACTCTTATCAAAGCTGGTATACCGCCAATCACAAAAGCTACGAAGTTGACATCAATACCATTTCATCAATCAAAAACGAACTGAATCAATATAAAATATTAATATTCATGGGCACGTGGTGTGGCGATAGTAAACGAGAAGTGCCGCGTTTCATCAAAATACTAGAAGCCGCAGATTTTTCAATGAAAAACCTAAAAATAGTTGCGGTTGACCGCCGTAAAGAAATGTACAAAAAGAGCCCTACAGGTGAAGAATGGGGCTTGCAGATTAAACGTGTTCCTACTTTTATTTTTTATAAGGATGGAAAAGAAAGCAATCGTATTATTGAAAGTCCGATTACATCTTTAGAAGAAGATATGAAATCGATTGTCTTAGGTTCAGAATACACACCCAACTATCCGAAGTCGTTGCATTTTGATTAAAAGATAGGTTAGTTGCTAGAAGCACGAAGAAGCAAGTTTTAATTTTTCACTTAGAAAAACTTCGAGCTTCGTTCTTCTAGCTTTAAAATAACCTTCCGAAACCCTATATTTGCGCCATAAAAATTAGCGCAATGCAATTGTCAGAACAAGAAATCATTAGAAGAGAAAAATTAGCCAAAATACGTGAAATGGGTATTGACCCATATCCTGCGGCATTATATCCTGTTAGTGCTACTTCAAAGAGCATCAAACAGAATTATGAAGAAGGAAAGAAAGTGATTATTTCTGGTCGATTGATGCGTAAAAAAATTCAGGGAAAAGCTTCCTTCGGAGAATTGCAAGATAGCGAGGGTCGTATTCAAGTATATTTCAATAGAGATGAAATTTGCCCTGCTGATGACCATTCTAAGTACAATGATCTTTTCAAAAAACTAATCGATTTAGGAGATATTCTAGGTATTGAGGGGGAGCTTTTCACTACTCAGGTTGGTGAAAAAACAGTCTTAGTTAAAGATTTCTCTATTCTCTGCAAAGCGCTGCGCCCTTTACCATTACCAAAGCAAGATGCAGATGGTAAAATGTATGATGAGTTTAACGACCCAGAATTACGTTACAGACAGCGTTATGTTGATTTAGTGGTGAATCCGCATGTGAAAGAGACGTTTATCAAGCGAACAAAAATTACCAATAGTATTCGTCAGTTTTATAATGACAAAGGATATCTAGAAGTAGAAACTCCCATTTTACAGCCTATTCCGGGTGGTGCTGCAGCACGACCGTTTTTAACACATCACAATGCTTTAGACATTCCATTATACCTACGTATTGCGAATGAATTGTATTTGAAGCGATTGATTGTGGGTGGTTTTGACGGCGTTTATGAATTCTCAAAAGATTTCAGAAACGAAGGAATGGATCGTACTCATAACCCTGAGTTTACTGTAATGGAACTCTATGTAGCCTACAAAGACTACAATTGGATGATGGATACCACAGAAGAACTGCTTGAAAAAGTAGCAATCGATGCGAACGGAACTTCTAAAGTAACTGTCGGAGAAAACGAAATTGAATTCAAAGCACCGTATGCAAGAGTGCCAATTTTAGAAGCTATAAAAATTCATACCGGTGAAGATGTTGCAGGAATGGGTGAAGCTGAACTTCGCGATACTGCTCGAAAATTAGGACTCGAAGTTGATGAAACTATGGGTGTGGGTAAACTTATTGATGAGATTTTTGGTGAGAAATGTGAGCATTTTTATATACAACCTACGTTCATTACTGACTATCCTAAAGAGATGAGTCCGTTAACGAAACAACATCGCGATAATCCTGCTTTGACTGAACGTTTTGAGCTCATGGTCAATGGTAAAGAATTAGCAAACTGCTACTCTGAGTTAAATGACCCTATTGATCAACGTGAGCGTTTTGAGGCCCAATTGCGTCTTTCTGAAAAAGGTGATGATGAAGCCATGTTTATTGATCAAGATTTTATTCGTGCTTTAGAATACGGTATGCCTCCAACATCAGGAATCGGAATTGGTATTGACCGTTTGGTTATGCTTATGACGAATAATTCATCGATACAAGAGGTGTTGTTCTTCCCTCAGATGAGACCTGAGAAGAAGGCTGTCGCTTTATCGGAAGAAGGAAAAATGGTTTTTGAAATTTTGAAAAAGGCTGAAAAAATTCCGCTTGATGATTTAAAAGCGCAATCTAGCTTATCAAACAAAAAATGGGATAAAGCCATTAAGGAGTTGACTAAGAATAATTTGGCGAAAGTTAGCAAGACTGACGAAGAAGGACTTTTTGTTGAAACTGTAAACTAAATTAATCAGCAATACTGTTCTATTTCGATTCCAACATTGATTTAAATACGGTTTATTCAATCCATTTAAATAATCTCTTTGATATTAAGTATCTTAGAACTCTTATCAATTAACAATTTTTATTATATGAGATTATTGAACTGCACAATTGTATTGCTTGTTTTCAATACAATTCAGGTATTTGGACAGAACCAAGCGACTAAAGAAGTATCAAGATATTGGACTGATTTATCACAAGAAGTAAATATTAATAGTGATTCAGATAGAAAGTTTACACTAAGAGCACAATTGAAGATTGAAAGTGAAGACCCAGCAGCTTCAATAGTATTGTACTATCTCAATCATAATAAAGATGAAAATGAATCTTCAATATTCGAAAGTGCTCGAAAAACGAAGCAAGGTTGGGAACAGTTAGAAATTGAAGGAACGTTAACAGATCAAACCAAGAGCATTGAAATAGGCGCTTATTGTACCTACAACGGTAAATTTTATTTTGAAAACTTTGAACTTTTTATCCAAGATGACAATGGAGAAATGGAGCCTTTTCCTTTGATTAACAGTGGGTTTGAGAAAGAAATCACAAACAATAAAACTGTACCTGGTTGGAAACAGGGAGAATCTGAAGGAATACCAATTCGTGTAAAAGAATTCATACTAAACACCATTCTTGATACAGTTAGAAATTCTCAGGTATTACTTCTTGAAGGCTCTGGTATTGATTCTTCTCCTGATGCAGTTGGTGGCAAGGCAGTAAAAGGTAGTACAGCAGAAATTGAGGGTATGATTTCAATGTTAAATGATTTAAAAGAAAGAGTTGAAGGTCAAGTAAAAAGATTAAGTCAATATGAATTAGATCATTTACATGATGACAAAGCTAATAGAATTGGCGCCTTAATTATGCACTTGGCTGCCGCTGAGGCATATTATCAGGTTTTTACATTTGAAAGCAGAGGTTTTAATGATGAAGAAAAAAAGAAATGGCAAGTTGCTTTAAGTCTTGGTGATGAAGCTAGAGATACTTTTAAAGGCAAAGAAATACAATACTACCTTGATATTTATAATGAAGTTAGAAACAAAACTATTGAAGAGCTTCGAAAAAGAGATGACACATGGTTTAAAGAAGTACAGCTAACTTATAATTGGACAAATCAATACTGCTGGTTTCATGTAATGGAACATCAATCAAGTCATTTAGGGCAAATATTATTTTTAAAGAAAAGAATTCCTCCAAATACTGAAATTGAAATTCCTGAAGAAATTAAAGATTAAGATAACTTTTTAGGCAACTTTTTTAAATGGAACTAAGCAAAAAATTAGGACTGTTTTTAGGTCCCGCATTATTTCTACTCATCATTAACTTACCTTTTGAACTCGTCTCAGAACAAGGTGATAAAGTTATCGCTATTGCCGTTTGGATGGTTCTTTGGTGGATTACTGAAGCAACTTCCATTTCAGTAACCGCTTTACTGCCCCTGCTGCTTTTTCCGTTATTAAAAATTATGCCTGTAGGAGATGTAGGTGCCAATTATGGGAGTCCGATTATATTTCTGTTCTTCGGTGGTTTTGTGCTTGCTTTAGCCCTTGAAAAAGTCAACCTACACAAACGCATTGCCCTTAATATTATCAGAATCACAGGTACCACGCCTAATAAGGTGGTTTTAGGTTTTATGATAGCCACGGCTTCTTTAAGTATGTGGATCAGCAACACGGCGACTACCGTTGTCATGCTTCCTATTGCCATGTCAGTCATTAGTCTTTTAATCAATGATGAAGATGGCTTTACCAAAAATGATCAAAATTTTGCTTTATCTGTAATGCTCGGAATTGCTTTTTCAGCGAATGCTGGAGGAATTGCCACAGTTATAGGTACGCCCCCGAATTCTGTAATGATTGGGCTACTTGAAAATGAATATAATATTGAGATTTCATTTTTAAAATGGATGGTTATTGGGTTGCCTTTTTCTATCATCATGATTGCCATCATTTATTTGGTCATGGTTAAAATCATGTTTCCAAACAAACAATTAAAATTCGCTGCTTCAAAAGAGGTTATTCATACTGAATTACAAAAGCTTGGCCCTATGAGCGGAAAAGAAAAAATGGTACTTGCAATATTCGGAGTTACTGTTTTTCTATGGATTTTCAGAACGGTTATTAATGGACAATTTCCTGATTTAAAACTCAATGATACCATGATAAGTATCGCAGGTGCGATTGCCATGTTTGTAATACCCTACAATCTTAAAAAAGGAGATTCTATCATAAAATGGAGCGATACTTCAAAACTTGCTTGGGGTATTTTGATTCTTTTTGGTGGCGGACTCGCTTTAGCAAAAGGAATGGCCGTAAGCGGCATTGTTGACATGGTTTCAGCTGCTATTGCCGGAAGTGATATCAGCATTCTTTTTACAGCAGTCTTACTCATCTTTTTAATGCTCTTTATGACAGAATTGATGAGTAATGTAGCATTGGTTGCAGTGCTCGCTCCGGTTGTGGCTGGTATTGCTATAGGTTTAGAAATTCCAATTTTATATTTATTGATTCCGGTTACTATGGCGAGTAGTTGTGCCTTTATGCTACCCATGGCTACACCGCCAAATGCGATAGTATTTGCCAGTGGTTATATCAAAGTGCATGAAATGGCACGAGTGGGTATTATCTTGAATTTGATTGCGGTGGCCCTTCTTGTACTGCTATTTCAGTTTGTAATTCCGTTGTTGTTTTGATTTTTTGGGGCTGAACCTAAGCTTTTCTTAAGTCAACTTTTTTAGCAAAATTTGTCTATCTTTTATTCCACAATTCATTTCCAAGATATAGTCGTTTTGTCAGTAATTCATAGATTGAATCTGTATTATCCCCATTCAAGAAAATCAAATATCCATTTTTTGATTTTGGGTACCATATAGCTAGTGTGCTTACACCAGGGTCTTTTCCGGTATGGATTAAAGCAAATTCATCATTGCTGAAATCCGTTAAAATTTCCCAACCTAATCCAAAAAAATCATTCTCTCTAAGTTTCACTTGGTGTTTTATCATTTCTTGATATAGATTCACTGAAAGGCCAGCACCATCAATTATATGCTCTAAAAACTTTCCGTAATCTTCTATAGTCGTTAAAAGATTTGCTGCAGCATTTGCCTCATAATATTTTACGAGCTCAATTTTTTCTCCCTCTTTGTCATAGTTTTGAGCATACCTTGATTCGCCCATTTCTGTATCCCACCAGAAATGAGTGTCTGACATTTTTAGAGGATCAAACAAGAGTTCTCTTGCGAGTTCTTCAATGCTTTTACCTAGCTTATTCTCAATCGCAATTCTCAAGTATTCAAATCCTTCTCCTGAATATTGATATTTTGTTCCTGGATCAAATTGAAATGCAAGTTTGCTGTTCTCATTCATCCATCGCCAATTAGGAAAACCCGTTTGATGCGTTAAGACAATTTTCGGAGTCAGTTTTTTGTATCGTTTGTCAGTTTTAATATCTGAATCAATCCAATATTTATACAATGGTTCATCTAAATCTAGCAACCCTTTATCAATTAGTTTTAATGTAATTAAGGCAACTATAGGTTTTGTCAAAGAAGCTACTCTGAATATCGTGTTGTACGGTGCGGTATTCTTTTTGTCTAAAGTGCCGTAAACTTCGACTTTAGTTAATTTGCCATTTTCTATGACCCCAATTCCCAATGCAGGAACCTTGTTTTCTTTCAGTAGGTTTTCAATTTCATTTGTTGCTTTTTTTACAATAAGATCTTGATGGTTGTAACTCAAAACTTGGCTTATTTTCCAAATCTTGTTTTCCAAAATCCAAACATGAGTAAATTTTGCTGTACTTGTCCATACATCTTCTTTACCATTTTCTCTTAAATAGAAATGATGAATGCCTTTCTGGATAGCACCATATAGAACTCCATTATTATGAAGTGGAAATACTTCTAAACTATGAGTATCTACTTTGCGTATTGGTTTCTTTTCTGAATCAGAACAGATATATTTTTTGGTATTTTCAAAGAAAGCTTTTCTGTCTTGGATTCCGCTTTGATCGTGATAAAATTTCAAATCATCAGCTAAGTGACTCTGAAAATAATCTATATCACATTTGTTAAACCCACGCTCAAAGAAAATACTGTCTTTTTTCTTGAGCTCGATAAATAGGTCTGAATTTTTATCTGATTGTGCAATACCATTGCATATGGATAGGGCAAATAAAATTACGGTACATAAAAGCTGTTTCATGATCATCATTGTTTATTCAAAGATGAGTTTATTGATGATTCATATTCTAAAATATAGCCGCCAATAACCTGACAATGACCTGTCAATGACCTGTCAATGACCTGACAATAGAAAGAAAATTATATGAAGCTGAATTTTAGTTTATAATGTAATTTTTGTGATTTGTCTATTTCAGCAGCATTTCTAAGGATAATAAATATGTTTATTAAAATAGTAGGAATCATATACGTTAAAGCTACATCTAATTCATTTCCTAAAAATAAACCATCTACGAAGATTGCTATAAGAAAGAAGACAACTATTGAAAATATCGACCAAAGAATTTGATTAGAGACTATTTGCTTGGTTAGTGGGTTGAATTGTTTTTTTGCAAACATTATAATAATTGGAATAGCAATATTGGCTAGAGGAATAATAACAAGAGGTAAAGATGAGAGATTAATTAGCTTAATTAAACCATAGTTCATTTCAAGCTCCTGATCCTTATTTTCAATTAACTCACTTTTATCTACAGCTAAAGCTTTTACGAGTGCTTTAAGTGTATGTCCTTTGAGTTCATTCCCTGATTCAATTCGTTGTATAGTCCTTATTGAAACACCTGAAATATCAGAAAGCTCTTCTTGCGTTAGGTTATGCTTTTCTCTTATTATTTTTAGTTTCGACATTCGAAGTTGTTTTCTTAAATGTTGCTTGACAATTTTATGTTTTAACAAAATAATATACTTCTGCTAAACACATAAGATATAAAATATAGCTATTCTCTACTCAACGTATTTATCTCAGTAGCTGACGCCTCATATTGAATTGCAGTGTATGATTTCATTTTCCACGAATCTTCATTCTTGATTAACGTAATAGTAGCCTTTGCTACTGAGTTTTCTCCCGCACTAGTAGTCCAGGTTTGATCAAAGGCAACCCAAGCTAGATTCACATCATGAAAAATAAGGTAGTTTGAGTTTACAAAGGTAGACGTGATGGGTTCAGGGTGTTCTATAAAAAAAGTTTCAAGGTGGCCGCCACTTTTTGTCCATCCACGGGTTTGTGAGAATCCTTCATTGCTTACATCAAGGCGTAATACATCAGTACCATGATCCCAATAAGAGGCCCACTTTTCATAATCTTTGGCCATGTAGGCTAGTGTTTCTCCTTCTACAACCTCTTTAATGGCTTGCTCAACCACTTCTTTGGGTATAGCATACTTTTGTTTGCATGATATGCATAGAAAAAGACATAATGAGATGATAGTGTACTTCATGACCTTGGTTTTAAGTACTGAAAAAATACAACTTATAAATTACTTTTAGCCGCGCATCTTGTAAACCAAAAACAATTCTAAAAGCACATATTCGATGACTGAGCGAAGTTGAAGTCATCAAAATCGCCTGCGCGACCTTGGGTTGCTATCGAGAGCCATTTAATTAAGCTTCTTATTCTCGATACAAATTTCACTTATTACATTCGTGAAATCCACTCGAATTGACAGAAGGGTGTCAAAAGGAAATAGTTGTTTTTAACCGTGCATCTGGTAACCAAAAATTTCAGAAATATGTCAGTTCGAGTGATTTTGAGGAACGAAAAATCGTATCGAGAACCATTTTAAAAACAAAAGACCCTCGCTTAGCGAGGGTCTTTTGTTACTATTGTTGCAGTATTAAGAATAATTCCTATTTCTGAAAGGCATTAAATCCTTCAGGTAAATAATCATGGGTATCAAAGTCTAAAACAATTGTATCGTTTTCATTAATATAATTGATTCCCTCAATTCCTTGTGGATCTGCATAGGCATCAAACCCTTTAGGTAATTTTCTTTTTAGTTTTCGATTCATCCTTTTGCTTAGAACAGTCTCTTTTTCTACAAAAATGACATCGTCTAAATTAAAATAACTTGAATACGGGTTAAAGTTTTCTGGCAAATATTCAGCCGTATTAAAACCTAGTTCTATTTTTTCTTCTTCCTCAATATAAATAATTGAATTCAGGTCAAACTCAACCTTATCAGTGTTGAACTCATTTGCAAACGAAACTTGAATTAATGCAAATACACTTATAAATACAGTTAGGGCAATTTTATTTTTCATGTGATTCATTTAATTTATCACCCCTATAACGCACCAACTAATGAATATTGTTATAACATGAAACTAATCGATGAAGTGTATGTGCATGTAAATTAAGGGGTTAGCCAAAATAGCCGTCGAAAATTATAAAAGTGTCAAAATTGTATCTCAATAGTTGCGCATTATGTAATTTATGAAAGGTAAAATTGTGGTTAAAATATTTCACATTTCTAAATGAAATATCGATATTTCAATCTTTAACGGAATAAAAACCAAAAACGCCACCTCATTAGGCTTCTTTCAACAAAAATTGAGTTACGCTCCTTTTTTTGAAAAATTCAAACTAAACTATAACCACCATGGTCAAATCTTTACTCCTAAAAACGCTTATCGCTGTATTCATCTTGGGCACAACATCAGCAAATGCGCAAATTTTCAAAAAGAAAAAAAAGAACACCGAGCAAACCGATGCTAAACCTAAAAAAGGAGACATCAAACCTTATGCTAAGGTTATTACCAAAGACGCCAAGACTGATAAAGGTTTGTTTGATGTGCATGTAGTTGATGGTAATCATTTTTATGAAATTCCTGATTCTTTATTCAATAAAGAAATGCTCATGGTTAGCAGAATAGCCAAAACGGCATCAGGTATTGGTTTTGGTGGTGGTAAGATTAACACCCAGGTATTACGCTGGGAAAAGAAAAACAAAAAGGTATTACTACGCGTGGTCTCTTATGGTGTTGTTGCGGCAGATTCTTTACCTGTGCATGAAGCTGTTCTTAATTCAAATTTTGAACCTATTCTACAATCTTTTGATATCAAAGCCTTTCATAACAATGATTCAACTGCAGCTACCGTCATTCAAGTTGATGACTTTTTAGTAAAAGACATTAATGCGATAGGTATGCCTGAGTTCTTTAGAAAACGCTATAAAGTGAGTCGTCTTGATGAAAAAAGAAGTTTTATTGACAGTATTCGTAGTTACCCAAAAAATGTTGAAGCCCGTCATGTGAAAACCTATTTTGCAAAAGAGGCACCTTCAAACCGCTCACTAGGATCAATTTCAGTTGAAATTAATAATTCAATGATTTTGCTGCCTGAAGAACAAATGAAAAGACGTTATTTTGATCGTCGCGTGGGGTGGTTTGCACGCGGGCAAACTGATTATGGTTTAGATGCTCAAGAAAGTAAAACCATTAGGTATTTAGATCGTTGGCGCCTTGAGGTTAAAGATGAAGACAAAGAAAAATATGCTGCTGGCGAATTAGTTGAACCTAAAAAGCAAATTGTTTATTACGTGGATCGCGCCACGCCTGAACAATGGGTGCCATTCATCAAACAAGGTATTGAAGATTGGCAGGTCGCTTTTGAGGCTGCAGGTTTTAAAAATGCCATAATCGCAAAAGATCCACCTTCAAAAGAAGAAGACCCTGAATGGTCACCTGAAGATGTGCGTTACTCTGTAGTGCGTTATTTAGCATCGCCAATTCCGAATGCCAATGGTCCTCACGTTAGTGACCCCAGAAGTGGCGAAATTTTAGAATCTGATATTAATTGGTACCACAATGTAATGACCTTATTACGTAATTGGTATTTTGTTCAAACTGCAGCCATTAACCCTGAGGCACAAGGGGTTGCTTTTAAAGATGAAGTCATGGGGCGTTTGATTCGTTTTGTTTCATCGCATGAAGTAGGTCATACTTTGGGGCTACCTCATAATATGGGTAGTAGTGTGGCATACCCTGTTGACTCATTGCGCTCTGCAAGTTTTACTAAAAAATATGGTACTGCGCCTTCGATTATGGATTATGCTCGTTTTAATTACGTAGCACAACCCGGAGATGAGGGTGTCGCTTTAATGCCAGATATTGGTATTTATGACAAACATGCTATTCGATGGGGATACAAACCTATTCTAGATAAATCTGCTGAGGATGAAAAGGATGTTTTAGATGGATGGATTCTCGAACATGCCGGAGATCCAAATTACCGTTTCGGACATCAACAAATAGGAGATGTTGTTGACCCTAGCTCACAAACCGAAGATTTAGGAGACGATGCCATCAAAGCAAGTCAATACGGAATCGCTAATTTAAAACGCATCGTGCCCAAATTAGTAGAATGGACAGCTGAAGACGGAAAGAACTACGATGACCTTGAAACACTTTATGGTCAAGTACTTTCGCAATACAATAGGTACATGGGGCATGTTTCAAACAATATTGGTGGTGTATATGAGCATCATAAGACCTATGAACAAGAAGGAGCCGTGTATACTCATGTTAGTAAAGAGCATCAAAAGAACTGTATGAACTTTATTCAAAATGAATTATTCAAAACGCCAACTTGGATGATGGATAATGATTTGTTTTCAAAAATTGAATATTCAGGTTCTATTGAGCGTATTAGAGCAATGCAAGTGCGCACCCTTAATAATATGTTACGCCTTGGTAAACTAGCACGTCTTATTGAAAATGAAACCATGAATGGCTCTCAAGCATATTCTATCATTGAAATGATGAGCGATATGAGAAGAGGTATCTGGTCAGAATTAGGTTCAGGACGTAAAATAGACACCTATCGTAGAAACTTGCAAAAAGCACACGTTGATAGACTTGCATATTTAATGACGGCAAAAAGTGAACGTAAAAAGCCAGAATTTGGTGGCTATCAAAAATCAACAGCCATTAATACAAGTCAATCTGATATTCGTTCTTTAGCTCGAGCGGAGTTAAATACGATTCAAAGACAAGTAAGAAACGCTAGTGCTAAAACTAGTGATACCATGAGTAAGTATCATTTAAGAGATATTGTTGAACGTATTGATATGGTTTTAGACCCAAAATAAGCACTCGATAAAGTGCGAATTTAAACGCCATTCGATGAAGAGTTCACTTCATCCGATGAGTGAAAACGCTATTCAACTACCTAGCTCATTTTGACATCACAAAAAGCCCATTTCACAACAATGGGCTTTTTCATGTCTTAATGTGACCTAGTTTAGCCTTGTAATTAAAACCCAAATCGTCATGAATAATAAAGTAACAAGTTTCGTTTATTTTTTGAGTTTAGTTCTATCAATAAGCATGTATTACGTTGTGAAAAATTATGATGTGCCTTCAAAACTAGGCTTAACCGAAAATACTATAGCATATGTTTCACAAGATGAAACAATAAAGAAGTCTTAGGTTTCCCCAAACCAAAAGATACCTACTTAAACCCCAATTACCCAATACCTACTTAAAGAATAACCTTTTGAGAAGCCTGCCGAAAGGCAGGTAGGCCCGCGAGGCATTAAAAGGAAATTCAATCTTAATTTCGGCGCAAGCGTCGAAGCATTTGACTCTCGATTATCGAGCGAAAAGGGCGCTGCATGAGCAGCGCTCTTTTTGTTTGTATAAAAGTTAAAAAAATCACAAACATCAAATTCGGTTTAAACCAATGTAACTAATACAAGTCATAGCAGTATAAAAATTATATAGTATGAAAAAAATAATAGTAGTATTCGTTTTGATGGTTAGTGTCACAGCATTAGCTCAACGAGGAGGTTACGAAGACGGCAAGAAAAAAATGACCCCAGAGCAAATCGCCACCTTACAAACTAAAAAAATGACTTTAGCTTTAGATTTAAATGATGCGCAACAAAAGCAAATGATGGCATTGAATTTAGAAAAAGCCAAAACGCGTAATGCGATGATCGAAGCCAGAAAAGCGGCTAAAGAAAATGAGAAGCCTACAGCTGATGAACGTTTTGAAATGACCAATAAGCGCCTCGATGCTCAAATTGCCCAAAAACAAAAGGTAAAACAAATTTTATCTGATGAGCAATTTGCCAAATTCGAGAAAATGAAAAAACACAGAAGTAAAAAAGGCAAGGCTAAAATGAATCACCGAAAAGAAAAAATGAAAAAGAAAAATTAGAACTCGTTTTGGTTAGTTAAAAAAGTCACACTTTCATAGTGTGGCTTTTTTTTATGATATTTAGAAATATTTAATATGACCAACCAAGATGAGCGAATCTAATAACCACCAACAATTTGAAAATATTCAAGAAGAACAGCTACCAATAGCTAAACACAAACTTCATGACTGGACGCATTTCGCCGGACTTTATGCTGCTGAACATGTTGCCGCTACAGAATTTGTAATCGGAGCAACCTTTGTTGCTTTGGGTGCTAAAACCATGGATATTGTTGTAGGTCTCCTCATTGGTAATATTCTAGCCATACTAAGTTGGGCACTAATCACAACACCAATTGCAGTTGACACAAGACTAAGTTTATATACCTACCTCAATAAAATTGCGGGTAATTCAATGTCTAAATTGTACAATTGGGCCAATATTATCATTTTTACAGTCATTTCAGCCGCCATGATTACCGTTTCGGCATCTGCGGTGCGGTTTGCTTTTGACATACCGGCACAACTTGATTGGTATCCTACCAATTTTTGGTTTGTAGCCATAGTGTTGATTGTTGGTCTAGTAGCTGTTTTTGTAGCGATTTATGGTTTTAAAGCCGTTTCAGAATTTTCGGGTATATGTGCCCCGTGGCTCTTTGTCATGTTTACAAGTGGGGCCCTAGTTTTAATGCCTGAATTGTCTTTAGATGTGCTTCAAAAAACACTTCCTAGTTCTTGGGCAGATTTTGTGAGCATTGGCGATCAATCAATATGGACAGGCATTAATAGCGAGGGCGAACCCGGCATTGGTATTGTTGAAGTTATTGGCTTCGGATGGGCGGCAAATTCAATAACACATTTTGGATTAATTGATATGGCGCTTTTAAGATTCGCTAAAAAGAAGTCCTACGGATTTGCTACCAGTACCGGAATGCTTTTTGGTCATTTTATAGCTTGGATAGCTGCCGGAATTATGGGTGCTGGGGCAGCCGTGATTCTAGGAAAAGCAATTGTTGAATTAGATCCGGGCGATGTTGCATTTTATGCCTTAGGATGGTCAGGTTTTGTGATTGTTATTGTTGCTGGGTGGACTACTGCCATTACCAATCTTTACAGAGCTGGCCTAGCCGCACAAGCTGTTTTTAGCAATCACAAAAGAAAGAAAACAACCTTAATTGTTGGTTTGATTATGGTAGTAGTAGCCTGTTTTCCGTTTGTATTTACTAAATTTTTACCGCTGTTGACCTATGCTGGTTTACTCGTGGTGCCTGTGGGTGCAATAGTCTTCGCAGAACATCAAATTTTTCCTAGAATAGGATATACTAGATATTGGTCAAAATATCAAAACTATGCCTTTAGTTTACCTGCTGTTGCTTCGTGGGGTCTAGGTTTAGTTTTTGGTTTTTCTTTAAATATGTTAGATGTCATGTCTTTCTATTATTTATTCATTCCTACTTGGCTATTTACCATAATCATCTACACTTTATTAGCAGGAAAATACGGGGCCAAAAAGAAATTTCCAGAAGCTGAAGCTCAAGAAAAGAAATTTCAAAATGACGTTGAGCAATACCAACTAGCTTTGGCTGAAAAAGAACCCAATGAAGTAAAAGATACTTCTGCTTTTTCTAAAGTATTAAAGTTTATAGCTTATAGTGCTTTGGCGATAACATTGATATTAGCAATAAAAGTGCTGTTTGGCAGTCCTGATGAAAAAACATATGTAGCCAATAGAGAGCTCTTTTATTTGTACGGTTTCATATGCACCCTTGTATATTTTTCAAGTGCTTATTGGGCCATGAAACGAGGAAAAAAACAAATTTAAGGCAATGGCAATACTTCAATTAAATCAACAAAACATAACCCAACTCGAGAATAAAATTGCTGTTCCAAAATATGATAGAACCAAAATTAAAACAGGTATTGTTCATATAGGAGTTGGAGGTTTTCATAGAGCACATCAAGCGTATTACATACATCAACTTTTAGAAAAATTCAATGCATACAATTGGGGTATTTGCGGATTGGGACTACGAGAAGCCGATCGCAAAATGTATGATGCCTTAAAAAAGCAAGATGGTTTGTATACCCTATCTATTCAACATCCTAATGGCACCATAGAAAATGAAGTGATTGGATCCATCAAAGAAATGATATTAGCCGTTGATACTCCTGATTTGGCCCTAAAAAAAATGGTGGACATCCATACAAAAATTGTTTCCTTAACCATTACTGAAGGTGGGTATAATTTTGATAGTGAAACCGGCAATTTCATTTTTGATAATGAGGCTATTCAACATGACTTAATCCATCCAGAGAAACCAAAAACTGTATTTGGTTATGTAACCCAGGCACTACGTTTACGCAAAACTGTGGGTAGCAATCCATTCAGCATTTTATCATGTGACAACATACCTCATAATGGCAATGTTGCACGTCAAATGTTTTTAGCTTTTGCTCAAAAACAAGATTCAGAACTTGCCAACTGGATCGAAAAAGAAGTTAGTTTTCCGAATACAATGGTTGATAGAATAACCCCTGTTACCCATGAATCAGACAAAGCATATTTACAAACTGAATTACAATTAAATGATGAATGGCCTGTTATCTGTGAGCCATTTATTCAATGGGTAGTAGAAGATAATTTTTGTAATGGTAGACCGCAGCTTGAAAAAGTAGGGGTGCAATTTGTTCCTGATGTTTTACCCTATGAAAAAATGAAAATCAGTCTTTTAAATGCCGGACATTCAGTCTTAGGAATTACAGGCGCAATTCACGGCCATAAAACCATAAATGAATGCATGAATGATTCCGTTTTTTCGAATTTTATGAGTCGGTTTATGAGTCAAGAGGCTACGCCTATTTTAGACCCTGTTGAAGGCATCGATTTAGAACAGTATAAAAGCAGCATTGAAGAACGGTTTGCCAACCCTAATATTAAAGATAGTGTGAGTAGAATTTGCTCAGAAAGTTCGGCGAAACTTCCTAAATTTTTAATTCCCACCATTGAAGCAAATTTAAAAACAGGGGGTAGTATTGACTTTGGCACTTTTATTTTAGCCGCTTGGTGTTATTACAGTGACAAAGGCTTCAATGAGCAAAATGAACCTTTAGAAATTATAGATATTGAAAAAGATAATTTACACAAAGCAGCAAAGGCTACCCAAGAAAATCCGCTTGTTTTTATCAGTCAACGTTCAATTTTTGGTTCTTTAAATGAGAATACAAGATTTGTTAAAAAATATACAGAATTTGTACGCCTAATTTATGCTGAGAAAAACATCAAAAAATTAATGAATGCAATGATTTAATTGCAACATTAACCCATATTTAAACTAGCAACCATGAAATTTCAATACGTATTTATTCTTCTGAGTTTTCAATTAATTTGTGCTCAAGAAAATGGATTTAAAACTACGGGCAGGTTAATTCTTGGCACCTATCAAGAGCGTACAGCATCTGTTGCTTGTGGCGATATTGACGGCGATGGTGATCAAGATGTTTTGGTTGCCAATGGCAGGCATTGGCCTGGTCAAAATCGCATCTTCATCAATAACGGAAGAGGCATTTTCACTGTTGAAAAAGATTTAGGTAGCCAAAGAGAAACCACCTACGCTACTGAAATGGCTGATTTTGATAATGACGGAGACCTTGATGTTGCCGTTGGTAATGACATGGCTCCAAATGCAATTTTTAAAAATGATGGTCACGGTAATTTCACGCACTCAGGTTCTTTTGGTAAAAGTTATTCTTCTACCAGAAATATTAGCTTAGCTGACCTCAATCAAGATGGTGCAATTGATATATTGGTTACCAATAGAGGAATGCCTAATGAAATTTGCCTCAATGATGGCTCAGGTAAATTTATGCCTGCCATCAAATTTGGCAATTCTAAAGATTCAACCATTGATGTTGAAGTGGCTGACATTGATGGCGATAAAAATCTAGATTTCATTTTAGCCAACAGAGATGGCCAAACCAATTATATTTATTTAAATGACGGACAATTAAATTTTACTCATAAAATAGCCTTTGGTTCCAGCACAGATGAAACGCGCTCAGTAAGTGTTGCTGATATGAATACCGATGGATTTCTAGATATTATAACCGCAAATATAGGTGCGCCAAATAGTATTTATTTTGGCTCAAAAGACCTGTCCTATACCAATTCTATTGAATATGATACAAGTGATTCAAAAAGCTATGCTGTTTCAGTGGGCGATTTTGATGGCGATACTGATATTGATATTGTTATAGGAAATTCAGGAAGTGCTAATACTATTTTCTACAATAGTGAGAATGGCAAAAAATGGGATACATTTCAACTCTTCGAAGAAGCTGCCTTAACCTATGATATTATTACTGCTGATTTGAATAATGATGGATACCTAGATATTTTAGAAGCCAATTCAGATACCTTAAACAGATATTATTTCAATAAAAACAAGAAGTAATAGATGGGAACTATATATCACTTTACAGTGATAAGATGTTTTTTGTAGGTTTTTAACTACCTTTACACAACAAAACAATTAGTTTTAAGTTATATCAGTGTGTTTTAGAAAAATTATTTAGAATAAATATAAATAGTATATATTGAATCTCAAACGGCATAAAAGTTGTAATATTAAACTTGAAACACTAACTAAAGTAATAATATGTCCAAGGTAAAGACAAATAAAAAATGCCCAAAAGAAGGGTATATAAAGTCAACTATTGATGGAAAACTTTATATTGAAACTGAAGATTTATTCAGTCAAGAAAAAGTTAAGGAAATTATTAGGTACTTCCTTAAATCTGACATACTAAAATCTATTGATGAGCGAAGGGATGATAAAAAAGAAGATAAAGCCATCGCTTAATATATTAGAGTATGCCTTGGAATTTACTTATGTTACCGCTTGTTGCGGGATATTACATTCTTACCAGATCATTCTTTTTTAAGTACAGACAACAAAGACTTGATAAGCAAAGAGTAATCTTTGAAAGCATATTAATAGGAGCTTTAATCGGTATGCTCACTTATGCTATGAGCGTTTTAATGCACGCATATTTACCTAATGCAGTAATTTTCATTAAAAGCCTTATTCCAGTTCAAATTCCTTATACCTTAGCTGCATTTTTTTGCCTTTTATTGGCAATTGCATTTAGTAAATGTGGCAATAAATTTTTGGATCAAAAAAAGTATATTAGGCTTGCCTTAGAAAGGCATGGAAATGAACTTGAACTATTATTAGGCAAGTCAGTTGGTAACGATAAACTTCTATTATTTACTTTAACAAACAAAAAATCTTATGTGGGATGGGTAAAAGAACTGCCAATTCCTTCTGTTTCTAATTATGTAAGAATTATTCCAGCCATCAGTGGTTTCAGAGACTCACAAATGAATCTAGTTTTTACAAATGAATATTTAGTTTATTACTCGACTAGAGTTTTAGGTGGGGAAGTAATAAATATAAAAGAAATGGACACAGATATTATTATCGATATGAGTGATATAATTACTGCCTGTTATTTTGATTTGCAAATGTACGAGGAAATGAGTCGCAAACAGCCAAATAATAAGATTAGCACTTAATCACACTAAATATTTATTCTAGTGTGATTAAGTGCTAATCTTAGCTGTATTTAATGGTGTAAATAAGTATATAGTTACCTAATAATTTAATGATCTGATTAAATTGCCACTTTGGCAAATACACTTTTAAATGCTAAAATTCTTTTCATCTCTATAACGCGAAGTACAGCACCATTTAGTTTTTTGACATTTAACGGTTTTTGTATAAAGTCAATCGCACCGTTTAAATAAGACTGTAATTGAAAAGCAGCTCGTGTTGAATTCATAACAACTTCAACAGGCTTAGCAATCAGCTTATGAACTGAAAAACCATCAATTTCTGGCATTTCAACATCAAGAAGCACCATGTCTACCTCATTACTATTGATCGCATTTAAACCCATAAACGGATTTAAATAAGCACCCAATAAGTTCAAATTATCATTTAATTTAACAAGTTTTGTTGAAATTGCTAATTGTATTGGGCAATCATCTATGATAATAACATTTAATTTCATGAGGGATGAATTTTAGTTAAACATCTTTACTTAACTAATAACTCGATGAAATTTCAAAAAAGTACGGTCAACTGTTGAATTGCCAATTTTTCCGATGAAATGCCTCTTTAGCTCTAAAATATAGTATTTAAAGCATCAATAGTATCATCTAAATCTTTATAACTCAAGGCATCATTTAAAAAGTAACTTTCAAAAGCACTAGGGGGCAAATAAATACCCTTTTTAAGCATGCCGTGAAAATATTTTTTAAAGGTTTCGTTGTTTCCTTTTGATGACGTTTTAAAATCAACAACCGGTTGATCCGTGAAATGAAGTGATATCATGCTACCAAAACTATTAATTTGATACGGCATCCCTTTTTGACTCATTACGGCATCAAAGCCTTGATGCAAGTATTTTGTTTTTTCAGCCAAGCTAGTAAACACTTCAGGCCTATTATTTAATTCAGTTAGCATGGCCAAACCAGCACTCATAGCAAGTGGGTTGCCACTCAAGGTACCTGCTTGATAAACAGGTCCGTCAGGAGCTAAGTGATTCATGATTTCTTCACGTGCTGCAAAAGCACCAACAGGTAAACCACCACCAATAACTTTTCCGAACATGACCATATCTGCTTTAATTCCTAAAGCTTCTTGCGCACCACCTTTACCCAAGCGAAAGCCTGTCATAACTTCATCAAAAAGCAACAGTATCCCTTCTTGGGTACAAATTTCTCTTAGTCCGTGAATAAACGCATCCGTAGGTATAATGCATCCCATATTACCTGCAACAGGTTCAATGATTATGGCTGCTATTTCATCTTTATTGGCTTGCACTAATTTTTTAACGCCTTCTAAATCGTTATAATCCGCAAGCAACGTATCTTTTGCAGTTCCTTGTGTAACGCCAGGACTATTTGGACTTCCGAAAGTAACAGCCCCACTACCCGCTTGAATTAAAAACGAATCAGAATGACCGTGATAACAACCGGCGAACTTGATGATTTTATCTTTACCTGTATAGCCACGCGCTAAACGCACTGCACTCATACAAGCCTCAGTACCACTATTTACAAAACGGATTTTATCAATATTTGGCACCATTGAAACTGCCAATTTGGCCAACTCAGTTTCTATTTCAGTAGGCATACCGAAGGATGTCCCTTTTTTAGCTTTTTCAATTACGGCATTAATAACAGGTTCATATGCATGACCCAAAATTAAAGGACCCCAAGAGGCTATGAAATCTATTAAGCGATTGCCATCTTCATCATATAAATAAGCACCTTTAGCTTCTTTCACAAATATTGGATCGCCACCAACAGCCTTGAACGCACGTACAGGAGAATTAACCCCACCCGGAATATATTTTTTGGCCTCATTGAATAAGGCACTACTTCTTTGATATATCATTGGTTATTAAATGCTTCTGTTTTGATGGTTAATTCTTGACCTTCTGAAATTACAGTATCGTAGAGATAATTCCATCGTTTTAAATCATCGATTGAAACTGAATATTTTTTTGAAATGCCATAAAGGGTATCTCCTTTTTGAACAACATGAGTAGTAGTACCTAGTGGCTTTTTAGGCACTTCATCACTTGGATTCTTTAGTGCTTTTTTATAAGCTTCACCTAAAACCAACCTATCATATTTATACAGCTTATACTTTTCAATGAGACTAATTAGTTTGTCAGGATAACGCTTGTCAGTAGCGTATCCTGCCTTTCTAAGACCAAAAGCCCATTTCTTATAATCATCTTGTCTATAATCAAAAAGAAATGCGTAGCGCGCTCTATTTTTTAAAAACAAACTATGGTCACGATAAGAATACATGGGGTGGTTGTATTTTCTAAAACATTCATCTTTTGCATCATCATCATGCAACTCATATTCGCCCTGCCAACTTGTATGACATTTGATACCAAAATGGTTGTTTGTTTTTTTAGCTAGCTGACTTTTGCCTATGCCACTTTCTAATAACCCTTGCGCCAAAGTGATACTTGCTGGTATGCCGTACGCTTTCATTTCATACTGGGCGATTTCAGCAAAATTTTCGATATACTCATCAGCGGAGTCGATTTCAAAACGCATAAACCTGCCTGTATCTTTAGGCAACTCGTAAAGACCACCATCATCTGAGGTGCTTGACTGCTGAACCGTTTTGGTTTGTGATTTTTTACCGTAGGTAGTCCGTTTTTTAACCTTGCATCCTAACAAAGCGAAACTCAAAAAACTAACTAAGAATATTTTCTTTATCATACTTCTAATAGCGGTAAATTTTTCTTTTTTAAACGATTATTCATCCCCTTAATACCTTGTAATCCGCCAGTATGAATGGCTAAAATAGATGTGTTAGGTTTAAATTGATTTGTTTTTATCATGTCTAAAATTCCGAAAATCATTTTTCCGGTATAAATAGGATCTAAAGAAATTTGGGTCTCTTGCTTGAATTCATTTATAAATAAAATCAATTCACGCGTTACTTTCGCATACCCACCAAAGTGATAGCTATTTTGTAATTGCCAATTTTCTTTGGTGGTAAAATTACGAATATCTTGGTTTAAAAAATCTCCTTTTAAGGCCGGAAAACCCAAAACAGTTTGATTTTCATGAGATGCATTGATGATACCTGCCAAAGTACCCCCCGTACCCACAGCAGCACAAACGTAATTAAAATGTGCCGTAGTAGCATCTAAAATTTCTTCGCAACCCTTAACGGCTAATGCATTTGTTCCGCCTTCGGGTAACAAATAAAAAGTCCGGAATTTAGATTTTAAAGTTTCAAGAAATTCTTGATTGTTCTTGTCTTGATATGCTTCTCTTGAAACAAAATGAAATTGCATTCCGTTTTCTGAAGCTAGCTTTAGCGTGGGGTTCTCTTGCCATTTTTTAGCAATTTCTTTACCTCTGATGACGCCAATAGTATTTAAACCATGGGCCTTACCGGCATAAGCTGTTGCTGCGATATGATTAGAATAAGCACCGCCAAAAGTTAAGAGGGTTTTATAGCCTTGCTGCTTTGCGCTTTCAATGTTGTATTTGAGTTTTCGGTATTTATTTCCAGAGATTTGAGGATGTAATAAATCTTCTCTTTTTAAAAAAAGAGAAACTTTATGTTCTGATAGTATTGGTAAATCAATTTCTTGTAGCGAAACTTTCAAAGTCCTTCATTTTCAACTTCAAAGGTACTTTATAAAGCTGAAAATCTTGCGTTCATTTGGGTAGTTGAAATTATCTTCATTGGCATAGGCCTCACGCTCAAAACTGATATTTTGATATGCACGATAAAAATTTAGATAAAACAGACTTCTTAAAAGCCATTCAGTAACATAGAGGATATAGAAAGGCAGAATCAACAATTCTAGTTGTTGCTTCAAATGGATTTTTTCATGATTTATAAGCGTGTCATCAAACTTTAACCCATCATGTTTAAGAATGATAAAAGGCCAAAACGTGAGTCCGACGTAGTTCTTATAAAACAAATGTTTAAATACTAAAATCATACTTATTCTAATAAGAATCTCTTGAAGATAAAAATAATTATCATAAGAAACGTTTTTACACAAACATAAAAGGTGCCAAACAATTGTATAAATCAGTTGAACGGTTAAAAAATCGTTTCTTTGACCCCAAATACTAGTAACATTAAGCTATTATTTAGTTGAAACCTGTACTTTTATTGGCACCGATGCTAAGGAAATGAAAAAGAACATACCTATTGAAGATGGCGATTTTTACCTTTCAGAAGAAGGATACCGTGTTTTTACCAAGCAATATCATTTAAAAAGAGGGTATTGCTGTGAAAGTGGTTGTAGGCACTGCCCTTACGGATATGACCCAAAAACTAATCGCCAATAAAGCAAAATTCTCGGCATGGTTTTTGAAGTTTTATAATGAAAAAAATTACTAGTAATTCAGAAAAAATAATCATGAATAAATTAAAACTACTTACACTACCATTAGTCTTAGTGCTTATGTTGAGCTCGTGTTCTTCTATTCAAGTCTTATCAGATTATGACAAAGAAGCTAATTTTAACACGTACAAATCTTTTGCCTTTTACAAAACCGGAATTGACAAGGCAATGATCTCTGATTTAGATAAAAAAAGAATCTTAAAGGCTATTGAAGTTGAAATGAACACTCGTGGTTTTGTTAAATCTGAAAACCCAGATATTCTAGTAAGCATATTCACTAAAGAAAGTGAACAAGTTGACGTATACAACAACAACTTTGGTTGGGGTGGTTACGGTTGGGGCTGGGGAGGCTTCGGGCCTGGCGCTTGGGGTGGTGGTTTCGGTCCTGGTTGGGGCTGGGGCGTCGGAAACGCTGTAAGCACAAGAACTCAAGGGTCATTATATATTGACCTCATAGATGCCAAAAAGAAAGAATTGGTTTGGCAAGGCAAAGGGGTTGGCACGCTTTCTAACACCAAGAATATTGAAAAGAAAGAAGCACGAATAAAAGAATTTGTTGCTGAAATTTTAGAACAATATCCGCCCAATGCCATGGCATCAAAATAAACTTCAAACCGCCTTCGGGCGGTTTTTTTATGGGTGCTCTTAACAACTTGTAGTCTATTTTAGCGTTTGATTATTGTACCTTTAAAGTCTAAAACAATATCGATTCAAGCGACATTAATCTTTCTAAAAAAGCGTAATAAACCCATGAGCATGTCTTATCAAAGCAATTCTATTTTAGATAAGTTACCTGAGCATTTGAAGCAATTCATAAAACCTCAAGATTATGCAGAGTATACCGCAATTGACCAAGCTGTTTGGCGCTATGTGATGCGTAAAAATGTAGATTACCTCAGTAAGGTGGCACACCAAACCTATGTTGAGGGCTTACAAAAAACGGGCATCTCTATTGACCATATACCCAATATGTATGGTATGAACCGTATTCTTAAAGAAATAGGTTGGGCCGCCGTTGCGGTTGATGGTTTTATTCCGCCTTCTGCTTTTATGGAGTTTCAAGCCTATAATGTTTTAGTTATTGCTTCTAATATTCGACAATTAGAACATATTGAATACACCCCAGCGCCTGATATTATTCATGAAGGCGCAGGTCATGCCCCTATTATTGCCAATCCGGAATATTCAGAATATTTAAGACGTTTTGGCGAAATAGGATGTAAAGCTATTTCAAGTGCTAAAGATTTTGAATTGTATGAAGCGGTACGCCATCTTTCAATTATTAAAGAAGCGTCTGGCACACCAAAAGATGAAATAGAAAAGGCTGAGAAATATATTGAAGATTTACAAAACAATATGGGCGAACCTAGTGAAATTGCCTTGATTAGAAATTTACATTGGTGGACGGTTGAATACGGACTCATTGGCACGGTTGAGAATCCTAAAATTTATGGTGCCGGACTTCTATCTTCTATAGGTGAAAGTGCATGGTGCATGACTGATGACGTCAAAAAAATGCCTTATTCTATTGCCGCAGCGCATACTTCTTTTGATATTACCAAACCGCAACCGCAGCTTTTTGTGACTCCTGATTTTGCCTATTTAAGTCAAGTTTTAGAAGAATTTGCAAATGACATGGCCGTTAGAAAAGGAGGGTTAAGCAGCCTTCAAAAATTAATTAATTCGAAAGAACTCGGCACTATTGAATTGAATACCGGACTTCAAATTTCAGGAAATTTCAAAGAAGTAATTGAATTAGACGGTAAGCCAATTTTCTTTCAAACCGAAGGACATACGGCTTTATCATATCGTGAAAAAGAATTGGTTGGTCATAGTGTTGAACAACATCATGACGGTTTTGGTTCGCCTATGGGTAAACTAAAAGGCATCAACTTGGCTATTGAAGATATGAGCCCGAGGGACTTAAAAGCGTATAATATTTTTGAAGGACAAACTATTTCTTTAGAATTTGAAGGCGACATAACTATTTCAGGTGAAATCATTACTGGTACACGAAATTTAAAAGGAGAAATAATACTCATTACGTTCAAAAACTGCACGGTTACCCATAAAAATGAAATCCTATTTAAATCGAATGAACGCTTTTATAGTATGGCTGTTGGCGAACATATTGTTTCAGCCTATAATGGCCCTGCTGATTTGAAGAGTTTTGATTTAATTAATCATGAAATCTCATCAACTACAGCTCAACAAGTGTTGTCAAAAGAGCGTCAAAAACTAGAGCAATATTACCGTCAAGTGCGCGATTTCAGAGAAGGCACTAACATTACTATTTCACGACATAAGGTTTTTGAGCAAATAACTGATGAATTTCCAGATGATTGGCTTTTATCAGTTGAATTATATGAGCTTGCTAAAAACAATGGAGATTCAGATTTTGCTCAGGACGTAGCAACTCATTTAGAAACTGTGAAATTGAATAACCCAAAAGTGGGTCAGTTAATTGATGATGGCTTGCACTTGGTAGATGCAAGTTTGATAAGTTGAGCTAATCTTTAAAAATCATTTCTGAAGCATCTTCTAATTGAAGTTCTTTATCTTCATAAACCAAAATCCAATTCATAGAACTGGTTAAAACATAAAACTTTTGAAGTTCACTAATCAGTCGGTTTTGCGCGTTGCTTTTCAAGCTTGAGGCTTCTATTTTTTTTAGTAATGAAGCATTGACATTCTTCTTGATGGTATTGTAATCAGAAGCTTTAAAAGGGTTCAAATAATCTGCCGTTACATCATAATATTCAAAATCAGGATTGATTTTAATTTCTGACTCAGGTATACTTTTGATATACACTATTTTATTTTCTTCATCTACTTGAAAATCAATTTCACTTAAATCATAAGCCACTGTAACCTCAGCATTAACTACCACTAACGCTTTTTTATCAGCCGTAATTAAAGGTCCGAATAATTCTTGTGAATCTTTATAGTTATAAACTTCTGCAAAATGACCTTCAGTAACAATCAGTTTAGAAACATTTGAAATTTGTTGCTGAATGAGCATTGAATTTTCTTGAAGGATGGCTTTTTCTTCTTTACGTTCAGAACACGAACGTAAGCCTATGATTCCGACTAAAACAACAATGATTGCTAGTAATATTTTTTTCATGCTTGCTGAACTTGTTTCAATATCTCTTGCCGAACTTGTTTTGTTTTCTTCTGATGAGCTAATAATCTAAAATTTCATAAAGGAATACGCCTTTTGAAGGTACGAAATTTTTGCTCCGAGCGACTTTAAGAAGCTTTGATGTTCAGCAGAATTTTCATTAAAAGAACGGTGTTGTAATCCTTTTTGAACAGCATCTACTTTATCCATTACAGCAAAAGCTTTCTCTGAAATATAAACCGATTTAAATTTTTCAAACATATAGGCAATGGCCACCTGATTTGGGTGGATCATATCAGCTTCATAAAAACGATAATCTCTAAGTTCATCAATCATGATTTCGTATGAGGGGAAGTAATCCTCCCCCCAGCCCCCTGCGAGGGAGGGGGAGTTAATTACATTGTGAATAGCAGCAATCAAATGCGCTTTACTTCTTTGGTTCTCTACAAAACCATCTTTAAGATGACGCACTGGCGAAACGGTAAAAACAACCTGAGCCCTTTCATTTACAGATGCAATACTTTGAATAGTATTCTTTAAACTTTCTTGAGTTTTCTCTATAGAAAGCAATTCTTTTGAAAATTCTTTTTGCGGCACTTTATGGCAGTTTGCGACAATCTCTTGGGTTGAAACCTTTTGATAAACCCAGGCCGTTCCGAGTGTGATTATAATATGTGTTGATTTGGTTATTTGTTGATTCGTGATTTCTAATGCGGAATTCAATTTTTCTAAAAGATTCTCTTTGGACGCATCACTTAACTCTGAATGCGCGTCAAAACAATGCCAACGTTCATTTAAAAAGAAAACATCATTTTCAGTATACACGTCATTTTTTAGTGCTCTTGAAATCAAATTTTCAATAGCTAAAGGGTGAAACAGTATTCCGAAAGGATTCTGCAACTTTTGAAACTTGAAGTAGTTTAACTTATCGCCTATGTTTTGAGCAAAACAAGAACCCAAAACAAGCAACTGACTTTGGTAATCGATTTGGTTTTTTGCTGGTTTTAGCGAGATTTTGGTTTGCAGATTCATAAGATTATCTAAATACAACTACCTTCGGGGCGCTCGATTTGACAGGCCATTTGATATTTTTATTTCAAATACACTGTTGCCTTCTCCAACGCCTCTTGAATACCAGCTGGGTTCTTACCGCCTGCTGTCGCAAAAAATGGTTGTCCGCCGCCGCCGCCTTGAATATATTTACCCAATTCGCGAACAATAGTACCCGCATTTAGGTCTTTTGAAGCCACTAATTCTTTAGATATATAACACGAAAGCAAGGCTTTTCCGTTTTGTTCAGTTCCGAACAACAAAAAGAGATTGTCTTTATTTTGGCCCATTTCAAATGACAAATCTTTGATGCTAGCAGCATCTAAATCAACCTTTTTAGCCAAGAATTGAACTCCGTTTGTTGCAACCAATTCATTTACCAATTCGCCTTTTAAATTCTTCGCTTTATCTTTTAAGAGTTGTTCAACTTCCTTTTTCAATTTTGCATTTTCTTCTTGCAAATTGGTCACTGCTTTTAAAGGGTCTTGCGCATTATTTAATAGATCTTTAATTTCAAAAAGCGTTCTATTATTCTCAAAGTAAAAATCTTTTACTGCATCACAAGTTATGGCTTCAATTCTTCGAATTCCCGCTGCTACAGCTCCTTCTGACTTAATTTTGAAATGCCAAATAGCACTTGTATTCTTAACATGAGTACCCCCACAAAGTTCTATAGATTTGCCAAAACGAACGGTTCTGACAGCATCGCCATACTTCTCACCAAACAATGCCATGGCACCTTGTTTCAAAGCTTCTTCCATAGGTACACTTCTGTTTTCTTCAAAAGGTAATTGCCCTTCAATTCGAGCATTTACAAAATTCTCAACTTCACGAAGTTCATTAACAGTAAGCTTTGAAAAATGAGAAAAATCAAACCTAAGGTATTTAGAATGTACTGCTGAACCTTTTTGCTCAACATGCGTTCCTAAAATTTCACGAAGCGCCTGATGCAACAGATGTGTTGCAGTATGATTGGCTTCAGTTCTTTGGCGCTGTTTTTTATCAACTACGGCTTTAAAAGTGCCCGCTGTTTTCTTTGGTAAGTTCTTCGAAAAATGAACAATTTCATTGTTCTCTTTTTTAGTATCAATGATATAAATCACATCGCCGTTCGAAGCTTCTAAATAGCCTTTATCGCCTACTTGACCGCCACCTTCTGCATAAAAAGGTGTCAAATTGAAAACCATTTGAAATTGATCACCGTCTTTTTTAGAGCTTATTTTACGGTATTTTACCAAATTAACATTGGCTTCTAAAAGGTCATAACCTATAAACTCTTGTTCTATATCTTCCGACAAAATCGTCCAGTCTTCTTTTGAAGTAGCAGATGCTGATTTCGAACGATTCTTTTGTTCTTGCATGGCTTCTTCAAATCCTTTTTCATCCAAAGAAAAACCCTTTTCACTAAGAATTAAGGCCGTTAAATCAATAGGAAAACCATAGGTGTCATACAATTCAAAGGCTTTTCTACCATTGACTTCTTTACCCTTGGTACTCGAAATAATACTATCTAAAAGTACCAACCCCTGTTCTAAAGTGTTTAAAAAAGAATGTTCTTCTTCTTTAATGACATTCTCAATCAACTGTTTTTGCTGCTTCAACTCAGAAAAAGCATTGCCCATAGTATTTGACAAAACGTTTACCAAGCGGTACATGAAAGGCTCTTTGGTATCTAAAAAAGTAAAGCCGTAGCGAATAGCTCTTCGCAAGATTCTACGTATAACATACCCTGCGCCGGTGTTGCTTGGCAACTGCCCGTCAGCAATTGAAAAAGAAACAGCACGAATATGATCCGCGATAACACGAATGGCAATATCAATTTCTTCGTTTTTTTCGTAATCAGAATTGGTAATTGTTTCTATTTCTCTGATAATGGGGGTAAAAACATCAGTATCATAATTTGATTGCACCTTTTGCATGACCATGCATAGGCGTTCAAAACCCATTCCGGTATCAACATGTTTTGCTGGTAAGGCCTCTAAACTACCATCAGCTTTTCTGTTATACTGCATGAAAACTAGATTCCATATTTCAACCACTAAAGGGTGATCCGCATTTACCAATTTGGCACCCGGAGTTTTCGCTTTTTCTTCAGCAGAACGTATATCTACATGTATTTCTGAACAAGGACCACATGGACCTTGGTCGCCCATTTCCCAAAAATTATCACTTTTGTTGCCCAAAATAATTCGATCTTCAGGCACAATGGCTTTCCAAAGATCAAAAGCTTCCGAATCCATCTCCAGCTTATCGGCATCATTGCTTCCTTCAAAAACAGAAACATAAAGACTGTCTTTATCTATTTTACATACTTCAGTTAAGAATTCCCATGCCCACGCAATGGCATCCTTTTTAAAATAATCACCAAAGCTCCAGTTACCTAACATCTCAAACATGGTGTGATGATAGGTGTCTTTACCAACCTCTTCTAAATCATTGTGCTTACCACTTACTCTTAAACACTTTTGGGTGTCTGCAACGCGCACAGATTTTGGAACACTGTTACCTAAAAAGTATTCTTTAAACTGATTCATACCTGCATTTGTGAACATCAGCGTAGGGTCATCTTTAATAACCATGGGTGCAGAAGAAACAATCTTGTGGTTTTTTTCTTTAAAGAAGTTTAAAAATTGTTTCCGTATTTCGTTGGAATTCATGTAATTTAGTATGGTTATATAAATTTTAACTTTTTGAACAAAACAATTTTTATATTTGCTTGTTCTTAACAAATCGTCACAAAAATAGGATAATTTACATTCATGTCTAAGGTTAAGTATTTTTACGATCCAGATACGCTCTCATATAGAAAAATTGAGCAGAAAAAATCGAAGCGTTTTCGCAATATTGGTTTCTTTTTATTGGCAGCTTTTCTTTTTGGTCTTATTACAGTAGTTTTTTTATTGAATACCAATTTTGTCAATACCCCAAAAGAACTTTCTTTATCACGTGAATTAAAAAATTATGAACTTCAATTTGAGCTTCTAGATAAGAAAATGGAACAAATTGAACAGGTTCTAGGGAATATTGAAGACCGTGACAACAATATATACCGTTTATACTTTGAAGCCAACCCAATACCAGAAGAACAACGAAAAGCTGGTTTTGGAGGTGTAAATAGATATAAATCATTGGAAGGTTTTAATAATTCTGATATGATTATCTCAACCACGCAACGTTTAGATATCATTAAAAAACAAATGGCTATTCAGTCAAAATCTTTAGATGAGATTAGTAAGTTGGCTGAAGAAAAAGAAAAATTATTGGCGTCAATACCGGCTATTCAGCCTATAAACAATGATGATTTGACCCGTATGGCTTCAGGCTATGGTTGGCGTTCTGATCCATTTACCAAAGCACGTAAAATGCATTACGGAATGGATTTTACAGCACCAAGAGGCACACCTCTTTATGCTTCTGGAGATGGCAAAATTATACGTGCTGATAATAATTCTTCAGGATACGGAAAGCATATTAGAATTGAACACGGCTACGGCTACATGAGCCTTTATGCACATTTGAGTAAGTACAATGTGAAAAGAGGTCAAAAAGTGAAGCGTGGAGATCTTATTGGTTTTGTAGGAAGTACAGGGCGTTCAGAAGCTCCGCATTTACACTATGAAGTTTGGAAAGACAAGGATCGTATTAACCCTATCAATTTCTACTATGGCAGTTTATCGCCAAAAGAATTTGAAAATATGCTGAAATACGCAAATCAAGAGAATCAATCATTGGATTAAATCGATGCAGATAGAACTTCCAGAAAAAAGGTATTACGGTATTGGCGAAGTAGCCAAAGCTTTTAATGTCAACACTTCATTGATTCGGTTTTGGGAAAAAGAATTTGATGTTCTAAAGCCTAAAAAAAACGCTAAAGGCAATCGCAAGTTTACCCCTGAAGACATAAAAAACCTTAAACTAATCTATCATTTAGTCAAAGAACGCGGGTTTACTCTTGAAGGCGCCAAAACGCACCTTAGAGAGAATAGAAAAAAAACCTTAGATAATTTTGAAATAATTGATAAGCTTCAGAAAGTTAGGGCAGAACTATATAAAATAAAAAACCAACTTTAATTTTTCAGCTTATACACGTTAAAGAAAATCTCTTCATATAATTTGCCTTTTGTAACAAAAAGCAGACAAAGAAGACTTATTAAAATAGAGTACCATTAACATTAAACGCTAAAACACTTTAAAATGAAAAAAGGAGCAATCGCCGGACTAGGATGTCTTGGTATATCACTCATAGGATTATTAGTACTTGCCTTAGCAATAGGCAGTTTTGCGTACACGTTTAACAATACCGCTGTTGAATATGAAGCTGATGCTAAAACCGCTTGGTCTAACGTTGAAAGTTCATATCAAAGAAGAAATGACCTCATAGGCAATTTGGTTAAAACAGTTCAAGGGGCTGCAGATTTTGAACGCGGTACACTTAAAGATGTTATTGAAGCAAGAGCAAAAGCAACATCAGTAAACATTGACGCCAACAATCTTACCGCTGAAAATATGGCCCAATTTCAACAAGCACAAAGTGGCTTAACAGGGGCATTAAGTAAATTAATGGTAGTAGTAGAACGTTATCCTGACTTAAAGGCTAATCAGAACTTTTTAGAATTACAATCGCAGCTAGAAGGCACCGAAAACAGAATCAATGTTGCACGTGATCGATTTAATGAAAAAGTAAATATCTACGATATTCATACCACTAAATTTCCAGGAAAACTATTCGCTGGCTGGTTTGGCTTCGAAGAAATGGCGCGTTACAAAGCGGATCCAGGATCTGAAAACGCACCTGATGTAGACTTTGATTTTTAATAATCATACATGTCACAAGTAGAAAATTTTTTATCTGCTGAAGAAGAGCAAGAAGTAATTCAAACTATTCTTAAAGCTGAAAGCTATACCTCTGGCGAAATACGTGTACACCTTGAATCAACCTGTCAAGATGACCATTTCAAAAGAGCTAAGGCGGTTTTTCATCAATTAAAGATGGATAACACTAAAGACGAAAACGGCGTGCTTATTTACATCGCCGTTTGCGATAAAAAATTCGCTATTATTGGCGATAAAGGTATTGACCATGTAGTACCCAAAGACTTCTGGAAGTCTACCAAAGATAAAATTCAAGCCCAGTTTCAAAAAGGCAATTTCAAACAAGGTATTATTGAAGGGGTACAAAGCGCAGGCAAAGAATTAGAAACTCATTTTCCGTGGCAACATGGTGATGAAAATGAATTAAGCGATGAGATATCTAAAGCTTAAGAATGAAGGTGCTTATGCCACCAAAGAGAACTCAAGGTTTCTCAACATAGGCTTTTGTACAGTATTCGTTTTTTTATTTTTCTTTTCTACTGAAGGAAGGGCTCAGTTTAAAATTCCGGCTACACCCTCTAAACAAACTAGCCTGTATGATTATATCAATCTGCTACCTGCTGGGCAAGAAAAAGCGCTTGAACAAAAATTAATTCGATACGCTGACAGCACTTCTACACAAATTGTACTCGCCATTATCAGTTCAACTGAAGGAGAAAATATTAATTTTCTTGGAGCACAGTGGGGCGAAAAATGGGGCATTGGTCAAGGTCAAAAAGACAATGGCATATTAATTCTGTTAGCTAAAGACGATCGCAAAATTGCCATAAACACGGGTCAAGGGGTTGAATTTGGTTTGACTGACGCCATGTCAAAACGAATTATTGATCATATTATCATACCTAGATTTAAAGAAAACGATTATTATGGCGGCCTAAATACCGGTGCTGATGCTATTTTTCAAGTTTTAAATGGTGAATTCAAAGAAGAGCGTGACTTTTCAACCAACAGTTTTCAGCTAGATTCTTTATTACCTTTTATCATCTTTTTTGTCATTCTAATCATTCTTTCTCGAAGAAATCGACGAGGAGGCGGTGGCAGGCGAAATGGTGGAAAAAGTGCTAACGGACTCGACCTTTGGGATATCATTATACTCAGCAATATGGGCCGAAGTAGTGGCTCAGGAGGAGGTTTTGGAGGTGGCGGATTTGGCGGTGGATCCGGTGGCGGCTTCAGCGGAGGTTTTGGAGGTGGCTTCGGCGGCGGCGGATTTGGCGGCGGCGGTGCTTCAGGTGGGTGGTAGTTTAGTTGGCTGTTGGCTGTTGGCTGTTGGCTGTTGGCTGTTGGAAAATTATGAAATAAATAATCTACAAGGGGTAACTTGAACTCCTAAAAACCTATTTCTTTCGCAGAAAAATAGTAACAGGAACTCCTGTGAAATCAAACTTTTCTCTAAGATTATTTTCTAAATACCGTTTATAAGGTTCACGTACGTATTGGGGTAAATTGCAGAAAAATGCAAATTGCGGATACGGTGTTGGCAATTGCGTGCAGAATTTAATTTTCACATATTTACCTTTGTATGCAGGTGGTGAGTAATGCTCAATAACGGGTAGCATTGCGTCATTTAACTTGCTGGTAGAAATTCGTTTACTTCTATTTTTATACACCTCAACTGCTGTTTCAATCGCCTTAAAAATGCGTTGTTTAGTCAAAACAGATATAAAAAGTACGGGCACATTAACAAAAGGTTCAATCGCCTCTTTAATTTTTGCTGTATACTGCTTCATGGTATTTGTTTCTTTGTCTTCAACCAAATCCCACTTATTAACAAGAATGACAATACCTTTATTATTTCTTTGTGCCAACCAAAAGATATTGGCCACTTGACCGTCAAATCCTCGGGTAGCGTCTACTACAAGCAAACAAACATCACTGTGTTCAATGGCTCGAACTGAACGCATGACAGAATAAAATTCTAGGTCTTCTTTAACTTTGGCTTTTCTTCGAATGCCTGCCGTATCAACTAGATTAAATTCAAATCCGAAGCGATTATATTTAGTATCAATACTATCGCGTGTAGTACCTGCTATATCAGTAACAATGTATCTTTCTTCTCCTATTAAAGCATTTATAAAAGAAGATTTTCCAGCATTAGGTCTTCCTACCACTGCAAAACGAGGTAAATCATCAACTACTTTTTCCTTTTCAGGTAGCACTTTAACCAAAGCATCTAATAACTCACCCGTACCACTACCGTTGACACTTGACAGATTGAAATACTCACCTAATCCTAAGGCATAAAACTCAACAGCATCTTCAGCACGTTTTCCGTTATCAACTTTATTTACCGCTAAAAAAACAGGTTTATTTACGCGGCGTAGTAAGCTAGCCACATCTTCATCCATACCCGTAATTCCTGATTCAACATCAACCATAAAAATAATGGCATCAGCTTCATCAATGGCTAACTCAACTTGCTTGTCTATTTCTTGTTCAAAAATATCATCGCTGCCTAAAACATAGCCGCCAGTGTCGATAAGAGAAAACTCAACGCCATTCCAATCACTTTTTCCGTAGTGTCTATCACGGGTAACTCCGCTTACCGCATCAACAATGGCTTCTCTTCGCTGAATAAGGCGATTAAAAAAAGTTGATTTACCTACATTGGGTCTTCCTACAATGGCAACAATAGCGCTCATTACATCTAAATTTTGAGGTGCAAAAATACAGTTAATTAATTGAAGATCTATGATTTATAAGATGAAGTAAAGAGAAAGCGTAATTAACTACTTTCTTGGGTGCGCAGCTGAATTACTGTTGAAGGGTCTTTAACGCCCCCTAAATATGATTCGCTGGCTATTCTTTTGCGAATTACTTTCGCTGGCGACCCATAAACTAAAACGTAGTCTTGAATATTCTCTAAAACTACAGATCCGGCACCAATGATTGTGTGCGAACCAATAACCACGTTTTCAATAACATTAGCCCCAAGACAAACGGCAGAACATTTACCCAAGGTAACATTACCTCCGGCACATACATTAGGAGCCAAACTTGAAAAACTATTCATGAAACCATCATGGTCTAAACTTGAACTTGTATTCAAAATACAGTGATTGCCGATCATTGACTTGGCATTAACAACAACTCCTGGCATGATAACAGTACCACTACCAACCTGAACGTTTTTACCAAGAACAGCATTTGGATGAATTGCAGAGAAATATGAAAATTCTGGTAAAATTTTACCAATGCGGTCAACGAGTAAACTTCTTGTCCAATTATCGCCAATGGCTATAATGCCACCAAACAAATTGTATTCTTCAGAAAGTAAAGGAAGGTCAAATTCGTTACCTAATACCTTGTACCCGTCATGCTCTGTACCTTTTTTCTTAAATGAATCAATAAAACCAACAACATTATATTTGCCTTCTTTTTCAACACAATCAAGTACAACACTACCGTGGCCAGAGGCTCCGATAATAACTACGTTTGGTAATTCAATTGTAATCTTGTTCATTTAGTCGATAAATTACGGTCTTTCACCGATTGTCAAATATAATAAAAGTCCTGAATTAACACCTAAATCGAAATTTTATTTAAAAAATATTCGTCAAACTACTGTTTATCGGGACGTTATAGTTCTCTCTTTAACAAAATTGGGGTGCTTATATTGCATTTTAGAAAATATTTTCGATGATTTGCAGCCTTTAATAGGTAGACTTTACTAGCTGTTGTAGCCAAATCGTTTTAACTGCCTATCATTACTACGCCAATTTTTATTGACTTTGACGTAAAGTTCTATGTGAACTTGCTTACCAAAGAATTTTTCAAGGTCTTTTCTAGCCTCAACGCCAACCCTTTTCAAAGCGCTGCCCTTATGACCAATTATGATTCCTTTTTGAGAGTCACGCTCAACCATAATTACTGAACGCATTCTGATGATATCTTCATCTTCGAAAAACTCTTCAGTGTCTATTTCTACGGAATATGGAATCTCTTTTTTGTAGTGTATTAAGATTTTCTCACGGATGGTCTCATTAACAAAAAAACGTTCAGGTTTATCAGTCAATTGATCTTTAGGATAATACGCTGGTGCTTCAGGAAGCAACTCAACAATACGTTCAAAAACATTCTTAACATTAAAATTTGAAAGCGCCGATATAGGATGCAATTCAACTTTAGGAAGCAACCCTTGCCAATACTGCACTTGTTCCTCTAACACTTCTTGAGTTGTAGTATCAACCTTATTTAATAGTAATAAAACAGGAATTTTACTGTTTTTTATCTTTTCAAAAAATGCTTCGTCTTTCAAAGCCTTTTCTCCTATTTCAACCATATATATCAGCACATCAGCATCTTCAAAAGCTGATTTCACAAAATTCATCATAGAATTTTGTAATTCATAGGCCGGCTTTATAATACCCGGTGTGTCAGAAAGAATAGCTTGAAAATCATCGCCATTAACAATACCTAAAATTCGATGACGTGTGGTTTGCGCCTTTGAAGTAATAATTGATAACTTCTCGCCTACAAAAGCATTCATTAAGGTAGATTTACCCACATTGGGGTTGCCTATTATATTTACAAATCCTGATTTATGCTTTGCCATGCTTCAACTTCTTAATATACTCCTTTGCTTTTACGTTTACTTTAGGAGCCAACAAAAGTACGGCAATCATATTGGGTATGACCATTAAGGCATAGGATAAATCAATTAGCTGTACCACCAACTGTAAAGAAGCTACTGCCGCGAAAACAATTGTGAGAATAAAAAACCAATTATAATATTTTCCAATTTTTGCATTGGTTAAAAAAGATAAACTTTTAACCCCGTAATAAGAATAAGTAAATAAAGTTGACAGTGCGAAGGCAGAAACAATAATCATTAACAAATCATCACCAAAACCAAAAAGAGTAGTTTCGAATGCCTCTAGAGTGAGCACAATTCCACTATTATTTACATAATCAGCTTGACTTAAAATAATGACCACTGCTGTTATGGTACAAACCAAAATAGTATCAATAAATGGACCCAGACTAGCGACCAATCCTTCTTTTATAGGATTATCAGTTTTTGACTGTCCGTGATACATAGGAGCACTACCTAAACCTGCTTCATTTGAAAACATAGCTCGTTTGACACCAATTATAATAAAGCCCCAGAAACCACCTGCCACAATAGTCTTAAAATTCCATGCTTCAGTGATTATCATTTTCAGAGCAGGTATTATTTCTGAAGCATTCAACGCCATAACTACTAATACGGCTATTAAATAAACCCCCACCATAATAGGTACTATTGCTGAAGCTACTTTTGCAATACTTTTTAAACCTCCAAAAATGACTAATGATGTGATTACTGCTAAAACAATACCTATGGTCAACCGCCAATTAAAATCACTCATCGCAAACAAGGTTTTTGATGGCTTAATCACACTCATAAATGTTTCAGTAAACTGATTCGCTGTAAACACCCCTAAAAAGCCAAAGAGTCCGCATGCAGCAAAGAAAATAGCTAAGGGTTTCGCTTTTTCTCCTAATCCTTTGGTAATATAGTACATGGGTCCACCTTGAATATTTCCTTCTGAATCAGTTCCACGATACATAATCGATAAGCTACAAGAATAAAACTTTATAACCATGCCGATTAATGCTGTGACCCAAATCCAAAAAACAACACCAGGGCCACCCTGATGAATGGCAATAGCTACTCCTGAAATATTACCTAAACCTACAGTAGCAGCTACGGCAGCTGATAAGGCTTGAAAAGAACTCACATCGCCTTTTGCATTTTTAGTATCGTATTTGCCTGAGGTAATGGCTATTGCATGCCCAAAAAAACGATAGGGTATGAATTTAGAATAAAACACTAAAAACAAACCTCCGCCTATGAGTAAAATAAACATGGGCCAATTGGCAAAACTATTGGCTTGACCTAAAAAATCATTGATTGCATCCATAAAATTGTAAAGTTCGAAGGTATGGATTTTAAGGTTTTTTCAGTGCGAGCACTTGAAAAATATTCTTATGGCAAGTTTTGATATAACTAAAAATCCGTTGTATATTTGTCGCCCACTACAAATAGTAGTGCGCCTTTATCTTGTCAGTGTTATGAACTGATGTTGCAAAACAAGTGAGATAAAAAACCCATATCGCGGGATAGAGCAGTAGGTAGCTCGTCGGGCTCATAACCCGAAGGTCACTGGTTCGAGTCCAGTTCCCGCTACTAAGAAAACCAGCTAGTTTTAGCTGGTTTTTTATTTGCGCAAAAGTCAAACTTGTTTGTGCTTTGAAGCGAATAAAAACTAATCAGACACTTAGTGGCTGGTGGTTTTATTAGTAAAGCCACCCAAAGGCCCATTGCGCATGAAATGAGCAATGAATCCAGTTCCCGCTACTAAGAAAGAGTAATCAGAAATGATTGCTCTTTTTTTATGAAATAAATTGTCGGGCTCATAAACTAATATTGAAACACTGGTTCCCCAGACGCTTCGGGGCAGTTCCCGCTACTAAGAAAACCAGCTAGTTTTAGCTGGTTTTATATTTGCTTAAAAATAAAAGCACACTCTTCGCGAATTGCCCCTGTTGCATAATAAATTTATGACGTATATATTTTTTTACAGAAAAGCATAAATCTTGAAGCTAAACTATTGTTAGCTTTGTGACTTTCTAAATTGAGTTTTATGGTTAAAAAAATTGTTCTAATACTAATTCTTTTTCTGTCCTTAAATAGCTTTTCACAACAGATCGATTTTAACCTTATCTCATGGAACATTCAAGATTTTGGCAAGACCAAGAATGAAAAGGAACTAGAAGAAATTGCTGAAATTTTAAGAGAAGCGGATTTAATAGCAATACAGGAAGTTGTTGCAGGTTACGGAGGTGCTCAAGCGGTCGCTAAACTAACTGATATTCTCAATAGAAAAGGAGCACAATGGGATTACGTCATCAGTGACCCCACCAACAGTTCGAAATATGTTACAGAACGTTACGCAGTTGTTTGGAAAACCAAGCATATAAAAATAAAAAATAGAGGTAAGCTCATTACCGAATTAGATACTCTTGTTGATAGAGAACCCTTTTTAATAGACTTCTATATGGCGGACAAAAAACTAACCCTCATCAACTTTCATGCTAGGCCTCACAATAAAAATCCAGAAGCTGAAATTAAAGCCTTAACAAAGTATATTATCAACTCTTCTTCAGAACATTTGATTTTAGCAGGCGATTTTAATGTGAACGAAGCTAAGCCTGTTTTTGACAACTTTAAAACCGAAGGTTATACTGCCGCTGTAACTAATCAAAAAACGACGCTAAAAAAAGCTTGTGACGGTTTTGAATATCGCAACCATCCCATTGATAATGTCTTTTACTCTAGCTTGTTGTTAAAAACCGATAGTGGTGTTCTCGATTTTGTTAGGGCTTGCGGTAATATAGAAAAAGCCAGAAAGTTGTCGGATCATTTACCTGTTTTTTTGAAGTTTGAGTTGAAATAGTTAGCCGCATTTGCAACCCTCACCAACCACCCATCTACAACATGGGTCTGCCTGACATGGAGACATATTCTTGTTTGAACAGCCACAATTAGAGGTTGATGCACAATTTTTCACACTATTGCCAGGCTCTTCACATGCAATGCCATCATTATCTGCATCTAAATCGTTCCTACACTCAGGATTCGCATCAAAGTCTGCTTGGGCAGCAGATTGAGAAGTATAGTTAGCACAATTAGTATCTCTACAGTCTATTGAATCAATCTCTTCTATTCTTTCGTTTTCAAGATTAGCACAAGACATTATTATTAGAGTTAAGAAAAAAGGGGCGAAAATAACCAAGCACCCGCTATTTTTAGCTTTCGAAAATGTTTTTCTATAGCTAAGACCAGGAATTCCTGTACGTACGGAATATCCTTTTGAACTAAGGCTACCTCTTTTATTCCTATAACTTGGTGTAATGCCTGATTTACTCACGTTTAACCCAAGGCCTTTACTAAGTTTAATCCTTTTATTAAATCTGAACGCCATGATTATTTGTTTAGAATAAAATCAAAAATCACTTTCTCAATACTACTAGGAATATCTGCACTTTTTATTTTTATATTTGAATTTTGAATCCCCATTTCTACAAACCATTTTTTCCAATACGCTTCTATAATATTTTCCGCATATGGCCCATTTTGTCCCTTTATTCCAATTACCAAGACTTCTAAATCGCTCAAATTCTTAGTTGCTGGTATAAATCCTAAATTTCTCTTATTTATTTCTTCTTTCCAGTTGGGCTTATCTAATTTTAATTTAGAAAGGCTTTTAGGCGTTAGATAGGAACTTCTATTTGCACTATCCATTTTAGATTCATTGTAAAACATATATCCGTCTGTTAAGATTACTAATATGTTTCTATGACAATTATCTATGCAATAATCTTCCACGTGTTGTTCAAAAAATCGCCAAATATCTGACCCTGCGTAGCCTTTATTTATTTTAGCATCGCTCTTTGCCAAATGATATAGTTTGGAAGGCAATTTATTATACATCTTCAGGGTCTCTTCAATATACTTTTTGCTTGTTCCTTTAGTAAAAGCAATATCTAATTTTTTGGCTATCACATTTATTTCTGTATTAGATGGTGCGGGATTAAAAAATAACTTCAATCTATCTTCGAGCATAAGAAGTTTTTTTGTCTTCACATGAGAAATAAATGCTTTGGATATACTAGCCAAATAGGATGAATCATTTTGAATCTGATTCTCGCTTTCTATCCTATCTGATAAATCTAAAAGCACACTTATATTTAAATTGTTTTGCTTATTGTCTAGTATATACTTTGGGCAACTAACCTTTGTAGTGCTTTTAGTTTCAGTTTCTAATTTTATTTGCTTCTCTATTTCTTGTGTTATTTTCTTTTCATCTGCACAACCTAAAATTAAAGGAGCTAAAAAAAAAGTAAAAATCTTTAGTATAGTTTTCATATTTATAGCGTTTTGGTATATACCTTGTTTTGATAGTTGTCTATATCTAATTCTAAACTCTTAATATGTTTATCATAGAGTGCTCTACAGGTTTCTTGAAGTGTATTTTTCTCATTATGCCCAATCCGTAATTCTGCATCTATATACTTTTGCCAACCTTGTAAATACTGTGCAGAAAGCAATTTGTAGTTGCGTATAGGTAGTATAAAACCGTCTACAATATTTTGTAATTCGGCGATTCTTTTTTCTAAACCAGAGATATCTTTTTGGAAATCTTTAATCTCATTTTTGATTTTTATAATACGCTTTTCATTGTTCTCAATTTCTTCAAATTTATCAGCTATAAAAGATTGTATTTTATCTCTATCCGAATGTTCTTTCATAACAAAGTCAAAGACCAAACCCCATACAATATAAGAGACAAAACCTGCAAAAATAATAAGCCAAAAACTTACACTCTGAAAAGCAATAACAATATTAAAATCTTGGCTATCATAAGTTTTATTGAGATTATATAACTTTTCGTCTATGAGGTAGGCTAATATTGCATCGAACAAAAACGTAATAATAAAAAGAGCTATTATTTTAAGTGTGTTTATAAAACCTTTGTTTGCTTGAAACATGTGAATAAGATATCCTAATGCAAAAAACACGAAAGGAATAAAAAGAATAAAACCCAGTTCTAAAAAACTTTCATTATAAGCTTGAGATAATGCTTTTGGATAGAACATACCTTGAAATAGGCTAATACTAGGGTCAAATAATCTAAAAAATGCAGAATATGAAGTCGAGATATAAAAAATTAAAATATATGCCGATAAGGGCAATAAAAACAATAAACCTATCCAGAACTTTGCCGTTGACCTTTTATCTACATCTAAACCATAATCCAAAGGATTTCTTCGAACATTTATGGTGTCTTGGTGTAGCTTCTCTATTTTATCTTCAAATGATGTAATCTCATCTTCTAAACTCTCTTTTTCCTCTTCCTTATTAAGTAATGCGGTAGATTTCCCTTTTAATTCATTTGTATATGGTTGTTTTAGTTGTTCTTGATTTGCAAGATCTATTTTACTATCATTTTCAAATTTTTGATAAATAGCTTCTAAAGAAGTTCTCAATGTATGTTCTCTTCCTTGACACGATTTTGACGTTTCAAAACCTTCATTATTATAGTCTATTACTTTTTCTTCTGCATGCCTTGGAGTAACTGCCTTTAATTGATTTTGTGGCCTTAATGCAGCCAATTTTTTTAATATTCCCATGACTAATTATTCATTAAGTTCGTTTAGTATTGATTGTTTGGTTTTCTCTTGTCTTGCACCTTCTAAAAGATAGTTGCAAAGTTCATCTACATTTTCATCTAAGAAATCAAATTTTTTGATGTACTTCTTAAGGGTGTTTTCTTCGTCTGGAGTAATAATTTTATCTGCCCATATCATTAATGCAAAATCGTACAGATATTCTATTTTTTTCTCAATGCTCTCTGGCACAGTTATTTCACCTGGAGGTTCTGTTAATATTTTATTTAATTCTAGTTTAGAAATGTCTCTTTCCTCAGCAAATCGATATAGTAATTGCATTTCTAATGGACTAAAATCCTCATCGGATAAAGCAATTTGGTATAGTCTTAAAAAATGACTCTTTAATTCAGTTGTTATATGTGTTTTTCCCATTACTGTTGATTTTGGTTAGTAGATTCTATCACGTTCATATCTCTTGACTTCTTTTTTTATTGGTCTTGGTTTTGATTTTTTAGGTCTATTTATAATAAGTTCTACTAAAAACAACAAGCCCGAAACAATGTCCACAGGTATCCAAGGCAGTTTCATGTAAAAATGAATAGGAAAAATAGGATTGAATAACACGAATAATATAGCGAATGTTACCACCCAAAATGGTGTATTTATATTTTGCAGAATTACGAGTAATGCGCCAATAAAAACTATTATTCGAAGTACGTTATAATAGTCTATTGGGTTGGGTAAAACGGCAATAAACAAAAGTAGTGCGCAACAGATTGATACTACACGGACAACTTTAGCAAATAGTTTTTTAGTCATAATTAAGAATATTGTCATTAATTTTGTAGGCCTCAAAAACATGGTTTCTGGCAGATATTAAGAATTTACCTTCTTCACTATTAATGATATAGTAACCTGGTCTACAGTGTTTAAATCGGTAACGGAGCGCTTTTAGACCTTTTAATAGTCCATCTTCTTTTGTGATTTCAAACACATAGTGTGAGCAACTTTTTTTAAAAAGGCATTTGTTTCTTTTCTTAGGAGGAATTAAGAACCAATAGCTTCTGATCACTGATAAGAGTAGTATTCGCATTGCCTTACTTAGTAAACACAATCATTTGACGCGTTGTATTATAGCCCGCTCTTCCACCAAATCCGAAACACCCATTATCTGGCTTTACAAACGTACTTACACTTTCAAGTCTTAAATATTTCCAACCTGCGTTTGCGTGATGTTTAACAATCTCTTCTAGTTGTTCAGCTACATGTTTAGAGGTGCCTTTGTTTTGGTCAATTGATGCTACAAAGGGGATAACTTTATATTCCATTTTTAGCTGGTTTTTGGTTTCACATCAAACCTAAACCCATTCGAAGACAATACCTTACAGATATCTGTAAAGCAAAAAAAAGAATGGCTAATAGCAATTCTTTAAACTTTAGCTTAAATAAAATCTCTCAATTATATAGAAGTACATATTTATAATAGACAAAGCCCAGTGTCTTTGAAGAATGAACTTTTACCTTTATCCAATTGCCTTTTCTTGCAAGAAAAATCAGTTCTTGGTTTTTATTCAATGTTTCAAGAATAGTATAAGAAGTTCCCGCTACTAAGAAAATCAGCTAATTTTAGCTGGTTTTTTATTTTTTACGTTGATCAATGAAATAATACAACGCTATTAAGGCGGATAATATCAAACTGATTAATGATATTATTGTTAAATGTTCCATTGATTTATTTTTATGTTTTATATATCAATTTTCAATTAATGTAGTAAGCCCAGTTGTAAGCTATGGTTCTGTGGGTACAACTAAGGCTAAGCCATTTTTATCAATAGTTTGATTTCTCACAACACGATTCGTGCATAACATTGAACTTTTCAAACCCTAAACTCTATACAGCAGGCATTGTCCCAAAGCAATGATTAAAACTCAACAATGCAGCGCAAAAAATTACTGTTACAAATAATTTGATTTTTTTCATATTATCAATATTTAAGAAGTATGACATGCATTAGAACAATGAACACATCCGTTTGATTGCTTATACGTTTTTTTGGCTTCAAGAACAGCAGATTTACAGTTAAGATGAAAACCTAAGTCTTTTTTACTGTTAATAAGATTAAGCCAAGGGCATCCACTATTATGAACCTCATGATCACCATTTGACTGCGGATTGTTATTTACATAATACTTGGCCATTTTTATAGAATCTTAAATTTTAATTGTGTCAAACTTATACTGCTTTTTGGTAACAAGATGGATAGCACTATGATTAGTATAGCAAATAGTTTCATGTAAAATTATAGTTAATGGTTAGTGTTTAAATTCTTATCTGATTTTAGAGACCATACCTACCTAGTAAGATTGCCCCCCAACATTCTTTTCGGCAGGATGGTCTAGAATATTAAGCTTGAAAAAGCTAACTTTCTCTTCTTAAGAAGCTAGTTTTTACAGCCGTTTTTGTCGCAAGTAATACTGCTAGAAGTATTTTCCCAATGACTTGGGTGATCCGTTGTATCAAAACCACAACCAGTAACTCCTCCTTTACTTCCTTGATGGACTTCAACGTTCCCATTCTCATCTGTATGTTTAACCGCCATAATATTTTTATTTTAGAATTAACAATCCCCCAAACGTAAGATCATAAAAGAAGAATCCCTTACAGATACCTGTAAGGGACTAAAATTTGTTTGTATTATAAAAATCAAAAGAAGTTTATGGTCAAATTTTACCAAGCTTTACCAACTTAGCAATAAGGTGGTGAGTATTCTTTGCTCCAAATTCATCAAACAGTTTGCTCACTTTTTTATCAATGGTACTTTCGCTATTTGGAGAGATATTTTGTTTTTTGAGCTTTTCAGAAATTTCTTTTTTGGTAAATCCATCGGCAAGGTTTTTTAGAATCATGAGGTCATATTTATCCATTTCAAAAACACTGCCAGCCGTATTTAAATTTAGTTGCGGAGAAACAAAGGTTCTGTTTTGATATACTTCTTGAATGGCATTAACCAAATCATTTAAGCTATTACGCCCTTTACATACATACCCGTTTATTTCTTGTTCTGAAAATAGGGGGTTAATTTCTGTCGGATTATCAATCATAGAATTTACAATAACCTTGATGTTTTTATCAACAGCTCTCACAGCATCTATTAATTTCTTGCCAGAGGTTAATTTTCTAGGCACGTGATTTTCGCTGAACGTTAAATCGGTAATCAATAATTCATAAGGCTCTCCCTTTTCATGAGCGACTTTAAATCTATTATACGCTTTGTCACAGTATAGCTCTTCTTGAATTGTTTCAATTTGAAGCCTACTTTCTAAAGCTTCAACAATGCCTTTGTTTGTATCTTGAAAATCTTCAGCAATAAGTATTTTTTTAAACATAATAGGTACTATTTAATTCGGAATTTGTATTCGGGCTTCAAAACCTTGTCCTTTCTCTGAATCAAAAATAATAGTTCCACCAATGGCTTTAATACGCTTTTCTGTATTCCATAAGCCATTTTTAATATCTAACTCCTCTTTTGTAGCCCCAACACCATCATCAGCATAAGTGACTTTAAGAATTTTATTTGTTTGCTCAAATACAATTGAAATTAATGTAGCATTACTGTGCCTCTGCATATTAATCATTAATTCTTGCAGCACTTTAAATACTGTTTTCTTTGATAATGGGGATAATTTCAACCAATCTACTTCAGTGCTTCCAGTAGTCATTAGTTTTCTGTTTTTACAATAGTTACCCATCATACCAACAAGAAAATTCTTGAAGTTTGGACCGGTATCCACATCATTAATTTCTCTAGAAAAGTCGCGGCTTTGGTTGTAGAGTTCGTCTACTATATTAAGCACTTCTTCATTATTTACATCACTTTGTAATAATAGCATGGCATGATTGAGTTTGCCTCCAAAATCATCATGTAGTCTTCTAGACAATTCTGTTTCTGTTTCATAATTGGCCTCTAATTTTGCGGTCTTATTTTCTTTTTTTAGTCGTTTAGAACGTTGCACGAAAAAATAGGTTAAAAACCCTAAGATTAAGAATAGAGGAACGCCTATGGTATAGCTAAGTATTTTTTGATTTCGTTGTTTCGCTACTTTTAGTTCTTGCTCCGCATTTTCCTTTTCTAGCCTCAAATTTTCTTCTTGGATTACCTTATCATCATACTTGTATTTAGCAAATTGGGTTTTAACTTTTAATTCTTGATTATACAAACTGTCTTGCAAAAAGATATAGCGGTCGCGAAGGCTGATATTCTTAGGTTTAAGTTTCATTAAAAACGTTAGAGCATCTTTTTCTGCTCTTGGAATTTTTATAGTTTTCGATAATTGAATAACCGAATCGAAATAAGAGGTGGCTTTTACAATATTGGTTTTACTATAAAATTCTCCTAGGTGAGTATAACTGGCTATTTGTCCTCTTTGATCGTTGTTTTGTTTTCTTAAGTTTAATGGTTTTTGAAATACCACTTCTCTAATGTTTTTGCCCGACAACCATTTAGCGTAAGTCAAATTGTCCAACACTCTAGCATATTCTCTTTGATTATTTCTTGATAATTCATCTTTTTCAATATTTGTTAGCAAAGAAATTGCTTTATCACATTGCTTCTCATCGATATATGTAGCAGCTAAATTGTTCTGATATATAAGCTTATCCTTTTTAGATTGAGTGGTTTTGATTGCTAATGAATAATATCTTATTGCCTCTTCAAAATTTAAAAGTTTTCTATGATTTGTTCCCAATGCATTATATGAGGAAGAAGTATATTTAGAGTCTTTTTTGGAGTTTAAATATTGCAGAGCCTCAGTTATAGACTCTTTACTTCCAAAGTAATCGTTTTGATGTTGTTGAATTAACCCCATACTCATTAAACGTCTACCCACCTGACTACTGTCTTTTAACTTTTGAAAATGTCTTTTAGACAAATTGTAGAAATAAAAAGCGCTATCAATTTTCTGATGACCATCATAATGCAAAGCAATGTTTAAGTATGCCTTTCCTGAATAATAGTTATTTGTTTCTTGCAAAGCCTTTTTAAGCAAATAATGATCATAAAACAACGAACTGTCTTTCTCATTTAATTTGTAATGCAGAGTGCTTTTATAAGCTATTATTGCAAGGTCTAAGGAGTCTAATGGAGATTTTTGAATGCGTTTAAATAAACTATCTATTAAGTGAAAACGATTCGATAATTTGAGTTTTTTATTTTTACTTTTTTCTAAAATAGAAAATCTCTGATTATTAGAAGATTCAGAAAATTGAGATTTTTTTGGGTTAATACAACTCGAAAAAAAAATTAAAAACAATAATATTGCCCGATAAAACATTTTACATTTAGCTTTTGCCTAAAAGTAAGAAAATTAAAAAACCACACCATAAATTGGTGTGGTTAACAATAGTCATTTGAAATTAATCGTCCTCTCTTTCTTCTTTAACTTGCCCGTCATCACCCTCAGTTGCCTGAGTTTCGTAGAGCGTTTCAGTGTCTGCAATTGACTCTTCTGAGCAAGAAAATAAAAACATATTAAAAACTAGTGCCATTACGGCTATCATTACTTTTTTCATACTATTTGATTTAAAAATTTGACATGGGAGTGGCTGTTCGAGATTTTCTCGAATTCATTTTTACCAAGCCCTTAGAGTTTGGAGTACTCCGATTTTTTGGAAAGTGGAAATCTTATGCGGCAGCTTTTAGCTACTTTCCAATTTGGCCAAATACCGGCCGCATTATAGATTTCCGTAAGAATGACTTTTCTAGAAATACTATGTTAGCAATGCACAGTGAATCATTCTTAAGTGCAAATGTATATGAGGTAAAATGTTATTTTTATAAGTGATTCCAAGAATTCCAATAGTTCCTAAGAATTCCAGAATAATTCCAAAAATTCCAACCAAACCATGGAAATAAAGACAAGTAAGAGCTATAAAAAAGAGGTTATTGAAAAGTATAACAGGGAAAAAGGTGGGGAAATGAGTAGCTACTTGGCAAATCCAACTCGTAAAAATATAAGAGAGGCCTGCTTGTGGTTACTGAATAGAAGGAAAGGAAAAAATGATGATTCTATTTTAAATCGCTTCTTTCAGTTTAATGTGGGAGAAGATAAAGGAAGGCATATTCAAGGGTTGAAAAGTGAAAAAGCGGATAAGTTTATACCTGTAATTAACTTTCTGAAAGGAAGGACAAATGATACAAGTGATGAAAATTTAGAACTTATTAGTTGGTTAATTAATTTTCAACCAAGACCATTACAGGAGTATTTAAAACCTGAAAATTCAATTTTTGAAAAAGAATTAGAGAGATCTGAAACCAAAATTATTGATGAGCCCAATGATAAAGTAGAAAAGAAGAAACATGGAGAAGGAAAAAGAAGACTTGAGGAAGCCAAAAGAAAAAAAGAAAAGAAGAGGCGCCGGCGAATTATAACAATTTCTATTAGCGTGGCGTTTGGAATGACGATGCTAATTTTAGGCATTCAAAATTGGCCCTTAAATATTATAAAAAATAATCTAAATGGGGTTGAGTGCATGACCTGGGCTGATTCGACCTATGTAACAATTTCTTGTGACAGAGCTCCATTATCACAATTCGGAACTGAGATACAACCATTTGACAAAATAAAATTAAAAAATATGAAAAAAGTGGAGGTCGATGCAGCCTTTGAATTTTTTAATGAAGAGAATAAACCCTTGATTTGGTACTATAAAAACAAGGATAGTGAATATGAGTATTTTACAGCCCCGGGTTTGCATCCAGTTACGGGCCAAACATTACGAAAAATTACGCCTTATATAATTAAGACATATGTTCCAATACATAAAGACAATGCGAATTCCTTCCTAAACAATTCTATTAAATAAGATTAGTTTCTTAAATACCACATTACTCAACTTGAACATCGGCAAGTACATTGACACTAAAATCACACCAACAAAAATACCAATGACGGCAATAATTATTGGCTCCATAAGGGTGGAAAGTAGTTTAGATTTTTGTTGCACCTAATAGCATATTGTTGATTAAAACGTTCGATTATGTATTCCCCCGCTAGCGCTCGTCTGTGACGGGTGCCCATCCGAGTATGAAATCTCCATCGTTTATCCCAAAAAACCAATAGCATCAATCTCGAAAGCGGGGTCTTGTTCGGCAATGTTTCTTGCACTACTATATTTCCATTGTATTGGTTCGGTCACAAAACCTGCTTACACAGGATTATTATGAATATAATCTAATTTTTGTTTTATAACAGGCGTACTCCAAAGCTCTATTGGTTTGTTGTTATGTTGCCAGAATTGATATTTTGAAATATTCCCCTTTTTCTGTCCTGCTTTTTCAAACATCCATAGCAACCATTCTTTCCTACTTTCTTGTGGATTTTCTTCTATAGCCTTCAAGATTTTCTTAGAAGTA
>CALFUL010000024.1 GCA_937929935.1 uncultured Flavobacteriaceae bacterium | reverse complement strand
TTGTTTAGGACATGGAAATTCCACAAAGTTTTTAGGCGAACATACATTTTCAGAAGCTACAAAAATCATCGATTTAAGTAATGATTTTAGACTTCAAAAAGATGCCATGTTAATGGGTAAGAATTTTGTCTACGGATTACCTGAACTCTATAAAAAGGAAATTCAGGAAGCGAAATTTATCGCTAATCCAGGCTGTTTTGCAACTGCTATTCAATTGGCATTACTGCCATTAGCTAAAGCCGAATTATTAGGAGGAGCTGTTCATGTCAATGCAGTTACAGGAAGTACTGGCGCGGGTGTTAGTCCGTCAGGAACAACACATTTCAGTTGGAGAAATAACAATGTAAGTTGGTATAAACCTTTTACCCATCAGCATTTAGGAGAAATCAATGAAAGTCTGAAATCTTTACAGAAGCATTCAGGTGAATTATTTTTCCTTCCGACACGAGGGAACTTTGCTAGAGGAATTTTTGCAACAGCGTATACCAAGTTTGAAGGCAGCGAAGCAGAAGCAATTCAATTATACAAAGATTTTTATGCAGATGCAGCATTTACCCAAATTGCTAAAGAACCCATCCATCTAAAACATGTGGTGAATACAAATCAATGTCACATTCATTTGCACAAACATGAAGATACCTTACTGATTACTTCAGCGATAGATAACCTTTTAAAAGGTGCATCAGGACAAGCAGTTCAGAACATGAATTTAGTTTTCGGATTTGAAGAAAACGAAGGTTTAAAATTGAAAGCGGGGGTGTATTAGCCCCCTCTAACTCCCCCAAAGGGGGAGAACAAATAAAATTGAGTCTAATTAACAAACTTTAAAACACCTCATAAAAAGCCCCCTTTGGGGGTTTGGGGGCCAATATTATGAAAATAGCCATCATAGGAACAGGAAATTTAGGACTATCTATAGCAAAAGGAGTACTTCATAGCAACGGTGCAACAAGCATGTACTTGACCAAAAGAAATGTAGAACCTATCAAAGAATTTGAAAGCTATGGTAACGTAATTGCTACCTCGGACAATAGGGAAGCTGTTCAAAATTCTGATATTTTAATTTTTGCGGTTCAACCAGGCCATTTTGCTGAAATATTAGAAGATGTCAAAGATTTATTGACTGAAAAACATGTCGTTATTTCGACCATAACTGGCTTTAGTATTTCAAAAATTGAAAGTATCATTGGAGCGAATAATTACATCGTTCGAAGTATGCCCAATACGGCTATTTCAGTTGGAAAATCAATGACTTGTATTTGTTCAAACGAAATGGGTAAAAAACGTATTGATTTGGCCAAAGCCATTTTTAATAGAATGGGACATTCTATGGAAATACCCGAAAGTCAAATGCAAGCTGCAACAGTTATTTGCGCCAGCGGAATCGCATTTTGGATGCGTTTAATGCGCGCCACAACCCAAGGGGCTATCCAATTAGGTTTTGATGCTAAAGAAGCACAAGAATTAGCCATGCATACCTGTAACGGAGCTGCAAGTCTATTAATTGAATCTGGCAACCATCCTGAAGAAGAAATAGACAGAGTAACAACGCCGATGGGTTGCACCATTCAAGGTCTCAATGAAATGGAAATTCAAGGTTTAAGCTCTTCTTTGATACAAGGAATTGTGGCCTCATTTAACAAAATAACGGAGTTTAAAACAACATAAACTGCTGTCACATCGAGCGGAGTCGAGATGCATTCGTACTAAAAATTCGTTCTCGACTCCGCTCGAACTGACAGCAAGAACAAAACACAAATTATGAACCTATTCGATGTATATCCTCTTTACGATGTGACTCCCGTTTCTGCAAAAGGAATTATAGTGACAGATGACAAAGGCCAGGAATATCAAGATTTCTATGGTGGTCATGCCGTTATTTCTATCGGACATTCACATCCACATTATGTGAAGCGATTGAGAGACCAATTAGATAAAATAGGATTTTATAGCAATGCTGTTCAGAATCCGCTTCAAAAAGAACTCGCGACTAAGCTTGGTGAACAATCTGATTGTGAAGACTACAATCTCTTCTTATGTAATTCTGGTGCTGAAGCCAATGAAAATGCTTTGAAAATGGCATCTTTTCAAACCGGCCAATCAAGAGTGATTGCTTTTAAAAATGGTTTTCATGGCAGAACATCAGCAGCAGTAGCAGCCACAGATAATGAGAAAATTAATGCGCCGATAAACAAGCAACAAAAGGTTACTATTCTCCCACTAAACGATGTTACGGCTTTCACGGCAGAAATCGAAAAAGGAGATGTTTGTGGAGTAATTATAGAAACTATTCAAGGTGTTGGCGGTTTAGATGAGCCTACTACAAAATTCTATCAAAGCATAGCAAAACTCTGTAAAGAGAATAACGCTATTCTGATTGCCGATGAAGTACAATCAGGTTTTGGAAGAAGTGGTAAGTTCTTCGGATTTCAACATCACAATATCAAACCTGATATTATTAGTATAGCCAAAGGAATGGGCAACGGTTTTCCTGTGGGAGGGATATTAATTCATGAAGACATCAAAGCTTCTTTAGGACTTCTAGGAACCACTTTCGGCGGAAACCATTTAGCCTGTGTTGCAACCATAGCTGTTTTAGAGGTTTTAGAAAAGGAAAATCTTGTTGAGAATGCTTGCGAGCTAGGCAACTATTTTAATGAAAAAGCGGCTGAAATACCGCAAGTTAAAAGAGTAAAAGGCCGTGGTTTAATGCTCGGATTAGAATTTGATTTTGAAGTAGCTGAGCTACGCAAAAAATTAATTTACAACCAACACCTTTTTACAGGAGGCGCAAAAGATAAGCATGTACTCCGTATTTTACCGGCTTTGAATATTACCAAAGCAGATTTAGATGTTTTATTTAAAAAACTGAAAATAGAATTAAAAAAGATGTGAATATAATATGAGCTAGAAAAGTGTAGGCTCCTCCCTTTAGAAAAAGGTGACGCAGCGTCAGCTGTGGGCGAGCTGAAGCGATGGAACTAAAGGACGGAGGGTTTGAAAACCCAAGCCTTAGAAAACAAAATACACTTACTCATAAACGAGCAAGTTTGCGGGGTCAAACTCCCCTTTCTCCGCCAGCTGGCGGATTCATTCCCCTCTTTTTCTAAAGAGGGGAGCTTAAAAATTAGATACTGAAATAAATTCAGCATAAAATGAAACACTATTTATCTATAAAAGACATTGACTCCCTACCCGATTGGGTGTCAGAGGCAAGAAAGCTTAAAGAGCAACCAAACGCTCACAAGACTTTAGGTGAGGGAAAAACCATTTGTTTGTTGTTTTTCAACAACAGCCTTCGAACACGCTTAAGCACACAAAAAGCTGCCATGAATCTTGGACTCGATGTCATGATAATGAACTTTGGTAGTGAAGGCTGGCAATTAGAATTTGAAGATGGTGTGGTGATGGACCAAGGAAAATCAGAACATATTAAAGAAGCTGCAAAAGTAGTTTCTCAGTTCTGTGATATCGTCGCTATTCGTGCTTTTGCTTCGCTAACGGATAAAGAAAAGGACGAAGCAGAAGTCGTTTTAAATGGGTTTGTAAAACAGGCCTCTATTCCAGTAGTTAATATGGAAAGTTCTGTGGGACACCCATTGCAAGCACTTGCTGATGCTATTACTATTGCTGAACAAAACACAAAGGCAAGACCCAAAATTGTGTTGTCGTGGGCACCGCATCCAAAAGCTTTACCGCATGCAGTTGCTAATTCCTTTATTGAAATGATGCAATTACAAGATGCTGATTTTGTGATTACGCATCCAAAAGGATATGAATTGAATCCTGAAATTATCAAAGATATTAAAGTAGAATACGACCAGAAAAAAGCATGTGAAAATGCAGACTTTGTCTATGTCAAAAACTGGAGTAGTTATAAAGAGTATGGTAAAATTCTAAGTCAAGATTCAAATTGGATGATGACCCAAGAAAAACTAGGAAGTTCAAAATTCATGCATTGTTTACCTGTGAGAAGAAATGTGGTAGTTCAAGATGCAGTTTTGGATAGCGAACAATCGTTGACCATTGAGCAGGCGAATAATAGAACCTTTGCCGCGCAAGTGGTTTTGAAGAAGATATTAAGCCCCCTAACCCCCAAAGGGGGAATTAAAAATAATTTGTTATGAAAAAATCGAATAAAAAAAACCTCTCCTTCGGGGAGGCCGGGAGGGGCTTATCCATCATAAAAATAGGTGGTAACGTCATTGAAAACAAAGAAGAGCTAGCTAAATTTCTAACCCTTTTTGCAAATCTTGACGGACTCAAAATTTTGGTCCATGGTGGTGGTAAACTAGCTACTCAATTGGCAGCGAAACTAGGTATTGAATCTAAAATGATTGATGGGCGCAGAATTACTGATGCCGAAACTCTTGAAGTAATCACGATGGTTTATGGAGGTTTGACCAACAAAAACATAGTTGCACAATTGCAAGCTAAAAATTGTAATGCTATCGGATTGAGCGGAGCTGATGGTAATGCTATTCAAGCCCATAAACGCCTTGTAAAAGAAATCGATTATGGCTTTGCCGGCGATGTAGATGGCGTAAATAATTCAATGATTTCGAAATTGCTATCCGCAAATTTAACTCCCGTTTTCTGTGCAATAACTCATGATGGAAACGGGCAGCTTTTGAATACCAATGCAGATACCATAGCTGCAGAGGTGGCAATTCACATGAGCTCATTTTATGAAACAACGCTTTATTACTGCTTTGAAAAAAAGGGTGTTTTACAAAATATCAATGATGAAGATTCGGTGATAACTCAAATTGACAATCGCAGTTATACAAAACTACTAAGCGAAGGTATAATCGCAGATGGCATGATTCCGAAAATTGATAATTGTTTCAATGCTATTGAGCGAGGTGTAGACAAAATATGTATCGGACATCATTCAATGCTTGATTCAAAAAACGAACTTTATACAACGATTACTATTTAAAATGACACAACAACAACTTACAGATAAGGCTTTAGATTTATTGAAACAACTGATTTCAATACAATCATTTTCTGGTGAAGAGGATAAAACTGCTGATGCTATTCAAGATTGGTTTAAGGCATTTGACATTCCTTTTGAGCGAATTCACAATAATGTAATTGCAAAGAATAAGTTTTGGGATGATAGTAAACCTACACTTTTACTAAACTCGCACCATGATACTGTAAAGCCCAACAAAGCATACACCAAAGACCCTTTTAATCCTCATATTGAAGATGGTAAATTATATGGTTTGGGCAGTAATGATGCTGGCGGTTGTTTGGTATCACTCATAGCAACATTCACACATTACTATACAACTGAAAACCTAAATCATAATATATTGATGGTGGCTTCTATGGAAGAAGAAAATGCGGGTAAAAATAGCTTGAGAGGATTGTTACCAAGTCTTCCTGAAATTGATGTTGCTATTGTTGGTGAACCTACCTTACTTGATTTAGCAATCGCAGAAAAAGGACTAGTAGTATTCGATGCTGTTGTAAAAGGAACTCCATCGCATGCGGCGCATCCAAATGATAATAATTCCATTTACAATACTATTGAAGTTTTAGAGTGGTTTAAGAATTACAAGTTTAAAAAATCATCTGAGACCTTGGGAGATGTAAAAATGACCGTCACACAAATCAATGCTGGTAGTCAGCATAATGTGGTTCCTGCACAGGTAGAATTGGTGATTGATGTTCGTGTGAACGATGCCTATTCAAACCAAGAAATTGCAGATTTGTTGAAATCAGAAGCGCCTTGTGAATTACAAGAACGTGGACTCAAACTAAACTCCTCGAAAATTGACAAAGACCATCCTTTAATACAATCAGGAATAGCTTTAGGAAGAGAAACCTATGGTTCTCCCACCCTATCAGACCAAGCAGCATTAACTTGCCAATCTTTGAAATTAGGACCAGGTGATAGTACGCGTTCACATTCTGCGGATGAGTATATTTACGTGCATGAAATTGAAGAAGGAATTGATTTATACATCAAAATATTGGAGGGATTTTTAATAAAATAGAAAATTATGTCTGGAGAAACGAACTTATCGAAACTGCTTACTAAGATAAAACCTATACTTAATTCAGGAGATTATGTTTTTGCAAACATTGAAGACACCAATGAAATAAACCTTTCAGATGTTGTTGGAATTTTTAAAGAAAAAGAAGGCTTTACTATCATCTTAGAAAAAAATAAGGCTGACCTATTAGACTTAAAATACAATTATAGTGCCGCTTGGATAACATTGTCTGTTCATTCTTCTTTAGAAGCTGTGGGCCTTACAGCTGTTATTTCAACGGCATTAGCTAAAGCTAACATTAGCTGCAATGTAGTTGCCGCCTTTTATCATGACCACCTTTTTGTTGGCAAAAAAGATGCAGATGCTGCCATAGAAATACTAAATAATTTGACAACTAAATAACTAATTATGAAACTCTGGGACAAAGGATTTAGCACTGATAAAAAAATAGATCACTTTACCGTAGGTAATGATAGAGAACTTGATTTGCATTTAGCGAAATATGACGTGATTGCTTCCAAGGCCCATGCTAAAATGTTGGGCAAAATTGGGTTACTTTCCTCGGATGAAACCAATGCTTTGGTAAAAGAGCTAACCGTCATTGGAAAGTCAATTGAAAAAAACACTTTTACCATTGAAGACAGTTTCGAAGACATGCATTCAAAAATTGAATTTTTACTAACAAAGAAGCTCGGAGACATCGGCAAAAAAATACATACCGCACGTTCAAGAAATGACCAGGTTTTAGTAGCCATGCATTTGTACTTAAAAGATGAATTAACTGAAATAAAGTCACAAACAATAGACTTGTTTGATGTACTATTAAACTTGGCTGATAAACATAAAAGAGTTCTTTTGCCAGGGTATACCCATTTACAAATTGCTATGCCATCATCTTTTGGTTTATGGTTTTCAGCTTACGCAGAAAGCTTAATTGATGATTTGTATTTTATTGATGCGGCGTACAAAGTCGCTGATCAAAACCCCTTAGGAAGCGCTGCTGGTTATGGTAGTTCATTTGACATTGACAGAAGCTTTACTACCAAAGAAATGGGTTTTGAAACTATGAAATATAACGTAGTAGCTGCTCAAATGGGACGTGGAAAAGTGGAAAAAGCTACCGCATTCGGAATGGCAAATATTGCAGCTACACTATCCAAAATGGCTATGGACATATGTTTGTACATGAGTCAGAACTTTGATTTTATTTCCTTTCCAGATGAATTGACAACGGGATCTAGTATCATGCCGCACAAGAAGAACCCTGATGTTTTTGAATTGGTTCGAGGCAAATGTAACAAGCTACAAGCAATACCCAGTCAACTAACCATGGTCATTAATAATTTACCTAGTGGTTACCACAGAGATTTGCAATTGGTCAAAGAAATCATTATTCCTGCAATTCAAGACATGAAAGCCTGTTTAGAAATTCTCACTTTTAGTTTAAAAGAAATTCGTGTAAACAAATCTATTCTTGAAGACCCAAAATATGACTATCTCTTTAGTGTTGACACATTAAATGAACTAGTTAAAAACGGTATGCCCTTTAGAGATGCTTATAAAACCATGGGCAAAGCGATTGAAAATGAAAATTTCATACCAAAACGAGATATTTCGCACACGCATGAAGGTAGTTTGGGTAATTTGTGTTTAGATGAGATAAAAGCGAAGATGGAAAAAATTATTGAATCATTCCTAAATTAATGACCTCTTGTTCTGTCAAATAACGCCAATGTCCCCTAGGAAGATCTTTTTTTGTCAATGGGCCATATACCACACGATCTAATTTGGCAATTTCATATTCTAATTCTTCAAATATCCGGCGAACTATATTGCTACGCGTACTATAAATTTCAATACCCACTTGGGTCTTAGGCGCATTTTCAACAAAACTTATTTCTTGAACTTTAACCACTTTGTCATCAATGGCTAAGCCGTCTTGTATTTTTTTCAAATCGGCACTTCGTAATGGCTTCTTGAGTTCGATATGAAAAAGTTTTCGCAATCCGTTTTTAGGACTATTTAATCGTTTGGTAAGTTCTCCATCATTAGTAAAAAGAATTAAGCCAGTAGAGTGTTTATCTAATTTTCCAATTACTTTTAATTCATTTTTAGAAGCTGCTGAAATTAACCCTTTTGCAGTTCGTCTTCCTCTTTCATCTCTTCCGGTGGTTACAAAATCTTTTGGTTTATTTAGAAGTACATATTCTCTTTTAATCGGATTTAATCTTCGCCCATCAAAACGTACATCATCTGTTAATTTTACCTTATACCCCATTTCAGAAACATGTTTTCCGTTTACGGTAACATTACCTGAAGCAATATATATATCAGCTTCACGGCGTGAACAAACACCTGAATTTGCGACGTATCTATTTAATCTTATTAGATTGGGGTCAGACGGTTTCTTGGGTTCAGCCTTCTTCTTTTTGAACGAGTTGTCTTTGTTAAAACTCTTCTTTTTGAAAGTTCCTTCGTTCTTTCCTGATTTTTTATATCCTTTTTTGGAATCTAACTTACTCATACTTTCAATTTAAAAGGCAAAGGTAGTTTAATCTTCAAACTCAACAGTTGATTGTCGCTCTCTATTTACTTTTAGTTTGGTGACATCAGGTCTTGAATAGTGCCCTACGGGATCAAAATTTTGACGTTCTTCATACACGCGATTAAAATCTAGGTTTTGAAAAATCAGCCCTTCTTTTTTTAGCACGGGTTCTATAACCCATTCTCCATCGGGCCCAGCTATACATGATCCGCCATTTGCTAGGGTTTCAGGCGCCTTGGCTAAAATGGCATTTAAATGAGGCGTATCATCAGGAAAATCAGATTTTTGCATCAAAGAAGAAACAGAGATTACAAAACTTCTAGATTCACGAGCAATAAATCGTGTAATGTCTTTGGTATTATGAACACTACCGGGCCAAACGGCAATATGTAAATTCTCTCCTTGTCCGTATAGTGCTGCCCTAGGTAAAGGCATCCAATTTTCCCAACAATTGAGTCCGCCTACGGTAAACTGCTTTAGCGAGTGTACCTGTAAGCCATTACCATCACCAGGCGCCCATGTTAAGCGTTCATCATAAGTGGGTTGAAGTTTTCGGTGTACAGATTTAATCTCTCCTTCTTGATTAATATATACCAAAGAGGCATAAATACTATGGCCACCGCGATTTTTTGCGCGTTCCATTATACCTAAATAAACAGCTATTTTATGCTCTTTGGCTAATTGGCAAATGCTATCTAATTCTCCTGCCTCTATTTGAATTGAATTACGCACATAATGTGCATGTAATTCTTTATTTACTTTTTTATCCCATTGAGCGCCATCAGTTAATGCCAACCAAAAAGGGTATCCGGGTAACAATGCCTCGCCAAAAACTATAAGTTCTGCTTTTTCTTTTGCTGCATTCTTTATGGTCGCTTCTATTTTTTTTAAAGTCGCTACTTTATTTAACCAAACCGGAGAAATTTGACCCAGGGCTACCTTGAGGATATTTTCCATATAAAAGTTTTAAAGAATTCTATTTAATACCAAATCTACATCAATCAACAAAATACTGAATACCCCCAAGATTATAACAAATTTCAAAATATTATGCAGCCAAACATAATGCCTTTTTGTTTTTGAATTATACAATAAAATGAGTGATAATATTAAGAGTACAACGCAGCCTATAAAATACAAATACATTAGGCCTATATCAAATTTTAAGATTAAAAGTGATGCCGGAATTAAGGCTAAAAGTGTTAAAATAGATATCAATAATTTCGAAACCTTTGCCCCGTATAAAATTGGAATGGTGCGATAATTCTGAGCCATATCGCCTTTAATATTCTCTAAATCTTTAATCATTTCACGCACGAACATTAACAAAAACAAAAATAGGGCATGAACAAAAATGACGGTTTCAAAATTTTTGTAATACACAAAAACTGCAAAGAAAGGGGTCACAGCCAAAATTGTTGAAACAAAATTACCAACAAAGACCACTTTTTTAAGTTTATGAGAGTAGAACCAAATAGCAAAAATATAAGCTGAGAAAAATAACACCGCTCTAAAAGACACATAACTGGCGGCAAAAACTGCTATAAAATTTAATATGAAATAGGTGGTTAATTTGAACCGCTGACTTACCAAACGATCCAACATGCTCTTCTTTGGCTTATTGATCAAGTCTTTCTCAGCATCATAAAAGTTATTGATGATATACCCACTAGCAATTACTAAGGCAGAAGCTAAAACAATAAAGAACAGATTTAGATCAAAAACAACGTTTCTTAGTGGCAAGTTGGGCGCAAGAATAAAAATAGAAGCTAGATATTGAGCCAATACTAACATCAAAATATTATAACCACGTACAACAGAAAAAAGGCTCAACAACTTTAAAAGTAAGAGCTTATTTTTTCTACTAAACATGTGATGAATTTAGAAGTTGTAAACCACCTCTAATTGATAGTCTTTTAGAGCAGAACGGGCTTTGTCAATGTCTTGAGTAAACCCTAAAATATAACCTCCGCCGCCTGAACCGCAAAGCTTTAAATAGTAATCATTAGATTCTATACCTTGTTTCCAAAGCTGATGAAATTTTGCAGGAATCATAGGTTTGAAATTGTCTAAAACTACATTTGAGAGTTGTTTTAAATTTCCAAAAAGTGATTTTACATTACCATTAACAAAATCTTCTACGCAGGCGTCAGTATGTTTTATAAACTGATTTTTTAACATAGATCGAAAACCCTCTTGTTTCATTTTTTCCATGAACAACTGAACCATTGGTGCTGTTTCACCAGTAGATCCGCTATCTAATAGAAAAACCGCACCTTTACCTTCTACATTTTGAGAAGGAATGTTCGCAGATTCAATATTGTCTTTCGAATTGATTAGAATAGGTAAACTTAAGTAGCTATTTAAAGGATCTAAACCTGAAGAATTACCATGAAAAAAAGATTCCATTGCTCCAAAAATTGATTTCAATTTTAAGAGCTTATCACGTGTTAGATTTTCAAGTACTGTTATTTTATCTTGAGCATATTTGTCATAAATAGCGGCCACTAACGCGCCACTACTGCCAACCCCATAACCTTGTGGAATTGAACTGTCAAAATACATTCCGGCCTCAACATCTTTTCTAAGTGTACTTAATTCAAAAACCACTAAATCTCTTTTCTCCTTTGACAATGTTTCTAAATAAGAAACAAAGTCTAAAAGACTTTGGTTTGACGTTTTAGCTTCTTCTGAAGAATTATCATCATTCTTTAAAGCACCTTTGAAGAAATTATAAGGAATGGATAGACCTTTAGAATCTTTGATAATTCCGTATTCTCCAAAGAGTAATATTTTAGAATAGAAAAGTGGACCTTTCATTATTTTAATTTTAGCACAAGAAGTACTTTAAATTAGATTGTATTAAACGAAGAAGTTACAGTTTTCTTGCTCCGAAACCAATTCGATCACAAATATACTGCCCGTTTTCACAATAAACAACCAACTCTTTTTTGATAAATTGATAAACTTCTTCTTTTTCCTTTTCAGGATACAACACATGTACATTGGCCCCTGCATCTAAAGTGAAGCAAATATTTGAACCCGTCTCTTTTCTAAAAGCCCATATTTTATTAATTATTTCAAGGGTTTTAGGTTTCATTAAAATAAAATAAGGTTGACTTGTCATCATCATTGCATGCAGAGTTAAAGCCTCGCTTTCAACGATTTCAATGAAGGATTTTAAATTTCCGGTGGCAAAAACATTTTTTAATTTGGTCAGATTTTCATGTGCTTGGTCGAATCTTTTCTTTGCAAAAGGATGCCCGTGCATTAAATCATGACCTACTGTACTACTCACTTGTTTTTGCCCTTTATCAACTAACAAGATGGTATCATGATAGTTTTTAAACACTTCATGAACTTCAAAAGGATAGATGACTCCGTATAAATCTGAACTATCTGGCACACCTTTATGATGACCCCATTGCATTAGACTACCTTCAATACTGCGGCAAGCACTACCTGATCCTAAACGCGCTAAAAATGATGCTTTTTGATTAAAATATTTGTCAGAAATATCAGGATTTAACTGTTGTTCAATAGCCATTAAACAAAGTGCTAAAGCTGACATACCACTGGCAGAAGATGCAATACCACTACTATGCGGAAATGAATTTGAGGTTTCAATGGTAAAACTATACGCTTTTAAAAAAGGCAAATACAATTCGATTCGCTCAAAAAATGTTTCGATTTTTGGCTTGAAGTCATCTTTTCTTTTTCCTTCAAACAATAAGTCAAAAGAAAATTTATTGCTTTTTTTATCTAACTTTTTAAATGCTAAGGTTGTTGTGGTTGCACAGGCATCTAACGTAAAACTAATAGAAGGGTTTTCAGGAATTTGATTTTCTTTTTTACCCCAATATTTTACCAAAGCGATATTACTTGGCGATCTATAGGTAATTGAACCTTGATCTACATTTTTAGGGTGTGATTTAAGAACAAAATCTTGCTCAGTCATTAGACTTTAATTTTAGACAAAGATAGGTCATTGATTTTCTCATGATGAAGCCAATTCTATTAACTTTAATAAGGTTCTATGATTTCTTGTCGTTGATGAAATTTTTAATTTTTTTTCTATAACGTTGTTCGTCAATTTTGCTTTTCCGGCACCCTTCAAACAATTTAAATAAACACAATTAGCGGTTATCAAAAATTGTTCATTTGGATAATTATTAGGTACAAGAGCTTGTTTTAAATTAGGTGCAGGCTTTTCTTTTAATAAAACATAATACACTTGCTTTGCTGTAATATCTTCTGGGTTTTTAAAAGGGCTTTCATTAAGTATTATGGCAAGTTCTTTTTCTGTTTTAATAAGAACTGACGCTTTAAAACCAAAGTTAGTTTCTATGGCGGTTTCTATTTGTTTTTCGAGGCTTGAAATTTCTAAAATTTTACTTTTAAAAACCACATTTCCGCTTTGTATATACGTGGTAACATCTATAAAACCCAATTTTGCAAACACCTCTTTTAAAGTGACCATTTTTACTTTGTTTTGGCCACCAACATTAATACCGCGTAACAGCGCAACATAGGTTTTCATACTTTAGGTTTTAGCAATTGCTTGAGCGGCAATATACCCCCCTGTCCATGCATTTTGAAAATTAAACCCTCCGGTAATCGCGTCAATATTTAGTACTTCACCTGCAAAATATAAATTAGGCACTATTTTGCTTTCAAAGGTTTTAAAATTTACCTCTTTTAAATTTACACCCCCTGACGTAACAAATTCTTCTTTAAAAGTACTTTTGCCTTCAACCCTAAATTCACATTTTGTTAGTTGATGTGCCAAATTGTTTAGTTGTTCTTTGGTTATTTCTGACCAGGTCATATTCGCATCAATATTTGAAGCTTTTACCAAACTTGTCCATAATCTTCTCGGCAATTCAACAGCCTTTGTGCGCAGAACGGTTTTTGTAGTTTCAACCATTTTTATTTCTTTCAGCAATTCAATAATTGATTCTTCATGATATTCTGGCAGCCAATTAATTCTGATTTTAAAATTATAATTTCTATCATTCAAAATTTTTGCTCCCCAAGCTGATAACTTTAAAATGGCAGGGCCGCTTAGCCCCCAATGCGTTATCAGCACCGGCCCCTCAGAATCAAGTACAGTTTGACTTCCTTTTTTACTTGCTAATTTTATGGTTACTTTATTTGCTTCTTTTTTAAGAACTGAAACTTTAGCGTTTTTACTGATACCTTGAATACCCTTTAAACGACTGTCTTTTATATTAAAAGTAAATAATGAAGGTACAGGAGCTTCAATGTGATGCCCAAAATTTTCAATAAGTTTCCAAATTTTAACGTTACTGCCTGAAGTTACTAGTAACTTTTTAGCTTCGTAGACATTTTTTATAGTTGTGACCTGCCAGATAATTTCATTTGATTGTTTAATTTGAGTGAAACTACTCACACTACTGTGTTTTAATACTTCAATTCCTAATCTTTGAGCTTCATTCAGAAAACAATCAATAATAGTTTGTGAAGAATTTGAAACCGGAAACATACGGCCGTCATCTTCAGTTTTTAACTGAATATTTCTATTCTCAAAAAACGAAACGGTATCGCTGCTGCAATGGGTATAAAAAGGACCTAATAGTTCTTTTTCGCCGCGTGGATAATTTTTAACCAGCCTATTGGGGTCAAATTCTGCGTGGGTAACATTACATCTTCCACCACCTGAAACTTTAACCTTGGCTAAAACTTCTTTACCCCTTTCTAAAATGGCAATTTTAAGTTCACTATTAGCTTCAGCTGCATGAATAGCCGCATAAAAGCCCGCAGCGCCCCCGCCAATAATGATTAAATCATACATTATTGTATACGTTCAGGGTAATTGGTAATAATGCCATCAACACCAAACGCTTTCATTCTCTCTATGTCTTCAGCTTCATTAACGGTCCAAGTATAAATCTTGAAACCCGCCTTTTTAATCGCATTTACATTTTCTTGGGTTAAGGTTGAAAAATCAGGATTTATAGCCTCAGCATTCAATTCTTTAGCAATTGCAATAGCGTCAAGAGGATCTTCCTCAGTTAAAATTGCAATAGGTATATCTGAATTTTTCTCACGTATATCTCGAAGTTCATCCCATGCGAAACTAGAAATGATAAAATTTTCTTTTGACCAACCAAACCTTTCAATATATACGCCAGTAATAAAATTAACCCTGTCAGCGGTACCTAGGCCTTTCAGTTCAATATTTAATCTTACTTTATTTTGAATAGTTTTCAAAACATCTTGAAGCAATGGTATACTATGACCCCCGTCAAGAATTAGTTGTTTAACGCCGCCAATATTGTAATCTTCTATTTTTCCGCCACCGTTGGTTAACTCTTCAACGTTCTCATCGTGAAAAACTACGGTTTCGCCACTGGCAATATTGAAAACATCTATTTCAATCATATCAACACCTAAATCAAGGGCTTTTTGTACAGAAGCAATTGTGTTTTCTGTTTCATGCCCCATAGCACCTCTATGACCTATTACCAAAGGTTTTTTTTCTTGCATACAACTGTTTAAAATTAGTAAGGAAAAAATAAAGCCAAAAATTTTCATGATATTCCGCATTGTCATTTAATTGGGTTAAAGATACAATTGAAACTTTTAAAAATTTACAAATTAAATTATTACATAAATTAAAAAATCAAGTTATTTAAATTCAACAAACTAAGAAAATTGAATTTGAAATTTTTAACATTTTAATCACTACTTAGGTTGCAAAACAAGCCTTTCGCCATTTACTCTAATCGACATTTCTTCTTTACCGCCCTCTAATTCAAATTGAGATCCTTTCTTAGTTACGGTTACTTTTAAAATTCGTTTTCTAAAATTTATTTTAAAAGAATATGACTGCCACTGGTTGGGTATTCTAGGTGTGAATGACAATTTATCTTCAACAATTCTCATACCGCCAAAACCCTCAACAATACTCATCCAAGTACCTGCCATTGATGTAATGTGCAACCCTTCTTCAACCTCTTTGTTATAGTCATCTAAGTCTAATCTTGAGGTGCGCATATAAAACTCATAGGCCTGGGGCATTCGGTCAAGCTTTGCTGCTTGAATACTATGAACACATGGCGACAAAGAAGACTCATGAACGGTAAAGGGCTCATAAAAATCAAAATGCCGTTCAAGCTCTTCAAGGGTAAAATCATCTTCAAAAAAATAAAATCCTTGTAAAACATCTGCCTGTTTGATATATGGCGAACGTAATATTCGATCCCAACTCCATTTTTGATTGATAGGGCGTTGTGATTTTGGCAACTCTTCAACGGTTATCAATTCTTTATCTAAGAAACCATCTTGCTGTAAGAAAACATCATCTTTTTCTGAAAACGGAAAGTACATAGCATTAGCTACTTTTTTCCATGATAAAATTTCATCCGTAGTTAATTTTGTAACACCAATAATACGATCGTAATCTTTTGAATACCCATCTTTGACCTTATCAAGTTGTGCTATGGCATAATTAATACACCACTTTGCAAAGTAATTGGTGTACCAATTATTACTCACATTATTTTCATATTCATTGGGGCCGGTTACTCCTAAGATTACATAATTGTTTTTTTCTTTTGAAAATGTTGCACGCTGATGCCAGAAACGAGCAATACCAATAAGAACTTCTAGGCCCATTTCGGGAATGTAGCTATAATCACCTGTAAAACGGTAGTAATTAAAAATAGCAAAAGCGATGGCGCCGTTTCTATGAATTTCTTCAAATGTAATTTCCCATTCATTATGGCATTCTTCGCCATTCATAGTAACCATAGGATATAAAGCTGCACCATTTTCAAAACCTAGTTTTTTGGCATTTTCAATGGCTTTCTCTAAATGATTATACCGGTATTCTAAGAGGTTTCGGGCAACAATTTGGTCTTTTGTCGCCATATAGAAGGGAATGCAATACGCCTCAGTATCCCAATAAGTGCTACCGCCGTACTTCTCACCAGTAAAACCTTTAGGGCCAATGTTTAAGCGAGAATCTTTACCAGAGTAGGTTTGATTCAACTGAAAGATATTAAAACGGATGGCTTGTTGCGCCTTGACATCACCTTCAATAGTAATGTCACTCATTTGCCAAATTTTAGCCCAAGCTTGTTTTTGATTTTCTAAAAGGACATCATACCCTAATTCATCGCCTTTTAGTAAAACACTTTTCGCCGCTTCAACCAGCCTATTTTCTGGATGATTTGTATTCACAACATAACCCCCAAACTTTTGCAGTTCAATGGTTTCTCCTTTTTTTACTTGTTGCGTATAACTATGTGAAACAAATAGTTCTTCTTTTAAGACACTTGGTTTCTGATGTAGCTGCTTGCCATTCAAAGAAATGCTTGATTGCATAAACGTAGTGGTGGCAAAATTGGTTTTTAAAGTATGTGCATTAATAAATGCTTGATTTTCATTAGATGTGATTGCTGTTATATTCCAAAATTTATCGTCCCAGTTAGTATCTTCATTGGTAATATTTGCGTCTAAATAGGGTGAAAAAATTACTTCAACTGATGACGCTACTGGGGTTACCTCATACTTTATAACGCCCAACTCATCAATATCTAAGCTCAAAAATCGAGTTGCTTTAATGGTAACTTTGACGTCATTTTCAGTAACCGCGTTAAAAGAACGTTGATACCAACCTTCTTTCATATTCAATTCTCTTTTGAACCCTGATATTGATTTACAGGTATTCATGTCAAAGATTTTGCCATTGAAAAATAGATCAATACCAATCCAGTTTGGCGCATTTAAGACTTTGGCGAAGTATTCAGGGTATCCGTTTTTCCACCAACCTACTTTTGTTTTATCAGGATAATAAACGCCCCCTATATAACTGCCTTGAAAGGTTTTGCCAGAATAGTGCTCTTCAAAATTCGCGCGCTGACCCATGGCTCCGTTACCAATACTAAATAAACTTTCTGATGATTTTACCCTGTCTTTATCAAACCCTTCTTCGACAATAGACCAAACATCAGGTTTTATATACTCTTGATTCATTAATCATATATTTGATTTCGTTTTCTTAAAAAAGAAAATCTACTCGTGATAAAAATTACTTTTTTATTAAACGCTCTAAAAAAGAATTATCTATTTCGGTAAAATCATTAAAGTTAAATTGTGCTTCATGAAGTACCTTTTCATCTCCTATTCCGACACTTACCATATTGGCAGTATTGGCAGCTCGAATACCTGCCACTGCATCTTCAAAAACAACACAATGTTCAGAAGCGACATTTAATTGTTTAGCAGCAATTAAAAAAACTTCAGGGTTCGGTTTAGCTTTGGTTACATTATTGCCGTCAACAATACAATCAAAGTAGTGCAACAAATTAACCTTTTGCAAAATAGGTCTTGCATTTTTACTAGCGGAGCCCAACGCAATAGGTATCTTTCTTTCTTTCAAAAATTCTAAAACACGAGGTACATCGGGTAAAATTTCTGAAGCATTCATTTTAACTATATAATTAAGATAGTCTTCGTTTTTCTCAATCATCCATTGATCAAATTGTTTTTGCGTGGCATCAACTTTACCAATTTTTAATAAAATTTCTAAACAACGTTTTCTACTCACGCCTTTAAAAAATTCATTTTGTTCTTCAGTAAATTCAAAACCTAATTCATTGGCAAGATTTTTCCAAGCCAAAAAATGATACTTTGCGGTATCAACAATAACACCATCTAAATCGAATATAAATCCGGTTTGTTTCATTAAAATATTTTGAAATTTAGTTTATAGTAGATTCTCTTTCTAATATAGTTGCTTGAATAATTTCTGTTCTAAAAGTTGCAACTTCATCATCTTCAAATTCAGCCTCTATTTTATCAATTAACATTTTTGCTGCCATTTCGCCCATTTTATCTCCATGTTGAGCGACTATAGATAAAGAAGGATTAGAAAACCGAGACAAAAGTCCGTCAGTAAAACCAATAAATGAAATTTGTTCAGGTACTTTCATACCTAAACTTTGAACAATTTTCATACAACTTATGGCAAAAATTTCATTGACGCAGAAAACAGCATCAACTTCATTATTTTGAAAAAAATGACGAATGGCATTTTCATCAATATTTTTGTAATTCAATTTGAGTTCTAGGGCGGTGTCAACAAAAATATTATTCTTTAGCAAACCTTCTCGATATCCTTCGGCCCTTTTATCACTGACACTAAAAAAACCTTGGTTGGTAACTATGGCAATTTTTCTTTTTCTAGAATCATAAAATTTTTGAATCACATCAATTGATATTTTTTTATCATCTAAAATTACTTTATCACATGAAACATCATCAGTAACACGATCAAAAAGCACTAAAGGTATTCCTTGATTTTGTACTTCAATTAAATGATTAAAGTCTTTTTTTTGTTGTGTTTCTGCAGATAATGACATGATAAATCCATCAACGCTTCCATTAGTTAGCATCTCCATATTAATAACCTCTTTGTCAAAAGATTCATTTGACACACAAATAATCACGTTATAACCTTTACTATTCGCGTAATTTTCAATTCCGCTAAACACTGTGGTAAAGAAATAATGTACAATGTCAGGTATAATCACACCAATGTTTTTAGTGTGCTTGTTTTTTAAACTAAGTGCAATATTGTTAGGGCGATAATTATACAACTTGGCAAAGGCCTGTACCTTATCAGTTGTTTCTTTTCCTATTTCTCTACTGTTTTTAAGCGCTTTTGATACCGTAGAAATAGAAACATCTAATTCTTTAGCAATGTCTTTAAGCGTTATTTTTCTTTTCAAAACGTGTATTATTTTGGCAATCTAAGCAAAACTAATTACCCTTATACAACTTTCGCTGAATGTTAAAAGTTTAGCCAATTAATGTTAAACACCTAAAAAGTGTATATTTAGCACGAATTTATAATAATCACACTTTTGGTGGTTTATAATGAACTAATATTAAAATAATAATACCATTTTTGTCAAAATCATAGATTTAAAGTTATTAACACGAAACCGTTTTCGTTTTTTTCAAAAACACTTTTTCTTAGATTTTAACAACAATTTTACATATTTTTAGCATCTTAACTTAAAATTAACTCAATTTAAAATCACTATTTATGAAAATTACGCTACTTAAAAGCTTAATCATGACAGGAGCATTTTTGTGCTTTGGTTGGATTCAAGCCCAAGAGGTAACCGGAACGGTATCTGATGCCAATGGTCCTTTACCTGGTGCTAATGTTCTTGTTAAAGGAACAACAAACGGTACCCAAACTGATTTTGATGGTAATTATACCATCAGCGCTGATGGCGATGCTACTTTGGTATTTAGCTATGTTGGCTTTTTGACCAAAGAGATGGCCGTTAATGGGCAATCAACTATTAATGTAACTATGGAAGAAGACGCTGAAGCGTTAGAAGAAGTTATTGTTATAGGTTATGGTACCACAACAGTTAAAGATGCTACTGGTTCAGTTACTGCTGTAACAGCAGAAGACTTTAACGGTGGTGCGATTGTTTCTCCAGAACTCTTAATTCAGGGTAAAACTGCTGGTGTAAACATTCAACAATCGAGTGGTGAGCCTGGAGCAGGTATTTCTATCAACATTCGTGGTTCAAACTCTGTTCGTGGTGACAACAACCCTTTATTTGTTGTTGATGGTGTTCCTCTAACTGGTGGTGACACATCTCCAGCAGGAAACTCGGGTACAGGTGCGGCGGCTGTTAGAAATCCATTAAATTTCTTGAATCCTAATGACATAGAGAGTATGAGTATCTTAAAAGATGCCTCTGCTACAGCTATTTATGGCTCTAGAGGTGCGAATGGTGTTGTAATTATCACAACAAAAAGCGGTAAGGCATCACAAGGTGGTGTTATTGAATTTTCTTCAAACATAAGTATCGCTAGTCCTGCTAAGAAATATGATTTATTAAATCGCGATGAATTTGTAGATGCGGTTTTTCAATTTAATCCAAATGCTGATTTAGCAACTACTGATTTCGGCAACGATACAGATTGGCAAGATTATGTTACAAGAACAACAGCTTCGTCTAATAACAATATCTCTTATGCTAACAACTATGGTAAAGGAAACATAAGAGCATCTTTTGGATATAGCAAGCAATTTGGTGTTGTAGAAAAAACAGATTTAGAAAGAATTACAGGTCGCGTAAATGCGCGTCACCGTTTTCTTGATGATAAATTACAAGTAGGAGTTTCTGCAACTATTTCAAGAGTAAATGATGAAACGGCACCCCTTGCTGGTACTGCAGGTTTTAGAGGTGATATTTTAGGTGCGGCTTATTCGGCTAACCCAACATGGTCATCTAGTCCTAGTTTTGCTGCTCAAGGTGGTTTATTGTCACCTGCTAACTATTTAGCACACTCGCAGAACCGCACGAATACCAATAGAGTTTTATTAAATGCTTCTGCTGAATACGCAGTTACTTCTGAGTTAAGCGCTAAAGTAAATGTAGGTTATGACCAATCAGAAGGTGAAAATAACTCATCTCTTTCTTCTAAAATTATTAACCTAAACGGTATTTCTGGTATTGGTTTTGGCTCTTACAATACACTTGAAAGAGAAAGTAAGCTTTTAGAAGCTACTTTGAATTATAAAAAAGACTTTGGAAATTCTAATTTAGACTTTCTAGTTGGGTACTCTTTTCAAGATTTTGCAACTAGAGGTAGAAATGCACAAGGACGTGGTTTTGGAACTTCTGATTTGAATGTAATGGCGAGAGACTTACAATTCAGTGTTAACGGAGCTCAAAATTCTATTGCTGGAGATTTTCAACAATTTTATTACGCACCAAATACGAGTAGTCTTGTTATCAATAGACTAATACCAACCTTAGTAGCTGGTGATACTTCACCATATACATTCTTAAGAAAAGTACGTTCTGTAGCTGCTGACACTTTCGACAACACAGATGAATTACAATCATTTTTTGGTAGAGTGAATTACTCTATTCATGATAAATATTTGTTTACTGCGACGGTTAGAGCTGATGGTTCTTCTAAATTTGGCCCTGAAAATAAATATGGTTACTTCCCTTCAGGAGCTTTTGCTTGGAAATTATCTGAGGAAGGTTTTACCGGAGATAATGTTTCCACTTTAAAATTAAGATTAAGTGCAGGTGTAACAGGTAACCAATCTGGTTTAGGATTTGGTGAATATGTATCTAGACAACGTTTTGCAGGATTAGGTATTGCAGATAACGGAGACATCAATCAAAGTGGTGTAACTGTTGTAGCTGTTGATGATCCTTCTCTACAATGGGAACCAACGCTGAACTTAAATGCTGGTCTTGATTTTGGTTTAAATAATGACCGCTTATCAGGTAGTGTTGATGTGTATCAAAACACAACTACTGATATTCTTTTAAAAACTGAAGGCGCTGTACCAGTTGCAGCTCCCTTTCAATTTGGTAATATTGATGCTACCATCTTAAATCAAGGTGTTGAATTCGCAATTGGTTATGATTGGATCCAACAACAAGATGTGAATTTTTCTACATCATTTAATATTGCTTATAACCAAAATGAAATTCAAGATTTTGGCGGTGCCATTAACACGGGTCCAATTAATGGACAAGGATTATCTGGTGCTTTTGCACAACGTTTTGAAGCAGGACATTCTTTATTTTCATATTACATGGCTGAGTTCACAGGTTTAGATTCTGCGGGTCAACCAACTTTTGCTGATCAAAATGGTGATGGTGTTGGCAATGTTTTTGAAGATAAAATATTTGTTGGCGAAGATGCCCTACCTGATGTTACTACTGGTTTATCATTAAACTTGAATGTTAAAAATTGGGATTTATCAGCTTATTTCACAGGTCAATTTGGTTTCTCTGTTTACAACAACACAGCAAACGGATTGTTTACTTCTGGTTCAATAACTAACGCAAGAAATGTTACTACTGATTTATTAACCAGTGGTGATGCTGCCGGCGCTTCTGCTGACGTTTCTACCCGTTATTTAGAAAAAGGAGATTTTGTTAGGTTCCAAAACGCAACCTTAGGCTATAACGTTCCTCTAACTGATGGAGGTTTGTTTAAATCATTACGTTTCACGGTAACCGGTCAAAACTTATTTTTAATCACTGACTACAGTGGTCTTGATCCAGAAATAAGTGTTGCAACAGGATCGCTTAACAACTCAGATATTCCAACAAGAGGTATCGATTGGTCAGCATTCCCAACGCCAAGAACAATTACTTTTGGATTAAATGCATCATTTTAATAAAAAAAAATAACTATCATGAAAAGAGATTTAAAAATTTATTTTTTCAGTTTATTATTGGCTGTAGGAGTTGTCTCCTGTACCGATTTAGAAATTGAAGAATCAGATTCAATTATAAGTACTGGTTTTACAGGCTTAGCCGATCCTTCATCAACAGTTGATGAATTATACAACAGAGTTAGAGGTCAGTTTGAAAATCAAGGTAACAGACATTCATTTATGGAGGTTACTGCAGACTCACACATTGTACCTACTAGAGGTACTGACTGGGGTGATAATGGTTTATGGTCAAGTTTACACCAGCATGTTTGGACACCAGAGCACGCTTTTGTTGTTGGCGTATTTGATGAATGGGGAGCTAACCAGCTTTTTGCTTCACAAGTATTAGACTCAAGAAGTAATCCAACTGCTCAGAATATTGGAGATGCAAGTTTTATTCGCGCCTTGAGTATGTGGACTATTCTTGACTTTTACGGTCAAGTACCTTTTAGAGACACAGCTTTACCGTCTTCTGCAGTACCTGAGGTGTTGACAGGTCAAGCAGCACTTGATTTTATATTAAATGATGTTGATACCGCTTTAGCTAATTTACCAACTGTAGGTCCTCAAGCAGGTGATGCAAATGGTAGAGCTAGTGTGGCAGCAGCACAATTTCTTAAAGCTAAAATTTTATTAAACAAGCACGTAACTTTAGGCGGTAGCCCAGATTCATCTGATATGGCTGAAGTGGTTTCACTTGTTGATGCTATTACAGGTTCAGGTTATGCACTTCAAGCTGGATATTTTGACCTTTTCCGTGATACACCAGATAATGAAACAATTTGGTCATTACCTTCAGGTGTTGGTAACGTTATATTCAACGGACTTCATTACAACTCTTTATCACAAGGTGGTGGTGGATGGAATGGATTTGCTACTCTTGCAGAATATTATGATATGTTCGAAGGAGACCCAAATTCCAACAGAATGGAAGTTGATTTTACACCACTTGATGGACAAGAAGAAAGACGTGGTGGAGTACCACCAATGGGCGATGGCGTTTTAGAAGATTCTCAAGTTGGTAATGGTTTCTTAATCGGACAGCAATATGCAGCTGATGGTACCGCATTAACTGATAGAGCTGGTGCACCATTAACATTCAAAAGAGATTTCTTAGATGGTGATGGAAACCCGAATATTATCAATAATGATGAAACGACAGGTATCCGTGTTATAAAGTATAACCCGAGATATGGTGCATTTAACGGTCACAAAATTATCTTTAGGTATGCTGATGCACACTTAATGAAAGCTGAAGCTCTTATGAGATCCGGTGGAGACCCAACGGCAATGGTTAACGAATTACGTGTCTTAAGAAATGCAACTCCAATTGGGGCTGTATCAGAACAAGACATGTTAGATGAAAGAGGTCGTGAATTATTTGCTGAAGGTTGGAGAAGACAAGATTTACTTCGTTTCAACCAGTTTACTTCAGATTGGCTATTCAAAGCCGCTGGTTCTGTAAATAATGATACGTATAAATTATTCCCTATTCCTGCTTCACAATTGTTAGCTAATCCTAACTTAGTGCAAAACCCAGGATACTAGTATAATTTACATAGTACCAAAAGCCCTGACCTTTCTGGTCAGGGCTTTTTTCATACCCTAAAGTGAGCTTTAAAAGCTTGTAATATGATTCAAAAAAGAATATCTTTCAATGCATAATACTTTCATTTAAAATTAATGTATTCTATTGGGTATGACATAGGGAGCTCATCAATTAAAGTAGCATTGGTTGACAATGCTTCTGGTAAGTGTATTGCCCTATTACATGAGCCAAAAATTGAAATGGAAATGATTTCAATTAAAAATGGTTGGGCTGAACAAAATCCTAATGACTGGTGGCATCATGTATGCAACGCTACCAAAAGAATCCTTAAAGAAAATCAAATTCATTCCACAGCTGTTTCAGGCATTGGTATTTCTTACCAAATGCATGGTCTCATTGTTGTTGACAAAAAAGGTACAACGCTGCGAAATTCTATCATATGGTGTGATAGCAGAGCTGTTGCTATTGGTCAAAAAGCATTTGAAGCATTAGGGCCCGAAAGATGCGAAAGCTATTTATTGAATTCCCCCGCCAACTTTACCGCATCTAAACTAAAGTGGGTGAAGGACCATGAACCAGAATTATATACAAAAATTCATAAATTCATGCTTCCTGGAGATTATATTGCTTTTAAGCTAAGTGGCATTATTAACTCAACAATTTCAGGTTTATCAGAAGGCATTTTATGGGATTTCAAAAAAAATAAACCTGCAGATTGGTTGTTGAAACATTTCGAAATTAATGAAGATTTAGTTCCTGATATTAAAGACACTTTTTCAATTCAATCTTTGGTTTCAAAACAAGGAGCTTTAGAATCAGGCCTTGCAGAAGGAACACCCATAGTATACCGCGCAGGTGACCAACCTAATAACGCCCTATCACTAAATGTATTTAACCCAGGTGAAGTTGCTGCTACTGGTGGCACTTCAGGCGTTGTGTATGCTGTTACTGACAATTTATCAAGTAAAGAAAGCACACGGGTTAACAATTTTGCCCATGTGAATTACACCTCATCGCAATCAAGAATTGGTAAACTGTTATGTATTAATGGCGCTGGCATACAATACCGATGGCTGATGAATAATTTACAGGTAAAGGACTATGAAGAGATGAATACACTGGCGCAGTCAGTGCCCATTGGCTCAGATGGAGTAACTATACATCCTTTTGGTAACGGATCTGAACGAATGCTCAACAATGCAACCTTAGGCACACAAATGTCAAACATTAATCTAAACAATCATACCAAAGCACATCTGTGCAGAGCGTCACTAGAAGGAATTGCCTTTTCTTTTGTCTACGGTATGGAGATTATGACTTCTGACGGTATTCGACCTAAAGTTATCCGTGCAGGAAATGACAATCTTTTTCAATCTGCTATATTTTCTAAAACTATTGCCACTCTTTTAAACAAAGAAATTGAAATCTATAACACTACTGGGGCCATTGGTGCTGCACGAGCCTGTCAATTACATACTGGAGATTTTACCGCTTTTAGTAAGCAAATAATGGAAAATGATTATGTTTTGAAATTTGAACCAGACACTAATAAACATCCATATAAAACAGCTTATAAGCGTTGGAAAAACGAGTTAGAATTTTTTGTAAATAACCAGAAGGCAAAACCATGAAGCACTAAAAGGAAACTCAACATCAATTTTGACGCAAGCGTCGGAATATTAAAATTTCGATTATCGAATAAAAAACAACTAATATGGCACTCATAGGAAACAAAGAATATTTCAAAGGTATTGGTGGTATCAAATTTGAAGGTAAAAATTCTGATAACCCTTTGGCTTTTAAATATTATAACCCAGATCAGATTGTTGCTGGCAAATCAATGCGCGAACATTTTAAGTTCGCTATTGCCTATTGGCATACCTTCTGCGGACAAGGAGCGGATCCTTTCGGCCCAGGAACTCAGAATTTTGAATGGGATCAACCTTCAAACCCTATTGATGCAGCAAAGGCAAAAGCAGATGCAGCATTTGAATTCATCACAAAAATGGGTTTTGATTATTTCTGTTTTCATGATTTTGATTTAATACAAGAAGCGCCAACATTCGCTGAATCAGAAAAAAGACTTACTACCATAGTTGAACTAATTAAAGCCAAACAAAATGAATCTGGCGTAAAACTATTATGGGGTACTGCGAATTGTTTTTCAAACCCAAGATACATGAATGGCGCGGCCACAAATCCTGATTTTAATGTCTTAGCCCGAGCGGGTGGTCAAATCAAATTAGCACTTGATGCAACCATCGCTTTAAATGGCGAAAACTACGTATTTTGGGGTGGTCGAGAAGGTTACATGTCCCTTTTAAATACTGATGTTAAAAGAGAACTAGATCATATGGGGCAATTTTTAGCAATGGCCAGAGACTATGCAAGAGCTCAAGGGTTTAAGGGTAATTTCTTCATTGAACCTAAGCCCATGGAGCCCATGAAACATCAGTATGATTTTGATTGTGCGACCGTGGTAGGTTTTTTACATCAATACGGATTGCAAGATGATTTCAAAATAAATATTGAAGTCAACCATGCCACCCTCGCCAACCACACCATGCAACATGAATTAGAAATTGCTGCTTCACATGGTATGTTAGGAAGTATTGATGCCAACCGTGGAGATTACCAAAATGGATGGGATACAGATCAATTTCCGAACAATATTACAGAAGTAACTGAAGCTATGTTAGTGTTTTTAAAAGCTGGCGGACTTCAAGGTGGTGGCATAAACTTTGACGCTAAAATCAGAAGAAATTCAACAGATATAGATGATGTGTTTCATGCCCATATTGGTGGCGCAGATACCTTCGCAAGGGCGCTTTTAACTGCTGACAAAATTATTTCTTCATCACCATATGATAATATGCGCAAAGAACGTTACAGCTCATATGATTCTGGTAAAGGAAAAGATTTCGAAAACGGAAAACTAGATTTCAAAGACCTTTATGAAATTGCAAAAGAAAATGGCGAGCTTGAGCTAAAAAGCGGAAAACAAGAGCTATTCGAAAATATTATTAATCAATATATTTAGGCATTGCTTGTTGTAACAAAAAAGCCAGTTGCTAAACGCAACTGGCTTTTTTTTGATTTGTTTTAGTTTACTTCTAGCTATTTCGCAAAACTGACATAAATAGCAACTACAATCACGCAAACTAGTATACCTAGTTGTTTTACATATTTATACGGTTCTATAGAAACCTGCTCTGTATATTTTTGCACGTATGGCTCTGCTCTTGGTTTGAAGTATCCAATAATGAGCATTATAGCAGCATTCAATAAGAATAAACCAGCCATTACATGTAAAAAATGCGGATATGCATCTGCCTCAACAATTCTTAAGGCTGTCTCATCAGTTACCCCTGCAGCTTTTGCAACTTCTAATGCTTCAGACTTCATTTTTGGACCTATTACAAACTCGCTTATAATATATAAAATAGATCCTAAAAAGATAGCTACTTTAGCCGCTATTGCAGGTACTTTTTTGGTTAAAAAGCCAACTACAATAATGGTTAAAATAGGTATGTTATAAATACCATTGATTCGTTGAAGGTAATCAAATATACTACCGGCATTTACAATTAACGGAGCAATAAACATGGCCGCTAAAGCTAAACCGATACCAAATATTTTACCATACTTAACAACCGTTGCCTCATCTGCATCTTTATTGATATGCTGTTTATACACATCAATACCAAATAGGGTAACTGAACTATTTAATACACTATTAAATGAACTTAAAATGGCCCCAAATAAAACTGCTGCAAAGAAACCTACTAAATAATCTGGTAATACTTCACGTACTAAAGACGGATATGCTGAATTCATGTCAATCTCACCTTTAAAATAGTAATAGGCAATCATACCTGGTAACACCAAAATTAATGGCCCTAAAATCTTTAAAAACGAGGCTAATAAAAGGCCTTTCTGACCTTCGGCAAGATTCTTTGCCCCTAAAGCTCTTTGAATTATTTGTTGATTAGTACCCCAATAAAAAAGTTGCACCAACATCATACCTGTAAATATGGTTAAAAAAGGTACCTCTTGATAATGTGCTCCTGTAGAATCAAAACGTTCTGGGTTAGCAGCCATCAAGGTATCTAAGCCTCCAAAAACGCTTCCATCACCAATCGCCATCAAACCAAAAATCGGAATTAATATTCCACCAATCATTAGTCCTATGGCATTAATACTATCTGAAACTGCTACAGCTTTCAATCCTCCAAAAACAGCGTAAATAGAGCCTATAATTCCAATGCCCCAAATACATACTATTAGAGCTGTTTCTTTAGATACGTTTAATAAGCTTGCAACATCAAACATGTCGCGTATCGCTAGTCCGCCTGAATATAATATTACCGGAAGCAATACAACCACATACCCCGTTAAAAACAAACCAGATGTAAACGTTTTAGTAGTGACATCAAAACGATCTGCCAAAAATTGAGGAATTGTTGTAAGGCCACTTTTCAAATATCTTGGTAAAAGAAACACAGCGGTAACCACCATTGCAATCGCAGCTAGGGTTTCCCATGCCATCACTGATAACCCGTCACGGTAAGCACTACCATTTAGACCCACCAATTGCTCAGTTGACAAATTGGTTAGTAAAAGTGATCCCGCAATGACACCTGCCGTCAAACTTCTTCCGCCTAAAAAATAGCCATCAGATGTATTTTCATTGGTTTTTCTAGTTGCTAAATATGCAATTACGGCTACCAATAATGTAAAGCCGACAAACGATAGGATTCCTAACATAAAAATGGGTTTGGTTTATAGTGGGTTGATTTAATTCAAACGTGAAAGATATTAAAATTCACGGTATTTACCACCTAAATATTTATTTGCCTCTTCTTCAGCGAACTTCGCATTTTCATTATCCCAATTCAAGGTTTGATTTGGAAAACGACCTGCAATGACACCTAAAAGAATAGTTTCAGTCAAACGCGATGCATATGAAAAAGGAGCTGTACACTCATCATTGCCTAAACAGGCATCAACAAATTGATGATAATGCTTTGGTGCTTCTAAGGCGTAATCACGAACTGGCTCTTGCATTTTATTAGCTTTTTCAACAGCTTCAATTTCAGCTGAAATATCAACATATTTACCGTCTACAATCATTTTAGGCAATTCCATAAAATGAGGCAGTAACAACCGTCCTTTTTCACCAACGAACATAGCACCTTGCTCAGGTAACTTTCCTTCAAGAGTAATCTTTGTTTCTAATGAAGTTTTATCTTCTAGACTTTTCTCCTCAGTAGTTTTTGAAGAATTCTCTTCAACAATCATTGCCTCTGACATAGGTAGATTTAAATCTTCATGTTTTTCATGGGGGGCTCCGGGGCCATCATACCAAACCCATTTTAAGCTATCTCCTGTGTGTTTGGTACCCGGAAATTCATAGGTTACCTTATTGACTTCCGGAAATCCAAATCCGTTAGGTTCTCGACATTCGGTTCTTATAGTTCTAGGTACATCTAACTCAAGAGCATTGTAAGGTGTATCAAAAATATGCACTCCCATATCGCCTAAAGTTCCACAGCCATAATCCACTAATTTTCTCCAATTTCCTGGATGATACATTTCATTCTTATATGGTCTTTCAGCCGAAGTACCCAACCATAGGTTCCAATCTAAATTTTCAGGCACTGGATCACTGCCTTCAGGAAGTTTTCCGTCATAACCCCAGTTTTTGGGTGACCAAGCTCTAACCGTATGAACTTTACCAATAATTCCTGATTGAATTAAAAGTGTTGCCAATTTATAGTCATAAAAAGAATGTACTTGAATGCCCATTTGGGTAATTACATTTTTTTCTTTTGCTATTTTCTTCATCTCTCTAGCCTCTGCCACATAGTGGGTCAAAGGTTTTTGACAATAGACCGCCTTATTATGATTCATGGCCATGATAGACGCAGGCGCGTGACTATGATCGGGGGTAGAAACAACTACCGCATCAATTTCGTCTTTTATTTCTTCAAACATTTTACGATAATCTGAAAATAACTTGGCTTTTGGATGCAGTTTTGAAGCCGCAGCCAAACGTTCTGAATCAACGTCGCACAAAGCGGTTACTTCAACCTTAGCATGTGATGAAATGTCTCTTAGGTCTTCTGCCCCCATGCCACCAACGCCTATATGTGCTGTTCTGAGTTTACCATTTTTAGCAGTTGACCAGACACATGATGGAAATAAACTAGTCGAGGCCAATGCAGCCGTACTTTTTACAAAATTTCGTCTTTTCATGTTGTTATAGTTTCTTAATTTTTATATTCTTAAACCACAATGGGCTATCATGATCTTGTAGACCAATAAAACCGGTTTTGTACTTTCCGTAATCGGGGTAATCTTTCCATTTACCAGCATTCTTTCTTTCATGCCAGTCATCAGACCAAGGTACAAAAGACAATAGTTTCTTACCATTTAACCAATGTTCTACTTTATCAGTGGTAAAAATGATACGCGTAGAATTCCATTCGCCAGCATCTTTGATTACTTTTTGTTTTGGATCTGCAACATGCATTGCATAGTCTGACCCCGTTTTTTGCCATTCTTCTAATGTTGCATCATTAATTCTTTCCCAATTGACATCATCAAGCAATTGGTATTCAGGGCTAATTTCTGATGGCCCTTGATGACCTTCTTTCAAATGATAAAAAACACCACTATTACCGCCTTCAGGTAATTTCCATTCAAGGTATAATTCAAAATTGTCAAATTCTTCAGCGGCATAAATTATATCTTTTCCACCTTGCTTGTTCTCTTCCAATTTTTTCTCAGTGTCAAAAGTCAGAGCCCCATCTTTAATAACCCATTGAGCTGGTAATGAATCGCCATTATACGCGCGCCATCCTTCAGTACTAGTGCCATCAAAAAGATGAATCCATTCTTCTGAAGATATTACTTCATCTGAAATTGTTTCCTGTTCTGAAAGCGTCTTTTTGGTTTCATTTTTACATGCAAAAACAAAACAGACTAATCCTAAAAACAATATTTTTTTATTCATGTTATGTTATTATTGACAATGGTTTTGTTGTTTTCCAATTTCCTCTTGTGAAATCTGGAAATTGCTGAGGCGATCCCCCACTCGCTACTGATCTTTCACTTAACGGACTAACAGCACTCCAGAAACAACCTTCATAAACATTTTGGTCTAACGGAAGTCCTTTTTGTAAACATTCAACAATGCGGTACATCATTATACCATCCATACCACCATGCCCTGTGTCTTTGGTAGCATCGTTTAACCTTTTGTATAAAGGATGATCATATTTTTCACGTATCTCAACCAATTGATCACCTTGAGCCCATTGATGATGATTTTTGGTTGCACCTGGCACTCCACCTTCTAAAGCAATGCGTGTTGGAAAACCTGCCAAAGCTCCTTTAGTTCCTTGAATTAAATTAAGTCGTGAATAAGGTCTTGGGCTTGTTTCATCCCACTGTACCATTACGGTTTTGCCCATCTTGGTTTTCAGTATAGTAGTATTCAAATCGCCCCCTTTGTAATCAAGTTGATTCCATTTATGGTCGGCTGCATAATTTTTTTTAGCATATAAAGACCGCCCCATTGCAGGCGTTGAAAAAGAAACCAAGCTGCCAAATGAATCATCGCCTCGTCCTAAATTCATGTACTGTGCTACCGGACCTAAACCGTGTGTTGGATACAAATTACCATTTCTATTCGCATAATGATGGGTTCGCCATGAACCCGTTCCTCGTTCTTGTTCTTCCATTTGAAAACGAAGTTCATGTATGTAAGCAGCTTCAGCGTGTATGGCTTCACCAATAACATCTTGCCTACACATATTCAAAAACATCAATTCATCGCGACTGTAATTAACATTTTCCATCATCATGCAATGTTTCTGAGTAGCTTCTGAAGTGTCAACTATACTCCACATTTCATCTACAGTAACTCCAATAGGCACCTCAACAAAGGCATGCGCGCCTTTCTTCATGCTTGTGATTGCCATCGGGGCATGGTTTTTCCAATTCGTAGAAATAAAAACTACATCTGGTTTAACCTCATCTAACATTTTGATCCAACTATCTTCTTTGCCATAATATAATTTCACTTCTTGATGCCGTGTACTCCCTCCTATTTCTTTGGCCTTTGTACCCCATTTCTTAGCTAAATCTTCATATAAATCACTAATAGCAACCACTTCAGTACCAGGTAAAGAAGCAAAAAACTGTAGATGTCCAGGGCCTCGCGCGCCAACACCAATAAATGCTGCTCTAATGGTAGCTAACTTCGGCGCCGCAAAATCGCCCATATAAGAGGCCATTGCTGGCCTTTTTGTCAAACCATTAATTTCATTGGCAAGTAAAGGCGCAGCAGCAATTGCCGCGGCACTTAATGATGATTTTTTTATGAAATTTCTACGATCTAAATACTTCATTTTTTTATTTGATTGTTAAAATATACTCACAAGAACTTTGAAAAATGATTTGAATGTTAGTTGATACACTCTTTAAATATAACGCATTCTAACGAATAATTAATTAAAAATATAAGAACTCAATTCATACGAAATCGATTGCGTCTTATAACCTAATATTAACTGTTTTCAACTTTATTCTTCATAAAAGAATATGTATCTTTCGCTCCTTACTTTTAGTAGATTTTAAATGATTTTGATCCAATTTAATTCTTCAATAAAAGACACAAGAATGCGTTTAAAAAATAATGGCTTAAAACATATATCAATCTTATTTGTAGCCCTATTTTTTCTTAGCTCTTGTACTCAAGACAATAAAAAAATTGAAAGCGAAAATAACAAAACCACTACGCTTTTTGAACTTCTACCTGCTGGCGAAACTGGTATTGATTTCACGAATAAGGTAACCAATCAAAAGAACTTCAATATTTTCAAATATCGAAATTTCTATAACGGCGGCGGTGTTGCTATTGGTGATATCAATAATGATAGTTTGCCTGATATTTACCTGACCGGAAATATGGTTGAAAACAAACTGTATTTGAATAAAGGAAATTTTGAATTTGAAGATATTTCTGCATCTGCAGGAATTCAAGGTAACAAACCATGGTCAACAGGTGTTTGTATGGTAGACATCAATGCTGACGGCCTACTAGATATTTATGTCAGTAATGCTGGAAATATGGAAGGTGACAACCATGATAATGACTTGTATATCAACAATGGCGATTTAACATTTACCGAAAAAGCGAAAGATTTTAATTTAGCAAAAACTGGCTTTTCAACGCATGCCTCTTTCTTTGACTATGATAAAGACGGAGACCTTGACGCATACATTTTAAACAATAGTAATATTCCGGTAAGTAGCTTAGGGTATGCTGAGCAGCGAGAAGTGCGCGCACAAGATTGGGAGGGCGTACCCGACATTTTCAAGGGCGTGGGCGATATGCTATTGCGTAATGATAATGGCAAATTTGTTGATGTTAGCAAAGAAGCCGGAATTTATGGCAGCCTTATTGGTTTTGGCTTAGGTATTATGGTAACTGATATCAACAAAGATTTATATCCTGATATTTATGTATCTAATGATTTCTATGAGCGTGATTACCTCTATATCAATAATCAAGACGGAACTTTTAGAGAAGAAATTAAAAAATGGACTTCACATTTATCACTTTCTGCAATGGGTATTGATATTGCAGATATCAATAATGATGGCGAATCAGAGATTTTTATTACCGATATGCTGCCCGAGGCTGATCAAAGAGTAAAATCAGTGATGGAGTTTGAAGGCTATGATGTTTATAAATTAAAACAGAGTAAAGACTTTTATCAGCAATACATACAAAACACCTTGCAACTCAATAACGGAAATGGATCATTTTCTGAAGTCGCCTACTTCAGTGGTGTTGATGCAACCGATTGGAGTTGGGCCGGACTGCTATTTGATATGGACAATGATGGTCTGCGTGACATCTTTATTACCAATGGCATTAATCATGATTTGACTGATTTAGATTTTGTTGACTTTTTTGCCAATGAAATCATTCAAAAAATGGCATTAACAGGGCAGAAAGCCTCTATTGATTCTATTATTAATAAAATGCCCATCAGACCGCAACCCAATTATGCCTATAAAAATAACGGCGATATTACCTTTTCAAATGCCAACACCGATTGGGGTTTTGAAATGCCTACCATGTCAAACGGAGCGGCTTATTCAGATTTAGATAATGATGGCGATTTAGATTTGGTGGTAAACAATGTGAACATGACCACCTCTATCTATAAGAACAATACCAACACTATGTCTGATAATGGGTTTGTAAAATTAAAATTTGAGGGCTCAAAAGAGAATCCATTTGCAATAGGTGCAAGTGTTTCTCTTTTTTATGACGATAAAATTGTACTTCAAGAATTAATGCCCTTTCGAGGTTTTCAATCTTCTATGGATTATGCAATGACTATTGGCTTAGGCTCACGAAAGATCATTGATTCACTACGCGTTATTTGGCCAGATGACCAAACCCAACTACTTAAAAATGTTGATGCAAATCAAACGTTGATTTTAAAGCATAGTGATGCCCAAAATAGCTTCAAACCAACCAACAAAACAATCAAACCATCTTACCTTAAAGAACTAAAAAATGAAACCTTAATAGCCCACAAAGAAAACAATTACAATGATTTTGACCATGAAGGGTTAATCTACCAACTCTTATCACAAGAAGGCCCTTCTTTAGCCATTGCTGATATCAATAATGACGGTCATGAAGATATTTTCATTGGTGGAGCAAAAGGGCAACCAGCATCAATTTACACCCATACCGGAAAAGGCAGACTGCGTCAATTACCGCAATCTTCTTTTGCCAATGACGCTACTTATGAAGATACAGCAGCGGCATTCTTTGATGCTGATGGCGATGGTGATCTTGATTTAGTAGTGGGCTCAGGAGGTAACGAAAATGATGATAAGCGCAATTATAGATGTCGATTATATTTGAATAATGGCAAAGGGCAATTCAGTAAAGGAACACAGCAAATACCGTCTACTTTCGAGAATATTTCTACCCTAGCGGCACATGATTTTGATGAAGATGGCGATATTGATTTGTTTGTTGGGTCAAGAAGCGTGGCCAGTACTTATGGCGTGAATCCTAACCACGTGTTTTTAACCAATGATGGAAATGGCGTTTTTGAAAATTCAACAGAAAGAATCATTTATGAAGTTAAAGACGCAGGCATGATTACCGATGCCATATGGGCTGACATTGACGGAGATTCAAAAAAAGATTTAGTGACGGTCTCTGATTGGGGCACCCCTATCATTTTCAAAAATAATGGCAGACGGTTAGCTAAGATCACCTCATCTTTAGATAGTCTTTCTGGCTGGTGGAACACCGTTGAACAAGCGGATCTTGATAATGATGGCGACCTAGATCTCATTATCGGAAATCAAGGTTTAAACCTTCACTATGCCCCTTCAGAAGGAAATCCTATGAAAATATGGATTAACGACTTTGATGACAACGGTACCATAGAACAAATTGTGACCTTAAGTGAAAACGGTAAAGACTTTCCCATCCATCAGAAAAAAGAATTGACCACACAAATGGTCAAACTAAAAAAGCAAAATTTAAAAGCTTCAGAATACGCAAAACGCTCGATTGATGAACTGTTTTCAAAAGAAATATTTGAAAATTCAATTATGAAAACTGCATCAATTTCTGAGTCTGTCATTGCTGTAAATGAAGGCAATGGGCAATTCACAATTAAAAAACTTCCTAATCAGGTACAATTGTCATGTGTTTGTGATATTTCATGTTCTGACATTAATAATGACGGCAATCTTGACTTGATAATGGGTGGCAATAATTTTGAATTCAAACCACAATATTCAAGATTAGATGCAAATTTTGGAAGCGTTTTACTAGGTGATGGAAAAATGAATTTTAATTGGCAAAATTATAATCAAAGTGGCTTTTTTGTCAAAGAAGAAATCAAGCATTTGAAACAATTCAAAGACGCCAGCGGTAAAACATTTCTAATTGCTGCAATCAACAATGATAAACCAAAGATTTTTGCGTTAGATGAATAAATTACTTTTCAGTTTACTGACTATTTTTTTACTCAGCAGTTGCGGTCAAAAAGAAGAGACGCTTTTCAGTAACCCCAGCTCAAAAGAAACAGGTATCACTTTCAATAATGTTTTAACCCCTACTGCTGATGTCAATATTCTTGACTATCTATACTTTTATAACGGTGGTGGTGTTGCTGTAGGTGATATTAATGGCGATGATTTGCCCGACATATTTTTTACAGGAAATCAAGTAAAAAACAAACTCTTTTTAAACAAAGGAAACCTTCAATTTGAAGACATTACCAAAACATCTGGTGTTGCCGGAAATAGTTCTTGGAACACAGGTACAGTAATGGCAGACATAAATAGCGACGGCCTATTAGATATCTATGTTTGTGCAGTTGTTGGTGTCAATGGTTTAAATGGCTACAATGAACTATATATAAATAATGGCGATAGCACCTTTACTGAAAGTGCAGCAGCATATAACCTAGATTTTGATTCATTCAGTTCTTCAGTTGCTTTTTTAGATTATGATCTCGATGGCGATTTAGACATGTACTTATTAAACCATGCTGTTCACACTCAAGAATCATATGGTCACAGCGAAATAAGAAAGAAAAGAAACTATCAAACCGGCGATAAGCTACTCAAAAATGAATTGGGTAAATTTATTGATGTCAGCGAAGAAGCCGGAATTTACGGCGGCATTAATGGCTTTGGCTTGGGTGTTGCAATTTCAGACTTTAACAATGATGGGTATCCTGATATTTTTGTTGGCAATGATTTTCATGAAGATGATTACTATTATCTAAACAATGGCGACGGCACGTTTACTGAAAGTTTAAGAGACTATTTTGGTCATACGTCACGTTTTTCAATGGGTAATGATGTCGCTGATATAAACCATGACGGATGGCCAGATATTATCTCACTTGATATGCTACCCGAAGATGAAGTGGTTTTAAAATCTACAGAAGGTGCTGATGATATACAAACCCAGAGATTGAGAAAAGAACGTTTTGACTACCACTATCAATATTCTAGAAACATGTTGTTTATTAACAGGCAACAAAATCAATTTGCTGAAACTGCTCTTTTAAGTGGTCTTGGCGCCACAGATTGGAGTTGGAGTGCCCTTTTTGGAGATTTCAATCAAGATGGCAATCAAGATATTTTCATATCAAATGGTATTACTAAAAGACCAAACGATCTTGATTTTCTAAATTTTGTTTCAAGTGACCAAATCAAGAAAAAAATCAACAGCACAAAACTGGTTGATTCTAAGGCGCTAAACATGATGCCCTCAGGAGCGGTGCATAATTATGTTTTTAAAGGAAAAGGAAATTTATCTTTCGATGACATGTCTGATGTTTGGATTTCAAAAGACACATTGATTTCTGGCGCTACTGCCATAGCTGATTTTGATTTAGATGGTGATCTTGACTTGATTACCAATAATAGTAATCAAGAAGCAACTTTATATATTAATAAAACTGACAACAAAAGCAACTACTTGAAACTAAAATTCAAGTATGATAAACCAAATACATTTGCTTTAGGCACTAAGGTTTACGCTTACAATGAGGGCAACTTACAGTATAAAGAATTATATACCGCTCGCGGATTTCAAGCTTCTTCTGAACCCTTTATTCACTTTGGTTTTGGCAAAACTGAAGTTATTGATTCGTTGAAAATAATATGGCCTGACAAGACTTATCAAGTCTTAAAAAAGGTGCCTACTAATCAAGCGTTAACCCTGTCTCAAGAAAACAATTTGCCTTTTGATTATCAATCATTAAAAACGTTACAGGCAAAAACATTTAAAAAAGTAGAAGGAAGCCTTGGGTTAAATTTTGATCATACTGAAGATCGCTATACTGATTTTAATAGGCAAAAATTAATGCCCTACCAAATGTCTGACCGGGGTCCGGCGACAGCTTTGGGTGATTTAAACAATGATGGCAAAAAAGATGTTTTCTTCGGAGGCTCAAAATATAAACCTTCAAAGATTTTTCTACAAAAAGACACCTGCTATGTTGAAAAGAGCTTTCCTGAAATAGCGAATGATTCTATTAAGGAAGATGTTGCTGCAGTTATTTCAGACTTTAACGCTGATGGAAAAAATGATTTAATTATTGGTTCAGGAGGTGCTGATTTTTTCTATAAAATGAAGGCCCTTCTAGATAGTTATTATGTGCAAAATGATACTGATTTTAGTACTGCTGATTTTCCTGAATATTTTGAAAACGCATCATTTATTGCACCCTATGATTATGATCAAGATGGCGATTTAGATGTGTTCATTGGCAGTCAATTAGTGACTAATAATTTTGGTAAAATTCCTAATTCAGTATTATTAAAAAATAACAATGGTGCCTTTGAAAAAGTAAAAAATAGTGGTTTAGAAAAAGTAGGCATGCTTACAAATGCTATTTGGCATGACTTTAACCAAGATGGCACTAAAGACCTTATTTTAATAGGAGAATGGATGTCGCCTAAATTCTTTAAAAACGTAAAAGGCACTTTTACTGAAGAAAAACTTTTGGATCATTCACTGAACGGACTCTGGCAAACCATACTGCCTTTTGACATTGATAATGATGGCGATGATGATTATGTTCTTGGTAATTGGGGCCTCAACTCAAAATTTACAGCGTCTTCAAAATATCCTATGAAAATGTATTATCATGATTTTGATGCAAACGGGGGTACTGAAACCATTATAGCCACAGAAAAAGACGGCAAGTATTATCCTTTAGAAGATTTAAATAGCCTGTCATCGCAAATGGTAAGTTTAAAAAAGAAATTTACCAATTATAAAGCCTTTGCCGGCAAAACAATTGAGCAAATATTTGATAAAGAAGTTTTAAATAAATCACATATTTATGAGGTTGATGAATTACGTTCTGGATTTCTTGAAAATAAAGACGGCAGATTTGAATTCGTTGCTTTTCAAACTGAATTACAACTTGCACCAATCAAAGATTTTTTAAGTTTTGATTTTGATGATGATGGAAAAAATGAATTATTAGTCGGCGGAAATTATTTTGGTGTCAAGCCCTTTCAAGGTCGGTTTGATTCTTTTTCTGGGGCAATGATAAAAAGTGTAAATGATGTAGTTTTAGGCCATGAAATTGGACTAGATTTTATGAACAAATCAGTCAGAAGTTTAAATATTATTGAACTTAATGAACAATTTTACTTGCTTGCTACCTTCAATGATGATAAAGCTCAAGTGTACTCCTTTCAAAAGGAAAATTAATTTGAAAATGAAAAAAATATTTTTAATTCTTACGGCTATTTCAATGCTGTCTTGTGGTTCAAAAGAAGAAATTGAGGTAACCCCAGATGTGATGCATCAGTCAATTGACAAGGTTACTGAAATTATGATTCATGACATCTTTTCGCCACCAGTAGCCAGTCGTATTTTTGCCTATCCAAATATTGCAGCCTATGAAATTCTCGCCTTGCAAAATGAAAATTTTGTTTCGCTTGAAGGGCAACTAACTGAACTAACCGCTATTCCAAAACCAGACGCAACTAATCAAATAAATCATCAAGTAGCTGCTGTAATTGCCCATATTGATGTGAGCAGAAGATTGATTTTTTCAGAAGAAAAATTAACCCCCTTTCGTGATAGTTTGTATACAGATTGGTCTTCAAAAAACAAAAAGGTTTTTGAGGCTTCAAAAGCATATGGTTTACAAGTAGCAGCCCACATTGTAAAATGGATGAATGATGACCATTACTACCAAACCCGTACAATGTCTAAGTTTACCGTAAACACTGATGACATTTCAAGATGGCAGCCTACACCACCTGCTTATATGGCTGGTATTGAACCCCATTGGAATAAGATTAGACCCTTTGTAATAAAGACCGCAAATCAATTTAAACCCGAACCTCCGCCAGCATTTTCTTTAGAAAAAAATAGTATCTTTTATAAAGAACTAAAAGAGGTTTATGATATCAGTAATGAAATCACTAAAAAAGGTGATGCTTCTGAAGAAATTGCTATTGCCCAGTTTTGGGATTGTAATCCGTATGTTTCGGTTACACGAGGCCATTTGATGTTTGCCACCAAAAAAATTACGCCTGGCGCACATTGGATTGGAATTGCAAAAATAGCTGCCAAAAAAACCAATAGTGATCTTGACAATACCGTTTTGGCCTACACCAAAACATCAATAGCTATTGCTGATGCTTTTATCAGTTGCTGGGATGAAAAGTACCGCAGTAATTTGATCAGACCAGAAACGTTAATCAATGAACACATTGATGAAAATTGGAAACCAGTACTTCAAACTCCTCCATTTCCTGAATATACAAGTGGTCACAGTGTAGTTTCAGGTGCTGCGGCATTAACATTGACAAGTATTTTTGGTGATGATTTTACATTTGATGATGACACAGAAATACCTTTTGGCTTACCCGTTAGAAGTTTTACTTCTTTTAACAAAGCCGCAGAAGAGGCAGCAATCAGCAGAATGTATGGAGGTATCCATTACAGAAAAGCCGTTGATATTGGTTTACAACAAGGTAGAAATTTAGGTCAATTTGTGATTGATAATTTAACGTTGAAAAGCAAATCAGTTAGCCCTCAATAATTTAAAACATGAAAAAAATAGGTCTTCTTTTTGGTATACTTCTATTAGGTGTTTTGGGTTACCTTTTCGTCTACCCCCAAGATTACCAAGTTTCATTTGAAGTTAAAACAATACCTGGCACTGTAAATCAAACCGTGAAATCTTGGATAAACACTCTTGAAAATTCAGAAATCATCAATGAGAATACTATTAGTGAGTTTGATCAACAAATAAAATTTGGTGATTCAACTCATATATATCAGTGGCGTATTAAACCTATACATGATAGTTTATCAAAAGTGACGGTTTACGCTAAAGATGTAAACCACAGTTTGGGTAATAAGTTATCGGTTCCGTTCAGTGATACTAATTTTGAAAAACGCACCAGAAATACTTTAACTGATTTTTCTAAAAAACTTTTAGAACATCTTAAAAAATTCAAAATCGAAGTGGTTGGAGAAGATACCACAGTATCAAAATTTTGTGCTTGTACCAATGTCAAAACAGATCAATTTGGCAAGGCTAAGAGTATGATGAGAGATTTCCCGTTTCTGAGCAGTTTCATTGTAAAAAATAAATTACAACCCAACGGGGCGCCATTTTTGCAGGTTACCAACTGGCAAAAAAAGAAAGATAGTATTGATTTCAAATTTTGCTTTCCTATTGTTCAGATGGACATCCTTCCGGAACATCCTGAAATTGAATTTAGAAGTTATTATGGTCGAAAAGCAATCAAAGCAATCTATAATGGCAACTATATCACTTCTGATAGGGCATGGTATGCGTTAATAGATTATGCAGAACGAAACGATATTGAGGTAACTGAATTACCTCTTGAAGTGTTTTATAACAACCCCAATATGGTTGGAAATGAATTAAACTGGAAAGCCGAGATTTTCTTACCTCTTAAGGCAACTAGTAGTGAATAGAATAAGTATTAAGATAATTAGCTACATTTGAAACATGTCAGCAAATTCTAGGTTATCAAGAGCGTATAAGAATGCCAAAAAGGTACCATTTGATGATACTTCAAAAATTATTCTTTTTAGTGATTGTCATCGCGGAGACAACAGTTTTGCTGATGATTTTGCTAAAAACAGAAACATATACTTTCACGCACTAAAACATTATTATAATGAAGGTTTTAGCTATTGCGAATTGGGCGATGGTGATGAACTATGGGAAAATATAAGTTTTAGTTCAATTTTTGAAGCCCATAAAAATGTTTTCAAATTGTTACGTCAGTTTCATGTTGAGAATCGACTGCATATGATTTGGGGCAATCATGATATGGTCTACAAGGATCCTGAATTTGTCAAAAAGAAATTATCACATTATTTTGAACCCATTGATGAATGTGAGAAGGAACTTTTTGAAGGTATAACCTATAATGAAGCCGTTGTATTAAAACATACCGCTACGGGCCAAGAAGTTTTTTTAGCGCACGGTCATCAGGCAGATTGGTGGAATTATACCTTCTGGCGTTGTGGTCGTTTTTTGGTTCGTGTTTTATGGAAACCCCTACAAGTATGGGGCATTGCAGATCCTACGAGTCCGGCCAAAAATTACTTAGAACTAAAAAAAGTAGAACGACGTTTAAAAAAATGGATTCGCAGTAAAAACTTATTACTGACTGTTGTTGGCCATACACATAGACCGCGATTTCCTGAACCTGGTGAAGTACCTTTGTTTAATGATGGTAGCTGTGTGCACCCAAGAAGCATTACGGGTATCGAAATTGAAAACGGAACTATTGCCCTTATCAAATGGCATATTGCTACCACAGACGGTGGCACTTTAAAAGTTCAACGTGTTCTTTTAGAAGGACCACAAAAATTAGCTGATTATCAAAAAGCACAAAAATAAACACACATCATAATACCATTAAATTAAACACTATGCTTAAAAAATTCACCTTACTTGTTTTCGCTTCTCTACTTCTTGTTTCTTGTTGGAAAGATAAAAGCCCTGAAGATTTAATTAGACTAAAATCAAAATTCAAATCATCAGTTTCAGCCTTCGAAAAAAAGAAAGAAACAGCTAATAAAAATGTTAATGAAGGTTTAGAAACCTTAAATGCCCTAAAAAGAGCATTAGAAGACACCAAAAACGAAGACAAAGAATTTGCAAAAGTTTATGGCGATTGGGAGAAAGTTGACAAACGTGTAAACAATCTCAAAAAAGAATATGAAGATTTAAAAAACCACGCTTCTAATCTTTTCAAAGCAATGGATACGCAAACCAACAGTCTTAGCGATGAAAAAAGCAAGAAGACGCTACTGGGTGCTATTGAAAAAGCACGCACTAAATACAATGGCACTTTAGATAACACTTCAAAAGCCATTGAAAAACTAAGTATTCTTCATGGTGATGCCGTTGAAGTTGTCAAGGCCCTTGAAGTTGCTGCAGCTTTAAATTCTTTCGACAATATCAATGACCAAATGAAGAGTATTGAAGGTCGTGTTGACGGTATCATGGCAGAATTAAATCTTGCGGTAACTGAAAGTAAAAAACTTTACGAAAAGAAAATTACAGAGCTAGGTGCTGAATAAACTTACATTTTAACCTTAACTCCTTTATTTACGGTATTTTTTGTATATTTTAAATTAATAATCTCAAAGCGTAAATCCCCATTTCATACGTATATAGCTTAGGTACATATGAAAATATATAGAAAATGAAACGAAGGTTGATATATGATGTAGGTTTACACCTAGGCGAAGACACCGAATATTACTTAAAAAAAGGTTTTGATGTCGTAGCTTTTGAGGCAGACCCAGAATTGATTTCCAAATGTAAAGCAAGATTTTCAAAAGAAATTAGTTCAGGTCAATTGACCATTGTTGAAGGTGCTATTGTAGAAAAAGAACAGGTAAAAGAGAAAGCCGTTTCTTTCTATCAAAATAAAGATTTAAGTGTTTTAAATACTGTTGTTCAAGACCGTTCTACAAAATATGAAGAACATGGTTCAAGCACTAAAATTATTGAAGTACCTACTATAAATTTTTCTGAATGTCTTGAAAAATATGGTATTCCGTATTATTTAAAAATTGATATAGAAGGTATGGACATTGTATGCTTAAAAGCCCTTCTCGATTTTGAAAAAAAACCTGCCTACCTTTCTATGGAATCAGAAAAATTAGATTTCAAAAAGTTAACCAAAGAATTTGAACTTTTAGAAAAACTAGGATATTACTCATATCAGATTGTAAATCAAGCCGATATTAGTTCTTTAAATGAACCTGAAAACTCAAAAGAAGGACAGTTTGTAGACTATGAATTTAAAATGGGCGCATCAGGTCTTTTTGGTTCTGACTTCAGTACCAACTGGATGTCAAAACAAAAGGCATTGCAAACCTATAAGAAAATCTTTTACTCGTATCAACTTTGGGGTGATGACAGTAAAATAAAGAACTATATGCTTACTGAACTTCTCAGAAAAGTATTTTCTGTTTTTTCAGGCAGGCCCATGCATACGTTGCCAGGTTGGTTTGATACCCACGCTAAGCATACTTCTTTGAACTAAACTTGCCCACGATTCACATAAAATTTATACATTGAGTGAAATTATCAACTCATATGATTTCACGTATAGTCCAATTTCTCATTTTTCTAGGCAGCATGGTGGTGCTTGCTCAAAAACCTATGGCCAATCAAGATCGGCTTGAAAAGCGCATTTTTGAACTCGCTGAATTTGGATTACAAGAAAACGGAGAAACTGAACGTGTTGCGTTTAGCGATGCAGATGTTGCCGCACAACAATGGGTAATAAATAAGCTTAAAAATTTAGGGCTAAAAGTACATATTGATTTTGCCGGAAACGTCATTGGCATAAGAGATGGGATAAAAGCATCTTTAAAACCCATTTCTTTTGGTTCTCATATTGACCGTGTTCCTAACGGAGGAAACTATGATGGTTGTGTGGGTTCTATGGCTTCTCTTGAAGTATTAGAAGTACTGAATGAAAACAATATGACCACAAAACATCCCTTAGAAATCATCATCTTTTCAAATGAAGAAGGTGGCGTAATGGGCAGTAGAGCCATTGCAGGTCATTTAGGTCAAAGTGCTTTAGGCGTTAAAAATTCTACAGGGTATTCAATGGGCGAGGGCATCATACGCTTGGGTGGCGATACCACTCGAATTAAAGAAGTTGCTCGTGGCAAAGATGACATTTCTGCATTTCTTGAACTGCATATTGAACAAGGTGGCACTCTTGAAAAAGAAAATATTGACATCGGAATTGTAGAAGGTATTGTAGGCCTAAAGTGGTGGCAAGTTGAATTCACTGGCTTTTCAAACCATGCGGGTACTACCCCAATGAATTCAAGACAAGATGCGTTGTTGGCAGCTGCAAAATTTATAGTCGCAGTTAACGAAATTACCAATAGTTTTGAGGGTGCACAAGTTGGTACCGTGGGTAAAATTAGTGCAGCACCTGGCGCACCAAATGTTATTCCAGGCAAAGTGGTTACAAGTTTAGAGATTCGTGATTTATCATCTGACATTATTGAAAAAGTATATCAAGCTATAAAGTTAAAGGGAGAAGAAATTGCAAAAGCATCTAATGTACAGATAGAATTTAGACCCCTAGATACTACTGCGGATCCAGCTATTATGACTTCGTCTATTCAGGATGCTATTAAAAGATCTGCTAAAAAATTAGGCCTTTCTACTAAAAGAATGCCAAGCGGAGCGGGTCATGACGCACAAGATATGGCACTGATTGCACCCACAGGAATGATTTTTGTACCCAGTAAAGGCGGTATTAGTCATTCGCCTAAAGAATTCACTTCTGCCAAAGACATGGCTAATGGCGCTAATGTCTTATTGCATACCATTTTAGCCTTGGATGAAAAATTAGAATAAGTGCCTAATGTCAATACAAGAAGCCATTATTGTAAAACAAAACTTTCAAACTTCTATTGAATCGGTTTGGAATGCTATTACTGATTTAGAGCAGATGCAACAATGGTATTTTCCTGCTATTTCTGAGTTTAAGGCTGAAGTAGGTTTTACAACACGATTTCTTATTCAAAATGAAGGTCGCAATTTTACGCACATTTGGAAAATCACAGAAGTAATTCATCAAAAACAGATTAGTTATACCTGGAATTTTGAGGAATACCCAGGTCAAGGTTTATCAACTTTTACCTTGACAAAAAAAGGGAAAGAAGTAGAACTTACGCTTCAAAATGTTGTAATCGATTATTTTCCTGAAGAAATACCAGAGTTTAAAAGAGAAAGTGGCGTTGCCGGGTGGCACTATTTAATCAAGCAAAACTTGGTCAAGTTTCTAGCCATATAAAAATATTTCTTGAATTTATCACTATCTTAAATGCTCATAAGAACCAACCCTATGAAAACTTTTCAAATAGTACTTATTGCATTGCTTTTATACCCGATTACTATTCAAGCCCAGCGAAGAAAGAAAAAAACCACTACCGTAATAACGGTTCAAGACAGCAGCTTTAACGAACTCAAATGGCGAAATATTGGTCCGCATCGTGGAGGGCGTAGCGTAGCTTCTTCAGGCGTTGTTGGGCAACCCATGACGTATTATAACGGTACAGTTGGGGGTGGAATTTGGAAAACTACCGATGACGGATTAAGTTGGAAAAATATTTCTGACGGATTTTTTAAAACAGGTACCGTAGGTTCTATCGCCGTATCTGAAAGTAATCCGAATATTGTCGTGGCCGGTATGGGCGAGCATGCGGCCAGAGGTGTGATGACTTCAATGGGCGATGGGGTTTATAAATCTACTGATGCGGGTAAAACTTGGAAACATATTGGGCTCGATAACACAAGACATATTTCTGATGTGATTATACATCCTACTAATCCTGATTTAATATACGTTGCTGCTCAAGGCGCGCAGTATGCTGGCAGTTCTGAACGTGGTATTTATCGTTCTACCGATGGCGGTGCTACTTGGGAAAGAACGCTTTTTGTAAATAATAATACTGGTGCATCTGATTTATCTATAGATATGAAAAATCCATCTATTTTATATGCAGCAATGTGGCAGCATCGCAGATATCCGTGGATAATGGAATCAGGCGGAAAAGATTCAGGGCTTTACAAATCAACCGACAGTGGTAGTACGTGGACAAAAATGAAAGAAGGACTGCCAAAAGATTTTGGTAAAGCAGGTATTTCAGTATCTCGGGCAAATAATGAAATTGTTTATGCAATTATTGAAGCTGAGGGCACTAAAGGTGGCGTATATAAATCTACTGATGCAGGTAAAAAATGGTCACAAGTCAACAAAGACCGTGTCAATATTGCCCGTTCATGGTACTACATGGAAATCTTTGCCGATACTCAAAATGAGAACATTGTTTATGTTTTGAATGCCCCGGTAACAAAATCTATCGATGGCGGTAAAAGTTTCAAGCCCTTACCTACGCCACACGGCGACAACCATCATTTATGGATCGACCCGCACAACAACCAACGCATGATTAATTCTAACGATGGTGGTTCAAATGTATCAAACAATGGTGGTAAAACTTGGAGCACACAAACAAATCAAAATACAGCGCAATTCTATCGTGTGATTACTGATAATTTAGTGCCTTATAACGTATATGGAGGTCAGCAAGACAATTCTGCTATAGCCATCGCAAGTCGTACCAATGATAGAGGTATTGATTGGAAAGATTGGTATTCTGTAGCGGGTGGTGAAAGTGCTTTTATCGCTTTTGACCCTGATAATCCTGAGTTAATTTATGGCGGTACGTATCAAGGTAATCTTGATAAATGGAACGCCAAATCGCGAGAATCAAAACCCATAAAAGAATATCCTGAACTGGGCTTGAGTATCGCACCCAAAGACGCTAAATACCGTTACAACTGGAATGCACCAGTCATAACATCTCCTCATGATAGAAAAACCATTTACCACGCTGGTAATGTTGTTTTTAAATCTATAGATGAAGGTCAAAGCTGGGATATTGTTAGTCCTGATTTGACCAAAAACGAAACCGAAAAACATGGTCCTGGTGGAGGGCCCTATACTAACGAGGCTGCTGGTGGTGAGAATTACAATACCATAACTTATATGGTAGAATCGCAACACGAAGAAGGGGTTATTTGGACGGGAAGCGATGACGGACTAGTACATGTTACTAGAGATGGAGGTCAAAATTGGGCGAATGTTACACCGCCAAATGTTCCTGAAGGAATAGTAAATAGTATTGATATTTCTGAGCATGACCCAGCAACTGCTTATGTAGTTGTGATGCGTTATAAATCGATGGATTTACGTTCACACATTTTCAAAACAACCAACTATGGTCAAACCTGGACTAAAATCGTAAACGGAATTACTGGTGAACATACCTTTACAAGAGTAGTTAGAGCTGACAAAAAACAAAAAGGATTGCTATATGCAGGTACCGAAACGGGTTTATTTGTTTCTTGGAATGATGGTAAAAATTGGCAGCCCTTTCAATTGAACTTACCTGTTGTTCCTATTAATGATTTAACAATTCAAGACAATGATTTAGTTGCTGCAACAGCAGGTCGTTCTTTCTGGATTTTAGATGATTTAGCAGCAATTCAAAATGTAAAATCAGCTAAAGACGTTGTTCAAATTTTCAAGCCCAAAGACACCTATTTAATCTTTGGTGGCAGCAGCGATAAACCAAGACCTGGTTTAGGAGATAACCCGAAAAGCGGAGTTACTTTTGATTATTACTTGGCTAAAGTAGCAGATAGCTTGGACTTAAAATTAGAAGTTTTTCAAGGCGATAAGCTGATAAGAGCCTTTTCAAACAAAAAACAAAAAGGATTCAAATCATGGCCCGGTGGACCCTCAAAACCACAAGTGCTTCCTTCAAAAAAAGGATACAATCGTTTTACTTGGAATTTCAAACGAGAAAGCCTCCCAGCTATTAACAAAGTATTTGTTTTTGGTGGCGATTCAGGTTCAAACGTAGGGCCCGGAACATACACCTTGAAGCTTTCTTTAGAGGGTACTACATCTGAAACTGAAGTGACGGTTTTAGCAAATCCGAAAGTTGAAGGTTCGCCATCAGATTATGCAGCACAACAAAAACTATTAGAAGAGATTGAAGGTTCTCTAAAGACCATACACGAATCAGTCAATGATATGCGTTCAGCCAAATCGCAATTAGAGAGTTATTCCAAATTATTAAAAGATAATGATGCTGCTAAATCATTATTAGAGAAAGGCGAAGCTCTAGTAAAACGTATTGTTTCTTGGGAAGAGAATCTCATTCAATCGAAACAAAAAACCTTTCAAGATGTGATTAACTACAACAACAAGTTAAATGCACAAATGATACACCTAAAAGGCTATGTTGATGCCGCTGAACCAAAGCTTACAAAAGGAGCCATTGAGCGTTGGAGCGATTTACAAAATGACTGGCAAGTGTATGAAATAGAGCGTGAAGCAATTGTAAATGATGAAATGTCTGCATACAATACTGCCTTTAAAGCACTTGGTTTGCCAGCGTTAATTATGTCTAACAAATGATTTTAGACCAAACTTTCAAAAATAAAGACTATACCAAAAAACGCCTGCCAAAAGGTGAATATGAAAACTGTATTTTCGAGAACTGCAATTTTGAAAACGGGTATTTAGACAACCAAAATTTTATGGAGTGCGAGTTTATCGATTGCAACCTCAGCAATGCGAACCTCGCACATACCATTTTTAAAGAAGTTACCTTTTCACATTGCAAAATGATGGGACTCAAATTTGAAGAATGCAATGATTTTTTGTTAGATTTTAGTTTTCAGAATTGCACCTTAAATTTTTCTTCTTTCTATGGCTTGACCTTAAAAAATCAAGCTTTTATCGCTTGTAAATTAGTGGAAGTTGATTTTACAGAAGCCGTTTTAATAGGTGCTAACTTCAACTCCAGTGATTTGAAAAATGCCGTTTTCTTTGAGACGAATATAGAAAAGGCAAATTTTGTTAAAGCGGTACATTTCAATATAGATCCAGAAAAGAATCGTCTTAAAAAAGCTTGTTTTTCTACCGACGGGCTTAGCGGCCTTTTACAAAAACATGGTATTAGTATAAAATACTAGTCGTTTGAAAACGGATATTTTGTATATTAGTATAATGAGATTCTTTCTTCTTTTATTCCTTTTCGTAATTACTACCGTAACTGCGCAAAATACCTTGTCTTTAAAAGAAGGTGAATCTTCACCTGCTGCATCTATAAAAGCAATCACCTGGATGGAAGGGCATTGGAAAGGAGAAGCTTTTGGTGGAATTACTGAAGAAATATGTAGTCCCCCACTCGGTAATTCTATGATGTTTTCCTTCAAAGTAGTCGCTGAGGGCAAGGTAATTTTTTATGAATTGGGTCATATAAGACAACTAGATGAAACCCTAGTTTTTGAACTCAAACACTTTGGCGAAGACCTTAAAGGTTGGGAAGAAAAAGATGAAGTGCAATCTTTTAAACTTGTTAAAGTAGATGGCAATCGCATTTATTTTGAGGGCTTTACTTTCGAAAAAATAAGCGAAACTGAAATCAATATTTATGGGCTAATACAACAGGGTGATACTGCTGAAGAAGTAACCTTCAATTATATAAAACAATGACCGATAAGAAAAAATGCTTAGAGTGCGGTGCTGAACTGATGGGGCGCGTTGACAAAAAGTTTTGCTCTGATGGTTGCAGAAATGCCTATCACAATAGAACAAAGCCTGAAAGCAAAAACTTGATTAGAAACATCAATAACCGCCTGAGAAAAAATTACCGCGTTCTCGATAGTTTTACCTTAAAAGAGGGTAAAACCCGAACTACAAAAACGCGATTACTTGATAAAAATTTTGACTTCAATTACATGACCAACCTATATACCACAAAAAAAGGGACCACCTATTATTTTGTGTATGATTTAGGGTATCTACCCCTCGATAATGATTATTATATGATTGTGAAGCGCGAGTAACGCCCCTTAACCCCAAAGGGGGATTTTACTTAATGCTTTTTTAATTTTAATTCTTTCATTCTTTTGTTAAGCTTGTTCTTTCTCAAAGAATGAATGAATAGATATGTAATAAGGAGAATGACCACAGTAAATATTAGGGCATTGGTATAATTCCAATTTTCTGTCATAGGTCTTTGACCAAACTTACCTAGTAAAAATGGAAATACAATTGCCTAACCAATTAATAACAAAACTTCTCTGATAACTCTACTTGGTAAATTTTTAAGATTATTTCCAATTGACACCTGATAGCTTTAAAGCTGCTGTAACGATGTCTTTTCTACTAATTTGACCTACAAGCAAATCATCTTTCATTACAGGTAAGCGTCTTCTGTTACTTTTATGAAAAACACCCGCTGCATCAAAAATACTCATGGTATGTGGTATGGTGTCGACATCTTTTGTCATAAAACGCTCCACGCTTTTATCTAAAATAGGTTGATTAAAATAGCGACTTTCAGAAATCTGTTTCATACAATCTGCTTCTGAAATAATGCCTACCAAAAAACCATTTTCATCTAATACAGGGCCACCCGAAATATTAAATTTCGCAAAAGTTTCCATGACCTCTAAAATCGACTGATTTTGAGTAAATGTTACTAATTTTTTGGTCATATAATCAGTAACCATGACGGGGGCATTGTATTCTTTCTTCGCTGTTGTCTTGACTCTTGGTCCTTGAAAACTCTTGATTCCCATATCGTTATGATTTAAATCTGTTAGTAAATAACCTTGGGGCAAGCCCACAAGACATTAAAAGAAAATTCAACCTTAATTTCAACCCAAACGTCATAGCATTTAAATCTTGATTATCGAGAAAAAAAGAAAAGGTTACGTATTAAATATAGCTAAAATTTAGACGCCTTTTAAACTTATTCGATATACTGTACCTGAATTTTATGGCCTATTTACCCGATTTGGTGTGCATTTTTGAGGTATTTCATTAGTACTGAACCAACTATTTTCGCTTGATTACGTGTATAATTTCCTATTTTTAGCATAGAATTACCTCAAAATGACAAGAACTTCATCAATTACTACGCTTCTTTTAATTGTTTTAGCTATTTATTGGAGTTTTCGTGCTTTAATGCCCACCTATGAAGCTGATGCTTCAGTATCAAAAACGTCATTTTCAACTGATAGAGCGCTAAAGCATGTACAACAAATGTCACAAAAACCACATGCCGTTGGTTTTTCGGGGCATTCAGAAGTTCGCGAGTATATTATCACTGAGCTTGAAAAAATGGGCTTAGAAACTTCGCTACAACAAGGGTATACAGCGGGCGATTGGGGAAATTTAAGTAAGGCTATTAACATTTTAGCAAGAATCAAAGGCAGTGAATCTGGCAAAGCCCTACTTCTTTTATCACACTATGATAGTAGCCCCCATTCTTCATTTGGGGCAAGTGATGCAGCTAGCGGAGTGGCAACAATTTTAGAAGGAATTCGTGCTTTTTTAGCAACAAATACTACCCCTAAAAATGATATCATTATCCTGATCACTGATGCAGAAGAATTAGGTTTAAATGGCGCCGATGTGTTTGTAAATAATCATTCTTGGAAAAAAGATGTTGGTTTGGTACTCAACTTTGAAGCTCGTGGTAGTGGAGGACCAAGCTATATGTTGATTGAAACCAATAGAGGAAACGCAACACTCATCAAAGAATTTACCAAAGCGAATCCTGAATATCCAGTGGCAAATTCATTAGCGTACAGTATTTACAAAGAGTTACCTAATGATACTGACTTAACGGTTTTTAGAGAAGATGGTGATATTGAAGGTTTTAATTTTGCCTTTATTGATGACCATTTTGATTATCACACCGCGAATGACACTCATGATCGGTTAGATAAAAAAACGCTTGCGCATCAAGGTAGTTATTTGATGCCCTTATTAAATCATTTCAGTGAAATAGACCTAACCAATTTAAAAAGCCTCAATGATTCAATATATTTTAATGTTCCTTTCTTCAAATTAGTCTCGTATCCAAATGAATGGGTGTGGCCTATGTATGGTCTTGCTGTATTATGTTTTTTAGTGTTGCTATTCTATGGCTTTAAAAGAAAAACCTTGCAAATAAATCAAATTGCAAAAGCATTTATTCCTATGCTTATGACTTTGCTCATCACTGGGGTGGTTGGGTATTTTGGTTGGTCATTTTTAAAATGGATGTATCCTGCGTACAAAGACATGCTTCATAAATTTACCTATAACGGGCATACTTACATTTTCGCTTTTGTGTTTTTCGCAATAGGAGTATGTTTCTGGGTGTATAACAGGTTCAACAAAGTAAAACCTGCAAATTTGATCGTGCCGCCACTTTTAATTTGGTTATTAATTTGCGGTTTGTTAAATCACTATTTAATTGGTGCAAGCTTTTTTATAATCCCTGTTTTTGCATTGATTGCCTCTTTTATGGTACTTATAAATCAAAAAAAGCCTAATGTATTCTTGATGACCTTTTTAGCCTTGCCGGCACTATTTATGTTTGCGCCTTTTGTGAAAATGTTTCCGGTTGGCTTGGGGCTTGAAATGTTACTTGCTACAACCTTATTTACTACACTTATCTTTTTATTACTCTTACCAGTAGTCGGGTTTTATAGAAAAAAGAGACGCCTCGCGTTTTTTATTTTTTTACTGTTCTTAGGATGTATGATTTCAGCACATTTAAACTCAGGGTTTGACAAAGAAAATCCGAAACCTTCAAGCCTTTTGTATGTGCTTGATGCCAATTCGAATACCGCAAAATGGGCAACCTATGAAAACAGCCTTTCAAACTGGACGCGTCCGTTCTTAAGTACCGATAAAAAAAGAGCTGAAATTTTATCAGACAAAACCATCAGTAGTAAATATAGTTCAGGTTTTACCTATGTTGCCAAGGCGCCCTTAAAAGAAATAGCACCCATGCAGCTGCTAAAAACTAAAGACACCATTATTGAAAATAGCCGATTCATAAACCTTTCTGTTACTCCAAAACGATCCATAAACAGATTAGAAATATTTACTGCTACTACCCTTGAAGCGGCAACAGTAAATGACATCGCCTTATCAGAGCATTTTTTAAAAAATAGAAGATATGGCAAGCTAATTACACACTATGTCAGTGACAATGATTCAACGGTTTTACAATTGCAATTTCCAAAAGACTCAATACTTGAACTCACTATTTATGAGGCATCAAATGATCTGTTGACCAATAAAAACTTCTCTATTCCTCAGCGCCCAGAAGATAATATACCCATGCCTTTTATATTAAATGACGCTATTTTAGTGACAAAAACAGTTCGTTTTGAGTAATTCAGTAGTGGTTATGGGTTGCGGTTGGCTAGGCCTAGCAGTTGCAGAAAAACTGATTGAAGAAGGTTATCATGTAAAAGGCAGTACTACTTCAAAAACTAAAATTGACCTCTTAAAAGAAAAGCAAATACAGCCTTTTTTAATCCGTCTTTCTGAAAAAGAAATTACCGGTAATTGTTCCTCTTTTTTTGAAGGGGCTAATACAATCATTATCAATATTCCACCGAAATTAAGAAAAGGCCAGAAAGAAAATTATGTTCAAAAAATGCAATTGGTGCATCAAGAACTTTTAAAATCGAACATTCGAAAAGTTCTTTTTGTAAGTAGTACTTCAGTATATGGCGCTATTGAAGGTGATGTTTTTGAAAACACATCCCCGCAACCAAGCACTGAATCTGGCAAACAGCTTTTAGAAGCAGAACAAATATTTCAAAACTCGACTGATTTTGAAACTACCATTTTACGTTTTGGTGGTTTGATCGGAAACGAAAGACATCCTATAAAAATGCTAACGGGTAGAACCAATCTTTCTAACGGAAATCATCCGGTAAATCTCATTCATTTAAATGATTGTGTTGGTATTATTTTTCAAATTCTTGAAGAAAATTGGTGGAACGAAATTATCAATGGAGTTCATCCTGAGCATCCCTCTAAAAAAGAATATTACACTTCTAAAGCATTAAAAATGAATTTGTTAGCTCCTACTTATTTGGAGAATAAAGACATAAAAGGAAAGAAAATCATTCCTTTTTTCCTTGAAAATGTTAAAAAATACAAGTTTACCACAACACTATAGTTACCCTACACATCTACTTTAAGACTTTACACAACAAACTCGTGTTCAAGATGTTAAGTTGATTCTTTTTGTACGCACATAATAGTAACTTTATGATGTATGATATAAACATGTCGCTATGAAAAATTCAATGTTAAGAAGACGTATTATTACCGAAATGAAAAAAATGATTTCGCACAGTTGTGCTGAAAAGAAGTTCGAAGAAAAATTCGAACACTTACACATCGCTATTGTAAAAAAGCACTTTAATGCTGCTGATGCTCAATTTGATTATCACAGAAGAAGGGTTGAAATGGAAATTGTGATGAATGATGAGGCTTATGATCCAAAAACCATAAATGTCTCATTACCTACCCTACATGCTAATTTTTGGTTTAGAAATTTGTGCGATTTTTTAAACTCGTGTATTGATTCTGACCCTAAAAGTCTAGGCTTTTATGTTAGTCTTTTAAAATCATATCATAAGAAAGATGATTTTGTTTTATCTGCTTGAAATTGATTAAAAATATTGTTTCTAAAAGATGCCTTAGGGCATCTTTTTTGTTTTGAAGAAAAAAATGCCCATTCAATCGCCGTTTTTAAGGTTTTCATTAACAAATAAGATCAAATAATTTTAATAGTTTAGCGCACCAAAAATTTAGAACACAATGAAAAATATAGTTATTACAATCGCTTTACTTGCATGCTTTGCACTTAGCGGCCAAACTAAAAGTGAATTACATAAACATTTTGAAGCCTATTATAAAGAAATGCAATCTCAAGGTGATGTAAATGGGGTAATTAATGCCTTGACTCACTTAAATGTAATTTCGCCATCACCGCAACGCAAAGACACCCTAGCGTATATTTATGCTAACAACAATCAACATGCGCAAGCGTTAAACACTATTGGAATTGAAAAAAATAGTACAGATTCTGATCTTGCCGTTCAAGTAAAAGCCATTTCATTAAAAGCCCTAAATCAACCAAAAAGAGCTTTAGAACACTTCGAAGTTCTTTTCGGAAGACAACCAAATGCCTATTTAGCGTATGAACTTTCAGATCTTAAAATTCAAGCAGGAGACAATGAAGGTGCTTTAAAAAACATTGAATACGGTATTGCGAATGTAACCGATGAAATGAAATATGCTTTTTATGAAAGGCAACAACCCTATGAAGTACCTCTTAAAGCAGCTTTTTTGCATATTAAAGGTCTTATGAACTATAGAATGGACAAAAACGATATTGATGGCGCAGTGAGTTTGATGGATGAAGCCTTAAAAATTGCCCCTAATTTTAATTTAGCTAGTTTAAGTAAGCAGGCATTAACTTCAAGAAAAGACGCCCCCGTAACAGAAGAAAAGAACTAGTTTTCTTCAAGTAGCGTTTTAATATCAAAAGTATTGCTTGAAATAATATTAACCTGATTGCGTAAAGCATTATAGGCATTCAATATTTCAATGACTGGTTCTTCAGAGTTTAGACCATAGGCTAAGTTACCTTTAGTTTTAAGTATAAAAGTATGCACAACCTTTAGTCTACTTTTTACTTGAGGTTTATTGTATTCAACTGGAAAAACCGATGACTTCAGAAGTTCATGCTTTTGAATTAAATCTTCAATAATTAGGTTCAAATCTTCTTTGTTTTCAACCGTGTAAAGATTATTTATCGCATCATCAAAGGCATTAAAGGCGAGCCATTTGTCAAGAATTTCTTTAGAATTTGCGTTAATTTTTGATGTTTGGGGCCAATTTTCAACGGATACTAGAAAATTTGAATCACTTTCAACATTCTTATTTTTCGCTTGATTACATGAAAAAAATACGCCCAATAAAATGCCCAATAACACTATTTTTGTCATAAGACGAATTTACAAATTTCAGACGCTTTAGATTTGTATTTATATGAATTTTAAGGAATTAATTTTTTCTTTACTAAGACAAAATTTTTAAGCATTGTGGCAGTTACGGCTCAAAATTATGCCATTCATATAGATAAAAAGATAGCCTGAAAAATTCAAAAACCAGTTTATAAGGCGTATTTTAAACGGTATCTTTAACTTCAAAAATATTTTAACCCTTAATTCATGCAAAAAAATATTCTCATCATTGGTGCATGTGGTCAGATTGGCACAGAGTTAACCTATACCTTGCGTGCTATTCATGGCAACGATAAAATAATTGCTAGCGATATTCGAGAAGGCAATTCAGAATTGGTGCAATCGGGGCCCTTTGAATTGTTAGATGCTACTGATTTAAATGCCGTAGAAGAACTAGTAGCGTATCATGAAATTGATGAAGTATATTTAATGGCGGCTATGCTGAGTGCTACGGCTGAGAAATTTCCGATGCGCGCATGGAATTTAAACATGAACTCATTATTCAACATTTTGAATCTTGCGAAAGAGAAAAAAATAAGTAAAATATTTTGGCCTTCAAGCATTGCCGTTTTCGGGCCCAAAACTCCGCAGCAGCTTACACCACAAAATACCATCATGCAACCTACAACAGTTTATGGTATTAGTAAGCTTTCAGGTGAGGGTTGGTGTGAATATTATTTCAATAAGTTTGGTGTCGATGTTAGAAGCCTTCGTTACCCTGGTCTTATTAGTTGGAAAACCCAACCTGGTGGCGGAACCACTGATTATGCCGTTGAAATTTATCATAAAGCAATTAATGAAGGACACTACACTTGTTTTCTAGAGTCAAATACTGAATTGCCAATGATGTTTATGGATGATGCCATCAGAGCTACTTTAGAGCTTATGAATGCTGATTCAAAAAAGGTAAAACAAAGAACCTCTTATAATTTATCTGGAATGAGTTTTACGCCCGCTGAAATTGCAAAAAGCATACAAGCAAAAATTGCTGATTTTAAAATTTCATACAAACCTGACTTTAGACAAGAAATTGCTGATTCATGGCCTTCAAGTATTGATGATACTTCAGCTCAAAAAGATTGGGGTTGGAAATCAAAATTTGATTTGGCGAAAACTACTGAAATTATGCTTCAAAAAATAGGGTCATAAGTACCTTTTTTTTATAAAACAAAGGTGTTTAGTACCTTTAATCAAAATATCATAGTATGAGTATCCTTAAAAAATTAATCTGTTTTCAATGTATAGCATTCTTGCTTTTTATGAATTTCAGTATGGCTCAAATAGCATCGGGCACTTACTTTTCAGATCTTGACAACCTACGTCATGAATTAAAAGTAACCGATAATTATTTTGTTCACACCATTTATGAAAAAGACCCTGCTCGCTTTATTAAAACAACAGGTGGTTTTTATACTATTGAAGCGTCAGAAATCATAGTTACGCTTGAATTTAATTCAAATTTTGAAGGCGACGGACTCCAAAAATTAGTGATTCCGTTTGCGACCAGTGATGACGCCTTGGTATTGGCATTGCACCCGAAACTTACTTTTAAACCCGCAAGTTCAAATACACAAGATTTAGATGGTCAGTGGCTTTTTGGTACTCGAGGCCCAGACAAAGGGCAAGAAAGACGTGGCGAAAACAACACCCGTAAAACGCTAAAATATCTTCAAGATGGCCGTTTTCAATGGATTGCCTTTGATACTGATGGCATGAAATTTAAAGGAACAGGTGGCGGAAGTTTTACTTCAATTGATGGTGTTTATACTGAAAATATCGAATTCTTTTCTCGTGATAATAACCGTGTAGGTGCCAGTTTAAAATTTAATTATTCGATAAAAGAAAATGATTGGCATCATACGGGCAAGAATAGTAAAGGCGAACCCATGTATGAAATATGGGTCAAAAGAAACCTTAAATAAAACTATTGCTCTAGTTTAATTAGTCTTGTACCTCAACAATCATTTCTACCTCAACAGCCATATTACCGGGTAGCGAACCCATACCCACTGCAGCGCGCGCATGTTTACCTTTTTCACCAAAAACGGCAACCATTAAATCAGAATAACCATTAATCACTTTAGAATGATTTGTAAATTCTGGTATGGCATTAACCATGCCTTTTACTTTTACAATACGTTTTACTTTGTTCAAATCACCTAACTCTGATTTTAAAACAGCCAATTGATTGATGCCCGCAACTCGAGCAGCTTCATACCCTTCTTCTAAACTTAGGTCTTTACCCAATTTGCCCACTATATTTTTACCATCTGCTTTTTTTGGGCCTTTACCAGCTAAAAACAAAAGATTACCAGAGCGAACCGCATGAACATAATTGGCAACTGGTTTGGAGGGCATGATCAGTTCAATTCCTAGCTTTTGAAGGTTTTCTTCCGGATTATATACCACATCATTACTTTTCTCAGTCGCTGCTTCTTGAGTGTTTTGTTCCTCTTTCTTTGTGGTACCTGCGCATCCTAAAAGCAAGGTTAAAAAAAGTGCCAGCACTATTTTTTTTACATTCATAAACAATTTTTTAATGGTAATTGAAAAAGTCAATTACTGAAATCCTTCCTAAATTATGAAAATCTTTGTCTTTTTTTCATAAAACATGTAAGACAAGCGCAAATTAATTATGATAATAGCCAAAAAGTAAGTAAACTTATAGACCTAAAAAAATAACCTAAACCAATATTTATATATTATGGAAAATGAATCTCTTTCCTCTAAAGTAAACGCAAATAGACTGTTTTACGCTAGCTGTTTTGCGTTAATTACCACTGCTTTTTCATTTGCTATTGCGGCAGGAATTTTAGATCAACTTAAAACTGAACTTGAGTTATCTGCTAAACAAGCCGGACTTATTACCTCAATGTGGTTTTTAGGATTTCCTATATCAATGGTTATTGGCGGATTTATCTATCATAAAGTAGGCGGTAAAATTATTATGCAGTTTGCATTTTTTGCTCATGCAATAGGAATCATTATGCTGATTTTCTCAGGTAATTATATTGGCTTGTTGATAGCTAACTTATTGATTGGTCTTGGTAACGGATGTACTGAAGCTGCTTGTAACCCCATGATTGCTGATGCTTATGAAGGTAACAAAATGAGTAAGATGCTGAACAGGTTTCATATGTGGTTTCCTGGCGGTATAGCGGTTGGGAGTTTGTTATCTGGTTTCATGACCGATATGTATATTCTAGGCCAAAGTCAGGTTTGGCTTTTACTTATACCAACCTTCATTTATGCCTATTTATTTTTTGGCCAAGATTGGCCAAAAGCTAAAGTTCAAGAAGCGGCCACTATTGTTGGCAATTTAAAATCAATGGCAACACCCTTATTCTTGTTTATTGCCATTTGTATGTCTTTAACCGCGATTTCAGAATTCGGCCCGAATCAATGGGTAGGATTGATTCTTTCAAAAAGTGGTGCACACCCTATGATCATTCTAGCATTAACGGCAGGTTTGATGGCTGTAGCCCGTTACTTCGGTGGCGATATGGTTGCTAAATTTAACCAAACAGGTGTTCTTTTAGGATCCGCTGTACTGGCAACAATTGGTATTTATCTTTTTAGTACACAAACAGGCGGAATGGCTTATGTTGCTGCTATTGTATTCGCACTAGGTATTGCTTATTTCTGGCCTAACATGATTGGTTTAGTGGCGACTAAAGTACCCAAAAGTGGTGCCCTTGGTATGTCAGTAATTGGTGCTGTTGGTATGTTTGCCAATACTATTTTTCAACCTATAATTGGCAGGTGGATTGATAAAGATGTTGATGAAAAAGCAAATGCGCTATTGGGCGTTTCTGGTGAGGTTTTTAATGAAGGAAAAAAAGTATTTGATACCGGCGAAAACACTGAAAATGCAGCAAACCTTCTGAATACTAGTGCTGATAATATTCAGGCATCAATTGACAATGTTATTCTTGAGTCTGGTCAGCAAACTCTAGAAACCATGACCTTATTCCCGGCTATTCTTATTGTTCTATTTACCATCTTATACTTTTGGTTGAAAAATAAAAATGTTGAAGGTGCAGCTGAATCTATTTCTGGTCATTAATAATTAAATGTAAACTTTATACAGGTATGAAAAATGCTATCAAGATTCTAAGCGTATGATTTATTTTGGCTTTTATTGGTTGCCAACCTAAAGGCACTTTTTTTGAAGACGTTATTTGCATTGAAAATATAACTACAATTGATCCTGTTGAAGGTTTAAAAGAGCATCAAACGCTTGTTTTAAAGGATGGCAAAATCCTTAAAATAAAAGCAACATCTGAGCTTCAATTATCCGAAGAAAACACCATCATTGACGGAACAGGAAAATATTTGATCCCCGGTTTATGGGATGCACACGTTCATTTTGCCTATATAGAAGAAATGGCACCCAGTATGTTTGATTTGTTCTTAGCACACGGCATTACCAGTGTTCGTGATACAGGTGGTAAGGTTGATTTTGTAAAACTATGGAAAGACAAAGCGGTAGCTGATCCACTGAATGCACCACGTGTGATGATGGCAGGACCTTTGTTAGACGGAGCGCCTAATGTGTATGATGGCAGTGATGCAACCCATCCTGAACTTTCTGTGGGTTTAAATTCAGTTGATGCCGTAACTGAACAAATAGACGTGCTACTAGGTAAAAATGTTGATTTATTAAAAGCATACGAAATGTTGACGCCTCAGCAGTTTGAAAAAATTATGGAACTGGGTCAAAAAAACAACTTAAAAGTAACGGGGCATATTCCGTTAAGCATGGATGCTATTAGCGCCTCTAATTTGGGCATGAATAGCATTGAGCACATGCGAAATTTAGAAATTTCATGTGCCTCAAATGCGGCTGAACTTTGGACAGAACGAAAAGAAATGCTCAAAAACAAAAACAACCTTTCAGGCGGCGAATTACGTTCATCAATTCATACGGCTCAGCGTGAAATAGCGGTTAAAAATTACAATGCTGAACGAGCTGATGAAGTGCTCGCTGTATTCAAAAAGAATGATACTTGGCAAATACCCACACAGGCTTTGAATACCATGGGTAGCAGAAAATATTATCAAAGAGCTGATTGGCAAGAAAGCTACAAGCTCATACCAAATACTATAAAATCAATTTGGCAAAAAGCTACAGAGCAATTAATGACAGCCGAAACTCCTGCTTCTAAAGTAGCATGGAATGAATGGAATTCAATGATGGTTAAAAAGATTCATGACACCGGAATTCCGATTATGGCAGGCACTGATACGCCCATCGCACTTTTAACGCCAGGTTTAAGCCTTCATGAAGAACTTGCGGTTTTGGTTGAAGATGTAGGCATGTCAACTGAAGATGCCTTAAAAACAGCCACTATAAATCCGGCGAAATATTTTAATTTAGAAGATAGCCTAGGGTCAATAAAAGAATCGATGTGGGCTGATTTACTAATACTTGATGCCAACCCCTTAGAAGACATCAACAACACCAAAAAGATAAACACGGTAATCAAACAAGGAAAAGTTTTTGATCAAAGTGCCCTTATTCAAATAAAGGAAAAATTAAACGCTAACTAGTCTTGTTTACAAAATCAAGTTCGCCCCATTGGTACTTATCAAGAAACGTAATATACAAATGATTTAAACGAAAAAGGCCTAAAGTTCAAAAGCATAACAGAATCGTTTTTAGATACTACAGATACCACCTATTTAAATTAAAATATGTTAAAAAGCAATACAATAAGTGATAAAATATGTAGTTTTGTAGGTAACAGTACACACCACGCTACCCTTAAGAACAGCGTCCCAGGGTGTGTCTTTTGCTTTATGACCCTTTTTATTTTTAGTAATAATATAATTAACTAAAAATGTTTAGCAAAAAGGCACTTACCATAGAAGAGCAAATTGTACAGCTTCAAGAAAGAGGTTTAGACATTCCGAATACAAATCTTGCAGCTAAATATCTATCTAATATTAGTTATTATCGATTAGGAGAGTATTGGTATGTAATGCAATCAGATAAAGAAAAGCATATTTTTAAAACAAATAGCAAATTTAAAGATGTTGTCGCCCTCTATAATTTTGACGCTGAATTACGGTTGCTACTGTTTGATGTGATAGAAAAAATCGAAATTAGTTTACGTACCAAACTTATTTATCATCTTTCACATGAATTCGATCCGTGGTGGTTTCAAAACTTTGAACTATTCAGTAACAGTATGGCTTTGGTCAAAACATTATCTAATTTGCAGGAAGAGTTAGAAAGGTCCAAGGATGTTACAATCAAAAACCATTTTAAAAACCATAGAGATGATAAGCGCTTTCCACCAGCTTGGAAATCTTTGGAGCAAACAAGTTTTGGTGCGTTATCTAAACTATATGGTAATTTAAAACCAACTGTAAAGTCTAAGGATTTAATTGCTAAAGAACTAGGAGCTGTAAATCATACGTATTTGCCAAGCTGGTTACAATCTATTGCCCAAATAAGAAATTATTGTGCGCATCATTCAAGACTTTGGAATCGGAATTTACCTGGAACAGTAAAAATATTACCAAAACCACCATTTGCTTGGATAACAACAGATGTGAACATTCCAAAGCAACACGAATTTAGCAAGCTGTACGTGCATATGTGCCTAATGAAATATTTGATAAATATAATTCAACCTCAGAATGATTTCAGAGAACAGCTAAATGGCTTATTCGTTAAATATAATAATGTAGATCCCGGTGCTTTAGGAATGAAACCAGACTGGTTTAACGAACCACTATGGAATCAATGACAATAGATGAGTTATTTAATTACAAAAAAAGTTTAAATAAAGGATAATATGAAACCCGAGGTACAAAAAGATTTCTCAGAGGATTGGACATTTTATTTTCCTAAAGAAATGGAATCCGTGATGGATGATTACTACCAAAGTGTTGAGCAAATTGATTATGATGAAGACCTAGCACAAATTGGTCTTAATAGAATAATCAGGAAATTTCCTGACTGCCATATTGATGCTTACAATCATTTGAGTATTAGCTCTAGGAACCAGAACAAAACGGAACAAGCTTTACAGTATGCCATAACTGCGTATCTGATTGGGTTGGATTCGTTCCCTGATTCATTCAATCACAATGAAGACAAATTACTCTGGCTAATTCTTGAAAATCGACCTTTCCTGAGATCACTGCAAATACTTGGCTTAGAATTCATGAGGCGCCACAATTTAGAGAGAGCTGAAAACCTTTTTCTAAAATTAATGCAATATAACCCCAACGATAATCAAGGGATAAGGTATTTATTGACAGAAATTTACCATCATACCAAGCAGAACAAGAAACTTAAAGCACTTGTAAAGGAACACTCAAACGAAGACCTTCTATTAGAGGTCTTCAGTTGTGAAGAGAGAATACTCAAACCATAAAAGTTCAATTAAAGGATTGTTTTAATGGCTATTAAGTCTCTCTTCTAATATTTATTAACTTAGACTTATAAGTAGGATAACATCATTGATGCTATCCCATTGTTGGCATTAATTAGTAAAACCCTTTTAAGTTAAATACTTTACTTTTTATAAAAACCTAAATTGAACATGAAAAAAATTACTCTATCATTAATACTTTTAATTACTTCTTCCTGTGTATCATTAATACTTAACTCGGCATTAAATGATATGGGTGCTTTCGACGAAAAAGTTAAAATAGATAATCTTTCGAACGGGAATAAAGAAATAGCCTTTATCAATATGCATCACATAGGAAGAAAAGAATTTTTCAATGATGTTTCAGCTAAAGTTGATTCATTACAAGAACAGAACTATCTGATTTTTTATGAAAGTGTAATAGAGGATAAAAATAGAGATTCTTTACTTAAAGATGAAAACCGAAGAAAAATCAGAAAAATTATTGGTTTTATACCAGAACAACATCTTGATACAGTAAATAATAACGTATTTGGAAAATATAAATACTCTGGTGCAAAAAACGGACATAGTATACCACCTGCGGCGGATTAAAGTGAACCACCCACGGCGGTTCAAATTGAGCATAGCACAGCGGATTAAAGTGAACCACTAAAAATCGATTCTATTTGAAGGTTAAGTCAATAGTCTTTTTTTGTCAAAAAGATTATGGCCAACACACAAATAGAAATGCGAAAAGTAAAACGAATTTATAAGTTATATAGTTCTGGTGTGAGCAAGCGCCAGATAAGTAAGCAGCTTGGTCTTTCTAGAAATACAGTAACCAAGTATATTGATTTTTTCAAGCGTTATCGTCTTACCAGTTATGAAGTCTCAGAAATGACTTTAGAAGAGTTGCACAAACTCTTCAAATCAAACCGTAAAGCTAAGAGTCAGCAGTTATTGACCTTAGAAAGGTACTTTCCTTACTTCGATAAAGAGCTTCGTAAAACAGGGGTAACCAAACAGCTTTTGTGGCAAGAATATTATGATAAGCACCCCGATGGGTTTAAGTTATCACAGTTCAGGTATTGGTATCGTGAGTGGTGCAAAGAGGTATCCCCTGTGATGCACTTTACCCATAAAGCAGGCGATAAACTGTTCATTGATTATACGGGCAAGAAACTTCATATTGTAGATAAACATACTGGAGAAATACAAGATTTAGAAGTATTTGTATGTGTGCTAGGCAGTAGTCAATATACCTATGTAGAAGCACGTGAGAGCCAAAGAAAAGAAGATTTTATTACCTGCGTAGAAAATGCGCTTTGGTTCTATGGCGGTGTACCCCAAGCTTTAGTACCTGATAATCTGAGGGCTGCTGTAACAAAAAGTAGCCGATATGAACCCAAGGTCAATGAGACCTTTGCGGATTTTGCAGAGCATTATGAAACGGCTGTACTGCCAACACGAGCCTACAAACCAAGAGATAAGGCTATTGTTGAGAATGCGGTACGCATTATCTATACAAGGGTATTCGCACCGCTAAGAAACCAGACCTTTCACAATCAAAAAGACTTAAATAAAGCCGTACTAAAACTCTTAGAAACGCATAATAACATGTCATTTAGAGGTAGGGAGTATTCAAGATATTCCCTGTTCAAAGAAATTGAAAGTATAGAATTAAAACCATTACCAGTAAAGCGTTATGAGATTAAATCGTACGCAAAAGCTACTGTTCACAAGAATAGTCATATATACTTAAGTAAAGACAAACATTATTATAGCGTTCCCTATCAGCATTTAGGCAAACACGTCAAAGTTATCTTCTCCAATAGTCTAGTAGAAATATTCCATAAACAAGAACGACTTGCAGCACATGCTAGAGAGAAAAAGAAATATGGGTACACCACAGTAAAAGAGCATATGCCCTCACATCATCAGTTCATAAGCGAATGGAACTCGGAAAAGTTCATTGCCTGGGCGGCGAATATTGGCAGTCATTGCAAAGAATATATTATGGCCATTCTAGATAAGAAACAACACCCTGAACAATCTTATAAATCATGCTTGGGCATACTGCATCTAGCCAAGAAAGTGGGCAATGAAAGATTGAACAATGCTTGTAAAAGAGCATTAGGGTATCAAGCCTACAATTATAACATGATCAATAGAATCTTAAAAAAGGGTTGGGATAAACTTGATGAAAACCTTGAAGAACAGATTGAAATACCTGACCACCATAATATCAGAGGAGGAAACTACTATAAATAGAAATCAATAAATCAAAATTAAGTATATGAATACACAAACATTAGATCAAATGAAACAATTAAGGCTTTACGGTATGATAAGAGCCTTTAACACCAGCTTGTCTTCAGATAGTATTGAATACACCAATGATGAACTCATTGCATATCTGATGCAGTCTGAATGGGATGATAGACAGAATCGAAAAATTGAGAGACTAACCAAAACAGCGAGGTTCAGATATAGCGCAGTGATGGAGAACATTGATTATGATAAATCTAGAAACCTTGATAAAAATCAAGTGCAACGTTTTGCAAGCTGTGACTTTATAAAGAAAAAAGAGAATATTTTGATTACCGGAAGTACTGGCGTAGGCAAAAGTTATTTAGCTTCAGCTATGGGACATCAGGCATGTTCACAAGGTTTTAGAGTGATGTACTTCAATGCCAATAAACTCTTTACCATGCTCAAAACATCAAAAGCAGATGGCTCATATGTCAAACAGATAAATCGATTGGAAAGGCAAGATTTATTAATACTCGATGACTTTGGGCTAAAAGCCTTAGACACACTTAACAGACACTCCTTTATGGAAATTATTGAAGACAGACATGGCAAAAGAAGCACAATTATAGCATCACAATTACCTGTAGAGGCTTGGCATGAAATAATTGGAGAACAGACCATTGCAGATGCCATTTTAGATAGATTGGTACATTCTGCTCATCGAATTAATATTAAAGGAGAATCAATGCGAAAAAAACTAAGAAATAAACACTAATTTTAAACCTAAATAGAATCGATTTTGAGCACTTGATTTGCTATGCTCACTTTCATCCGCCCGAGGTGGCTCACTTTGACCGCCCTATCCA
>CALFUL010000023.1 GCA_937929935.1 uncultured Flavobacteriaceae bacterium | reverse complement strand
AAAAAGACTATTGACTTAACCTTCAAATAGAATCGATTTTTAGTGGTTCACTTTAATCCGCTGTGCTATGCTCAATTTGAACCGCCGTGGGTGGTTCACTTTAATCCGCCGCAGGTGGTATACTATGTCCGTTTTTTGCAGCTTAAGGATAGCTTAGTGAAAATTAGTTTATTGGAAGAAAGGGCACAGGTGCCTAAGAATACTATCAAACATTTTGTAAATAATAGAAGAGCTATACCCTCAAAGCATTTTCAAAATGTTATTAAAATTTTAATTGACTATGGCTATTTTCCTCTCAATGATGAATAATTTGACATGTATTTATTTACCGTAAACTTCTAATAGTTTGTTCTGTTTTGAAGAATATAATTTAATTAAAAAGTGCTAATTGATTTGTTGGTTTTTCAATATTCTTGTAAGTGGTACTTTGAATATTTAACAGTTCATTTCTCAACGATATAAAAACATCTGTGAACATATCTAATTTTAGGATATCATTCTTTTCATCATATATATCAACACCCAATAAACCAATATGATACTCTATATCTGTGATTTCAAAATTTCCTAAATATGATATTTCATGCAGACTTTCGTCAATTAGTTCTTTTTCAAAACCTGAAATATCTAAACATATTTCGACACGAATACCTCTTATTATAATAGACTCAAAATCTCCTACCTTATTTTTTTTAATTAAATGCCTTAGCAAACTAATGATCAAATTGTTGGTCTCTAGTAAAAGTTTATAATCATTAGCTTGAACATCATTTTTAAAATTCTTTTGATATTCTTGAAAGACTAGTAGAGACATTTATTTAGACTTTATGTGTTTTGAAAACTCATCCTCTGGAATTCATACAGGCATTAAAACATGATACCAAATGCAATTGAGATTGTATCTAATAATTCTAATCCATCTAGGAAGTTTCTTTTTGGCCATCCTTTATTTGAACTTTGTTAACGATTTCTACTATTAGTTTTGTACTAACATAAATTTTATGCATTGTTGTATGCTGACTTTATTTTAATTTATCCGCCTTTTGTCCATTCCTTTGTTGTTGAATTATAAGTTTTAGATTCTCCAAGACTTAATCCAAACCAAACTATATAAGTTGAGTCAGTTTTTTTCTCGTAAAATGCTTTACTGTCTTCTAATTCAATTAGTCCTACTTCAAAAACATTTTTCGGCAATCTATTTTTTTTCACTTTAAATAGTTCTACTTTTTCAATTATTGATTTAGCATATTTTTCTCGTTCTTTTTCCTCGTTACAACTACAAATTCCAAATAGTAACACACAAATTAGTATTTTATATTTCATTTTTCATTTAAACTTTAATTTAACACAAGGTTAATAAATATTTTAATTTAGGTAGGGTATTTATTCTAAATAATGTTGTCTGTTAGGAATACACTTGTGAGTCAAACCTTGAAAAAAATTCAAATATGGAAAAGTTATTTTTTATAGTAATAAGTTCTTTGTTTTTAATTTGTTGTTCAAGTAGTAATAATACTATTGAAACACCACAAGACAATTCTATAATTGGTTCATGGCAATTGGTGCAAGCCTATATTGCATCTGGTGGTTCTAACAACGCATGGCGGGATATTGAAAATAGGTATGTGTATGTATTGAAAGAAGATGGAACGTTTACATCGACAAGATTTGATGCATGCGATAAAGGGGAATATTCATATAATGAAACAAGCTTAACTCTAGCCTTTCATTGTGAAAATTTTACAATGGGAATAGAAACTCCCGAGGGTACTTTTGTTGAATCAGCTTCAATGGAAGATGGTTTTTTAGTTCTTTCTCCAACCTATTTAAGTTGTGATGAAGGATGTTTATTTAGATTTAGCAAAATAAGTATCTTTTAAATAGATGAATAGAAATGAAAGTCCTAGGAATTAAAACCCTCCAAAATGGAGGGTTAAAAAAATAATTTTTATTCTCTCACGGAAATTATGTTTTGAATTAGCGCTTGAGTGGAAATACTTCGCCGAATTTCTTTCAATGGTTTCAGAACTTTATTCAACACTTAATTCAATCAGAAAATTGTCATATATTTTACCCGGTGGTATTTGAGTACAATCTATATCCATACAATTTGTAGAAATGAAAGACAAAGGTTCTTCAGATGCTCCGTTTTCAAATACCGCAATAACAAAACGATCAATTCTGTTATCTGCTTCAAATTCAATATTGAATGTTCCTCCTTCCCCTGTAAATTGTTCCTTAGAAATTATTGATTCTCGAACTGGGAATTCATTACTAAAACCATTAATTACGATAATCCCATCAACGGGCTCTGAAGTATTACTATATACAACTCTACCATTAAATTCTGTTGGCATCGCAATTTCATTTTCATCATCAAAAACACAGCTTACAAATAAAGCAAATATTAAAACACAGATTAAATAATTTATTTTTCTCATAACGCGTTTTTTTCTATTCTAAGATAACCATTTTCTGAATCACTTGTGTTGCACTTCGAATGTTCAGAATATAAAAACCTTCTTTTAATGTATTTGTATAATAAGTTTCTTCGTAATTCCCAACTGGACGATAGCTATTAGTTATCACTATTTCTTTTGCATCCATATGATTTACAGGAATTAATGAAATTACAATATCTCCTTCTGATTTCATTTCGTAATTAACATGAAGAACATCCTTTATTGGGTTAGGCCAGTATAAAATTGATTTTTCTTCAATTATATCATTATCAGATAAGTTCAGGATTTCATCCTCTGAACTAACCACATCAGAACTTTTACGTATTGGACTTCCATCATCTCCTTCATTACAACCGTATCGCCTATCAAATTGAGAAAACACAGTAAAAACTCTAGAACTTGTGCTAGAACCTGCTGATAGTCCCTGAGTAGTATCGTAAGACCGGGTTGCTCTAACTGTATATCTCCCAGGTGGGAGTCCTTTAAACATTGTTACATAATCCCCATTTGCGGTAAAACTTCTAGGACCGGTAACTCGCCAGCTATGATTATATAAATCGCCTAAGCCTGAGGCATTATCTATTTTGAGTCTCTCACTACTTAGTTCGCACATATAAAACCGATTTCCATTTATCCTTGGACTAGGTGGTGTTGCCACGGCTCCTCTTACGTTACAAGAATTTCTTTCGAAAGGTATTCTCAATTCATTTACGAATAAATCCCGCCAAGCATTACTAATTACACCTATGGTTTCAAGGTGTTCAGTATTATTATTAGTTCCAAAAACCCTATCAAAAGGAATCGAATTATTAGCATTTAATGCATTTAAGTTTCGACTTATGTCGCCTTGATTATTGTTTCTAGCAGTTGATGCTAAACTACTGAAGAGAGGAACAAAGGAAAACTGTGAAATACCAAAAGTATTTATAGAAAAGTCAAAGACAATCACGTCAATTTCGAAGTCATCAAATCCAAGATTGTAGTCAAAAACACCACCAGGAGTAACATCATAATGGAAAGCATCAAAATTAAATGAGCTCCTTTTGTTAGTTGTTAGTATACCGGGACCAGTCCTTATTTCAACAAATGAAGACAATGTTCGAGAATTTATGCCATTAGAATACGCTCCAACATTTAATTTATAATATCCGCTCAGTTGAGATTTTACAGAGATAACCTGATCTCCAGGATTATAATTTAATTCTGGCTCATTTATCGAACCATCCAAAGCACCATTAACGATTGCTATATTTCTAATACCTCCCTGACTAGGGAATCCCATAGCATTAAACTCGTTTTGAAGCGTAATAAAATCTTGATGAGGAGAGACTCCTTCATGCCTTAATAAGAGCTGTTTTGCGGCTTTACTATTAAGATAAGTATTACCCTGACGAAATACACTTGCTTGAATATTTAAAGCCTCTCTAAGTTTAATACTTTCAACATCTCGGAAAAGACTTTGAAAGGCTAAAGGTACGTTGGCACCTCTATGTGGAGCGTCAAAACTTATATAATGACTAATATTGTGCGTTCGACGTCCTTCTTCCAGTAATCTTCGAATAGCGTATCTTGCAACTAATCCACCCATGCTTTCACCAATTATTATTAAGTCTTCATTACCAATTTTTTGTGCATTAACATCAAGAATAAGATTGGACAAAACCCTTGCGTTGGTGCGAATATCATCGCCTCCTCTGGTAAAATTAAGGTAAATGACATCATGACCACTATTTCTGAAAGCTTGTTCAATACCTCCAAATGTATACTTTGCTCTTAAATCAAGAATGCTGACTTCGTTGTTAGCATCAAATCCTTCAACTATTATAACGGGTCTGTCAAAAACATTATCACATCCTGCAAATAATGAAGCGTTACCACCAGACAAAGCATTTTTACCAGACGAAATTGACTTTCCCGAAGAGTCACTCGAAACATTAAAATTTTGCGAAGCTTCTTCTTCGTTTAACGTAACGACATTAATGGAACTATAGGATATGAAATGCTTATCGTTTAACTCAAATTTAATGGCTATAGTTTTTTCTCCTATCGAAGTGTATTTCGCGGTAATAATATCCTTAGATGAAATAGTTTGATAACCCTGTCCATCTGAGACATCTATACTAATAGATTTAATCTGGTTTTTATTTTGAATAAAAAATGCTTCTTTGAGTATTTCGAAATTTACCTTTGAAGTATAAACTCTTTTCTTTAATACACTTGCGTTGAATACAAAAATTTTATCATAATTTTTACGATGAGAATAGCGTTTTACCTTTGCCTTAATGTTTTCATCTATCTCATAGGAATTAAGCCACTCCCCTTTGGCCTGAATAATTCCAACTGGCACTACATTTTTTAATTTTTTAAAGCGATTTTTAATACTTTCAAAATCGATATTTTGCACTTTTTTTCTTCGGTTATTACCTACAAAAGATTTTTGTAATCCTCGGTGTATTCTACGGAACGTCTTTTTATCATTTAGAATAAAATTATCTTCCTCATGTTCACCGAATTCGATATAATCTAAAAGAAGGTCTCCCATTAAAAAGCCTTTATTTAGGAGCAAATTTGTTGTGAACGCTTTTTTATCAGTGCTATCTAGTTTTTTATTGGCCCTTTCTATTTCTCGATCAATATCAGTTTGAGAGTAGGCTATTGTACTTAGCATTAATAATAGTAGTAAAAATCTTTTTTTCATGTTCCATAGTTTTGAATGTAATTATTGACCTTAAACTAAGGTATAAAAACCTGAATTTATTTACAAAAAAAACTTACATAAGAATAAAGTTTTTTCTTGTAATTAAATATTTATTTTTTCGAACTAAAAAATCATCGTTTTTTTATTATGCTCTATCTTAGATTAATATTATGAGTAATTAATTAGTCAAATTCAGGTATTTTGCAAAAAGTTGGCTCAAGTAATGTACCAGCTTAAATATATACAAAAGAGCTTATTTTTCTGTAACTATATAAGCAGCCTTATTCAAAATTAAAATGGGGTAGGGAAAGAACCAAAAAACCATCTAGCATGGTCTCTGATTCAACAAATACAACAGCCGTAGTTTCTGTTCCTGATGTAAAATATTTACAATTAAAAACTAGCGTTAAACTTGTTTCATGAAATGAATATTCCCCTTTTTAGTGCTTGTTATATCAAGTCGAGGTAAATGTTCTATCTTCTCTCAATTCGTCCACTTAACCATTATCAAAAATCGTCCTTATAAAATTTGAGCCAGCATTTACCATAAAGGTTTCTGTCAACAGTTATGGACCAATAATAGAATTTTCCTGTTGCGCTTCAAGATTATTAATACTATTTGAGCAACGTATTAAAAATGAAAGACATATTACATAAAGAAAAATTTTTCATTCAAAGTTTGTAAAAGAAATGTTTTTATATTTACTTACAAAAGTATGCGTAAATTCGTATTAAGTAGAAATAAATCAAAAATGACAAAATAACCAACATATGAACTCAAATAAAACTATTCAGTATTTTATTTTTTTAGTCCTTTTTGGATTCGGTATTTCTTGTGAAAATGAAAACATTACAGTTCAAACAGAACAACAAGAATCCATCTTTATTCATAATTATGTACAATTGAATGAAATTTCAGAAATTAATGATTTTCTATCAGCCAAAATAGGAAAGAATATAAGCTCTAAGGATAATGGATTAAATGGGGCGATTTTTGATACGGAAAATATTTTGCAAGTAATAGATACACTCAATAATACTAATTACTCTTTTGGCTTTACTTTCCCAGACACAAATGAAAATATCTTATATAATTTGGTAGTCGGTGTTGATGCTGAAGGTGCCAAAAGTGAGCCTTTTGTAATAAAGTACATTGCAGATTTTGAACATCTTGAAATTTTCAAAAAAAACGAATCTAACTTTGAAAACTTTACTGGAAAAGTACAAATACATAAATACACTGATTTTTTTGTAGAGGGAACTTTTTCAAAATTTGAATGTGATACTCAATTGGACAACGTTGGAGATCCTATTCCATGTTTGGAAACCAATTTGACAAATGGAAGTTCAGGAGGACCAGCATCAAATGGAGGAGCTGCGCCCGGTGCCACAGGGAGCTCTTCGGGAAACAGCACTTCAGTTGGAACAGGTGGTTTTACGGTTTATTTTGATAGATGTTCTTGTAATGGTAATCTAGTAGGTGAACATGATCATACAAATACTACTACCTTCGTAATAGATTTAAAGGGTAGTCGAACCAAAAAAGGAAATATAGCGTCTAAAAATGATTGTGAATGCAACATAAACGCTACAACTGGTCCAAATTTACTCAAAGCTGTTGATAAATTGGCAATACTATTAGATTTGTCTAACAATCAAAAATTATTTCTTTTAAAAGATAATGAATTTGTTAATGAGGTATTTAACTTTATAAAGAGCCAAAATTTTTCTGAACATTCAAAAAATGTTTCTAAAGAAATTATAGTTGCAGTTACCGAAAATTCCCTTGTTTCATTTGAGCAAGAATATAGAGGAAGAATGTCTAAAAGTGAACTAGTTATATTCGATTCAATGAGTAATTTTAAACAGAAAGGATATCTATATAATGCTCAATTAGCGACTTGGGAGGCTGAATCTTTATATCCAAATTCATTATATAATGGACGAGGAGATGCCTTTAGACATGCTTTTTTCAATGGGTTAAATGGTAATTTACTGGGAGATGTACTAGCTGAAAGATTATCAACTGCACACGAGGACAGACCAGCTAGTTATCCGAATTCTTTTAAGGAAGTTGAAATGGATTTGTTCAATAATAAAATTGGTTTATCCAGAAAAAATTTCTTTTCTGATGGCTTTTTAGGTTTGTCGGAAAGTATTATAGACGCTCTGGAAAGTGGAGATTTAAGATACTTATCAAACCTGCAAAATGGTATGTTAAGTGGCAGAGCGACTAACCAATCACTATTAATACCTACAAATTAAACAAAATGAAAAAATTAACGGTAATTTGTCTTTTATCCCTGTTGTTTATCTCTTGTGAGTGTAACAATTGCGCCGATCATAGAAAATTTGTTGTGACTGACTTTTCTAAGAAAAGAGTGGACACATTATTTCCTAATGAAAGTAAGACTTATGTTGGTTACTTAGTAAAAGTTAAGGGTAAAACCAACGATAGTATTAAAATTTCGAGAAAAGGTTACAATGATATAATTTTAAATGGAGAAATAGATACACTAATAAGCAATGATTACTACGGGACAGAAGATGTTATCTGGATTTTTAATCCTTATAATGCAACTCATGGACAATTAGAAATTGAATATAAATTATAAGGTATAGAATCTAAAAAAAGTTAAGCTTACTATTTGTTTCTTAAACATTGACCTCAATTGGACCGTTCTGATTAAGAATTACTTCATCTAATTGGCTAACGGCGGGCTTTAAAACATGATACCAGATGAAATGAAGATTGTATCTAATAATTCTAATCCATGTTGGAAGTTTCTTTTTGGTCATGCCTTTGTAAAGCAAAACAATCAAAGTTACATTAAATTTGAGGAATATATTGTTATTATGATTCCTATGGTGCAGCTCTTACAAAACATTTAATTTTATACTAGACATTAAACACCACGCTACTCTTAATAACAACGTTCTAGGTGTGTTTTTTGCTTTAAAACACTTTTGTTTTTATTATCAACTCCTTAAAATCTAGGTTGATTAAAAATAAATACCCATATGTATTGTGGTATGGTAGTAATTTGATTGAAGATTATAACCTTTATATTAGTTTTGGTAAATATTTATAAAACATGAGAAAAATTGTATTATTTGCATCGATAGCTATTTTTTATGGATGCTCTAAATTTGAGTACGATAATTCTGAATTAAATAATTCTGAATTTCAATCTTATGTTGATTCTTTTTTGAACGAAGCGAAAATTAGAAATTTTGATTTAACCGCTAGTAATATTAATTTTTATTTAGCTGACATTGAAAATGAGGATGTTGGTGGAATTTGTAGGCAACGCAGAGAGGAAATAATAATTGATAGAGAAAATTGGGAAATCGCTGATGAAGCTTCTAAAGAGAGATTAGTTTTTCATGAACTTGGACATTGCATTCTTGGAAGACTTCATAGAAATGAATCTACCAAGAATGGAGATTGCATAAGTTTTATGAACGGTAACGAAAATGGTTTTAGTTGTTCAAAAAATTTAGAATCCACATTATGGCGAACATATTATTTAGACGAGTTATTTAATAAGAATACTATTTTGCCCAACTGGTATACAGATAATCAAGAATATGCTACTCCTAACGCAAATCGATTAGACATAGTATCTATTGTTGACTTAAACACCAATTTTTATTCTACCTCCTTAGACTTAAATGACAAAGAGAAATATGTTATAGAATTCACATTTAAGGATTGGGCAATAGCCGCAGGTGATGCTGCTAATGTGCGTATACGTTTTGAATTTGGAGATTTTTTTTATAACTGTTTTCCTTCATTTGAGGGAGGGTCACTCGTCATTGGTGGAGAAAATCCCAATCTTTTTTTTAGAAAAAAAGAATATTTTAAAAAAGATATAAAATTAACAGTGAGGAGAAATTCTAACTTGTTCCAATTTTTTTTGGACGAACAATTTTTACATGCAATGGAGGTTAAACAATTTGAAAATAATGTTGTAGCAGCTTCTATGGATGGACCAATAAACATGGATATCAATATATTCGAGTTTGAATAAAAAACATTTACCAAAACAACCAAAAAACAATACGGGCTTTGGGCTTAATCGCAGGCTTTGTGATTTTTTATGAAGCCTGCCGGCAGGCAGGTTTTCAATAATCTCCTTTGCCATTTGGTGGTCTAAAGCTAAGTTCGCATACATCGTCTTAAGTTTACGATTCTCCGCTTCAAGCTCTTTAAGGCGTTTAAGCTCCTTGGAATCAGCAGGCATACCGAGAACGCTATTTATAAAAACTGGACGAACTTACACCTTGCTCTGGGCTTATCTGTTCGACACTTTTACCATTATCGAACTCTTTTAAAATCTTTTGCGATCTGGGTGGGCGAAAATTTACTCTTTCTCATACTGTCTAGATTCAAGATTATTATTCTACTTTTAAACAGTTCGGTTTTAAGGGAAGCTTACAACTGTAAAATCAGGATTATTTTTCCATAATTATAATTGGCAAAATAAACAAAGTAAGAGTTTAACAAAAAACAATGTGAATACACTTTTACCTGAAATAGATATTCAATTTCAACTAAAGGAAAATGAAAATCTAAGATTTAGCTACAGAAGAAGTTACAATTTTCCCAATGGGGGTCAATTATTAAGTAACTTTTTGTTGAAATCTTTTAATGTGGTTGTCGCAGGCAATTCCAATTTAGAAAATGAAAAAACAAAAATCTATTCATTGAGTTATAATAAATTTAGTTTTTTTAAAAGATTCCATTTTGGTGGCGGCTTATTTTATAATAGAAAAAAAAATATAATTAAAAATATAACTTCTTTGAATGGGATTAATCAATCAGTCAGTTATTTGAATTTTAATGGGCCCGAGGATAATTTTAAAGCTAATTTTAATTTCAATAAAAAAATTGGAAGTTTACGTTTGGGATTTGTGTCAACGGGAAATTACAGAGAGCTTTTTTCCTTACAAAACAATAATGTATTTAAAAATATTACCAAATCAATTTCTATTGAAAGTATGTTAGAACTATCCATTGATAAACTCCCGAATTTTGAATTAGGATATATTTTTCAACCCTCCATTTATGAAACAAAAATTAATTCTCAAAAATTTGTAAATAACGAATATTTTTTTGCTGTAAATTACAATTTCTGTGAAAATTTTGAACTTAGTTTTGACTTTAAAAATATCAACTATCAGGATAAATTTCGTAATTCTGAAAATACATTTAATATAACCAATGCCTCTTTATCCTATTATTTAGAGGACAGTGCATGGAGTTTTAAATTAAATGCAACAAATTTGTTGAATAATAGGTTTAGGCGTCAAAATACTTTTACAGATTTTCTAATTAGCGATGAAACAGAGTTTATATTTCCGAGAGTTATTTTACTTAACATTTCATATAAATTATAATCTTTGATATGAAGTTTGGGATTTAAAAGACATCAATACTTCTGAGGTAACATCAATTGTACAATAAGGGGAAGCCTACATTTTTAGGGAAGCCTACAATAAGGGGAGGCCTACACTTGCAAGTGTCTTTATTTTTTATTCTTATCGGATTTAACACAATTACAAGTGCTTCCTATGATATTCAAAAAATGGAGCTATAAGATAAAGCTTGGCAATGATACAGTGAATATTTATTTTGGGAATATAGACAAAACTAAAGTCTAATTAACCTGCAGCTTTCATCGCTGTTAAAATATTTAAAAATCGTTTATCTTCTAAAAACTACTTTTCCTGATTAAATAACATCATTAATTGGGAAAGTTTTACAGACCTCTATTTTAAATCCACATAAACGCACCAAAACCGTCACTTTCACGTCACTCATCTAAACAAAAAACCCTGAAAATCATTTGATTAACAGGGTTTAATTGTACTCGAGATGGGACTTGAACCCATACGGACTAATGTCCATTGGATTTTAAGTCCAACGTGTCTACCAATTCCACCACTCGAGCTCCTGTATCGAATTAACGATGCGGACAAAAAAAACGCTGACTTGCAGCGTTTCTTGAGCGAAAAAAGGCCCCGATGCTTCGGGGGAACCCTCGACCTAGTTCATAAAAACCAAGTAAGAGAACTTTTTGCGCTCACAGAGCGAAAAAAGGGATTCGAACCCTCGACCTCCACCTTGGCAAGGTGATGCTCTACCCCTGAGCTACTTTCGCGTTTGATAATATCAATTTAAAAAGAACGTGCATTAATCATTAATGCGGATGCAAATTTAATACAATTCTATAGAATTAAAAGAAAATTCTTTTAAAAAAATAAACGATAAAATTAACTGCTCGCCTTTTTGTTTTTTGAGAGCAGTCGCTTGATTTCATTTAACTTCATAAGTGCCTCAACAGGCGTTAAAGTATTGATGTCAAGATGTATGATTTCTTCTTTGATTTGTTCTAAAAGAGGGTCGTCAAGATTGAAAAAACTCAATTGCATTTCATTTTGAACGGCTTGTAGCTTGTCAGTTAGTTCATCATGAGAATGTGATTTTTCAAGCTTTTTCATGATTTTAGTGGCCTTTTGAAGCACTGCTTGAGGCATGCCAGCCATTTTAGCAACATGAATACCAAAACTGTGTTTGCTTCCGCCAGGTTCTAATTTTCTTAAAAAAAGAACATTGTCTTTTAGTTCTTTTACTGAAACATTGAAATTCTTGATCCTATCAAAGGTAGCCGTCATTTCATTCAATTCATGATAGTGTGTTGCAAATAACGTTTTTGCTCGAGCAGGATGTTCGTGTAAGTATTCAGATATTGCCCACGCAATTGAAATACCATCATAGGTACTTGTGCCACGCCCAATTTCATCAAGAAGAACTAAACTACGTTCTGAAAGGTTGTTTAATATTGAAGCGGTTTCATTCATTTCAACCATAAAGGTTGATTCGCCCATTGAAATGTTATCACTAGCACCAACACGAGTAAAAATTTTATCAACGTAACCTATTTTAGCTGATTCAGCGGGTACAAAACTTCCCATTTGTGCTAAGAGAACAATTAAGGCAGTTTGTCTTAAAATAGCCGATTTACCACTCATATTGGGCCCAGTAATCATAATGATTTGTTGTTCATCTCTGTTTAAAACAACATCATTAGCAATATACGCTTCACCTAATGGTAATTGTTTTTCAATTACAGGGTGGCGCCCATTAATAATTTCAATTGAAGTTGAGTCATTGAGCTCAGGTTCAGTATAGTTATTTTCTTTGGCGAGTTGTGTAAAGCCACATAGACAATCAAGACGAGCAATTTGAATGGCATTATTTTGAACTGGGGCAATATATTCTTGCATCCAAACAATGAGTTGTGAAAACAGTTGTTGTTCAAGACTCAAAATGCGCTCTTCAGCACCAAGAATTTTACTTTCGTACTCTTTTAATTCTTCCGTAATATAGCGCTCAGCGTTGACAAGAGTTTGTTTTCTAATCCAGGTTTCTGGCACTTTGTCTTTATGGGTGTTACGTACTTCAATATAATAACCGAAAACATTATTTGAAGCTATTTTCAATGAAGTAATACCGGTTGCTTCAGTTTCTCGCACGAGCATTTTATCAAGGTATTCTTTTCCTGAAGTGGCTAGTTGGCGAAGTTCATCTAACTCATCTAAATAACCGTCAGCAATTGTTTTGCCTTTTGAAATTAATACCGGAGCTTCTTCTGTTAGCGTTTCTTTGATTTTGCTTCGTAATAAATCACAAGCATGCAATTGATCTGAAATAAGCTGCAGCGCATCATTCTTACTTTGAGCGGTCATTTCTTTAATAGGAACAATTGCTTCAAGCGAATTTTTCAACTGAACTACTTCTTTTGGATTTATTTTACCCGTAGCAACTTTTGAAATCAAACGTTCTAAATCGCCCATCATTTTTATATGATGTTGCAATTTTTGGTGCAATTCTTCTTCAGCAGTTAGGTGTGAAATGACCTTATGACGCCTTTTTATCTTTTCAATATTCTTTAGAGGTAAGGCAAGCCATCGTTTTAACATACGCCCTCCCATAGGCGATATGGTTTTATCAATAATATCAATAAGCGTAATCGCATTGAGATTATTTGAATGATAAAGTTCAAGGTTTCTGATGGTAAAACGATCCATCCAAATATGCTCTTCTTCGGCAATACGTTGCAGCACATTAATATGCTGTAATTGACGGTGCTGGGTTTCTGATAAATAGTGAAGCACAACGCCTGAGGCGATAGTGCCATGCTTCAAATGGTCAACACCAAAGCCTTTAAGGGTTTTGGTTTTAAACTGATTGGTTAAAGTTTCATGGGCATAGTCTTCTTGAAAAACCCAATCTTCCATATAAAAAGTATGAAAGGCTGTGCCAAAAATAGCTAAGAAATCTTTTTTATGAGCCTTTGAAACCAAAACTTCATTGGGTGCAAAATTTTGTAATAGCTTGTCAATTTGTTCTTCATTACCCTCAGCGGTTAGAAATTCACCTGTAGATATATCAACAAAAGAAACACCAATACGCGTTCTTCCAAAATGAACGGCAGCCAAAAAGTTGTTTGATTTAGAATGAAGAATATCATCATTCATGGCCACCCCCGGTGTGACCAATTCAGTTACCCCTCTTTTGACAATTGTCTTTGTCATTTTAGGGTCTTCTAATTGATCACAAATTGCAACACGTTGACCAGCTTTAACCAATTTAGGCAAATAGGTGTTTAGCGAATGATGCGGAAAACCTGCCAACTCAGTTCGATCGCCTCCATTATTTCTATGGGTTAGAATAATGCCTAAAATTTTAGAGGCCTTTACAGCATCTGCTCCAAATGTTTCATAAAAATCGCCCACACGAAATAACAATAGCGCATCAGGATATTTAGTCTTGATGGTATTATACTGCTTCATTAAAGGCGTAACCTTTTTGACTTTTGGTGCTTTTTTCAAACGAATTGTATTGAGGTTTTTAACCTATTTATGCGTATAAAACGAATGTACTATTTTTGTTTCAGCATTAAACCCAATGTTGATATTATGGGGATAAGTTTTACCCAAACTATTCAAAGATCAACCCAAAATTTAAAGCTTCTATTTCTTAAAATAAACCATTCATTTATTTGACTGTTTCATGCGAAAATTAAAAAACGAAGAATTAGACCGTCTTACCCTTGAAACCTTCAAGTCGGCAACTAAAACAAAGCTAGTAGTTATTCTAGATAATGTGAGAAGCCTGCACAACATTGGTTCTGTATTTAGAACTGCTGATGCTTTTCTTATTGAAAAAATATACCTCTGTGGCATTACCGCAAAACCACCACATAAAGACATTAGAAAAACAGCTTTAGGGGCTACTGAGAGTGTGGCTTGGCAGTATGTTGAGCATACTTCAGATGTGGTAAAACAATTGAAAAAAGAAGGCTATCAAAACATTGCTATTGAGCAAGCTACCAAAGCTATTATGTTGAATGAATTTGAAATAAAAAAAGATGAAAAGTATGCCTTGATTTTCGGAAACGAAGTTAAAGGCGTAGATCAAGAAGTGGTCAATACCTGTGATGAGGTTATTGAAATACCACAATACGGTACCAAACACTCATTAAATATTTCAGTTTGTGCTGGTGTGGTTATTTGGAATTTTTGGTCAAAATTAAACCCATAGTAATTCAGTAAATCTAGAAAAACAAAAACCCCATCACTGACGGGGTTTTCATGTAGTTTGAGTTAGTTTAATTGCTATTTAGCAGTGCTAAGAAAATAAATCCTTTTTGGTTTCGCAACAATTTTCTTAAAAATTTCTTAATACTGCATCTTAATCGCAAAATCTGTAATGCGTTTTAAGATGGTTTGGTAGTCTTCTTCATTTTCAACAAAATCCATATCCTCTAAATCAATAATTAAAGTGTTTTGTTCTGGGTGGCTTTTAAAAAAATCTAAATATCCTTTGTTGATTTTCTCCAAGTAATGGGCTGTGATACTTTGCTCATAGTCTCTTCCTCTTTTCTTTATATTCTCTAGTAATTTAGGAGTGCTTTGAAACAGGTACACATAAATTTTGGGCTTTTGAACCTCTTTGTACATCAAATTAAAAAGCTTTCTATAAAGAGAAAATTCATCGTTTTGAAGAGTAACTTGGGCAAAAATTAGTGATTTATATATGTCATAATCGCTAATCATGAAACTTTTAAAAAGGTCATATTGCGAGGTGTCATCTGAGAATTGCTGATAGCGATCTGCTAAAAATGACATCTCTAACGGAAAAGCATATCGCATTTGATCCTCGTAAAATTTGGGTAAAAACGGGTTGTCAGCAAAGCGTTCTAGTATCAATTTGGCATTGAAGTCATTTGCTATTTTCTGTGCCAAGGTGGTTTTGCCAGCTCCTATATTTCCTTCGATAGCAATGAAATTTGTAAACCCGAAAAGTTTAGTTCTATTTTTAAAGAGTTTGTAATTGGTTTTGGTTAACTCTTCTTTGTCTTTACATTCTTGAAGTAAATTTCGGGTATCTTTTTTTAAAATAGGATGATAGAACTGAGGTGCTATATCTGCTAGCGGTTGTAATACAAATTTGCGATTGTGTAATTCGGGGTGTGGTATAACTAAAGTTTCATTAGTACTAGTTTCACATCCGTAGTAAAGAATATCAATATCAATACTACGAGATTCATAACCTTTGCTTCTCTTTTTAGCTCTTCCTAAATCTTGTTCAATTTGCAATAAAGTCTTGAGAAGATTAGCAGGATTAAGCGATGTTTTTAAAGAAATACAAATATTTAAAAAGTCATCAGCATTAAACCCCCATGAACTACATTCATAAACGTTTGATATAGCTAGTACTCCGCCAATTTTAGTTTCAATTGAAAAAATACACTCTTGTAAATTACAGAGTCGGTCACCCAAATTTGACCCAATTGAAAGATATACCGTTTCTTGATTTGACATGCGGCTGGCAAAGTAATAAAAAGTCAGATTTAGATGGTTATCTTTGTAAAAAACTTAGCATTAATTATGACATTTTTCAAGAATCTTCTCGCTGCCATTTTGGGTTGTTTGGTTGCCTTTGGCATTATCTTCTTTATTTTCTTTCTTTTTATGGCACTTTTAGGTAGTGGTTCTGATACTGTTGAAGTCAAATCAAAGTCAGTCTTAGAAATACAATTACAAGCACCTGTAAGTGATTATGTGGGTAGTGATACTGAAGATCCTTTCGCAATTTTGATAGACCCTTCAATGGGTTTAGATCAAATTTTGAATGCCATTGAGGTAGCAAAAAATGATTCTAAAATTGAAGGTATTAGCCTTAATAATGTCTTTTCAATTGCTGGTTTTGCTCAAACACAAGAAATTAGAAGAGCCTTGAAAGATTTTAAAGAAAGCGGAAAATTTGTATACGCTTTCGGAGATTTTTATATGCAAAAGGATTATTACTTGGCATCAGTTGCAGATTCGATTTTTATTAATCCTGTTGGGATGATGGATTTTAAGGGATTGGCCTCTGAGGTGCTTTTTTATAAAGACCTTCAAGAAAAAACAGGTATTAAAATGGAAGTGATTCGTCACGGAAAATATAAAAGCGCTGTTGAGCCTTATTTATCGAATGAAATGAGTGATGCCAATCGAACTCAAATAAAAGAATTGATAACCTCACTTTGGCAGTCAATGGTAACTGATATTGCTGAAGGAAGAAATATAAGTGCTAAAAACCTTAATGTCATTGCAGATACTTTAGGAGCAAGAAATTCGGAGTATGCCTTAAAATCAGGTATTGTTGACGGAGTGGTTTTCTTAGATGAGTATGAGAATAAATTAAAAAACGCTACGGGTATTGCATTAGATAAAAAACTGAACACCATTGAATTAGAAGATTACTTATTGAATTCAAACACAAAAATGAAAACGTCGGGGGCGAATAAAATTGCTGTTATTTATGCGCAAGGCGAAATTTTATATGGCGAAGGGTCACCAAATACTATTGGTCAGGGTATTATTAATAAGGCAATTAGAAAGGCCAAAAATGATGATAAAGTAAAGGCTATTGTTTTAAGAGTTGATTCGCCAGGCGGAAGCGCGCTAACATCTGATATTATTTGGCGTGAACTTGAACTGGCTAAAAAAGAAAAACCGCTAGTAGTTTCAATGGGTAATGTAGCTGCCTCAGGGGGGTATTATATTGCTGCAGGGGCACACAAAATTTTTGCTGAACCTACAACTATTACAGGCTCGATAGGAGTCTTTGGCACGGTGCCTAATATGGCTGAGTTAGCTGAAGATATTGGCATTAATGCTGAACAGGTTGGTACCAATAAGAATTCAGTTGATTATTCACTTTTTGAACCCATGAATGAAACGTTTAGGGCAACAATACAAGAGAGTATTGAAGAAACCTATACCACCTTTTTATCACGCGTAAAAGAAGGTAGAAACATGAATAGTCTTGCTGAGGTTGATTCAATGGCACAGGGTCGTGTATGGAGTGGGGTAGATGCGAAAAGAATTGGTCTTGTTGATGAATTGGGTAGTTTAGATGATGCTATTGCTGAAGCAGCTAGAATGGCTGAAATCAAAGATTACGGAATCAGAAAGTATCCAAAATACAAGTCGGGTCTAGAACGCTTGCTTGAAGATTTACCAGGTGCTAGTGCAGCGATTAAGCAAAATCTAATTGAAGAAGAAATAGGAACTGAAGCTTATTCTATTTTAAAAGAATTCAAATCAGCAACTGAGCAAAAAGGAATTCAAGCCAGAATGCCTTTTGCTCTTGATATCAAATAATTGTTTTTCGTTTAATGAAGCCAAAAGATAAAAAGTTAGCCTATCAAATATATTTATATTTGGCTGCGCTTTTTATAACCTCTTTGGTGGTTTCAAATTTAATTTTTCCAAAGTTCTTTTATTGGCAGCCTTTTGGAGAAGTATCTTTTTTTGGTGCTTCTTTATTTGAAATTTCAGTAGGTATTTTACCGTATCCGATAACTTTTTTGATTACTGATTTAATCTCAGAAATTTACGGAAAGCGAAAAGCGAATCAAGTAGTTACGGCAGGCATTTTTGCTTCCTTTTTTTCAATTTTAATTATTCTGGTTGCAACCAAAGTACCAGCTACAGCTGATTCAGCAATTGATGATGCTACCTTTTTAAAGGTTTTTGGTCTTTCACCTTTAGGTGTTTTAGCATCAATGCTCGCTTATTTGTCAGCGCAATATATTGATGTGTCGCTATATCACTTTTGGAAAAAATTAACCAAAGGCAAAATGTTATGGCTGCGCAATAATTTCTCTACATTTTCTTCTCAGTTTATTGACACTTTTTCAGTGGTATGCTTGCTCTGTGTTTTCGGAGTTTTTCCGTGGACAAAGTTTTGGGGTTTAGTTATTAGTGGTTTTCTCTTCAAGATTTTGATTGCTTTTCTTGACACCCCTTTGCTCTATTTGTTCGTATATCTAATACGAAAAAGATTTGGCCTTAAAATTGGGGAAGAAATTAACTTAGATAATTAAAATATTCAGCCCTTCTAAGAGTTATTATCTTGTAAGAAGTTTGTAATGGGTAAGAAGGTTTTAAAAATTGTTGGAATTGTTTTTCTTTTATTGGTTGTAGCCGCAGTGGCAGCACCTTTCATTCTTGAAGCAAAGATTGATGACATCCTTAGAAAAAATGTCAACGATAACATCAACGGAACTTTTGATTTTTCAGATGCTAGTCTTAGTATTATAAAATCATTTCCGAACGCAGAAATTAGTCTTGAGAATGTTGTTTTGATAAATGAAGCCCCTTTCAAAGGCGACACTTTATTTGCAGCTCGAAATTTGGCAATGACAATGCCTATAGGCGAATTATTTAAAGATGAAGGCGAGCCTATAAGCGTAACCAATATTCTATTAGATCAAGCTTTAATTCATGTTCAGGTTAATGAAGATGAAATAGCAAGTTATGAGATTGGCAAAGAAACTGAGAATGAAACCGCTTCAACAGAAGATACTGATGGTTTTACTTTAGATTTACAATCTTACAAAATCACAAATTCAAAAGTAATTTATGATGATCGAGCTGCCGCTATTCATATGGTGGTCTCTGATATTCAACATGTAGGTACAGGCGATTTATCGGCTACTACTTCTGAATTAGACACAAAAACTGAAGCGCTCGTATCTTTTGAATTAGACAGCACCAATTATTTAAACAAGAATAAAATTAAACTTGACGCCCTAATAGGTATTGATTTAGATCAAGATAAATACACCTTCTTGAAAAATGAAGCCCTTGTAAATCAATTGCCTTTGATTTTTGATGGCTTTGTAAAAGTAAATGAAGACAGTCAAGATATTAATATTCATTTTGTTACTCCGTCTTCAGATTTTAAAAACTTTTTAGCCCTCATGCCAGAGGTATATTCTAAAAATATTGAGAATGTACAAACCACCGGAAACTTTGTAGTTGAAGGTAAATTTGATGGGCGCTCAGATGAAAAGCATATTCCGGCTTTTAACATTAAAATCAATTCTGATGACGCATCGTTTCAATATCCTGATTTGCCTAAATCTGTACACAACGTAAGAATCGACACCAAAATAATAAATACCACAGGTATTGTTGAAGACACCTATGTTGATATTGATAAGCTTTCTTTTATGATTGATAAAGATCAATTTAATTTGGTAGCAAAAGTGAAAGAACTCATGGGTAACACCAAGGTCAATGCCCATGTTGATGCGAAAATGAATTTAGCGAACATTGAAAAGGCGTACCCAGTTCCTGCTAATCTAGATTTAAAAGGCATAGTTGATGCTGATATTACCACAGCCTTTGATATGGCATCAGTTGAAAATGAACAGTATGAAAAGACCAAAACCACGGGGGTCATGAGTCTTCGAGATTTTGAGTACGCAAGTGATGAATTTAATAACCCTGTATTGATTAAAGGTGCTAAAGTAACTTTTGGCACTCATAATGTCATTTTAAATTCTCTTGGTGTTAAGACCGGAAATACTGATTTTTCAGCAACCGGGCGAATAGATAATTTTCTTGGTTTTATGTTCAATGATGAAAAGGTAGAAGGCAATTTTAAACTTTTTTCAGAAACATTTGATTTGAATGATTTTATGACTGAAGAATTGGTTGAAGAGAATCAGATTAAAAATGATGAAGAAACTTTAGTTTTAGAGCACATTAAAATTCCATCTTTTTTAGATGCGTATATGGCAGTTCAAGCCAAAACTGTAATCTATGACAATCTTACATTAAAAGAAGTTAGTGGTGGTCTAACCATAAAAGATGAAACAGCCTCACTTTCTAATATGACATCAAAACTCTTCAATGGTAAGATTAATTTTGATGGCCAAGTTTCTACCAAAAATGAGGTGCCAAATTTTGAAATGAAATTAGACATGAATAGTCTAAAAATAGTAGAGACCTTTAAGTATCTTGAACTCTTTGAAGCTCTAGCGCCTGTTGCAAGTATGTTGAGAGGTACCCTTGATACCGAAATTGAGATATCAGGAAAACTCAATAATGATTTCACGCCTAATTTAGCTACTATTTCAGGAGATGTTCTTGCGCATGTTCTACAATCAGATCTTGACCCAAAGCGTGCAGAGTTCCTAAACAAAATAGGAGAGAAGTTAGATTTTCTTAAACCTGAAAATCTTGACTTGAAAGGGCTGAAAACCGCTTTATCATTTAAAGATGGTAAAGTGCAGGTCAAACCCTTTGCGGTCAATTATAATGACATTGTTGTACACGTTGATGGTAGTCACACCTTTGATAAGAAAATGAAGTACAAGGCCACCATGAACATTCCGGTAAAGTACTTGGGCAGCGAAGTGAATAACCTTATCGCTAAAATTGATGATCGTTCTTTAGATGGTCTGACAATACCTGTTATTGCAAATATTGATGGTATGTACTCTAAGCCAGAAGTAACTACAGATGTAGCATCAGGGGTTAAAAATTTAACCAAAAAATTGATTGCCATTCAAAAAGAAAAACTCATTAATAAAGGTAAAGACAAAGCCAAAGATTTATTGAATGATGTTCTAGAAGGAAATTCTAAGGATAAAGATTCTACAGCAACTCAAGATCCGGCCAAAGAAGCAGTTAAAGATGTTTTAGGCGGACTTTTAGGCGGAACACCAAAAGATACAACAGCATCAGAATCAGAGGTGGCTAAAGATACAGTAGTGCCTAAAACCCCAGAAGAAGATCTTAAAGATTCAGCGAAAGATATATTAGGCGGACTCTTTGGTCGTAAAAAGAAAAAAGATTCTGTGGTTCAGGATACGGTTCAATAAATTATTGAATTGAAAGCCCAACAAAGTGCCTAAGTTATTTTTTTAATATCTCTTTGTGATTAATAGTGAGCGGCCAAAATAAAAAGAACTGAGGTAATTATAAAAAATATAATTCCATAGATTAAATAGGTAGCTATTGTACGTAAAATTACCGCCCCTCTTTTTAGTTCTTTGAAGAACTGCCAAAAAACGACAACGTTATATATCATTGAAATATATAAAGTAATGGTAATTAATGTATCATTATCGGTAAATAAAGGAGTCAGTAATGCAGAAATTGAATATATAATAGCTTGTTGACCTGTGATATAGGCATTGATAACAAAGTGTTCAAGGTAATTCCAGCCTGCCTTTAAAAATGAAATATATGATGCTAAAGAAAATATTGGTAAAAGCAGTAGAACAGTAACAGCATAATTATCAGCAAACCAATTTAGTTTAGGAAGTATTTTACCATCAATTTTTGCCGTCCTTGATCCTTCTTCAAAATCATTTGCCGCCGCTGAATACCCACTTATGGCGTCACTAATAAAAGTTCCACTTTCAAAGTGCCGTGCTATAATAAAAAATAGGGTTGAAAGTGTGAATGCATATGCAATTGGTTTAAAATAGTTTTTTCGCTTTCCTTCAATAAAAAATCGAATGGTTTGACCTGGGCGAACAAATAGTTCTTTAAGTGTATAAAAAAGCCCCCTATTAATTTGAAAAATGTTATCTGATATTTCAGCTAAAAAAAATGGCCAAGTTATTTTGCTTACTTTTTTTGTTTGCCCGCAATTAGAACAGAAATTTCCAATTAATTCAGAATCACAATTTTTACATTTCATAAATCAAAAATTAATGTATGTCTAAACCAACATAATAGCCCTCATTACTTCGTACATTAAAAACGGTAGCATCCTCAAAAATGAGATATTGCCCTTTTATTCCCTTTAAAACACCTTCAAAATTCGGAGTTTTATCAAGGTTCAAACTTTTTACTTTTTCAGGATATTGAAGCACCGGAAACTCTAAATGTGTTTCTGTATTACTTTCAATAAAATATTCTTTCGCCTCATCTGGTATGTACTGTTTTAAAGTATTACGCCATTCAATCAAATTTTCATCAGAAACTGAGTTGGTTAGCATTTTGCGCCAATTGGTTTTATCGCCTACATGATTTTTTAGGGCCACCTCAGTGATTCCTGCTAAATAGCGGTTTGGCACTTCAACAATTTCAATAGCCTCATGTGCACCTTGATCGATCCAACGTGTGGGTACCTGCGTTTTTCTGGTTACGCCAACTTTCACATTGCTTGAATTGGCTAAATAAACAATATGTGGTTGAAGTTGTACTTTCTTTTCATATTCTAAATCACGATCTTCTTGGTCTAAATGGGCTGTACTAAGTTCGGGCCTCATGATCCAATCGCCGGCCGTAGGTATTTCAAAAAAGCAGTTTTTACAAAAGCCTTGACGAAAAATGGGGCGGTCATTGCCACAATTCAAACATTGATGCTTGATAAAAGTAATCTGAAGCTTTTTGTTTAAAGTTTGATTGAGATTTAAAAAATCATTTTCGAAGACCAAATAATAGTTTATCGGACTCCCATTTTCAGTCTGCATTTTTCGTAAAACTCCTTCGTATTGCATGATAAAATTTAGAATTTGAAAATGATAGGTATTAAGTTTAATTTAGAGCACTAAATATACCCATAAATGCCGATACCTCTTTTTAATTCTATTGCATCATGGTTACTAAAAAAGCGCTACCACCAAATAGAGCTTTTTTTAAAATACCCTGATGAGGTACAACAAGAGGTGCTTGAACAATTACTAGAAATTGCTGAGGATACAGAAATTGGTAGAACCTATGATTTCGAGTCGATTGAAAATTACAAAACCTTTAGCGAGCGTATACCCATTAGATCATATGAAGAAATTGAACCCTTGATTGAGCGTACACGTAGAGGTGAACAAAATATCTTTTGGCCCACTTCAATTCAATGGTTTGCAAAAAGTAGTGGTACTACCAATGCGAAAAGTAAATTTATTCCGGTAAGTGCAGAGGCTTTAGAAGATTGTCACTATAAATCAGGTAAAGACATGCTTTGTTTGTACCTCAATAACAATGAAAACTCTCAGCTTTTTACGGGTAAAAGTTTGCGTTTAGGAGGTAGTAAAGAATTGTATGAAGACAATGGTTCTTTTTTTGGCGACCTGTCTGCTATTTTAATTGATAATATGCCATTGTGGGCTGAATTTAGTAGTACGCCAAGCAGTAAGGTTTCATTGATGCCTGAATGGGAGAGTAAACTAGAAGCCATCATCAAAGAAACAACGCAAGAAAACGTAACCAGTTTAGCCGGGGTTCCTTCTTGGATGTTGGTCTTGCTTAACAATGTTATAGAAGAAACAGGTAAAGATCACCTTTTTCAAGTTTGGGAAAATCTTGAAGTTTATTTTCATGGCGGGGTAAGTTTCAACCCCTATAAAGAGCAATATCAAAAATTATTGCCTCGCAAGAGTTTCAAGTACTATGAGATTTACAATGCTTCTGAAGGGTTTTTTGCGATTCAAGATCAGAATAATTCAGATGAATTGTTACTCATGCTCGATTATGGTATTTTTTATGAATTCATACCCATGAATGTTTATGGTGAAGCTCAAGAACAGGCAATTCCGCTTTGGGAAGTACAAAAAGAAGTCAATTATGCCATTGTAATTACAACCAATTCAGGTTTGTGGAGGTATAAAATAGGAGACACAGTTAGGTTTACTTCAATTAATCCCTATCGAATTAAAGTAACGGGCCGCACCAAGCATCATATTAATGTTTTTGGCGAAGAGTTAATTATTGAAAATGCTGAAGAAGCGTTGAAAAGCGTTTGTAATAAAACAGGGGCGCAAATAAAAGATTATACCGCCGGACCCATTTTTATGTCAGATAAAGAAAAAGGGGCACACGAATGGATTATCGAATTCAGAAAACCACCTGAACATATTGACTATTTTGTTGAATTTCTTGACAATGCCTTAAAATCTTTAAACTCTGATTACGAAGCGAAAAGATATAATAACATTACCCTAAAGATGCCAAAGGTTCATGTAGCACGTGAAAATCTTTTTTATGATTGGTTGAAAAAGAATGATAAGTTAGGGGGGCAACACAAAATTCCGCGTTTATCAAATAAACGGGCATATGTTGAAGAACTTTTAAAAATGAATAGATAATGATAACTTCAGTATTCAATTTCTTAATGATTGCGGGGGTTATTCAGGGTTTTATTTTTAATGCCCTAACCTTTTTCTCAAGAAAGAAAATTGAGTTTCCTGTTCTTTTTCTAAATCTCTTTGTTTTATTTCTTTCTTTAAACAACCTTCAGTCATGGTTAATTGATAAGGGTTTTGTTGCCTTTAGTGATTATACGTTTCCGTTTTACGTGCTTTTAGCACCTATGTTTCATGCTTTTTTAGTCTATTATTTAGGTATTGAAAGTAAAAGAACACCTTTCTTTAAATTGACAGCTTTGGTCTTTATTCTTGAGTTGATAGCGAGAGCAGTAGTGGTGTATCAATTGAAAGAAGGGGTGTTAAATGATGAACATTTGGTTTGGTATAATGCCATTGAAGATGCTGTTACCCTTTGCTTCTCACTTTTTATATTTTATCATGTTTTAAAAGTGCTTTTTAGATATCAAAAATTATATGATGCAATTCTTAGTTATGATGATTTAAAATGGATAAAACGCTTAATACAATTAGGAGGCGTTGTTCTATTTCTTTGGGGCGTGGCCGTTCTTTTAAACTTAGTATCTGAAACTATAAAAGCGCCTTATAGTTATTATCCGTTGCGACTAGGTACTTCTATCTTTATTTATTGGATAGGATATCAAGGCTTTTTTAGATTCGTTATTCTTCAAGAAAGAAAGGGTCTTCGAAAAAAAATTAGAGCAAATCAAGATGTAAAGTCAAGTCAACCTGTACAACCCGAAAACACAGATAAGGAACATCGGGAAGCAAAATTTTTTGATGAGATGAATGCCTATGTTGTAAACCAACAAAAGTATTTAGACCCCTATTTAAGTCTTGAAAAATTGGCTGAAGAAATGAACGGTAGTGTCAGCAGTCTATCAAAATTGATCAATACTCAGTCCAATAAAAGCTTTCCCGATTATATTAATGAGCTTAGAGTAGAAGAAGCCAAAAAGCTACTTTCTGATCCAAGTTTTGAAGCCTACACAATAGTATCTATTGGATTAGAATGTGGTTTTAATTCTAAATCTACTTTTTACACAGCCTTTAAGAAATTTACCGGTCAAACCCCCACCCAGTATAGAAAAATGTCGTTCTAGACAAACTATAAATTTGTCCGAATTCTTCTAATTCGGATAATCTCGGACATCCTTTTTTACGTACGTATCTAGTTTTGAGGAAACTTTAAAACTATGAAGTATGAGAGTGTTGTTAATTTGCTGTATCTATTCAATTATTAATATTGTATCTGCTCAAAAAAATACCGTTTTTATTGAGGCTCGGGGAAATGGAGGTTGGGCTTCTATTAATTATGAGCGTCAATTGACCAAGGCACCTAGAATGAATCTACGCTTTGGAATCGGATTTACCCAAGATAACCTTGTTGAACCTAATCAACTACTTTCTATCATCAATTCTGTTCATTACTTAATCGATTTGAAAAAAGGAAATTATCTCGATTTGTCTATTGGTATTTCTTGGTTTGATGCAACCGAAATGGGGCCTGAAAATGGTGTTTACCAGTTTTTTACGGGTGTTGGCTTTAGAAAAGATTTTAAAAATAAATGGTTTTACAGAGGTCATATTTCTCCCTATATCTGGACATTGACTAATTCCAAAAAACTACCAGATTCAAATGCGGGAGAATCTGGAGGCATTCCATTTTTTTATTATCCTAGTAGGACTAGATTTTATCGTTATGGACATGAAGATGCTTGGTTAGGGTTTAGTGTAGGTTTGCGTTTTTAATAAGATGAATATGAAAAAAAAATTAGTTTTATTATTGATTTTAGGGTTGGTGTCGTTTGTTACTGCCCAAGAAACATTAGATATAATAACAATATCAAAACAATTTGGTACACCACAACCTTTTGAAGCCCAATCTACTTATACGGGTGAAACAACTGAAAGAGGAACTATGGTTAATTTGATTGTTCCAATTGTATTAAATGAAAAACAGATTTGGTATAACAGTATTAATTATATGCAGTGGAATGTAACTAATAATATTGATATGATGGATAATATAGCTAACCCAATCAAGTTACATGGACTTATTTTAAGAACAGGATTGATTCATAAATTTTCAAATAAAAATTCTATTCAAGTAGTTTTTATTCCTAGGTTAATGACTGATTTTAAAAATATTAGTAATAAACACTTTCAATTTGGAGGTACATTTATTTATGAAAAGGTGTATCATGAAAGATTAAAAATCGGATACGGAGTCTTGTATAACCAAGAAGCATTTGGTTCTAACGTAGTTCCTTTGGTGAATTTAGAATGGAAGATGTCTGAAAGATGGTCTATGTCAGGTTTACTTCCCGTTAATTCTAAAATTAAATACAAAGTAAACGAAAAATTAAAGCTAGGAATATATCATTTCGGATTGGTAACTTCATATCGTTTAGGAAAAGAAGCTTATAAAAATGACTATATAGAAAGAAGAAGTATTGATATAGGTTTGTTCGCTAGATATAAAATTTCAGGTGGAATTCATATAGAAGGTAGATATGGATATTCTTTTGGAAGAAGTTACGCTCAGTATAATCAAAATGACAAAATTGATTTGGCTTTGCCACTTGCAACAATTGGAGATAATAGAACTCAGTTAAATGAAAACTCAAATTTTAGTAATGGAGCATATGCTCATGTTAGATTAGTTTACGCAATTAATTTATAAATTGATTTTTTATAGGATGTTTTTTTGTTTTTCATTTTACTTTAAGTTTGGTTACATCCTTCGCTATTAAAAATGGTATAATCCAAAGAACTAATTAGTGGTTTGGTTTCGTCGGTTATGGTGTAAGCGTATGAAAAGGAAGTTTATGTCATGATTTAGTCTTGAAAAATTAGCACAAGAAATGAAGGCTAGTCTTAGTAGTCTCTCAAAATTAATCAACACCCAGTCAAATAAAAACTTTCCTGATTAACATCAATGCGCCGAGCGTTGAAGAAGCCCAAAAGTTACTTTCTGATACTAATTTTGACGCGTATACTATAGTTTCAATTGGTTTAGAATGTGGTTTTAATTCAAAATCTACCTTTTATTCAGCCTTTAAGAAATTTACAGGCCAAACCCCCACTCAGCATAGAAAAATGTCGTTCTAGACAAACTATAAATTTGTCCGAATTCTTCTAAATCAGACAATTTCGGACATCCTTTTTTGCTTCATAATCTAGTTTTGAGCAAACTTTAAAACTAAATAATATGAAAAATGTATTGATGTTACTATTCTTGAGTCTTATTATGGGCTCTTGTACCAAGAACAGTGTGACTAATATTAAAACTTCACAAGGCAGAATTCTACTAACGCTAAGTGAGGATGAAACAGCACCACTTGAAGGAATTGAAGTATTTATACGTACTAGTCAATGTGAAAGTGAGTGCTTTCTGTGCCTTTCTCAATGTGAGTTTATTGAGAATTTGGAAGAAAGGGCCTATAGCGATGACCAAGGAAATTATACGATTACATTTGATATAACGCCCGGAAGATCCTTCGGTCCTGAAATTGTGGTGCCTGAAAATTATCGATTGATTAGAAGTGGCAGTAGAGACTCTAATACTACAGGCGAAACCTTTTACCACGATTTTTTACTTGAAAAAATTAACTAGACTACATTATAAAATTTTTTTAAATATTGTTCATGATATAATCTAGAACACTTTCTTTGAAATTCAATTTATATCTGAATAGTAAAAAAACGCAATAAACACCCAGTTTGTCGGAAAAAAGTTACTACATCGAGGAATTTATGCACGTTAACAATTAAATGCTTTTTTAAGCTTTGGTATGTAGCATCTTCGCCGAATACAATTAATCAAACGCTAATTAAAACTAAATATAATGGCAGAAAAACTTGTTATTGTTTCTGACATGTGGGGGTCACGAAAAGGTCAATGGATAACTTCTTATCTAGGGTATTTACAACAGTATTTTGATATCACTTATTATGATAGTCAGCAGCTTGGTAACATTGATGTACCAGTAAACACTTCTGAAAACATACATCGGGCATTTGTAGAAGGAGGTATTGATACCGCTGTGGCTCATTTAATGAGAAAAGAATCAGAACCAGCGCATTATTTAGCTTTTAGTACCGGTGGTACTATTGCCTGGAAGGCTGGTTTGAAGGGCTTACCCATGAAATCACTTTATACCGTTTCAGCTACTCGAATTAGAACTGAAGAAAATAAACCAGAATGTGCTATTACTGCACTTTTTGGAGACAATGATATCTATCGCCCAAGAGCTGATTGGTATGCAAAACAAAATTTAAATTCAGATATCGTAAAGGGCTTTGGTCATACCATGTATACTGATGAGAAAGTAATTGATAAAGTATGTTTAGAGTTATTAAAATCAGTAACTCAAAAGCACAAAACAAATACGTTACAAAAAGTTCAAGTGGCGTAAACTATTTATTTAATATTGAATTAGCTAAATAAAAGGTGGTATCTATGATACTGCCTTTAATTTTTTAATGGTTTCGTAAGAAAGCTTTTCTTCAGCATAAGGCTTAGTAACCTTAAATTTTGTTTCTCCACTGCTAGGCATTTCAAACATAGCGTCTGTAAATATAGCTTCGCATAAAGAACGGAGTCCACGAGCACCTAGTTTATATTCTACAGCTTTTTTAACAATGTATTCTAAAGCTTGTTCAGTAATTTCAAACTGAATTCCATCCATAGAAAACAACTTCTCATACTGCTTGATGATTGCATTTTTGGGCTCAGTGAGTATAGCTCTTAATGTCTTTTCATCTAACGGATTCATATGGGTCAAAACCGGAAGCCTTCCTATGATTTCAGGTATCAATCCGAAATCTTTTAAATCCTTAGGAATTATATATTGTAGAATATTATCAAAGTCAAGGTTTTCTTCTGCTTTAGAGGCACTATAACCTACCTCTTGCATATTCAATCTTTTAGAAATGGCTCTTTCAATACCATCAAAAGCACCACCCGCAATGAATAAAATATTTTCGGTGTTTACCTCGATGAATTTCTGATCCGGATGCTTTCTGCCTCCTTTTGGCGGAACATTTACTGTTGTACCTTCTAATAACTTCAAAAGGCCTTGTTGCACACCTTCACCAGAAACATCTCTTGTAATTGATGGGTTGTCACTCTTGCGAGCAATTTTATCAATTTCATCAATAAATACAATGCCTCTTTCTGTTTTTTCTAAATTATAATCTGCCGCCTGTAATAAGCGAGTTAAAATACTCTCAACATCTTCACCTACGTAACCTGCTTCAGTTAATACCGTAGCATCAACAATAGCAAGAGGTACATTGAGCATTCTTGCAATGGTTTTCGCCATTAGGGTTTTTCCAGTACCCGTTTGCCCCACCATAATGATATTACTTTTTTGAATTTCAATATCATCTTCTTTTGAGGTAGGCTGTAATAATCTTTTATAATGATTGTATACGGCAACTGACATCACTTTCTTGGTACGTTCTTGACCAATGATAAAAGTGTCTAGAAAATCTTTTATTTCTTGTGGTTTTTTGAGAACAAGTTCAGAAGAAAGGTCATTGGTTTTGGTTTGCTTACTCTCTTCAGCAACAATGCCATGAGCTTGTTCAATACAACGGTCGCATATGTGCGCATCAAGACCAGCAATTAATAAATTGGTCTCAGGTTTTTTTCTTCCGCAAAATGAGCACTCTAAATTTTCTTTTGCCATATTCTTTTCTTCTGCTTACAATAACGGGGGAATACTTTTTTTGTTCTACAAATTGCTTCTAAAAACACAATATATGACTTATTAGGTCGTATTTAGTCGTTATTCCTAACTAAAATTTCATCAATCATTCCGTATTTTTTGGCCTGATCAGCTTTCATCCAATAATCACGATCACTATCATCATGTACTTTATTAATGGTTTGACCTGAATGTTTAGCAATGATTTGATATAATTCTTCTTTTAATTTCAAAATTTCTCTTGCCGTAATTTCTATATCGCTAGCTTGACCTTGCGCACCGCCCATTGGTTGGTGAATCATTACTCTTGAGTGCGTTAAACCACTGCGCTTGCCTTTTGCTCCTGCACATAAAAGAACAGCACCCATTGAGGCCGCCATACCTGTACAAATAGTTGCTACATCAGGCTTGATAAATTGCATAGTGTCATATATGCCTAAACCAGCGTAGACACTGCCACCTGGTGAGTTAATATAAATCTGAATATCTTTTGAAGCATCAGCACTTTCTAAAAATAACAACTGCGCTTGAACAATATTGGCAACGTGATCATTGATGCCTGTTCCTAGAAAGATTATTCGATCCATCATCAATCTAGAAAAAACATCCATCGCAATAGCATTTAATTGACGTTCTTCAATAATATTTGGGGTCATATTTGTAGGGTACATGCTGCTCATGATTTTATCATAATACATGCTATTGATACCTTGATGATTTATTGCGTAATTCTTGAATTCTTTTCCGTAATCCATTTAATTGTGTTGAAAATTTTAGATAAAAAAGGTGCCGAAAATAGATTTTTCGGCACCGTAAATATACTTAATATCTTTTGAAACTTAACCGTAAACTTCTTTCACAAAGTTTTCATAGGTTACTTCTTTGACTTTTAAATTTACTTTTTCTTTATATAGATTCAATAACTTTTGACTCATCAATTGCTCTGAAAGTCTTTTTACCTCGTCTTGATTTCCTAAAACTCTATTGGCAATATTGTCTAATTCTTCTTCTTGAGGGCTCATTTGACCATACTGTGCCATTTGAGATTTGATGAATCCTTTTGCGAATTCTCTCAGTTCATCTAACTGTACTTGAAGGTTATTCTCTTTAATGATTTTTCCTTCAATTAACTGATAGCGTAATCCTTTTTCAGATTTCTCATATTCTTGACTTGCCTCTTCATCAGTTAATTCAGTTTCGCCAGTCATTTGAATCCATTTAGTTAGGAAACCAGAAGGAAGATCAAACTTAATATTATCAATGAAATATTCAGTTACATCATTCAATAACTTTTGATCAGACTGTTGCTCAAATTGTTTTTCTGAATCTTCTTTAATTCTATTCTTTAAATCATCAGCAGATTTAATAGCATCTTTACCAAAAAGTTTATCAAACAAATCTTGATTTAACTTGGCCGGTTCGCGTTCATTGATTTCTTCAATGGTAAACGTTACCTCAGTATTTAATTTATCACTCTTTTCTTTTGAAATACCCAGCGAAGAGGCTAAAAGGTTATCTTCTTTAAAAAGACCTTTTGTTTTAATGGTAACCGCATCGCCAACTTTTTTACCAACAAGATTTTCAATTGCTTTTTTACTTTTAACCTGGTCAAGTTCTAAAGTAGTTTTTTGATTTATTTCTTCAGCTTCATTGACAAAAGTACCGGTTACTTCATCTTTTTTTGAAACGTCTGTTTTACTGATAATTTTACCATATTGCTTTTGAATACGCTCAACCTGCTCATCAACCATCTTTTTGTCAGCAACAATTTTGTATCGCTTTATTGATTTTTTGGTTTTTAAAGGCACCTCAAAATCTGGTGCAAGACCTAGTTCAAATTCAAAATTGAAATCTTCTTTATCCCAATCAAAACCATCTTGTTGTTTTGGCAAAGGGTTTCCTAAAACATCAAGTTTCTCTTCAGTAAGATATTTATTAAGATTGTCTTGTATTAATTTATTGACTTCATCAACCAATATCGCTTTGCCGTATTGTTTTTTAATTAAGCCCATAGGTACCTGACCTTTTCTAAAACCAGGTATGTTCGCTTGCTTGCGATAATCTTTAAGAATTGTGTCTACCTTATCTTGATAGTCATTTTTTTTAATAACTACTTTTACTAACGCATTTAGCTTATCAATCTGCTCCCTGGTAATATTCATTTTCTGCCTTTTTAAGTGTTAAAAACGGGATGCAAAAATAAAACAATTAAAAGAGCCTACCAAGTTTTCTAACGGATGTGTTTTTTAGGTATTTCTATTTATCTTTTTTTAAAAAGGAGAACAGGATCGATTGCAAGAATGATAGGAGCAAACTAAAGAGTAGTGCCCATAAAAATCCGTTTACTTCAAAACCATCAATAAAATGATCTGCTAATAAAATAATAGCCGCATTAATGACCAATAAAAATAAGCCTAAGGTCACTATGGTTATAGGAAAAGTTAGAATAACCATTATTGGCTTTACAATAAAGTTTAGAAGACTTATTACTACCGCAACAATTACAGCAGTTTGATAAGAATCAACACTAACATTTGGTAGAACTTTTGATAAAATAACTACAGCAATTGTACTTAATAAAACTCTTAAAATTAATTTCATAGTATTTGGTTTTAGTAAATAAGTTCAGGGCAAGCCCATGAAGCATTTAAATCTCGATTATCGAGTCAAAAAAAATGGTGCCGATTTTTCTTCGGCACCATTAAGTTATATAATATTTTTCTTTTAATCTATGTACACGCCTTTAAATGCTGCAGGATTAACTTCTGGTAAGTTTGCGCCATATTTAGCTTCAATAGTTGCAATAAATTGATTTGCTAACAAAGCATAGCCTCTAGGAGATGGATGAACACCGTCTAAAGAAAAACCACCACCTGTTGCATAAGTCGCAGTTACAACGCTACCGTCTGCTAAAGGAGCGCCTGAACCAGCAATAACATTTAAATAGGCATTTGCATCAAAAAAGGCGACATCATATTGTGCTGCCAATGCTTCAATAGTTTGATTGTAAGAGGCTGTAGCCGTTGCAATCATTGCCTGTTCTTCAGGAGTTAATACCCAATTGTCAGCTAAAGGAACCGCAACCCCATTAATTGACGTTGGGTTGCTTGGATCAGCTAACGTACCAATAATAGTTTGTGATGTGAATACCATTAAGTCTTCTGCTGTAGCTTGACGCATGCTAACTAAGGCTGGATTGATTGCTGTTAAATCAGTAAGGTCTTCATCAATTAGTACAACCGCATTAGTCGCGCCTTCACTAAAAGAGATGGTTCTTTTTGTAACTTCTTCAGCTGATATCAAACCTAAAGCTTGAATTTGTGCTAATCCTCCGTTGTATGCTGCATATGCATTGTTTAAAACAGCGGCTGTACCAGCATCAAGTGGAACAGGGTTGTGTGGTACCGTAGTAAAGAAAGGTATAGCAGTGACATCAGGAATGTTAGCTACAACACCGCCAGCACCTTGTGCCGTTAATGTTTGAAGAATAGCATTATAAACCCCTGCGAATGCAGTTGGGTCTGTAATGTCATTTCCGCCGTATGTTGATGGATCTAAATTTCCAGTTTGATCAACACCTGCACCACCTGAAGTTGCGAAACCTAAAATATCATTATTACCAATCCATAACGTAAAAAAGCTAGGGTTTTGAGCAGCAGCATCACCTAAAACAGTTGCGGTTGGGCTAGATGCGAATCTTGCGTAGTACGGATTTGCTAAGCCAAGAGCAACGCCTTGTGCACTACCGTAGCCAGGTGCCAATAAATGATAACTTTTTGCTCCGGGTACGCCCATATTATTAAAAGGACCAGAAAGAGGATTCAAAATTTCAGTTGAACCTGTTCCACTTGCAGGTACAGGTGCTGGCGATCCAGAAGCAAATGATAAGATAAGTCTATTTCCTAAAATTGCATTTCCGCCTAAGGTTGCGCCTCCTAGATTATCTGCCATAAACGGAATGTTGAAACTTCCGCCACCTGCAGTTTCAAAACTAGTAGCTAACATATTTGGAAAAGATTCAGTTTGGCCATCAATAAAAAGTGCTGCATCAGAAAATCCAGCGGTTAATGAATTTCCAACAGAAACATAATTTGAAAAATCAGCTGAACCACTTGAGAAATTTTCACTTGCAGGTGGAATAGGTGCCGTTGTTGTAACCCCATCATCATCAATACATGATACCAGTAATGTGGTTGAAAATGCGATTAAATACAGAAACTTTTTCATTGTGTTATTTTTGAGTTATTCGAGTTATTTTCGGATGAAATCAAAATTAACCAAAATTATCAGACACGCAATTTTTTGATCAAAAAAATTATGCATGCATAATAAACCATGCCTTTTCTTTAATAATTAAGAAAATTCATAGATTTTTCTAAATATTCAGAGGGGTTTTCTGCATGCAGCCAATGACCTGCATTTGAAATAGTTTCTATTTGAGCTTCAGGAAAATGTCTTTTAATCATATCAGTATCGTTGCCAACAATATACTCTGAACGATCTCCTTTCAGAAAAAGGGTACTGCCAGTAAAGCTTGCCGTAGCACTTATATTCTCGCCTATTTCTTCCATTTTAGAACTCAATACATCAAGATTGCATCGAAACCCGAGTTTTCCTTTTTCAACCCAATACAGGTTTTTTAGTAAAAATTGTCGCGTACCAGAATGTTTTACATAGTTTGATAAGACATTATCAGCTTCAGTTCGGGTTGCTATTTGGTCAAAATTTAATGCGTTTAGGCCATCAATTATTTCATGATGGTGCGGTGGGTAGTATTTTGGTGCAATATCAGCAATCAACAATTTGTGACATAGGTGCGCGTGGTCACAAGCAAATTGCATAGCTGTTTTACCACCCATTGAATGACCAATGATGCTTATTGATGAAAGTTCATGATGTTTTAGATACTCAAAAATGTCCTTCGATAATATATCGTAATCGAAATTAGGTGAATGAAAACTTCTTCCGTGATTACGCTGGTCAATTAAATGCACTTGAAAACCGTTAGCAGCATATTGTTTGCCAAGAGTTTTCCAATTGTCTGACATCCCGAGAAAACCATGTAAGATAAAAAGAGGTTTGCCTTCTCCAATGATGTTCGAATGCAGAATTTGACTCATGATAATTTATTGAGATACATATTAATGACATTATCGAGTCCAAAATACAATGATTCGCAAATCAAAGCATGACCAATTGACACTTCTAATAAATTAGGTATGTTTTCATTAAAATATTTGATATTGTCTAAACTTAAGTCGTGTCCGGCATTAATTCCTAGCCCTAATTTGTTCGCTAGTCTCGCCGCTTCAATATACGGATGAATGGCTTTCTCTTTATTTGTAGTATATCCTTCAGCAAATGCTTCAGTATACAATTCAATTCGGTCGGCACCGGTCAAAGCTGCGCCCTCAATCATTTCATTCACGGGGTCAACAAAAATAGATGTTCGAATGCCGTGCTTTTTGAATTCTGTAATGACTTCAGATAAAAATTCTTTATTCTTTATCGTATTCCAGCCAGCATTTGAGGTAATTGCATCAATAGCATCTGGCACCAAGGTAACCTGATCAGGTTTAGTTTCTATGACTAAATCAATGAATTTTTGATTCGGATTTCCTTCCACATTAAATTCAGTGGTAACCGTTTTGGTCAAGTCGCGTGTATCTTGATAACGAATATGACGTTCATCGGGTCTTGGGTGAACGGTAATACCTTGAGCTCCAAATTTTTCGATATCAGCTGCTACCTTTAAAAGGTTTGGCACGTTGCCACCGCGAGCATTTCTTAGGGTTGCAATTTTATTCACATTGACACTCAATCTAGCCATAAAGCGATATATCATTTAATTTCAAGGTAAAAATACAAATTAGGCGTGCCTTTTGATATTAATAATTATTAATTTGCAACATAATTTATATGTTATGAATATTCAGCAACATATTTTAACCAATGTAACTGTCTTTAAGATTGATGATTCTTTAAAAAAGGTCATTCAGTTTTTTAAAGACCATACATTTTCGCACGTAGCAGTCACTGATAAAGGTAAATTTGTAGGACTCTTAAATGAAAATGATTTAGAGTCTTTTGATGAAGAAAAGACTATTGAGAATAACCGTTATAATTTAGAATCTTTTTTTGTCAGAAAAGAGACCAATTGGTTAGATGCTTTAGAAGTTTTTGCTCATAATGAGTCTAATTTGGTACCTGTTTTAGATGGCAATCAATATGTCTTAGGATATTATGATTTAACTGAAATAGTTCACGTTTTTATTGACACACCCTTTTTTACAGAACCAGGGAGCATTTTAATGGTCGAAAAAGGAATTAAAGACTACTCTTTTAGTGAAATTGCGCAAATTGTTGAAAGTAATAATACTCGATTCATTGGCGGATTGATAACTGCAATGCACAATGATGTAGTTCAAGTTACCTTGAAAATAGGTACTGCTAATCTCAATGAAATAATTCAAACTTTTAGACGGTACAATTACAACATTGTATTTGGAAATAATAATGATCAGTTTTTAGAAGATTTAAAAGGTCGATCTGATTACTTAGATAAGTACTTAAACGTTTAAAATTGATGAAGGTTGCTATATACGGTCATGCACACCAAGAAAATACTGTTGATTATGTCAATGATCTGCTTGATGAGCTTCAAAAAGTAAAAGCTGATATTGCTATTGAAAAAGAATTTCTTGATTTTTTAAATCATGGTAAGGGTCAAATTTCAACAAAGACCTTCACTTTAAATGAAGGTCTTGATTCCTCTTTTAATCTATTCATAAGTTTTGGTGGCGATGGTACCATTTTAAGAGCAACAACTTTTGTTCGTGATTTAGGCATTCCAATTGTTGGTGTGAATACGGGTCGACTAGGGTTTTTATCAACTTTTAAAAAAGAAGAGGTTAGAAAACTAGTTACTGAATTTGAAAAAGGAGCTTTTGAAGTAGTTGAACGTAGCCTAGTTGCAGCTACTGCCGTAAACGATGATTCAGTATTTGGCGAAATGAATTTTGCCTTGAATGAAATTACAGTAAGTAGAAAAGATACCACTTCAATGATAACCGTTGAAACCTATTTGAATGATGAGTATTTGACTTCATATTGGGCTGACGGTTTAATCATTTCAACGCCTACAGGTTCTACAGGGTATTCTTTAAGTTGCGGTGGCCCGGTAATTGAGCCAACGGCTAAATCATTGGTTCTAACGCCTATTGCACCACATAATTTAAATGCGCGACCTTTAGTTATTTCTGATGATACAGTTATAAGATTAAAGGTTTCTGGTAGAGAAGAAAACCATTTAGTTTCACTTGACTCAAGAATTGCATCATTAGAAAACGGAAGAGAAATTCAGGTCAAAAAAGCTTCGTTTACTGTAAAAATGATTGAATTCACTTCAGAGAGTTTTTTGAAAACGCTTCGAAATAAATTATTATGGGGCGAAGACAAGCGCAATTGACTTCTAATAAAGCAATAAATGTAGTTAAATGTTGTTTATCAAGAGAGAACATGAATAGAACACAAAATCTAGTGCAAACTACTATACTTGTTATTCTTTCAAACTTTTAAAAATTTATGAGAAGTTGCATTTTAGTTTTACTTTTTGCGATGTGCAGCATGTTAAACGCCCAAACCTATGAAATAGGAGCTTTTGCGGGTGGATCCAATTTTATTGGTGATGTTGGTAGAACCAATTACATTTTACCATCTGATCTTGCTGTTGGCGGTTTATTTAAATGGAATAAAAGCAAGCGCTATGCGTGGCGAGCGAGCGTTATTTATGCTGATATAACTGCTGATGATACCAAATCAAATATTTCTTCAAGACAAGAACGTGGTTATGTAGTTGAAAATTCTTTGCTGGAAGTTTCTGCAGGTCTTGAATTTAATTTTGTTGACTATAATTTACACAAATTAGGGCCAGCTTTTACACCCTATCTCTATACTGGGGTTACCTATTTTAGGTATGATTATAATTTTATAGAATTGGGTACAGTTCAAAATTTAAGACAACGTGATGGTGCTTTTTCAATACCTATGACCGTTGGTTTTAAACATCGATTGAACCAATTCTTTATCATTGGTGCTGAAATAGGAGCCCGATACACCTTCACAGATAATCTTGATGCAAGTAATCCGGTTGAATCTAATGTTAGTTTTCAATTAGATCCTAAATTCGGAAATATTTTTAGTGATGACTGGTATATTTTCTCTGGTATTACTTTTACCTATACCTTTGGCAGGAAACCCTGTATGGATTGTTTTGAATAATACTTGAAATGAAAAGCATTGATGATATTGAGCGTAGTGGCCTTCCAAAGCATTTAGCTATTATTATGGATGGTAATGGTCGCTGGGCCAAACAAAAAGGCAAACTACGTGTTTTTGGTCATGAAAATGGCGTAAAGACGGTAAGAAGAACCGTTGAAGATTGTACACGACTAGGTATTGAATACCTTACCCTTTATACTTTTTCAACTGAAAACTGGAACCGCCCTAAATTTGAAATAGATACGCTTATGCGTTTGCTTGTTTCTTCACTAAAGCGTGAACTCAAAACCTTTACTAAGAATAATATTCGGTTGAATACAATAGGTGATATTGCTTCTTTACCTAGTAAAGCACACAAAGAGCTTCTTGAGGTAATGGACAAAACCAAAAATAACTCAGCAATGACCTTAACCTTGGCATTAAGTTACGGCGCAAGAGATGAAATGTTAAATGCCGTTAAAGTCATCAGTAGCAAAGTTAAAAATAATATAATTTCTGTTGAAAATATTGATGAAACCATTATTAATAACCATCTTTACACGCACGATTTGCCTGATGTTGATTTACTGATTCGTACAAGTGGTGAACACAGAGTTAGTAATTTTTTACTTTGGCAAATAGCGTATGCTGAATTTTATTTTATTGATGTATTTTGGCCCGATTTCAGCGAACATCATTTAGTTGAGGCCCTTATAAATTACCAGAACAGAGAACGACGATTTGGAAAAACTAGCGAACAACTCAATTAAAGGTGTACAAAAACACTTAGCACCAATCTTCATTTTAATTTTTCTTTTAATTTCATCCTTCAGTTTTGCACAAGCTGTAGGTGATCTTCAGAATGGCAAGAAGTATATTCTAGGGGGCTTAACAGTTACAGGTCTTAAAAGTTATAATGAACAAACGGTTAAAACCTACACGGGTCTTCGTGAAGGTCAACCAATAACCATACCTGGAGAAAAAACAAGTGAAATTTTAAATAAATTATGGGGTCTCGAGCTTTTTAGCGACCTTGAATTTTTTATAACCAATATTGAAGGTGAAAAAATATTTCTTGAACTCGCAATTACCGAAAGACCTGCCCTTTCGCAGGTTACCATGAATGGGATAAAAGAACGCAAAGTTGACGAAATTCTCAATGATACCGATTTAAAAAAGGGTAAGAAAGTTACGCAAAGTCTTATTGCCAATTCAAAAAACTACATTACTAATAAACTTAAAAAAGAAGGGTACCTCAATGCTAAGGTTGCCATTTTAACTACTACTGATACTACTGAGACCAATGCTCAAAAAATGATCATTAATGTCAATAAAGGAGAAAAAGTTAAAATTAATGACATCATCTTTGACGGCAATAGCAAATTAGCTGCTTCAAAATTGAGAAGGGCTCTGAAGAATACCAAAAAGAAACGTTTGGGTCGCTTCTGGAAAAAGTCGAAGTATATTAATAATGATTTTGAAGATGATTTAGATCTTCTAATTGATAAGTATGCTGAAAACGGATTTAGAGATGCACGTGTTCTTGCTGATACTATACACAGAGTTGATGAAAACCTAATTGATGTAAAAATTAAAGTTGAAGAGGGTAACAAATATTATTTCGGCGATATTAATTTTGTGGGTAATTCGGTTTACACTGATCGTCAATTGCATAGTTTATTAAGAATCAAAAAAGGAGCTACCTATAATGGTGTTCTTTTAAGAAAACGTATTGCAGATGATTCTTCGCCTGATGCACAAGACGTAACAAGCGCCTATCAAAATAATGGATATTTGTTTTCGCAGGTAAATCCGGTTGAAATATCAGCAGAAAATGATACCATCAACTTTGAAATTAGAATTGTTGAGGGTAAAGAAACATTCTTAGACCATGTAACCGTTAACGGTAATGATAGAACAAATGACCATGTTATATTTCGTGAACTGCGAACAAGACCGGGTCAAAAGTATGATAAGTCAAATATCATTAGAAGTATTCGTGAACTAGGTCAGTTAGGGTTTTTTGATGCTGAGCGAGTTACTCCTGATATTCAAAACCCAGATCCTAATTCTGGTACTGTTGATTTGGGGTATAGCTTAGTTGAAGCTGGTTCAAGTCAAATTGAATTGCAAGGTGGCTTTGGTGGTGGTGGTTTTATTGGCACCTTAGGTCTTTCTTTTAGTAACTTCTCGCTAAGAAATATATTTAATGGCGAAGAATACAAACCAGTGCCTATGGGTGATGGTCAAACTTTTGCCTTACGCTTACAAGCGAGTAGAACCTTTAGAGTATATAGTCTAAATTTTTCAGAGCCTTGGTTAGGAGGTAAAAAACCAGTACGCTTTAATCTTTCTTTGTCAAGAACACAACAGTTTCAAGCCTCTTTTAGTAGAGACGGTAATGTAGAAGTTGATAAAGATCAACAGTTCGCCATTACAGGTATTAGTGCTGGTATTGCCAAAAGAGTTCGTTGGCCTGATGATTACTTTACCATTTCACACGGTGTAGGATATCAACTATATAATTTTCAGAATTTTAATAATGGGTTATTTAACTTTGGTAACGGTAAGTCAAATGCCTTAACATACACTTTTGGTATTGCAAGAAATGCTACTTCAGGTGGTAGAATTTTTCCTAGAGGAGGGTCAAATTTTGAAATTTCTGCTAAAGTTACTCCGCCTTATTCACTCTTTTCTAGTAAAGATTTTGAGACCCTTCGTGATAGAAGTGAAGAATTAACATTGCAGCGAATTACTAATAATGGTTTGACTCAAGATGATGCCACAGAACTTGAAGGTATTGACCAAGAACGTTTCAAATGGCTAGAATACTATAAACTTAAGTTTAAAGGTGATTGGTTTACAACCTTAGTGGGTAGTGCTGATAAATCATTGGTATTGCGTACCAATGCCGAGTTTGGTTTTTTGGGTAATTATAATAATGATGTTGGTAATGTGCCATTTGAGCGCTTTTTTGTAGGGGGTGATGGTTTGGGTAACTTTACGCTTGATGGTAGAGATGTAGTACAATTAAGAGGTTATGAAAATCAATCGCTTACCCCAATTGACCCTATTACTCAACAACCAGAAGGTGGCCTTATCTACAATAAATTTTCAATGGAGCTGCGCTACCCTCTTACCTTAAAACCGTCAGCTTCAATTTATGGCTTAGCTTTTTTAGAAGGCGGCAATGCTTTTAACAATTTTCAAGAATTTAATCCGTTTGAATTAAAACGTTCGGCTGGTGTGGGGCTACGCATCTTTATGCCTGCATTTGGTTTATTAGGTATCGATTTTGGGTATGGGTTTGATGAAGATCTCAGAATTCAATCGATAGGTAATGGGCCTAGTGGTTGGCAAACGCACTTCATAATTGGTCAGCAGTTTTAAAATTAAACAACCGTCTAAAAAGCTAAAGCATTGATTTTAAAAGTTTTAGTATTTTTGGCACGGTATTTTCTAATGGATAAAACGAAATTGTGATGATTACAGAATCAAATTCAAAAATGACTACTCAAAGGGTAGTTGCAAAAGTTCTTTTAGTTTTTGCTTTAGGATTTTTCTCAGTGTGTGTAAATGCACAAAGAGGTATTCGGATGGCTTATGTAGATATGGAATACATTTTAGAAAATGTAGAAGAGTACAGAGATGCTACTGAACAATTAGCAGCGAAGGTTGAAAAATGGAAAGTTGAAATAGAACAAGAGCAACGTACTATTGAGCAGATGAAGAAAGATTTAATGGCAGAGAAAGTGCTGTTAACTGATGAGCTGATTGAAGAAAGAGAAGAAGAAATTCAGATTTTAGAGAAAGAGATGATCGAGTATCAACAAAATCGTTTCGGACCTCAAGGTGATTTGGTTTTACAAAAAAGGTTGTTGATACAACCCATTCAGGATCAGGTTTTCAATGAAGTACAAAAAATAGGAACAAATAAAAAATATGATTTTATTTTTGATAAATCTGCGGATGTTGTAATGTTGTATTCCCAAAAACGGCACGATATTAGTGATATAGTGTTGAGGGCGATAGGAAGAACTAGAAAAACCAGTCCTCCTAAAAAGAAAAAAGATCGTAGAATTGAAGAACTGCAGAATGAGCAAGAAGTTGAAGAGATAAGTGATGCACTTAAAGAGCGTCAAGAAAAGGCAAAGCAAGCTGAAGACGCTAGATCTAAAACGGCAGATGAAAAGAGAGCAGAGCAATTAAAATTGCGTGAAGATCGTAAAAAGGCTTACGAAGAAAGAAGAAAGAAACTCTTAGAAGAGCGAGAAGCAAGAAAGAAAGCAAAAGAACAAGGTAGTTCAAATAAATAATAATAAATTAATTAACTCTCAAATAAGAATAAACTTAAGAATCATGAAAAATTTTAAAAAAATCGCCGTTGTATTTTTACTTTTTGTTGCGGCATCTAGTTTTGTAAACGCGCAAAGTAAAGTAGCTCATATTGATGTTCAAAAACTACTTGCTGATATGCCTGAAATGAAGTCTGCTGAGGCTGAGTTGAAGAAATTGAGTGAAACATATCAAGCTGATATACAAGCTGCAGCAACTGAGTTAAGAAATAAATATGAGCAGTATCAAAGTGAAGCAGCAAGCAAAACTAAAGAAGAAAATGACAAAAGAGCTTTAGAGTTGCAAGGCCAAGAGAAAAATATTGGTGAAGCGCAACAGAATGCACAACAAGAATTACAAAAGAAACAAGCTGATTTATTTGGACCTATTTCTGAAAAAGCAAAAATGGCCATTGAAAAAGTAGCAGCGCAATTAGGTTTTGACTACGTAATTGACGCACAAGCTGGTGGAGGCTTAATTGTTGCAAAAGGTAAAGACATTTTATCTGAAGTAAAAGTTGAATTAGGTTTCTAAAGTCTTTTCAAAATAAATAAAAAAATCTCGCAAGTTGCGAGATTTTTTTATTTATACCAGTTTGCGACGCATGTTACGCCAACGTAATTTTCTAATAAATTGTCCTTCTTTTTTAGAAACCAAGAATTCTTCTCCTTCCTTTTTAGCTAACATATAGCCATACATATTATCAAAAAAAGTGCTTTTATTTTTTTGTTTCAATGCCATTTTTAAAGAAGCAATACAACTAATTACAAAACCGTATCGCATGGTATACATTGCTTTTCCTTGCAGCGTTTTGGCTCTTTGATTATAATCTTTTCCCGTGGGTCTCAAATGCTTTACTTTGAGGGTATCATCTGTAAAAAGATCATAACCATGGTACTGTGCTAGTAGCTCATCTAGAGTATCCCATCCCATGGCATTTTTGAGTCCGCCAATGGCCTGAAAGCAGTTTTTTGAATAGGCTTTAAAAGCACCCCTAACATGATTTTTGTTCATAGGGTGGTTTAGTATCCAACTATCAGTTTCATCCTTTTCATAAATAAAACCACCAGCGATACCAACTTTAGGGTTTCCTTTAAAAACATAGGCTATTCGCTCAAAATAGTTTTCAGGTAAAATGGTATCGGCATCAAGTTTTACAATAAAATCATAGTCATCATCAACAGTGGCTAAGCCTCGATTAAAAGCATTAATAACTTTGCTGCCAGGCATATGAATGTCTGATGATGTAATATTAAGTAGCGTGAAATAAGAATGATTATTTACAAAGGTTGCTACAACGCCTTCTGTATTATCTGTTGAATGGTCATTCACCACCACCACCTTGTTTGGTTTGAGGCTTTGGGCTACAATTGAGTTTAAGGTGTCTGCTATAAAAGCATCCTCATTATGAGCCGGAATGATGACGTAATATTTCATGTTAAAAGCACCAAGTTTTAGTCTTGAGTTTTTATACGTTCAGCATATACAATATAGTACCTTGGCGTAAACCGCCTAAGTAAGGGTCGAAACCCTAATTTGTTAACTGGGTTGGTCCATTTAGCCGAGTCTTTAATTATCCAACCAGATTTTTCTAAAAGCCAATTAAATTGCCAATCTTCAAACTCGTGGTAATGCCGGTCCCAAGGGTCTGTTTTACTCTGATAAGATTTTGCGAACCAAAGTCTCATAGGAACGCTTGCGACCAATTTATCAGCCTTTATTTCTTTTAAAACGGAGAAAGGCGACAATAGGTGTTCAAAGATTTCAAAGGCTGTAACCACATCTGTGGTTGAATTTTGCACTGTAGTAAAATCAACATCTAGGTCTTCTCCTTTAGTGTTTTCGACCTTATACCCTTCATCAAGCATAATTTTTGAAAAAGGATTTTCAACACCCAAATCTAAGATTGATTCAGAAGGGTTGATATGCTTTTGAAGAAACGATAAAGTATGCTTAAAGCGTTTATTCGGAAATGTTTTTTCGTACATAATTTAGTTTCGGGTTTTCATAGTTTCTGGTTTCTAGTTAAAAAACCTGAAACTTAAAACTTGAAACAATTAAACTTGATATACTATGGCGTTAACATTCATGCCAGCACCTACACTTGCAAAGATAATAACATCTCCCGTTTGAATTCGATGATCTTTTAATTTTCCGTTACGTACCATATCAAATAAGGTAGGTATTGTGGCCACCGAGCTATTGCCAAATTTAGAAATATTCATGGGCATAACGCCCTCAGGTACTTCAAGTTGATGAAGCTTGTAAAACCTTTGAATAATAGCTTCATCCATTTTTTCATTAGCTTGATGAATGAATATTTTTTTAAGCTTACTAATTTCAACATTGCTTTCTTCTAAACATTGTTTCATTGCCTCGGGCACTTTGGTCAATGCGAATTCATATATTTTTCTACCGTGCATTTTAATGTACTTGGTATCTTCTTTTTTTTGGTTATAGGTTTCGCCATAAAAAAGAAAAAATGCTTCATCAAAAGAATAGGTAGCTGTAGCGTGAGCTAAAATTTGACCACCATCCTTTTTTGCTTCAACCACGGTAGCGCCAGCGCCATCTGCATAAATCATTGAATCGCGATCATTGCGATCTGTAATTCTTGAAAGGGTGTCAGCACCAATAACCAAGCATTTTTTTGCAAGCCCGCTTTTGATAAAAGCATTCGCTTGAATAACACCTTCAACCCATCCTGGGCAACCGAAAATTATATCATAGGCTACACATCTCGGATTTTTTATACGTAAATGATGTTTTACACGAGTTGCTAAACTTGGTAGTAAGTCACTTTGTGTTTGACCATAGGTTACATCGCCAAAATTATGAGCAAAAATGATGTAATCAAGTTCTTCTTTATCAATACCAGCATTTGCTATGGCTTTTTCTGCTGCTAAAAAGGCCATGTCAGAGGTTTTTAGGTTTTTGTCAGCGTAGCGTCTTTCTTCAATACCTGTTATAGCACGAAACTTGTCAATAATGACGGTGTTTTCATGTTTTATTGAAGAGCCATCTACATTTAAAAAGTGATGCTCTTCAAAATCTTTGTTTGTAATGACTTTAGAGGGTATATAGCTTCCGGTACCTGTAATCGCAATTTTCATGTCATTAATTTGAAATAGTATGTTTGAAAGTACCATTAATTATTTTAAATTATTATGCATGCATAATAATTGTTACGATGTTCAAGAATAACTTGCTACGTTTTAAAACAAAAAAACAGCCTTAATATTTACATAAAAAGGCTGTTAGGTCTTGCAATTACTGAATTCACGAATTTTCAATGTACGCTTCAATGGGTGCACATGTGCAAATTAAATTACGATCGCCATAGGCATCATCAACACGCCTAACACTAGGCCAAAACTTATTTTCTGCGATATAAGCTAACGGAAAAGCCGCTTTTTCTCTGCTATAAGGAAAATTCCAAGTATCGTTTGTAACCATCGTCATGGTGTGCGGTGAATTTTTTAAAACATTATTTGGTTCATCTGCGCTTGCAGTATCAATTTCTTCTCTGATGGCAATCATGGCATCACAAAAACGGTCTAATTCAGCTACGCTTTCACTTTCAGTGGGTTCAATCATCATGGTTCCTGCTACCGGAAAAGAAACGGTTGGTGCGTGAAAACCGTAGTCCATCAATCGCTTGGCGATATCAGTAACTTCTATTCCGTTTTGTTTGAAAGGGCGACAATCAATAATCATTTCATGTGCCGCTCTACCTTGTTCGCCTGTATAGAGTACATCAAACTTACCTTCAAGTCTTTCTTTAATATAATTGGCATTAAGAATTGCAATTTGAGTAGATTTTTTTAAACCGTACTCACCAAGCATTTTGATATAACCGTAAGAAATCAAACAGGCTAGTGAGCTTCCCCAGGGTGCTCCTGAAATTGCCGTAATTGCTTTTTCTCCACCCGTTTTTATAAGCGGATTTCCTGGCAGAAAGGGTGCTAATTGCGAAGCCACACAAATGGGTCCTACACCGGGTCCGCCGCCACCATGCGGAATCGCAAAAGTCTTGTGTAAGTTTAAGTGACAAACATCAGCACCAATCATGCCTGGATTGGTCAAGCCAACTTGGGCGTTCATATTTGCGCCATCCATATATACCTGTCCGCCATGGTCATGAATCAATTTTGTAATCTTCTTAATTGAAGATTCAAAGACCCCATGTGTTGAAGGGTATGTTACCATTAATGCCGCAAGATCTTCTGAATGTTCAATTACTTTTTCTTCTAAATCAATTACATCAATATTTCCTTTTTCATCAGTTTTAGTCACTACTACTTTCATGCCGGCCATAACTGCTGATGCAGGATTGGTGCCATGAGCTGAAGCAGGAATAATACAAATATTGCGATGCCCTTCATTATTTGATTCATGAAACGCGCGAATGACCATTAAGCCTGCATATTCACCCTGCGCCCCTGAATTAGGTTGCAATGAAGTGGCAGCAAAGCCAGTTATTTCTGAAAGGTCATCTGCTAATTCTTTTAGCATTATTTGATAACCTTCGGCTTGATTGATGGGCACAAAAGGATGAATATTACCCCAATTACTCATGCTTAAAGCCAACATTTCAGAGGCAGCATTGAGTTTCATGGTACAACTACCTAATGAAATCATAGAATGATTTAATGCCAAGTCTTTTCGCTCAAGCTTTTTGATATAGCGCATCAATTCAGTTTCTGAATGGTAAGAATTGAAAACTTCATTTTCTAAAAACGGACTTGTTCTTTTAACATTATCTGAAATTATTTTAGATGAATCAACGTCGTTTAAGTCGTTATCATTTATACCCGTTTTTGAAGTTCCAAATATAGAAGCAATGGCCTCAATATCTTTAAATGATGTGGCCTCGTTAATTGATATTGAAATATTCTTTTCGTCAATGTAGTTTAAATTAATGTACTCTTTTTCAGCAGCAAATTTTATGGTGCTGGCATTTTCAACACCAACTTTGATCGTGTCAAAGTACACTGAATTGTGTTGTTTTAATCCTGAATTTTCAAGAAGCCCAGCTAAAACCTTGGTTTTGTTGTGAATTTTTGTAGCGATGTATTGTAGTCCTTTTGGTCCGTGATACACGCCATACATACCCGCCATAACAGCTAATAAAACTTGAGCCGTACAAATATTTGAAGTTGCTTTATCGCGTTTGATATGTTGCTCTCTAGTTTGTAGTGCCATTCTTAAAGCACGGTTGCCGTCAGTATCTTTGGTGACCCCAATGATTCGACCAGGAATACTTCTTTTGTATGTTTCTTTTGTAGCAAAAAAGGCGGCATGGGGTCCGCCATATCCTAACGGAATGCCAAAGCGTTGCGTGGTTCCAACCACAACATCAACGCCAAATTCGCCTGGTGCTTTCAATACCACTAAACTCATTATATCAGCGGCAACGGCAACTTTCATTTCATGCTCATTCGCTTTAGCTACAAAATTTGCGTAATCATGAACTTGGCCATGTTTGCCCGGGTATTGCAATAAGGCACCAAAGTACTCATTGGTACATTCAAAATCTTCATGATTACCAATAACTAATTCAATATGTAAGGGTACTGATCGTGTTTTTAAAAGTGATAAAGTTTGTGGTAAAATTTCTTCTGAAACAAAGAATTTTAAGACATCCGCTTTCTTTTGAGCTCTACTTCTAACATCAAATAGCATAGTCATAGCCTCAGCTGCAGCCGTGCTTTCATCTAGGAGCGATGCATTTGCCAATTCCATTCCGGTCAAATCGCAAACCATAGTTTGAAAATTCAATAACGCTTCAAGTCTACCTTGTGCTATTTCTGCCTGATAAGGAGTGTAAGCGGTATACCAACCCGGATTTTCAAGTATATTTCTTTTGATAACTGAAGGCACCAAACTTTCGTGATAACCCAAGCCAATAAAAGATTTAAATACTTTGTTCTTAGCGCCTAAAGCTTCAATATGCCCTAAAAATTCATGCTCACTTAAAGGATTGTCTAGTTTTAACGGATTTTCAAGTCGTATCTCATTAGGTATTGTTTCTTCAATCAGTTGTTCTAAACTAGAAACATTAATACGTTTCAACATTTGGGCTTCATCATGAGGCCGAACACCTATGTGGCGTGAAGAAAATTGGTCAGTTTTCATTTTTTTAAGAATCAAAATTTTATCGCACTAAATTAAGTATTATATGTCTCAAAATTGCCTAAGAATCGATGAACTGAATGAAAGTTTTTAACCAAAAAATGGAGTTATAAACACTTTGCATATTTTTGTTTAATGAAGTGGTTTGTTAGGCTTTTTGATTTTTACCTTGATGCTAGTGTACATGTTTCTTTGGCTGTAGTTTCACTAATGGTCATAACAAGCCTAACATTAAACATTTCACTTGATTTTCATTTAACCTTGTTCATATTTTTTGGCTCTGTAGGCTGTTATAATTTTATAAAATACGGCGTTGAAGCTAAAAAGTATGTCATTGTTGCTAATAAGTATCATAAAAGTATTCAGATTTTCAGTTTGATTTGTATGGCAATCGCACTTTACCATGCGCATTTCATGAATGTGAACACGTACATTGGTATCGCTGTTTTAATTCTTTTAATAGGATTGTATGCATTGCCTTTGCTTCCTAAAGTTAAAAACTTAAGAAGTTGGGGAGGTTTGAAAATTTTTATTGTGGCTTTAGTGTGGGCAGGAACAACAGTTGTTTTACCTATTCTTTTAGAAGAGAAATCACTTTCGTGGGATGTTTGGGTAGAAACCGTACAGCGTTTTCTATTAGTTTTAATCTTACTCTTACCTTTCGAAATTAGAGATTTAGCATTCGACAGTGTTGATTTGAAAACGTTACCCCAACGTTACGGAATTAAAACGACTAAATGGATAGGAGTTGTTTTAACGGGTTTGTTCTTTTTCTTAATCTTTTTTAAAGATGATTATACCAATCAAGAGCTTTTATTAAAACTATTTTTAAGCCTTGTACTTCTTTTAGTTTTAAGAATTACAAAAAGAAATCAATCAAAATATTTTGCTGCTTTTTGGGTAGAGTCTATCCCTGTTTTTGGGTGTGCTTTAGCAATTTTGCTTGCTAAATAGATTACCGCTTAGTCTGAACTAGCTCTTTCATTTTAAGTTTTTCTTTTTCAGAAAGACTTTGCAGGTTCGCTTTTTCACAGAGTGTAGTGAATTCAGTATTTTTTTTTGTGAAAGCTGAACATGTTTTGCACATTAAAAAATGAAATTGAAGCTTCAATTTCTCTATAAAAGAAGCCTCTTTATATTGGGTTTTGTTGCAAATTATTGCAGCTTTTTCGCAGGAAATCATTTTTAAAACCAGTTTTTGTTAAGGCAACCCATCAATGCCGTTCTTGAACGGTGTATCATTACCCATAGGTTTGACGGATTAATGCCGAGTTCATTACAAATATCTTCAGTGCTTATTCGCTGAATGGTTTTCATCTTGAAGACTAAGGCTTGTTTTTTAGGTAATTTTGAAATGCAATCTTGAATTGCTATACCCAATTCTTCATTCTCAATAGGATTATTTTCTAATTTACTAAAAGGGTCTGCAACTTGTTCTTCTAACCAATCTCCTTCAGCATCACTAGCCGAACTATAAGACATACGTACTTCAGCTTTCCCTTTATTAGAATTTATTTTTCGGTAATGGTCAATGACTTTACGCTTTAAAATTGCTATTAGCCAAGTACGTTCAGCAGCTTCTCCTTTGTAGTTTTTTGCAGATTTTAGTCCGGCAAAAAAAGTTTCTTGTACTAAATCTTTAGCAATTTCTGAATTACTAACGCGTGAAACCGCAAAATTGAACAGGTAGTCAGCGTATTGATCTACCCAGTTGTCAGGATTTAGTTGGTGTGAAGCCATTTTTTTTGAATCATTATCAAAAGTAACAGTATTTAATTTAATTACTTTGATATTTTTCTTTGATTCACTGAATTTTAATGCGGTCATAACAGTCTCTTTAAGTTAAACTTTATTTAACCATTAGCTTACTTACTTTTGATAATGGACTTTGCTCAAAATAAATAAAAAGCTATCACAGAAGTATCACAAAATCAGTCAAATAAAGTTAATAATTTAGGCTTAACAGGTAGCTGTTAAACTTTAAAAGTCACTGCTAATAGTGTTTGTTTTTGAAGTATTTTCTTTTTTTTTGGTTACGCACATACATTTTAAAATGAATAGGTATTAACTAATATTTAATAACCCTGCTCTTTCTAATAATGCTTCTACCTTAGGTTCTGCTCCTCTGAATCTTTTATAAAGTACCATTGGATTTTCAGTACCGCCTTTTGAAAGTACATGCTCTTTGAACTTGGTAGCAACTTCTTTGTTGAAGATACCTTTTTCTTTGAAATATGCGAAGGCATCGGCATCAAGAACTTCGGCCCATTTGTAACTGTAATACCCTGAAGAATAACCGCCTTGAAAGATGTGAGCGAAAGCAGTGCTCATGCATGTTTCTGGAGTGTCAGGATGTAAATTAGTGCCTTCAAATGCTTTTGTTTCATGCGCTTTTACATTTGTAATTTGAGAAGGGTCTGCACCGTGCCATGACATATCTAAGAGTCCAAAACTCAACTGACGCATAGTTGCCATACCTTCTTGAAAGGTCGCCGATTCTTTAATTTTTTTAACCAATTCCATCGGAATTACTTCTCCTGTTTCGTAATGCTTAGCGAACAATTCTAAAGCCTCTTTTTCGTAGCACCAGTTTTCAAGTACCTGCGAAGGCAGCTCTACAAAATCCCAATAAACTGAAGTGCCCGATAGGCTAGGGTAGGTGGTGTTTGCTAACATGCCGTGCAGACCATGACCAAATTCATGAAACAAAGTAGTTACTTCATTAAAAGTTAAGAGGGATGGTTTTGTATCCGTAGACGGTGTGAAATTGCATACGTTAGATATATGCGGACGCACATTTTCTCCGTCTTTTTTCCATTGTGATTTGAAGGAAGTCATCCAAGCACCGCCACGTTTTCCGGCTCTAGGGTGAAAATCAGCATAAAAGACTGAAATAAAGTTTTTTTCTGAATCATAAACCCGATAGGTTTTTACTTCTTGGTGGTATTTGTCGATATCAGTTACTTCTTCAAATTGTAAACCGAATAATTTTTCAGCTATTTCGAAAACACCATCGATGACATTTTCTAATTTGAAATAGGGTTTCAATTGTTCATCATCTAAACTGAACAATTTTTGTTTCAATTTTTCAGAATAGTAGCTGCTATCCCATTTTTGTAATTGGTCAATATCATCTAATTCTTTTGCAAAGTCTTCCAATTCTTTGAATTCTCGTTCTGCTGCTGGCTTTGCTTTTTCAAGGAGTTCATTCAAAAACGAATGAACTTTCTCCGGAGTTTCGGCCATACGTTCTTCTAAAACAAAATGCGCATGAGTTTTGTAACCCAAAAGATTTGCTCTTTCGTGGCGTAAATTGGCAATTTTCAGAACGATTTCTTGATTGTCTAGTTCATCGCCTTTAAATGATTTGCTTCCGAAAGCCAAAGAAAGTTCTTTACGCAGCTCCCTGTTCTTAGCGTATTTCATAAAAGGAATGTAGCTGGGATAATCGAGAGTAAGCATCCATCCAGATTTTTTGCCTTTTGATTTGGCCAGCTGAGCAGCAGCTTCTTTAGCTCCTTCAGGTAATCCTTCTAAGTCAGCTTCATTGGTAATGTGCTTTTGGTATTTATTGGTTTCTGCTAAAATGTTTTCTCCAAACGCTAATTTTAGTTTAGAAGATTGAGCATCAATTTCGCGAAGGCGTGATTTTTTTTCTTCAGATAGATTGGCTCCGTTTCTACTAAAGCTTTTATAGCGTTTCTCTAAAAGGGTTTTTTGTTCAACAGAAAGTGTCAAACTAGCTTTCTGTTCGTAAACAGATTTAATCCGTTTAAATAAATCTTCATTCAGTGTAATATCATTGCCAAATTCTGAAAGTAGCGGAGAAACTTCTTGCGCTATCTTTTGAATCTCTTCATTGGTTTCAGCAGAATTTAAGTTGAAGAACACACTTGAAATTCGATCTAGCTGTTGCCCTGAAAACTCTAAAGTTTCGATGGTATTCTCAAAAGTGGCATTTTCAGTATTAGCCGTAATCGCATCAATTTCTGACCGAGCATCGTCCATTGCTTCTAAAAAAGCAGGTTTGAAATGCTCGTTTTTTATTTTTGAAAAAGGTGCTGTATCGAATTTTTGTAAAAGAGGATTATTCATTATAGCTCTTAGAAATTAGTTCTAGACTGCGCTCGAACGGACAGTCTCTCTTAGATTTGTTTATTTGGTAATTTGTTTATTCGAAGACTTCAACAAATAAACGAATCAACGAATAATTATTTTTTATTTACTGATTTCGCGCCATCAATAACCTTTTGTTTTAAGCCTTCTTTGTAAAGAATAATCTTATCTAACACACATTTATCTGAAGACCCTATTATCTGCGCTGCTAATATTCCTGCATTTTTAGCTCCGTTTAAAGCAACGGTGGCTACAGGTACTCCGCCTGGCATTTGAAGAATAGAAAGAACAGAGTCCCAACCATCAATTGAGTTGCTACTTTTTACAGGAACACCAATCACAGGTAACGGCGACATTGATGCTACCATGCCGGGTAAATGCGCTGCACCGCCTGCACCTGCAATAACTACTGCATAACCATTGGTGTGAGCGTTTTTGCTAAACTCGAAAAGTTTTTCAGGTGTTCGGTGGGCAGAAACGATATCAACATCTACTTCGATATCAAAACCTTTTAAAATATCTATAGCTTCCTGCATTACGGGCAGGTCGCTGGTGCTTCCCATTACTACGGCTACTTTATTCATGAAATTCCAAATTATAAATTTCAAATTCCAAGACTTGATTTTTGGAATTTGAGACTTGGTTTTTGTGCTTTATTTACAAATTACTTTAATTCGTTCTTTTACTTGCTGTGCAACCCTTCTTGCTTCATCAACATCTTCATTCACAATAGTTACATGACCCATCTTTCGAAAAGGGCGCGTTTGTTTTTTACCGTAAATGTGAGGTGTAACGCCATTCATCGCCATGATTTCTGCAATGTTTTCATACACCACATCTCCGGTATATCCTTCTGCACCAACTAGGTTGACCATTATACCAGCAACTTTGCTGTCTGTTTTTCCTAAAGGTAAATCTAAAATAGCTCTTATATGCTGCTCAAATTGATTGGTATAACTGGCTTCAATACTATAGTGCCCACTATTATGTGGTCTTGGTGCAACCTCGTTTACCAAAATTTCATCTTCTTGTGTTTGAAACATTTCAACGGCTAGAATGCCAACATGTCCAATTTTTTCAGACACTTTCAAAGCAATTTCTTGCGCCTTTTTAGCAACAACAGGGTCAATACGAGCGGGACAAATCACATACTCTACTTGATTAGCTTCCGGGTGAAACTCCATTTCAACTACAGGGTAGGTAACTACTTGTCCGCTAGGATTTCTTACTACAATGACTGCCAATTCATTCTTAAACGGAATCATTTTTTCAGCAATACACTCTCCGGCAGGCAATCCGTCAACATCATCCATAGAACGAACCACTTTTACACCTTGACCGTCATACCCAAATTGTGTTGCTTTCCATACAAACGGAAAATTTAGTCCGCCATTCTCAACCGCATCTTTTATTTCACTGGCGTAAGCAAACCTAGAAAACTCGGCCGTAGGAATGTTATTATCAGTATAAAACAGTTTTTGAGTCGCCTTGTTTTGAATTGTTCTAAGCGCCTTAGTTGGTGGAAATACTTTTATGCCTTCATTCTCAAGCTTTTCAAGTGCATCTATATTTACATTCTCAATTTCAATGGTCAATACATCAACCTGTTTGCCAAAATTATACACGGCATCAAAATCCATTAAACTACCTAATACAAATTCATCACAAGCAATGCGGCAGGGCGCATCATTTGATGCTTCAAGAACCATTGTATGAATATCAAATTTTCGAGTTTCATACAGCATCATTTTGCCTAGTTGTCCGCCTCCTAAAATACCTAGTTTGAAGTCAGATGAAAAGTAGTTTTTTGAATTGTTATTGGGCATCTTTGTGTACGATGTTTATAGAATGTCACAAAAATACACCGAATTCTTAAAACCATAGCTAAGCGGATAAAAAAGAGAAATCAAAACCCTATATTTGCCACCTGCTAAAAGCAATGAAAATGCAACTGTATGACAAACATTTTAGGCCTTATTTGACAGAAGATCAAGTGATGGCTGCGGTTAAAAAAGTAGCTGATGCTGTTGCCGAAGACTATAAAGATGAAACTCCAATTTTTGTTGGGGTATTGAATGGTAGTTTTATGTTCGTTGCTGATTTTTTAAAAGTATACCAACACCCCTGCGAAGTATCTTTTGTTAAAATGAGTTCTTATGAGGGCTTAACATCAACTGGTATTGTTGAGACTTTACTTGATGTGTCAGAAGATATTGAAGAAAAAAGTGTTATCATTCTAGAAGATATAGTTGATACGGGGCGAACATTGAAAGAGCTCATTCATATGTTTTCGAACATCAACATTAAAGAGTTTAAAATTGCTACCTTATTCTATAAATCTGAAATTTACACAGGCGAGTATACTATTGATTATTTTGGAATGGAAATTCCGGATAAATTTATTGTAGGCTACGGTTTAGATTATAAAGAGTTAGGAAGAAATCTAAGATCAATTTACCAACTTAACGAACCACACATGATTAATTTAGTTCTTTTTGGAAAACCGGGTGCCGGAAAAGGTACTCAAGCTGAGTTTTTGAAAGAAAAATATAATTTGAAACATATTTCAACCGGAGATTTGTTTCGTTACAATATGAAGAACGATACTGAACTTGGGCAATTAGCTAAATCTTATATTGATAAAGGAGATTTAGTACCTGATGAGGTAACCATTAAAATGTTAGAAGATGCGGTTGATAAGAGTCCGGATGCAAGCGGATTCATTTTTGACGGTTTTCCGAGAACCACGGCTCAAGCAGAAGCTTTAGATACTTTTCTTGAAAGTAAAGGAATGAAAATTGATGCCACCATTGCTTTAGAAGCTAATGATGAGATTTTGATTCAACGTCTTTTAGAAAGAGGAAAAGTAAGCGGTAGAACTGACGATCAAGATGAAAATAAAATCAGAAATCGTTTTGATGAGTACAATCAAAAAACAGCGCCGTTAAAAGATTTTTACGAAAATCAAGATAAGTTTCATAGCGTAAACGGTATTGGGGCTATTGATGAAATCACGCAAAGATTGGCAAAAGTAATTGAAGAACTATAAGCATTGATTATGAACCTTCAACCTACGCTTGAATCAGATTTAGTACGTGTCAGGCCTTTGGTAAAAGAAGATTTTGACAAACTATATGCCATTGCCTCAGACCCATTAATATGGGAACAACATCAAAATAGTGATCGCTACACACTTGAAGAGTTTAGGTTGTTTTTTGATCAAGGAATTGAAGGTAAAAGTGCCTTTGCCATTTGTGATAAAAAAACGAATCAAATACTAGGAAGCTCAAGGTATAAAGTCATTCATGAAAAAGAGGGTGTTATTGAAATAGGATGGTCTTTTTTAGATCGTTCAGTATGGGGTGGTCAGTACAACAAAGCATTCAAAACTTTAATGGTAAATCATGCTTTAAAGAGTTATAAGATGGTAGTTTTTCATGTACACGTAAATAATTATCGTTCTCAAAAGGCAATGGCAAAAATTGGAGGTAAAAAGTTAGAGGAAAGTAGTGCGAGTTGGTTAAGACCAACCAATGAGACCATAACTTTTGCTGTGACCCAACCTTTTTAATTAAAGAATAATGGGAGAAAAAGTAATTGATACCAAAACTGGTTTGAAAGGATGTCTTTTTACCTGTGGAATTGCTTTTTTACTCTTTGTTCTTGCAGCAGCAGGATATCTTATTTATATATTCTTTCTTGATGATTCAATACCATCACAGTAAATAACCTTGGGGCAAGCTCAAGAGGTATTAAAAGTAAAAGTAACTTTGATTTCGACGCAAGCGTCAGATTATTTTAAATCTCGATTATCGAGTAAAACTTTTAAAAAATGACTGAGGGCAATTTTGTTGATTATGTAAAAGTATTTCTGACTTCTGGTAAGGGAGGAAAAGGATCGGTGCATTTACATCGTGAAAAATTTATTACCAAAGGCGGCCCTGATGGCGGCGATGGTGGTAGAGGAGGTCATGTTATCATAAGGGGTAATCAAAATTTATGGACACTTGTTACGTTCAAATTCAAAAAACACTTTAAATCAGGTCATGGTGGCAACGGGAGTAAAAACCGAAGTTCAGGTGCTGATGGTGATGATGTGTATTTAGATGTACCACTAGGCACCGTTATACGCGATGCTGAGACAAATGAGATTATTTTTGAAATAACCGAGCATGGTGAAGAAAGAATTATCTTAAAAGGCGGAATGGGTGGCAGAGGAAACTGGCATTTTAAGTCGCCTACTAACCAAACACCTCGATATGCACAACCAGGTGTTGACGGCAAAGAAGGAGAGTTTGTTCTTGAACTAAAGATATTAGCTGATGTGGGGCTTGTTGGTTTTCCGAATGCAGGAAAATCTACCTTGCTTTCAGTAATTACTTCAGCAAAACCTAAAATTGCTGATTATGAGTTTACTACTTTAAAACCTAATTTAGGTATTGTAGAGCATCGCGATTATCAAAGTTTTGTAATGGCTGATATACCAGGTATTATTGAAGGTGCTGCTGAAGGTAAAGGTTTAGGACATTATTTTTTAAGACATATTGAGCGTAATGCCACCTTACTTTTTTTAATTCCGGCTGATAGTAACGATATCAGTAAAGAATATGAAATTTTATTAGATGAACTGCGAAGGTATAACCCTGAGTTATTAGATAAAGAAAGATTGGTTGCTATTTCTAAAAGCGATATGCTTGATGAAGAATTGATGAATGAAATGCGTGTAGAACTTGATACAGATTTAAAAGACGTACCCTATATGTTTATATCATCAGTGGCACAGCAAGGTATTCAAAAGTTGAAAGACCGCCTTTGGGCAATGTTGAATAAATAGGAAATAGATTTATTGCTAGTCAAATATGCCAAGTAACTATTCTCTTTCATCAAATTTCTTATCGTTTTAAAGCGAAGTGTTTTTGAACTATATCACCTGTAGTTTTATCAATAAATTGGTACCAGTAGTCAGATGATGGTAAAGAAGTACCATTAAAGTTTCCATTCCAACTTTGAGTAATATTATTGGTTTGAAAAATTAATTTGCCGTATCTATCATAAATACTGAGCTCGCCGTTATGATTGCAAGCATTTTTAAGCACACCAAAGCGATCATTAATGCCATCGCCGTTTGGTGTAATGAATGTAGGAAATTCAACTTCACATGAATCAGGTGTTGGCGCTTCACAAGAATTTGAATCTATGTTTATGCTAAAACTGCTCTCATCAAAACAAGTGCTTGAACCATTATATATAAAAATTTTTTGCGATGTGGTTAAGGTTTCTCCTGCAAACAATAAGGCACCTGAAGCACCAGAATCTGTGTAATAATTGTTCCCTGGGTTAAGTTGGGGTAAGATATAGCTGTCGCAAAATGGAACATCATCCAGCGTGTCGGCAATCGGTTTTTTTGTAATAGTAACCGTAAATGAATGTTCATCTGAACAAAGGTTTGGTGGAGTACCAGTTTCGGTATAAATTAAGAGGGTTTGAGTTTTAGTAATGACTTCCCCTTCATTTAATAGTGAACCGCCTGCATTCTCTTCAGTATAGTAATTATTACCTGCCGTTAGTTTGGGCAGTATATAGAAGTCACAAGCTGTGACATTTGAAGGATTATCAACGATAGGATTTCCTGTAATGGTTACATCAAAAATATTTTCATCTGTACATGAACTGGTATCCATAAAAATAAAGAGCCTTTGTGTAGTGCTAATTACATCGCCAGCATTTAATAGGGTGCCGCTACCATTTCTTGCTGTATAGTAGTTGTTATCAGAACTAAGGGCTGGTAATGTATAACTGCTACATTCTATAATAGGTACTGGGTTATCTGCATGACATGTACTGACATTTAGGTTGATGGTAATATCATGGCGAAATAAAGTAAGATCAGTTACAATGTCACTTGTGATTCGCACATGATAAATACCAGCATCAGCCATTTGTATATTATTTATGGTTAAAATGTGACTATCAGGAGCGCCCGCAATAGGTACATTATTTTTATACCAAGTATAGTGCAATTGTGTTCCTCGAGGAATTGTAGTAGCCAATACCACATTATTGCCAATATTTTCATCCAAATTCACTGGCGAATCAAGCTTCGCCTGAGGATTATCGTCAAAAATTATAAGTCCGCTTTCATAGGCCAAAAACTCATTTTCAAAATCGCCAAAGTGAAATTCGTTATTGTCAAAATTTAACTGAGAAAGAGATGTGTTCATTGAAAAATCAGGAAAAGCACCGCTGAGTTGATTGCCATTTACATAGAGTGACCTAATCTTTGGCAGTGTAGCAAGTAAAGGAGGTAATACACCCGTTAATTGATTATCAGTGACATATAAATTTGTTAGATTTTGGAGAAGTGAGAATTCAACAGGAATATTACCGGTCAATTGATTATCAGATAAATTCAATTGTTTGAGGGCTGTCATATTACCCAATTCAGGAGGAATAGTCCCACTAAATTCATTTCCATTTAAATAAAAGAAGCGACACTTTGTCCAGTTGCCAAATTCGGGAAGCAAACCGCCCGTAAATTGATTATCAGACCATAAAAACCAGTTGGCATTTGTAAAATTACCATATTCAGGAGGTATGGGCCCTGTTAACTCATTGCTATGCATATAAAAAGAGGAGAGCAGCACGAGCTTACCCAATTCGGGCGGTAAATTACCTGTTCGGTTGCTTTTATCAATCCATAACATGGTAAGGTTTACTAATAATCCTAATTCAGGCGGAATGGGTGCTGGGTCATAATTATTATCACCAATTTGCAAGCGGGTCAAGGTGGTTAAATTGCTTAGTTCTGGAAGTATGGTACCTGTTAAGTTGTTCTTATAAAGTGAAAGAACCTCTAAGTTAGGTAAGGTTGTAATCGATAGCGGAATAGGCCCTGTTATTTTATTTTCATGTATTGAAAAGTTCTTTAAATTAGTCAGGTTACTAATGGTGGTATCAATTATTCCTGAAATATTTTGATTGGAGTTTAAGGCAATTACTTCAAGACTTAAAATGGTATACAGTTCGTTAGGTATGTTACCCGACATTTTGTTTCGCGATAATACCAATTCTTGTAACCATTGTAGGTCGCTAATCTCGGCAGGAATCATTCCTGTTAAATTGTTTCCTTGAATATCAATTGCTGTAACATGACTACCTACAACTGTAATGCCGTACCAAGTATCTACTGTGGAGGCCGTATTCCAGTTGGTATTATTGTTCCAATTGGGGCCATCGGTTGCATTGTATAAAGCAATTAAGGCTGTTCTTTCAGCAGGGGAAACTTGAGCATGAACTAAATTGGAAGCCAATATGCAAAAAAGCACAATAAGTAGGGGTCTCATTTGGTTGGTAAATTGGTGTAAACCAAACGTGAAACCTCTTATAATATTGCCATTAGGGTTAATCTAAAAAGAAGCGAAATTGTGCAGAAAATTATCAAGCTTACAAAACTAACGCTTGACACGAACAACATAGGTGGCTACTAGCGTTTCATTAACTTTTAAATGCACATCAAATTGGCCGGTTTTAGCGAACCCATGTTGTATGGTATAGGTGTTCTTTATTTTTTGTACATCTAAGGCAAAATCCTCAGTGCTTTTACCATTAAAAATGGCGAGATTCATTTTTGTATCCAAAAGATTTGTAGAAGAACCTAGGGTAAATTCTAAACGTTCATTTTTCTGAATAGTAAGGTTCATTTTGAGTGGTGCAACCGGAAATATATTTAATTGAAAAGCTTCCTTATAAATTATTGGCCCTTCAATAAACTGCTTTAAAGTTGGTGGTTTTTTTAATAGAGCAGCTTTTATTTCAAGAGGATAATGATTTTTGATAAATAGTTCAGGTTCAGCCAAAAAATAGCCATCGAAATAATCAGCTTCAAAACGCGCCCCGTCTTCGTCAATATAAATTCTTCCTGCTGACCAAGTGGGGTCACACAAGTATAGTTTTTTATTTAATTCAACGGTGTTCCAAGAATGGTTGGGTATACTTTTTTCATCGAGTAAGGTTGTCGATGTTCTGCCATACCCATTTACAATTTTGCAATGTAGATCGGCTAAACTTGCCATTTCACGCAGTAAATATGCGTAGCCAGTACAGGCTGTTTTTTTGTGTTTGATAAGATTTTCAAAAACTTTTGGTAGTTCTTTAGAATTCCATGCTGCTAAGGCTACCTGATCTTCAGCAAATTTTTTACGCTTTCGAATGGTTTTTTGGTATGATGAATAATCGTTTTTAATGTTTGTGCATACCCAGGTATATATGGCTCTAAATTTTTCGACATCTGTATTTAAATCAGAAGTTAAATGATAGGTAAGAACGGGTAAATTTTCAAGACTTGCCCCTGAATATTTTAGTGCAATACTGTCTGCTTTTTTAAAACTAATAGATTCAAAATCGGAACGTTGTCCGAAAGAAAACGTTCCGATTAAGAAAATAATTATTAGATAGTACTTTTTCATTTGAAAAGGCCTACGAATTTTTGAAAAATGTTTCGTTTAGAATGATAAACGCCGTCAACTTCTAAAGCACCCATGAGTGTTATATTTGAAGAGTCAAAAGAGATAGCAATGTTTTGATTGGCCATATCATCAGCACTAATAACATACTCTTGAGGCTGAAAGCCAATAAAGCTGAATACTAATACATCGCCAAGGGCTAGCTTTCTAGTGAACTTGAATTTACCATTCTCATTGGTTACTACACCTTCTTTACTATCTTTTAGAATAATGTTTACACCTTCTAAGGGAAAACTATCATCTTCAAGAACTGTTCCTGCAATGGCATAGGTTTTAGCTGTATTGTCTGTGCTAGTTGCTTCTTGTGCCTGCCCATTAAAAATGACAAAAAGGAAAATTGAGCAAACTGTTTTTACTGAGATTTTAAATACATTTTTCATAATCTTATGGTTTTAAAGTTTACCCTAAACTATGTTTTTTAAGGATGGTTTAAAACGACCATTGAGTGTAAACTACTTTTTAATGCGTGAATGAACTATTCTAAAAAGTTTAACTCATTATTAAATTTAAGAATTTCTTAGTTTACATTCACTCGAACCCCTTCAGAATGACTTGAAAACTCAGGGGCATACATGCTTTGAATGGTTGTAATACCATTACTAAAATTACCGGCATTATTAACTCTTAAGTCATACTCAAATACATAAACGCCTTTGGGTAAATAATCAAAGAAGAAATTGGTGCTCGCATCTTTGGTGGCTTCGTAATACCCTAAACCATCTTGCCATTTGTATCTAGAAATAACATTGATAGGCTCAAAACTTGCGGCACGCATATCTTTCATATGAACAAATTCCATCGCGCGGTCAGCTTTTAATTCAATACGCACACGTACCAAATCTCCAACCTTTAAACTGGTGTCAGGTGTGATTTCTGAAATTTCTTCTCCGGTATCGGTATTCTTTTTCAAGAATAGTTTCTTTTTCAGTTTCAAAGGCGTTTCTGCTGAAGTAATTTTATCTAAATCTTCAAAATATTGCCAGTACAATGCTCCCCAAGCGATACCATCTCCTTTTTTAGCAATTTGTACTTCTGCCATTTTGGGTTGTACCTCCGAACCATTCCAAGCAGTTTTATAATATCCTGTACCTGCTTCAACTTTTACATTTTCTAATTTGGAGGGTTCTATTTTTTCGCCTCCAACCAAAACTTCAACGGCATCAGTAACTGATAACCAATCATTACCTTGAAGTAATAAAGCATACACGGCTTCAGTAGTTGCTTTTGTTGTTTTCCATTGACTGGTTTGTTTATTCTTTAATAACCAGATTTTAAGATTATCAATGGTTGTAATATCATCAGGATTAATTTCTGAAAACGTCTCAATTAATAAAGCTTGCGTTTCAATTGGGGCTTGATACCAATACCAGGAGCTAGTGTTAGATTTCCAGTACATGCCCAATTCTTCTGAAGTTATACTGTTTTCTTCTAAAGCACGAAGTATCTTTTCTGCTGTTTTAGAATCATCAGCTCGATGCATAATCAAAGCCAACATGCCACGCGTATACAGGTTGTTGTTTTTCCAATAATTACGTGCTTGGCCATGATAATAAGCAGTTAATTCATCTACCTTTTTAGAAGTTTTAATATCCTTAAAAAAACTACGCATGTACAAGTAATGAATTTGTGTTCTACTCAAATGGTCATCATTTAAATCATCAGCGTACTTTTTCATTTGGTTGTACTCTTTTACAAATTCGCTGTCTAAATAAGCAACTGCTTTTTTTATTGCCGATTGCATCTCGACTCCGCTCGATGTGACAGAAAGGTGTTTTAAATGACCAAAACCAGTTGCGATATGCTGCGTGATATATCTATTTTCTCTTCCGCCTTTAAACCACGACCACGCACCTGAACCTTTTTGGTTTTGCTGCAACTTTTTCAAAGCCCTGGCTTGTTCGCTATTCATTTTATTTAAATTGAATAGTAATGCGATTCGCTTTTTCTGCTCCGTTTCTGATTGCGCATCACGTAACCAAGGGGTTTCTTGAATTAAAAGGGATTTCAATTCTTGATTCTTTTCTAAATTACTTAACAACGCATCTGAATTCGCCCATTGATTAAATACCTCTTGAATTCTAGGATTGCTATTCGCGATATGACTTGCTAAAGTATTTGCATAGTATCTTGAAAAGGTTTGCTCGTTACATTCATACGGGTACTCCATCAAATAGGGGAGTGCCTGCACAGCATACCACGCAGGATTGCTGGTCATCTCTAAAGTTAGCTTATGGTGTTTCAGCGTTGTCGACTTCGTTGTCTTCAATTTATCTAAAGTGAAGGTTTTGGTTTGATTGCTGCGAACCCACATAGGTAGGGTTTCAGTAACCAACATTCTATTTGTCAAGACCGGAAGCATATTTTGCTCGCCGTCACTAAAGTCGCCTGCCTTGGCAATCACTTTATATTGAACAGCTTGAATACCATCAGGAATTGAAAGTTTCCATGATACTTGGGTATTGCCTAATGAATCAACTTCAAAATCCCCCTCTGCCTTCGGCATCTCCCCCGAGGGGGGAGAAAGCATTAGTTTTTTTGAGATGTCTTGACCTGTTACAGCATCAACCAATTCAAGTTTGGCTTGGCCTGCAAGTGCTTTCTTAGTGAGGTTGGCGATTTTAGTGCTGATGATAATTTCATCGCCCTCACGTAGAAATCTGGGGGCATTGGGTATGACCATCAACTCTTTTTGAGTAACGGTTTGAAGGTTCATGATTGAACTTTCTAGGTTTTTGGTGTGTGCTAATAATTGCACATTCCATTTGGTTAAGGCTTCAGGGGTAGTGAAACTAAAATTCACATTGCCCTCAGCATCTGTTTTTAAATGCGGAAAGAAAAAGGCATTTTCTTGCAGATTTTTACGGATTTTGACATCTGTGAAATCTGTTAGTTTATTATTGGGTGCACTTGGTGGCGGAACTGCACTATCTTTATTGGAGCTAATATTAACCCCAGCTACTTTACCTTCAAGTAATTGATCGACTTCTAAATCTTCTGAAGCAACCCTTGTAACAGACCCTGTGACGCTTTTTTTGGTGGTAGAGCCATAACCAACCACCACAACTTCTTCTAAGGCATCGGAATTTTCTTCCATATAAATTTTAAAGAAATTATTATTGCTGACTTTTTTCTCAATATCAAGAAGTCCTATAAAGCTAAATACCAAAGTCTGACCCTCTTTGACTTGAATTGAGAAGTTACCATCAAAATCGGAGGTTGTACCATTTGTTGTTCCTTTTACCATTATGTTTACACCAGGCAAGGGAAGTCCGTCTTGGTCATTAATTTCTCCGTTTACATATCCTTCAGGCACATCATCCTTATAAAAAAATAAGGAGGATCTACTTTCTCTGATACTCGCAAGATATTTTCTTCGTTGATAATAGTTATTCCCTAGTGAAAGCCCGAACCACTTAATACTATCATAACTATAATCATTAACTAAAGGGTTATGATGATAAATTGTTTGCACATTAAAATTTGAAGTGCCAAAGCTCTGGCTTGCGCTATTGCGAATTTGTGGGTAATACAAGGGCCGTGATAACGGATTGAAATTCCACCAATGCCCTTTAAAAGCATCAAGTGAGGCATCATACATATTTGCCAACAATTCTGCAGTTACCTTTTCGCCTTTTGCACCTTTGATTTTAAAAGCCCAAGTTTCATCAATACCGGGTTGTAATTTATCGCGAAAAGTTGCCGTTTCAATTTCTAATTCTTTTTTAGGATATGGCACCCTAATATTTATAGCGCCAGATTTAAAAGAATTAAAAGCTGTAAACCCGTAAGAAACAGAAAACCCGCCATAATCATCAGTAGTTACCGGTATTTTAAAACTTTTGGTGTTTTGGTTCAATCGCACTAACCTACGATCAATGAGCTTACCTTTTTTTTCAACATAGACCATCACATTCAGGTTTTCTGCCGCTGTACTTAATAAAACAGTCACATCATCACCAGGTTTGTACTTAAGTTTGTCTGTCTTTATTTCAAAAAGTTGATGGTCAGGTAGCATTTTGTCTTTTGTGCTAGACAAAGTAGTGTATGCGATATCCTTTACTAGTTGTCCAAATTTATCTTTGGTTTCTAGTTCAATAATGTATTTACCAGAAGTCCATTTTTTGGTTCTGCCCAGTTCAATCTCTTTTGATTTTGAGGTGTCATAATTAGCTTCCCAAACCAATTTGCCTTTTTCCCATGTAAAATAATCATGCTCGTTTTTAAAGGCATCATGAGGGTATAATTTTTTAAATTCTGATTGGGTAAATCCGTCATAGTCAGGTGCTTTCCACGGGCGGTCGCGCAAGACATGTTCGGGTGCTTGAAGCTTGTACATTTTTAATACACCCTTATTGTCAATGGGCTGCCCGTTGAGGTTTAGGGTTGAGATAGCAATACTATTGTCTTTAAGGTCTTTATCAATTTTAGTATTGATACTTAGGTTTGCCGTTACTGCGTGATAGCCCACAGAAACTATAGTGCTAGTGCTATGTGTTTCGCCGTTGATGTCAGTGACATCAGCAGTAACTTCATACCTAAAAACAGGAAGATTTTTCGCATCAACACTGGCATCGGGTATGGCTTTAAAATTGATTTTATACAAACCCGAGTCATCGGTAGTTGTTTCGCCATGCGTAATTTCTTGTGCCTCACTACTGAAATATGGTCGGTACCAATAATACCATCTCGGGTATTGCACCATTCTTTTAACCCGATAACTCACTTTTGCATCAGAAATACTACTGCCAGCATAAGCGGTGGCGGTGCCTTGAACTAAAATGCTATCATTGACTTTGTAGGTTTCAGTAACGGGTTTAAATGAGGTTTCAAATTTTGGTCTTTTATACTCTTCAACTGAAAAGTAGTGTTCCGTATAATCATCAGCAGAATCATAATCTACTTCGAGGTAATATTGCCCTGTGAGTCCGTTGTTAGGTAGCACGATTTCTCCAGAAAAAGAACCATATTCATTGGTCTTATATTCTAACTCGGCGACCTCGTCATCATTAACATCATAGAGAATCACATCAACTAACTCATCAGTCAATAGGGTTGATTTTTTTTTGAAGGTTTCAACCAAAATACCTTTAAAATATACTGTTTGGCCAGGTCTGTAAATACTTCGATCATTAAAAACAAAGGCTTTTGAGGTCACTTCTTCTATACTTTCTTTTCTTTTATTAGTAATATAATAATCGCCAAAAGTAGCGCTGTCTTTAAGGTGCGTAATGGCAACCTGAACATTTGACCAACGTGCTGATTTTTTCTCTATAAAAACTTGTCCTAATTGATTTGTAGTTTTTGTAATGGTATGTCTTGGGCGATTGTAATTACGACTATAAGATATTTTTACTTGCGCGTTAGGTACGGGGCTGCCATCATTTCTATTAACCACCTGATAAATATGTTGGTTATCAGTACTTAGTTCAGTAAGGGCAATATTGGTTACTTGCAGTTCACTATACGCAAAGGTGTTTTTATCATCAGCAGTTTCTACAAAAAGTAAATAAGTGCCCCCAGGTAGTACAGGTATACTAACTTCTGAACTATGCGTTTGATAATCTTTTTCATTTTTTAATGACGATGACCATGCTTTGGCAACCTTTAATTTGTTTAAAAATTCAAGCTTTTTATCACGCTCATATATTTTGTTAAAAGCTTTTAATTTAGAATCAGTAACCTTTAGCGCTCTAAAATTCAGTGAGTCGATATTTTTATAGTTTACGAGTACTCTTGAAATAGTGTTTATGGGGATGTGCTCTTCAGCGGTCAATTGAAGCTCAGTTTTTAATAATTGTGATTTTAGAGAAGCACATTTTTTTGCCGCCCTACTTTTCGGATGTTTTTCAATAATGGCATTACAAATTTCAAGAGCCTGTTTTAGTTTCCAACGATATTTGTCATTGCTTTTTGGGTCATATGACTGTCCTTTATTTTGGTGTAAAAGCGCCATTTCATACTGATAAAGTGCGGCATGTTCTTTTTGTTTTAAACTTGAAGCAGAATTTTTTAGAACTTCAAGAAATTGTTTGTCTTTATCTGAAAATACGGCGTTGTTACGAATAAATTTTAAGCGTTCTAAGTCAATTTCAACAATAGCTTCAGTAGCATTGTTTTTCAAATGAAAATCAATTAGTTTTTGATAAATGATTAAAGCTTTCGCTTGTAAAGAGGAGGTATCAGTGGTTTTAATTTTTTGTTGCGAAAATTGAGCAGCCTCACACATATAATCAGGCTGATTAATTTCAAATTTATCAGCGGGTCTGGTTATGCTATTTTCAGAAGTCTTATAAAAATCAAGCGCTGAATGTGCTAATACATCAAAGAGGGTAGGGCGGTGTTTTTCTGAATCAGCTTTTTTATGCAATAACAATTCAAATTCAGAAACAGGAAACTTTTGTAGTTCAGTTTCTCGAGCTAAAGAATTATCAAAGCGAGCATTTATTTCATTGAAAAGGGTATTTAGATCCCAAGTTCTAAAATCAACAGAATCAACTTTTGCATCTGTTTTAGTGCGATCGTAAAAACGATATCTATTTTGCTGATAATACTGCCAATAGAGCTTGGCCAAATAATTTTCAAGAATGTTTTTGGTTGGAAATTCAGCTTGGGCGATTTCAGTTTTAAAATCATTTACAATCTTTAATTGGGCATCTTCTTCTAAGACTAAAGAAAATTTAGAAGTATATAAAAGCGCTTTTACTATTTGTGTACTGTTCTTTTCTTTTTTGGCTTTCGAAGTAATTGAATCAACCAATGCTAATGCTGATTTTGGCAAATCATTGAGTTCGTAGTTCTCAACTTTGGTCCAAAGTGTTTCATATTCTCGTGAAGCTTCTTGCGCTTGTACGAACTGGGTCAAAAGAACAATACTAATTAAAAGTGCTAATTTTTTCATCATGATAGGTTTAAACTTCAAAAGTGAGTTGAAAAGCAATAGCTCACAACCAATTTTGAGTAAAGTGTCCTTTTGATTGAGGTAACTAGGCCGTTCTTGCTTTTAAAGTGATTTTAGCCTACCACCATCAATAGGTATGTTAATGCCGCTAATGTACCCTGCTTTATCTGATGCTAAAAAGGTAACTAGATTTGCATATTCTTCTGGGTCACCCATACGTTTTACAGATACTTCCGACTCCATATTTTCTCTAACATCAGCTTCTGAAACACCTGTTTTAGCCGACTTTCTTCGAATAATTTCTTCAATACGTTCGGTATTAAAATAACCTGTTAAGGTATTGTTGATTGTGATGTTATACGGGCCTACATCCATAGTTAAAGACTTTGCCCAAGCAGTAACTGCAGATCTGATAGAATTAGATAAAACCAAGTAGGATAAAGGTTCTTTCACTGAAACTGAAGAAACATTGATAATTCTACCAAATTTGTTGGCACGCATGTTTTCTAAAGCCAGTTCAGTGGTATACACCACGGTTTTAAAAAGCAGGTCAAAAGCAGCTTGATAATCATCAATAGATTTGTCTAATGCACTACCAGCAGGTGGCCCCTGCGTATTGTTGACGAGAATATCAACTGAATTGCTTTTGAAATACTCAGAGATGATGTTTTTAAAACTATTGAAGTTAGTGAAATCAACTTTCAGATACTGATGTTTTTGACCATTAGCGGTAGGTAAATCAGCAACAATGGCTTTTAATTTATCTTCACTTCGCGACATTAAGGTTACGCTAGCTCCACTTTTCGCCAATTGTATGGCAATAGCTTTGCCTATACCTGCGCTACTGCCGCCAACTAGCGCTTTTTTTCCTTCTAATGTTATGTTCATTTTTTCTTAATTCTTTAAAGTTCAAGTGTCAAGCTCAAGCTCAAGTTCAAGTTCAAGTTCAACTTCAACTTCAAGTTCAAGCACTTTTTTTTGCTTTCAACAATCCAACTCCTATTTATACTCCTCTCTAGCCGGGCTAAAAACATCCATTAATTTACAGGGTGTTAACGCTTTTCCCCCATGAGGAGCGTTTGATGGTATGGGTACAATATCGCCCGTGTAATACACCTTCGTAATACCATCTAAAGTAAACTGAAATTCTCCTTCAATGACATGCATGATTTGTTCGTGAACATGATGATGTTCGGGTACAACGGCATCCTTTTGAACATCCCAAAAAACCAAACTCATAGTTTTGGTATGAACCAATTTGCCGTGATAACCTGGCATGATTTCTTTTGAAGGAATAGTGGTTAAATTAAGGCTCATTACGTTTTAATTTTAATACTAAGATAATTATAATGTCTTGGTTTAAAGAGCGAATTTCAATTCCTATCTTTACATTTTAATTTTTATTAGATGCAAATTCATTTTATCGCCATAGGCGGAAGTGCCATGCACAATTTGGCCTTAGCACTCAATCATAAAGGATATTCTATAACCGGAAGTGACGATGTCATTTTTGAACCTTCAAAAGGTCGTTTAGAAGAAAAAGGATTATTACCTGCACATTTTGGGTGGTTTCCTGATAAAATAAATGAAAATTTAGATGCCATTATTTTGGGGATGCACGCGAAGCTTGATAACCCAGAATTACTAAAAGCACAAGAGTTAGGTCTTAAAATATATTCTTATCCTGAGTTTTTATATGAGCAATCAAAAGATAAAACTAGGGTAGTTATTGGGGGTAGTCACGGTAAGACTACCATTACGTCAATGATTTTACATGTTTTAAATTATCATGATATTGCCGTTGATTACATGGTAGGGGCGCAGTTAGATGGTTTTGACTGCATGGTGCACTTGACTGAAGAAAATGATTTTATTGTTTTAGAAGGCGATGAATACCTTTCTTCTCCTATTGATCGAAGACCTAAATTTCATTTGTATCAGCCTAATATTGCTTTGTTAAGCGGAATAGCTTGGGATCATATTAATGTGTTTCCTACTTTTGAAAATTACGTAGAACAGTTTCAAATTTTTGTAAAAAGTATTGTCAAGGGCGGAAGCATTACCTATAATGTTGAAGATATTGAAGTAAAAAATGTGGTAGAGGCGTCTGAAAATGCCATTCGCAAAATGCCGTATGCTACGCCAGAATATGTAGTTGAAAATGGAGCTACGCTTTTAGAAACTCCTGAGGGGTCAATGCCAATTGAAGTTTTTGGCAAACATAATTTGAGTAATCTCGCTGGTGCCAAATGGATTTGCCAAAACATGGGCGTTGATGAGGCTGATTTTTATGAGGCGATTGCCACTTTTAAAGGCGCATCTAAACGATTAGAAAAAATTGCTGAAGGACCTTCAAGTATCGCCTTTAAAGATTTTGCACATTCCCCCAGTAAAGTAGCAGCTACCACAAAAGCAGTTAAAGAACAATATCCTGAAAGAAAATTAATAGCTTGTTTAGAGTTACATACCTATAGTAGTTTTAATCCTGAATTTTTAAAAGAATACAAAGGAGCTTTAGATCCTGCTGATGTTGCTGTAGTATTCTATTTACCAGAATCTGTTGCCATTAAAAAGCTAGAAGCCGTTAGTGAGCAACAAATTAAAGATGCTTTTCAGCGTGAAGATTTAGTTATCTATACCAATGCAGATCAGTTTAAAAAGTATGTTTTTAATCAAGATTTTGACAACTCGACACTGCTGTTAATGAGCTCTGGTAATTATGGCGGACTTGATTTAGACCAACTTAAACAAAAAGTAATCAGTTGATTTTTGCTAAAGAACTGTAAATCTGTCAGGTTGATGCTTTTTGGATAAGGTTTTGCATTCAAATAAACAGAATGAAATCAAAACAACGCACTTTTTCAAAAATCTTGGCTCGTTTTTTTAGAAGAAAGCTGTCGATTCTAATGACGGCCTTTATGCTGGGTATGTCAAATGTAATTCTCGAAGAAGAGCGGTCAGTTAATGATACACGAGCTAAAATCGAATACCAAGAGTTGCAGTCTGAAGATGATTAAACACCAAACTGTTTGAGGTGGTGGTCAAGGTGTTTGTATTGAACTTGCCCCCATTGTTGATGGGTAAATTTTCCAAATAGCGGATGCGGATTCCAACTTGTTCTACTTCTACATTCATAGAACTGGCACACTAACTCTTTAAGTTTTGCTTTTTCAACTGTTACATCTTTTGGCACTGTTGCTTTTAAATTAGGTGCTGTAGGTAAGTTTTTTCGAAAGGGCTTCTCATTATACATTTGCTTTTTAAAAAACAGTTTAACAAAAAAATTTCCGTTGCCCTTATCCTTGTTTTTAATGCCAATAGCCAGCGGAAATTGACAGTGCCACGCCATTTGGCCCATGGTCATTTTACCCCATTGTCTTTCTGAATTTTCATGTAATAAATCAATTCTTTCAAGAATTTCAGTATAGACGCTTTCTTCAAATAAAGATTTCATAAGTATACTATTGAGAAACAAAAATAGGGTTAAATGAAGAATATTTTAATTGTAAGATTTATCTTATTTTTAACGCATGCAGGTTAAGCCAATTATTTTATCTATTAAGCTTTGGTCAGATGATGACAAGCCCCGTGAAAAATTGATACACAAAGGGCGAGCTATGCTCTCTGATGCTGAGTTATTGGCTATTCTAATAGGTTCAGGTAGTAGAAATGAAAGTGCTGTAGAACTTTCTAAAAGAATTTTGGCGTCAACAAATAATAGCCTTAATGAGTTAGGTAGACTTAGTATAAAACAGTTAATGCAATTCAAAGGTATTGGCGAAGCTAAAGCTGTAACCATTGCCGCAGCCCTTGAAATTGGTAGGCGTAGAAGAGGAGAAGATGCTAAGAAAGTAGCTAAAATTTCAAGTAGTACAAGTGTATTTGAATTGCTGCAACCAAAATTAGGAGATTTACAGCATGAAGAATTTTGGATTGTTTATTTGAATAATTCAAGCAAAGTTTTACAAACTTCGCAACTCAGTAAAGGGGGCATCACAGGAACTTTAGTAGATGTAAGGTTGGTTATGAAAGAAGCTTTAGTAATTGGTGCCATAGGGTTGATTTTGGCGCATAACCACCCTTCAGGAACACTAAAGCCCAGTCAAGCTGATAAACAAATAACGCAAAAATTAAAAACGGCGGCATCAGCTCTTGACATTAAAGTTTTAGATCATTTAATAATTACACAAATGGCATATTTCAGTTTTGCTGATGAGGGTTTGCTATAACCTATTTTCAAATTTGTATTTTTGATGATTCATGCTACTGATATACACCCACAAAATAACAACGCGTTTTAGTTATATAATGACTCAGGTTTTTACGCGAATTTTAGGTGTTGAAATAGGTTTTACTACTAAGGTCGAAGATTTCATCAAGCATAGTGGCGCTAAAATTACCTACACAAAAAAGCCTCTTCAAAATGAGTTTTTCATAAGAAGTAATGGCTTACTTTCAGAACAGGGTATAAATGATATTCAAATAGATATGGGTGAATGGCAAGGTATACCTTGCTTTTTTTCATCTAATGAGCAAGGCAGCATTCCGTTTGATATTTTTTCAGCAAGTTTTTATTTGTTGAGTAGGTATGAGGAGTATTTACCGCATGTGAAAGATGAACACGGAAGGTTTCCGGCTAAAGAAAGTTTAGCATTTCAAAAAGGTTTCATAAGAAAACCTGTGGTTGATATTTGGGCGTTCATGCTTTTAAAAGAATTAAAGTTAAAATTTCCGGATCTTAAGGCGAAAGAAAGAACCTATACCTATAACTCAATAATCGATGTAACTACCTCTCATAGTTTTGCACATAGAAGTTTTGTTCGCAGTCTTGGAGGCTTGTGTTTAGATATCGGAAAATTAAGCTTTAAAAGAGTTTTTACGCGAATTAAAGTATGGTTTAACCCAAATAAAGATCCTTATAACAATTTTAAATTTCTAGTTGATTTACATAATGAATTAAGTGTTAAGAGCAAATTCTTTTTTCAATTTGCGAGATACTCTTCTTATGATAAAAATATCACGCCAAGTAATAACAAATTTCGTTTTCTAATTAAGTCAATAGCTGATTACAGTAAGGTTGCGCTTGTAGCCTCATACAGTTCTTTTTATAATAATGAGCTTTTGAAACAAGAAAAGAAAAATTTAACTTCAGTTGTGCATAGGCCTGTAAATCATTCACGAATGCGTTACAACAGAGTTGACGTGCCAACTACCTATCAAAACCTAATTGCTGCTGAGTTTACTGATGATTTTACCATGGGGTATACCCACACTATTGGTTTTAGGGCGGGTACATGTACACCTTTTTATTTTTATGATATTAATCTAGAATTGAAACAGCCTATTAGAGTGCATCCATTTGCTTTTCATGATTATGCTTTTTATAACTACACCCGTAGTCAAGTGATTTTGACAGAGATGACCAGTGTGTTTAATGAAGTGAAAAATGTAAAGGGTACTATGATAAGTGTTTTTTCAAATGAATTATTAGGGGGCGATGGCCCAGTTGATTGGAAAGAATTATATGCCTCAGTTTTAAAAAACTTCAATGATAAATAAAGGTATAACCGATGTATTTTTTGATTTAGATCATACCCTTTGGAATTTTGAAAAGAACTCTGCTTTAACCTTTGATAAAATTTTAAAATTAAATCAAGTAGCGTTACCACTTCAAGATTTTCTGGATGTATATATACCTGCGAATCTAGCCTTTTGGAAATTATATCGTGAAGAAAAAATAACCAAAGAAGCCCTGAGATATCAAAGATTGAAGTCTGTTTTTGATACGTTGAGTTACCGCACGTCAGATGAATTGATACATACCTTATCAGAACAATATATTCAGTATTTATCGAGCTACAATCATTTGTTTCCGTATACCATTGAAATACTAACGTATTTACAATCAAAATATAAGTTACATATCATAACCAATGGTTTTGAGGAGGTTCAGAACAAAAAGATGAAAAATGCAGCAATATTTGATTTTTTTGATCAGATAATCAATTCTGAAATGGCAGGGGTAAAAAAGCCAAATCCAATCATTTTTGAATTGGCACTAGAAAAAGCCAATACAACTGCGGCAAAGTCAATAATGATTGGCGATAGTATAGAAGCTGATATATTGGGTGCCAAGAACTTAGGTTTTAAGGTAATTCATTTCAATGCACATAATGATCTGCCCCATGAAATTTGTCCTATCATTCATGAATTAGAGGAAATAAAAAACTTTTTATAGAGTTATATTAATAACGCTTTGAACCATTTTAAAGAGTTTCATATAATAAGAAAAGTTTTATGAAAAGTTTTGCGGTTATATATGCAATTGCGGCTAGTTTGGTTTTTTTTTCATGCACTGAACCCGTAGATAGCGCACAGGTCGAAGATTTAAGTGTCACACCTACTTTAGAAGCTAGTCTTTTATTTGTTGAAGCTTCAGAGAATGTAATTAACAGTTCTACTGATACAAATGTTTTTAGTAATGAATTTAATTTTGATGCTTTTAGCAATGAATTATTTGCTGAGCGTGTAATTGATGGTTCAATTACCTATGTAATCACAAATACCACTAGTAAAGATCTTGAAATTGAAGTTGAGTTTTTAGATGCAACTTTAAATCTAATAGACACTGAATTTTTTAACATTCAAGCTGCTCCGTCTACCGTTATTAAAAGAGAAATATTTTATGGCCCATCAGGAAGAAATCTTGATATCATTCGAAACCTTACAGAAATAAGAGTTACTGCTGTTAATTTGAGTGGTACAACAAGTACTTCAATTGAGAATGACCCTTTAATTAAATTACAATCTAGCGCTAAATTCAGAGTTCGAGTAAGATGAAAACCCGCCCCCTAATTTTTATCTTTCTTCTTTTTGCATGCCTTTTTGTCAAGGGGCAAAATAAGCAGCTGCTATATGATTTTTCAGATATTCCGCAGTCATTACTTATGAATCCTGCAACTGATGTTGATTTTAAATGGTTTGGTGGTTTACCAATGCTTTCAGGTCAATCATTTTATTTTGGTTCAAGTGGTGTTTCAGTATATGATTTGTTAGCCAATGATGGTGTTGATTTCAATACTAAGGTTCGAGAAAGAGTCTTAAATTCTATGAAAATATCAGATGAGTTAAGCGGTAATTTTCAGACTGAAATTCTAAATTTTGGTTGGCGTGGTAAAAACAATAACAATTTTTATTCTTTAGGTGTTTATTTAGAAGGCGATGCTATTGGGTATTGGTTCAAAGATTATGCGCTATTAGCTTTTGATGGCAATGCAGATACGTTTAGAAGATTTGATTTAGGTCATTTAAAAACTAGAGGCGGAGTAGTTGCAGTGTATCATTTTGGGGTGAATAAAAGAATAAGCAATGAATTGTTACTAGGGGCAAGAGCAAAAATATATTCTTCAATTGTTGACTTTAGCTCAACTCAAAATAAGGGATATCTGCAAAATACCGTAGGCGAAAACAATTTATTGAGAACAACACTTGATGCTGATTTAGAAATGCGCACCTCTGGTCTTAATGTATTAAGAGCTGCTGAAGAAGAAGAATTAGCGAGTTTAATTACTAAAAGAGCACTCTTTGGTGGAGATTTAGGAGTTGGTTTTGATTTCGGCCTTACCCATCAAATAAATGATCAACTAGTATTTACAGCAAGTCTCTTAGATTTAGGTTTTATTTATCATTCATCTGATCCTAAAAACTGGACTATCAACGGTAGCGCATCAAGTGAAGGTGTAGAAATAATATTACCAGCTGACTTACTCAATCCTGATGAAGATTTTTATCAAAGACTGATTGATGGCATTGAAGAATTAGCTCCTTTTGAAGAAAATTTAGATTCATATTTCGCATTTAGACCTACTAAACTAAATGCATCAATACGGTATAATTTTGGCGAACAAATTGAACGCGAGATTGATTGTAACTGTGGCCCTTATGCTACAGCAAATTCGGCGCCACCTAAATACGCAAATGGTATCGGAGCTCAATTGTATGCAATAAACCGTCCGCGAGGTCCTCAAACTGCCTTGACAGCGTTTTATTCTAGAAGAATTGGTAAACTGGGTGCAATAAAAACAACGTATACAGTTGATAAGTTTTCTCAAACCAATGTTGGCTTAGGAGTCAATGTACAAGCAGGGCCTGTAAATATGTACTTCATGGCTGATAACCTGTTTGCTTATCAAAATGCACTAGATACAAATTATGTGTCTTTTCAGTTAGGATTAAATATCATATCTTGGGGCAGTAAGCAATAGAACGTTTAAATCATATTTTGATGTATTTTTGCTTCATTTGGCACGTTTTTTTCATGTGCTATACTATAACTGAAAAATGAATCAAGTGAAACACTATATCCTCACAATTGTTGTACTGGTAAGTATGCTGCAAGAAGTTCAAGCGCAATTTGACAACTACAAGTATGTTGTGGTGCCTTTTAAATTCGAAAGCTTTGATAGTAACAATCAGCACCAAACAAGTTCATTGGTTAAAAATTTGTTCAATGACCAAGGTTTTAATACAGTGCACGAGAGTCAACTACCTGATGATTTATTAAAAAATAGATGTTTAGGCCTTTATGTTGGCTTGAATGATGAATCTACGATGTTTACAACCAAGACTACTTTGGTTATGAAAGATTGTAATGGTCAAGTGCTTTTTTCTAGCCATCAAGGCAGAAGTAAGAAAAAAGATTACAAAGCGTCATTTTCTGAAGCCATTAGAGAAGCTTTTAAGGCATTTAAAGGAAAGTCACATAACTTCGTTGATAAAACACCTCAAAAAGAAACGGTAACCTTAAATTTCAAAAATGATGTGAAGTCATTAGAAGAAAAACCTAATGTTGATCAGAAACAAGATAAAATGATTAAGCAAGTTGCTACTGAAGAAACACAATATTATGAAGATAATACGCCCGTTTCATCAAACTTTAAAAAGGCAACGGTCAATGAAGATGAGAATGAAGTTTTAAAGCAAGAAACACCACAACAACCCGTTTCGCCGGCTACACCACAACAGAGCAGTAGTTCAAACAATGTCAGTGATATGGTCATGATAAAAGATTTTGGAACCTTGTATGCACAAGAAATCTCAAACGGATTTCAACTAGTTGACAGCACACCAAAAGTTAGAATGAAACTGCGAAAAAGTTCATCGCCTAATGTTTTCTTTGCATCAACAGATAAGCTGAACGGGGTGGTGTTCTCTCAAGCTGGAAAATGGATTTTTGAGTACTATTTTCAAGATGAATTAATCTCAAAAGAATTGAATATTAAATTCTAGAGATTATATTTATTTTTCCAACGGTTTTGTAGAAAATCTGTTATCGCTTTTTCACGTTGATTATTTCCTGGTTGGTATAAAGTAGTACCCTTGATTTCTTCAGGTAAAAATTCTTCTTCAATAAAATTGTTTTCATAGTTATGAGCATACTTGTACGCTTCACCATATCCTAAATCTTTCATCAATTTAGTAGGGGCATTTCTTAGGGGTAGCGGTACTGAAAGATCACCAGTTTGTTTGACTAATTGCTGCGCTTTACCAATAGCCATATAACTAGCATTACTTTTAGGTGAAGTGGCCATATAAATGGCACATTGACTAAGAATAATACGTGCTTCAGGGTACCCAATGGTGGTTACTGCCTGAAAGGTTGAATTTGCAATAACTAGGGCGGTGGGGTTAGCAAGGCCAATATCTTCAGAAGCAGAAATTAACATTCTTCTTGCAATAAATTTCACATCTTCACCACCTTCAATCATTCGAGCAAGCCAATACACTGCACCATTAGGGTCACTGCCTCGTATTGATTTTATAAAAGCTGAAATAATATCATAATGTTGTTCGCCTGTTTTATCATAAAGCACCGTATTTTTTTGCACCTTTGACATGACCAAATCATCAGTAATGGTTATGGTATTGCTATCTTCAGAATTAATGACCAACTCAAAAATATTTAAAAGTTTTCTGCCATCGCCGCCTGAAAAACGCAATAAGGCTTCAGTTTCTTTAAGTTTTATTTTTTTGGCTTTCAGCAAGCTATCTTGTTTAATAGCACGTTTTAGTAGTGCTTCTAAATCTTCTTTACCAAAAGCATTTAAAATATATACTTGACATCTAGAAAGAAGGGCAGGTATGACTTCAAAACTTGGGTTTTCAGTGGTGGTACCTATTAAGGTTACCCATCCTTTTTCAACCGCACCCAAAAGTGAATCTTGTTGAGATTTACTGAACCTATGAATTTCATCAATAAATAAAATGGGGTTTTTGGTGGTAAATAATCCGCCACCTTCTTTGGCCTTGTTAATTACCTCGCGAATGTCTTTAACGCCACTATTTATGGCGCTCAGCGTGTAAAAAGGTCTTTTGCTTTCATTAGCAATAATGGTTGCTAAGGTAGTTTTTCCGGTGCCTGGGGGTCCCCATAAAATTAGAGAAGGAATGGTGCCGCGCGTAATTTGAGCCGTTAATGAACCATTTTCGCCAACTAAATGATTTTGGCTTATATATTCTTTCAGGTTTTTGGGGCGAACCCTTTCAGCTAACGGTTGATTCATGCCGTAAATGTAATGAATAAAATAAATGACAATTAAATATGTTACTACCTTTAGTAGTGTTTATATTAATTTTATATAATGATTGAACAGCAATATTTTAAGTTTTCTAATTCGGTACTCGTAGCTCCTTTATTGGCTGTTCTTTCGATTTGGACTGTTTATTGGTTTGAATTAAAATTTCAAATTAATTTAAATGATTTAGGTATTTATCCAAGGTCTTTTCTAGGATTACGCGGAATAGTGCTGAGTCCGTTCATACACGGTTCGTTACAGCATTTGTACAACAACACTATTCCGCTAGCAATTCTTACCGCTTCTCTTTTTTATTTTTATAAAGAGGTTGCCTTCAAGGTACTAGTTATAGGAGTTTTTGGGGCAGGTTTATTTACATGGATAATTGGTAGACCATCTTTTCACATTGGTGCTAGCGGTGTAATTTATCTTTTAGCAAGTTTTATTTTCTTTAAAGGTGTGATTACTACGTACTACCGTTTGGTGGCCCTATCATTAATGGTAGTATTTGTTTACGGTGGTTTGCTTTGGTATATATTTCCGGTCAAGGATGAAATTTCTTGGGAAGGTCATTTAGGGGGATTTCTATGCGGTTTGTTATTGGCTGCAGTACTAAAATCAAAAATTCCGTCAACTAAAAAGTATCCATGGGAAAAGGAAGATTTTAATGATGAAGATGATGTCTTTTTACAACATTTTGATGCAGACGGAAATTTTATTGAAACACCAAAAGATGAGGTTGAGCCTGAAAGTGAATCCTTAAAAATAATTTATAATTTTAAAAAGAAATCAGATGATTCAGTTGACTAACTAGTCTCATTTAAACTGTTCAAACGCTGCCGTACTGCTTCATATAAAAAGACTCCGCAAGCCACAGATACATTTAGAGATTCAATGTCGCCTAATAAAGGAAGTTTGGCTAAGTGATCTGATGCTTTCAAAATAGAAGGCGAAATACCGCTACCCTCTGACCCCATAACAATGGCACAACCTTCATCAAAAGAAATATCATAAACTGATTGATTTGTTTTTTCAGTGGCGGCAATCACTTTAATGCCTGAGGCTTGTAGATGAAAAATGGCATCTTTAATGTGATCAACTTTTATAATAGGAACCTTGAAAGCTGCGCCAGCTGAGGTTTTTATGGTGTCAGCGGTAACAGGAGCAGCCCCTTTTGTTTGAATAATAATGGCATCTACACCTGTGCATTCTGCTGTTCGAATTATCGCGCCAAAATTACGAACATCTGAAAGCTGATCAAGCAAAAGAAATAGCGGCTGTTTTTTATTCAACATAATTTCTTCAACCTTTTCATTGATGTTATGAAAAGCTATAGGCGAAATATTAGCTACCACCCCTTGATGATTGTTTTTGGTTAATCGATCAAGCTTTTCAATGGGCACATATGAATTTGATATTTGATTTTTTCTAAGTAGATGTTCTAATTCTTTAATTAAAGAGCCTTTCAGTCCTCTTTGAATAAAAACCTTATCAATAGGTTCATTTGAATTAATAGCCTCTATAATAGTTCGTATACCGTAAATTTGAGTAGTTTTCTGCATTGCCGCAAAGGTAAAGAAAAACCACCTTGAAAAAGATTCAAGATGGCTTTCAAAAAAAGTTATATTAAATTGGCCTCGAGGGCTTAAAAATTAAAGTCCGTTTAAATGGTCAACAAAACGATATAATTCAGTGATTGATTTAATTTTGATTTTGTTTTTCTTCAAAAAAGAAGCAGCTGCGTCTCTTTCGCTACCCTCAATCATGTCTAAAATTTTAGAATTAGAGAATTCAACTTCTCCTAGTTTTTTTCCACTTTTATTTTCAAGATAGTATTCATCAAATTGGTTAAACCTTGCTGGTCTTCCTTTATCAAAAGAATTTGCTGCCTTTTTTACATCTTTAAAAGTAACGCCTAAATGATGGTATAGTTTATAGTTACCATCTCTTAAAAGTGTCAAATAACCGTTTTTCGTGAATCCTTTTTTGCTGGTAAAAGTTTTAAAACTCATAGGTCTGCCTTTTACCAAAATTTTAATTCTCTTATCCTTAGAAAGCGCTCTGATTGGCTCTGACTCAAGGTTTTGTTCTTTTATTTCTAACTCTTCATTGTAGGCATTGTAACGATAGTAAATGGTGCCTTGATTTTCGTCACCGTAAAAGAGCGTTGTAGCTGCAAAATCATTTGATAAATATGGTGAACCTTCAATTGTTTCATCTACAAAATTTGTTTTTTTGTTTGATTCATCAATTGTACCGAGAGCATATTGGTAAAGTGCTTCAGTTTGGTTGCCACTGGCAGAGTAATTTTGTGGTTGACCCGCTAGTTGAGCAAAGCCAAAAGTTGAACACAAAAATAGACTAAGAATTGTTGCTATATTTTTCATATCAGTACGTTTTTTATTAAGTTAAGCATTTTGTTTTAATTTCTTACAAACTTTAAAATATTTTAACAAAAAAAAGGGTTGGCATAAGTGCCAACCCTTTTTTAATGGTCTTGAAATATATTTATGCTTTTCCGTTTAAATACTCGATTATTTTGAAAACGCCATACTCATTTTTGACGTCAATATTATTTTCTTTTATAAAGGCCTTAACATCATCAACAACTTCTGGTGGTAATAATTTCAAAAGCTTTCTTTTGCTTAATTCTAATTCTTCAAGCCTGTTCTTTCCTTCAACTTCTAAGTAATATTGTGTGAATTTCGTAAAACGCGCTGGTTTAGCAGGAATGAATGAATTTTGTGCACTTTGACTCTGCGTATACTTAACATCTACTCTTTTAAATACATTGTATTTACCAGCTCTTAATTGGGTTAAATAACCGTTTTGAGTTAACCTCTTACCATCAATAAAAGTTTTAAATTGAATGGAATTACCGTTTACAGAAATCAATTTTATTTTCTTGTCTCTATTTAAGGTTCTTGTGGTTGCTCCTGGTAAATTAACGTCAGATACCTCGATTTCTTCATTGTATGCGTTGTATCTATAAAATACATTGCCTTCAAATTCATCACCATAAAATAATTTACCTGGTAAAAATACTTCGCTGGTGTATGCTGAACCAATAATGCCCAATTCTTTTTCAGATAATTTTTCTTTTTTCTGATTTAAGGGTCCAAGTAAATAATTTAATTCAGCACTTGTGCCACCAATACCGCCCACATTATGAATGGTTCCTGCCGTTTGAGCAAAAGAAGAACTGAAAGTAAAAATGAGGATAAGAGTTATTAAGATATTTTTCATGTTATTTTTTTAAGACAGCTAAAATAATAAAAATAGTAAAGTGAATTATAGATTTAATTGTTAATTAATTGGTTCTATAAACTGGGTAATTCACTTTTAATTAATGATTTAAAGTTAATATGAATTTTAACAATTCAAGTTTCATGCCAAAGCAATTTTTGAAAATTAATTATTTCGTAAAAAGGTTAAAACAGGCCCATCATTTTGTACAGCCATTATGAGCATATCTTTACTTCTTTTAATAATCTCAATATCTTTAATGTTTCCATTAAGAAGTAAAGCCGAAGTTTTCCAATTCATAGGGGTATAGTTATTTTTTCTATTAGAAATCAAAACCAAACCTGAAGTGGCATCTAATCTTGGGGTTTCAACTTCAGTATTGTATATGTTTCCAGCAATAATCACATCTTCAAAACCGTCATCATTAAGATCAATAAAACTACTTGCCATAATAGGTGTGAATTGCGCTTCATTGGGCAAGTATTCATATCTGAATTTACCTTCACCCATGTTTATCATGATAATTGATTTGAATTCTGTGACCTCCGCCGAGTAGGAGGTTTCTAGTCCTTCGCCATAAATATCATCTAAATCAGCATTTGCAAAATCTGAATAGCTTTTAAATTTTTGCTTAATAAAGGGCATTTGTTGTGATGAACATTCACGACCTCGCACAGGTACGTAGGCACCTTTGTATTTTTTACTTAAAACAATATCTTGAGTGCCATTACCGTCAAAATCACTGGCAAACACTTTAAATGGCTTTTCTGCACTTGCCGTAAATTTAATGTTGGTGCCCACGTTGCCTACTAAATAATCTGGTAAGCCATCATTATTGATATCGGTTTCTTGAATTGAAAACCACCATCCTTTAGGTAATGTCTCATTGTTTTCAAGTCTTTTAAAAACACCTTTGTTATTACCGAAAATTCCTATTTCAGACCACTCACCTACGGCAATGAAATCAACATAATCATCATTATCGATATTAGTCGCAATTATACTATTGATAATACCAAAATCTTTTAATTGAGGAGCCTTACTTTCTGTAACGTCTAAAAGTTGACCGTTTCTGTTTTCATACAGGATAGAAGAACTAGGAACCGGATATTTATTGGACACTATTCTATTACCTACCAATAGGTCTTGATCCCCGTCATTATCAAAATCGATGGCGGTAACTGATTTACCACTTTTTGGAAATTTTTGTAATTCGGCACTCTCAATTTTAGTCATGTTACCATTACCGTCATTCAGGTATAATCGATCAGCATAGTAAGAAGAATGATTGGCAAATTCATTGCCCCCACTGACCACATAAAGGTCAAGATCATTGTCATTATCAAAATCAAAAATTGCAGCTTCCATATCCTCTGATAGTTTATCTTGGTTGAATGCGCTATTTTCTTTTTTAATAAACTTTCCGGATGCTTGTTGAATGTAAATAGCACCTGATTGACCTGATGCACCACCAATAAAGAAATCATCTAATGTATCCCCATTAAAATCTCCTTTGCTAATAAATGGTCCAAGTGTACTTTGTTTATAGGGTAGTAAAATTTCTTTTTCGAAATCATCATAGTTATTTTCTTTATGCAAAAAGTTGATTCCAATATTCTGAGGGTTTATTCCTTTAAAAGCCGTTGCTATATTTTTTATTGAAGAGCTAGTCTTTAATTGGGCATCTTTTTTGTCAACCACTATGGTAGTATTGGTTTTGATATCAAATTTTGTAATAATTTGACCATCAGGCCATTCAATCATTAAGGAATCAATTTTTTCTGTTTTACCAAGACCAAAATGAGCTGCTTTTTCATGTGCGGATCTATAACCACGAACTCGTCTTGTTTCAATAAACTGACTTTTATCTTGATAATGAATCGTGACCTTCGGAAAAGATTCAGAAATTTCAGATTTTGTTTTAACCTTAAGATAATTACCTAGATTATTTTCTATAGTCATGTTTTGATATAAGAAACAATTCTCATCAATATTATTGACCACAATGTCTAAATCACCATCATTGTCTAAATCACCTACAGCACTACCGTTACTAAATGAATGGTCTGCTAAACCCCAATCTGAAGCTCTTTCTTCAAAATTAAGTGCTCCTTTGTTTTCAAACAGTATGTTGGGTAGTTTTTCAGATGGCATTTCATTATAGAGTCTTTTCTTGACCTCAAGGGGAACTTGATTTTTATACTGAACTTTTGCATTAAATACTTTTTTTTGCAAATCATTGTCAAGGGCATATCTACGATAGCCGTTGGTCACGTATACGTCTTTATCTTCATCGTGGTCAAAATCAGACATTAAAACAGACCAACTCCAATCTGTATTTGCCATGCCTGTTGATTGTGCAATGTTTGAATATTTACCAGCCCCCGTGTTAAGCTGTAAAGAATTGTACATATATTGATAATGGTAGTTAGCTTCATTAATCAGATAATCAAACCTTTTAGTATTCATTGATGCCATTAAGGTTTTAGACCTTATATGATCATTTGCGGCCATGTCAAGAACAAATATATCTTGTAAGTTATCATTGTTGATGTCAGCGACATCGAGCCCCATACCATAAAAAGATACTTGATTGGTATATGTTTTAATTTTATCTTTAAAAGTACCATCTTGATTATTTATAAAAAGGGCATCGGGTATGTAGTAATCACTTGCAATATAAAAATCTAACCAGCCATCATTGTTGAAATCTGAAACGGTAAGCCCCAAGCCGAAAATGGGTTTTTCAACACCGCTTATTTTGGTAACATCTATGAAAGAACCTTTATCATTGCGGTAAAGGTGTGACGAATTATATTTTTGATTTTCACGATTTTTAGCAACCATTTTTGACAAGCTAATCGGGTCATAGCCATAAAGTTCATTTTCATTCATGACCAAGCAATCTAGGTCACCATCATTGTCAAAATCAAAAAAAACTGATTGGGTTGAAATACCTTGATCTGCTAAGCCATAAAATTCTGCTTTTTCTTCAAAAATTAGATTTCCTTTATTAATGTAAAGGCGATTTTTTCTCTTTTCACGTTCAAAAGGTCCACCTTGCGAGACATAAATATCAAGAAGATTATCATTATTAATATCTACAAAGGTTATACCGTTTGCCCAAGATTTGCCATTATTAATATGTGCACGACTCGAAACATCTTCAAATTGAAGATTTCCCAAATTTTTGAAAATCTTGTTTTCCATTTGATTACCGCAAAAGAATACGTCTAAAAGACCGTCATTATCAAGGTCTTCAACGCCAACCCCTGCACCGTTATAAAAATAGTCGTAATTAAAAAGGTTTTCTTTTGTTTCTAGATTTTCAGAAATTGAGTTTTGAAAAAGTAGTTTTGAGTGTTGGGTTTTGACCTTTTTAAATATTTTTTGCTCAATATTTGAGTCTTGAGGCGAATTTACTTTAGTTGATTCGTTCTTTTGTTTACAGGAATGGAATAGTAAACAAATTAAAAATATTTTTAATAAAATCTTGTTCATGTGTATTCTTAAACAAAGTATTATCAGATTAAAATATGTTTTTGCAAAGCAAATTTATATTTGAATTTATAAATCAAGCAAAAGTATTTCTGGTGCATCTTTATCATAATGGTATCCTCGCCAGAAAAATCCGGAGGTTTGAAATTTCCAAACTATTTCTCCTTCTTCAGTAACTTCCCAAAAACCAAAGTCACCCTCTGTGATGAGTCTATTTCCGTTCGATAGTAGGTCAACTCCTGAAACCCTGCCTGAATATAAATCTGTATCGGTAAAATTCCAAACCACGGGTGGTTCATTATCCGTGTTTGGTGTTAAGGGTAATAATGGTGAAACATCAAACTCTAATGCTTCAGATTGTTCATTTGAGAAACCATTGGCGAAAACCAACATATTTCCTTTTTTATTTCCAGAGAGTAGGTTAGGGTGGTGGTTACGATCAAACCTTCTTGTACCTAAATCATTTTTATAGGCACGAGGGTTTCCAAAGCGATAAATTAAATCACCTCCTTTATCAAAATTACCCCCAGAATTTGATCGCGCTTCTTGAGTTGTAGTGCTATGATCAATAACCCAAATTTCACTGTAAAAATTTGCGCTTATAAAAATAATGTCTTTTTCTGAATCATAGGCAATACCATTAGCATGACTAAGATCACCATCATCATTGGGTACTTCAAGATAATTTACATCAATACGCTGAGGATTTTCAGCTACGTCACCAAATTTTTCTTTTGAGCCGTCAACATCTTGAATTAAATGGTCCCATAAATGCCAAGACCAAACAATTTCATCAGTTGCAGGATTTATTTCAAGTACTGCATCATAAATAATTTGAGTTCCTGCAGAAAAACCAATTGCATTTGCTTCTTCCATTGATTTTTTCTCCCACGATAGAAATAGAATATTGCCATTTGGAAGTTGAATAGCGTCATGATGTGCTATATGTTTGTCATTTGAGTATTCATATGACCATTCAATCGTACCATCTTTATCTAAAATTGAAATAAGGCCGCCAAAACCGCCTAATGTAATTTCTGGTGATTCTGATTCAAGCATTGCCAAAAGCGTACCATTTGGAAGCAAAAAGGCATTGTTACCTAGTCTTTTCCCATTTAAATTCCATTCATGTTTAACCTCTGTGGTTTTATCCATTAAATAAACACGATTGGTTGATGCATCATTTACCAAGATGTAATTAGTATCGATTTTTTCAGCGTTAAAAACTTCAAGACCTTCAATTTCAGGAAAAATAATTTCTTCCTCAACAGATTCATCCGGAAATTTAGCCTCAGCGAGTTTATCACAGGAAAAAAGAAAAAGTAAGAAGTTTGTTAAAATAAATAATATGAGAAGTTTAGAATGCAATTTCATAATAGTCTAAATATTTTTAAGAAAAATAATAAAAATCAATTCAGGTGTTAATATAAATAAAAAAGTCACTTCTATGAAGAAGTGACTTTTTAATATTTAAATAAAATTGATTAGTTCACACAATAGTTGATAGGAACTTCACCTGCAGCCGTACCTGTTGGAAAATCTCCAACAACATTGCCATTAGGCGTTATTATTTGAAACGACATTTCGCCCCAAAAATCTCCTTTAAAATCAAATATTGCAGCCGCAGTTTGACCTGCCGGAACTTCAAAAGTAGCAGTTCCTTCACTAACACCAGCCGTACATGCGTAACCTGGAGCTTCGTATGGAGTACAAAGACCAATTTCATAGACTGTGCCATCACTTAAGGTAACAACTAAACCAGGTCCACCACCATCACTAGTAGTTGACTGCCAGCCATCACCGTAAGAATCTTGCATGTTTACCGTCCATGTACCAACTGTTGGTGGTACTGGAGGACAAACAATAGTTGCAGCATATCTGAATGGAGAGCTGAAATAAGAACCCGTCAGCGTACCAGAATTTTGACCGCTTGAAAATCTTCTTCCATCAATCATCACCAATTCAAATCGAACTGCGAATTGATCACCACCATCTATGTCAGCTTCATTTACCCCTGTTGCACTAAGCAAAGAAGGTAAGGTAACAGCATAAGAAGTAATAGGTAACCCGTTGTCTCCTATTGAGAAAGATGATACATCAAGAGTTTCAATAAGTGCATCTTCAGTTGAAGCACCTCTTCCGTTATCTGGAGTGTTATCAACAAAACTTCCGTAAACCTCAATACTCTGAGATAGGGCACCGTTTTCTTGATCTTGAACTTCTAAATCAACTCCGAAGAATCCTTCTGAAACTCCAATTGGAAGTTCATTAGAGTTAATGCTTAAAGTACGTAATACAGCTCCTCTCTGTTCATCTGCAACTATCTGGTCAAAAACTTTATCACCATCTTCACAAGCGGTAAATAAAAGTACTAACCCAAAAATGGCGACAGATAAATAAGAATTATTAAACTTTTTCATATTCATATTGTGTTTTTATTGTTTTGTTAGCGTAAAGCTAACATCGACATCAGCACCACAACTACCACCAATTTCAGTAAAAATAATATCAATTACTGAATCATCGGTTTGATCATAAGTTGTTGTCGTTGCCGCTGCCGTGTATTCAACAGGAGCTCCTCCACCTACACATGCTAATCCGGTATCAACATCTTGAACTGCTATATTATCACATATCAAGTCGAAAAGAAAGTTTCTCGCGAAACCTCCAAATTGAGGATATGCATTCACAGCTATTGATCTAGAGGTTCCACCAGTGGCAGTAATTTCAACATTAACACTTTCAAAAGTAGTTCCTAATGGTCCATCATTAAGTTGAGTAAGTAAGTAAGTACCGGTAAAAGCGCCTTCTGCGATTGGACAAATTACTGTCGGATTATATACAAAAGGAGAACTGAAATATGAACCTGTTAATGTTCCTGAGTTTTGACCAGCAGAAAATCTGCGACCATCAGTTAAAACAAGTTCAAAGCGAATTGGAAATTGATCCCCACCCGTAATATCAGCCTCAGATCTACCTACAAAACTCAATAACTCAGGAAGAGTGATTGAATATGAGAATCTAGGAAGACCAAATTCACCTATTGAAAAAGCTGATGTACTTACAGTTTCAAATAGAGCCTCAGTAACGTTAGTTCCTAAGCCTACCTCTTCAGTTAAATCATTAAAACCTACATAGACTTCAACACCATTAACTAAAGTACCATTCTCTTGATCTTGAATTTCAAGTTCAACAGAGAAAGCGCCATCAGATTGACCAATAGGTAGTTCATTAGAAACTAAATTAACAGTTCTAAGAACAGCTCCTCTTTGCTCAGCTTCAACAATTTGATCGAATACTTTATCTCCTTCTTCACAAGCAGAAAATAGAAGTACTAAACCAGTTGCTACAATCGAAAAATAGTTTGTTATATATTTTTTCATCTTGTTTTGTGTTTTAGTTAGCAACTGGGAACGTTGGGCTCGCTGGATTTGTATCCCAAAATACTTGAGTTGTTAAATCAGTTCTTTGCGTCAAATTAGGGTTGTTTAACACCTCATTTTGTGGCAATAAGAAAGTTCTTGGGAATGGTCCCGGATCTGGTTCCCAGTTAGGGAATAAGGTCGTAGGATATCCATTCTTTCTATAATAGTTATATGCTTCAAAACTACCACCGTAAAGGCTAGTATAGTATTGATTAGCATAGATGTTCTCCTTATCATCACCAGTAGCAGCATTAAAAGCTGCAATTTTGTCAGCGATGTAAGTAGTTACTTCAGCAGCTGAAGGTTCAAAAGATAAATCTGCAGAACCATCTAATCCACCGAAACTTTGAACTTTAGCCATAGATTTTGTTAAACCATTTTCTAAAGCAGTAGCTCTTTCAGCATCTGTAGCAGCCATTTCACCAATCCAAAAATCAACATAAGAAGAAAGAATAATTGGCTCGATACCAGCACCACCGCCACCTTGACCAAGACCTACACCTGGTGCTAACAATACACCTGTAATTGCGTCAACTGGGCCAAATTGGCTATCATCAAATCGTCCTGCTGCAGGGTAAACACCTGGAGCTGCTTTTAAGAATCCATCTGGTGGGCCACCTTCATCGTTACCGTGAGATCTACCCCAATATCCGTTATCAACACTACAATAAACAAAACCAGCATAATGTGCAGGAGGTACAAATAAAGAACATGAAATAGTTTCTTCATTCGGTGGAACAGCATTACCATTAGTATCTATTGCACCTGGTGTACCATTAGCTTGACGATAGAAATAGTAACGTATTCTTGGGTCATCATTTTGCAACATTAAATTCATCAACCAATTTGAACGGTAAGGTCCAGAACCACTTGGTGTGTATCCAGCAGCAAAATCAGGATGCCTATCATCAGGTTGTAATTCGCTTACCCCGTATTGAAGTTCTAAATCATCAGCACTAGATGCGATATAATCTCCACCTGTAATAATAGCATCAAAAGCAGATTTGTTACCAGTGTTTTTGTACGATCTTAAACGAATCGAATTAATAACTTTTATCCAATTGTCAACATTTCCATTGTAAAAGAAATCAATAGCACCTTGGGTGCCAGGATTTGATGCTAATAAATTTTCTGCTTCAGAAAGTAAGGTAAAAGCCGAAGCGTATACATCTTGACCTGAATCTAAAAGAGGAGCAGGAAATTCTGCAGCATTTCCAGCTTGCGAATAAGCAGCTTCTCCTAACATATCAACCAATTGAAATAGACAGTGTGCATACATTGTTTTTGCTATAGCAACATGAAAAGAATAATCAGTTTCACTTTCGGCGTCAATTTGTTCTAAAGCTTGTAGGTTAGTTTGAATACCTACATTAGCAAAGTCTCCTGGGCCATTTCCACCAGAGGCGTATGTTCTAGACCATATACCGTTCATAGTTGCTCCATCTAATGCATTGAAATAATTCCTACCTCCGAAGTAGTCAATACGTGTTAATTGAGCACCCAAATCGTTAAAATCAGTCTGATTAGTTGCATAAGCCAATTGTATTGAATTGAGCAACAAATTTGGATCTGCCTGAGTAGGCGAGAGCGCATTAGGACTTACTGTTAAGTCCAGCTCATTTGTTTCGCAACCGGTAACAAGTACCGCTGCTGCGAAAACTATTGAAATATATTTAATAATTTTTTTCATATCTCTTATTAATTTAAAATTTTAATTTAGAATGACGCCTTTAAACTGATTCCGTACCTTCTTGAGCTAGGTCCGTTTAAGAAATCAAATCCTTGACCGTTACCAACACCAGCTCCTTGAACGTTAGGGTCGAAATTAGCACCATCTGGTGTATTGTAAGCATCATACCATAGGTTAAAACCTTGCACGGTGAATACTAAAGAACCAAAAGGAGTTCTCTCTAAAGCTTTAGCGGGTAAGCTGTAAGCCAGAGAAACTTCTTGTAATCTAAGAACAGAGGCATCATAGATACGTGTTTCAGTAGGGCCAAATAACAAGTTACTAAAGAAATATGTTGAGTTGTTTATTTGAGTTCTGTTAACATCACCATTAGCATTTACACCAGGTAGAACGTATGTGTTCTCACGATCTTGAGTTTCTACAATTAATCCTCTACCTAATAAAGTTGCAACAGTACTTGAAAGCATGTCACCACCTTTAGTGTGATTAATTTGGAAATTAAAACTCAAGTTTTTGTAACGTAGCGAGTTAATGAAGTTCATTGTATAATCAGCAATGGCATCACCTATAATTGGCACATTACCATCAGCATCTTGTTCAGCAACTTCATATGAACCAGCACTATTGACTAAAAAGTCCCCATTTGCATCACGGGCAATAGCTGTACCAACAATAGTACCTAAAGATTCACCTTTAATCGCAGCATTCGAACCTCTGAATAAACCACCACCTTCAGCAAGTGAACCTGCATAAAATATAGCATCTTCCTCTTGTTCAGTAACAATCTGATCATTTGCAAAGAAGTTCATTCTTGAATTCCAAGAGAAGTTCTCTCCTTTAAATATGTCAACTCCAAAATCAAGTTCAAAACCTTTATTCGTAATTTCTCCAATATTGGTTGTGGTTATTGAAAACCCTGTTGATGGAGGTAAAGGTTGCCCAACTATTAAGTCATTAGTAGTTTTGTGGAAATAGGTAAAATCAAGTGATACTCTATTTTTCAACAATTTAGATTCAAAACCTAGTTCAATTTCTTCTAATAATTCCGGCTTTAAATCTGGATTAGGTCTAACCGAAGAAATTTGGTTGGTAGTTATAGATGTGCCTTGTGCATTAAATATCTGAGTATTTTGATCCACAGTTCCAACAGTTGGATATGAGGCATCAGCGTCAAAGTTTGCTGAAGTACCATAACTTGCTCTTAATTTTAAGAAGTTCAATCCGTTTTCTGATTTTAAACCAGGAATTGCGTTCGTTGGAAGAAAAGATAAACTAGCTCCAGGATACGTAATAGATCTATTAGCGCGTTGGAAGTTAGATACCCAATCTTTACGAGCACTTACGTTAAAGAATAAGAAATCATCGTAGTCTATAGTAGCTTGTCCTAAAACCCCAACAATGTTTCGTTTTCTAGAGAATTGAATAGGAGTTTGATTTTGATAGTTAAAATGTCTTTTAACGCCAAAAACTAATTGACCCGTACTTCCTACACCTGAACGATCATAGAAATCTGAACGAGCCGTTGCGCCAGCAGTAAATGATAAACCAACTTTTTCAGATAAATCATAATCACCATTAATCGAGGCGAAATGATCCCAAATGGTGTTATTGTTATCATAGGTTTGTAAGAAACCAAAAATTGCACTGTTGAAATTAATACCTCCTTTGTTAGAACTGTTGATGTTTCTTTCATTGTAAAAATCAAGACCAGATCTCCAGTTTAAATTCAAGTTTTCATTGATTTCGTAACCTGCAGATAAGTTCCAGAAGAAACGATTCGTTAACTGTCTGTATTGAACATTCTTAGCCGTCCATCTTGGGTTAATGATACTATTGTTTTGTCTGTAGTATACACTAGAACCATCAATTGGGTTTTCAAACGGTAGACCCAGTAAATCAACACTTAAGGGTGTAAAGAATACGTTACCATAAATAGATAAACCATCTGTACCGTTACCTCTACTTGAAGCAATTGGTGGCGTTTTGTTATCTGATCTAGCGTAGTTCATAGTACCACGAACAGTAAATTTATTACTTAGTTTAGCAACACCCCCTAAAGAAATGTTAGTTCTTGTAAATGTATTACCAGGTGTAAAACCTTCGTCATCTAAGTAACCAACATTGGCATTAAAAGAAGCTTTACCATCTTGGGTGCTTCCTGCAATGTTCAATGAAGTGTTCACCACATTTCCAGGACTGAAAAAGTTTTTAACTGAGTCATAAGGTCTCCAATCATATCTTGCTCCTGCAAATTCAGGAAAAGCTTGTGGAATTCCAGTGGCTGCAGATGCTGTAGAATATGGGTGAGCTAATGTACCATTAGCATCAATAGCTGATTGGGCACCCCAACCTGCAGTTCCACCTTCATCAAAACTAGGACCCCAGTTACTAAAGAACCAACCAAAAGACTGATCAAAACCATTACCAAATTGTTTTTGGTATTCAGGTAATGAAGCCATTTCATTCGTGAAATAAGATTGATTTAAAGTAATTTCAGTTTTCTTAGGGCCTGCAGTTGCAGAAGCAGCTTTAGTAGTAACAAGAATTACCCCATTACGACCTTGCGTACCATATAATGTTGCAGCTGATAAACCTTTAAGTACTTCGATACTAGCGATATTGTTAGGATCAAGATCCAAGAATCGTGAACCACCCGTGTTACCACCAATGAAACTACCTTGTTGGTTAGTGTCATTACTAAAAGGCACACCATCAACAATAAATAAAGCTTGGTTGTTACCACTAAAAGAGTTTAAACCTCTAATTACAACATTGGTTGCAGATCCCGATGCACCTCCAGCACTTGTAATATTAACACCAGCCGCTTTACCAGTTAATACTCTGGCAACATCACCTTCAGCTTTAGACTCTAAGTCTTCTGAGCCTACAGTTGTTACGGCGTAACCAAGAGCTTTTTTCTCTCTCTTAATACCTTGAGCAGTTACAACAACCTCTTCTAGAGCTTGTGCGTCCTCCTCCATTTGTACATTAATAGTACTTCCACCGCCGATAGTTTGTCTAACATCTTTTTGGCCTATATAGGAGAAAAGAAGTGATTGACCTTCGCTACCATTAATAGCGTAGTTTCCATCAAAATCAGTTTGGGTACCGTTGGTTGTACCTTCGACAACGATGTTAACACCAGGTAAGGGTAGACCATCTTGGTCTGTTACCGTACCGGTAATCGTTTTGTCTTGTGCAAAAGATAAATGCACAACAAACGCTAATAGCAGCGTTAAGATTCCATTTAATTTTGTTCTCATTTTTTAATTATTTGAATTAGCTAATCGCAAAAATCATAATTTCATGTTAATTATCCAAAGGAATATTAATAAAACTTTAAGGTTCTCTCTTATTTTAACAGTATAGTTTAGGGAGATGTTCTTGAAAGTATATTAAACGATAGGGTTTTCACGTTTTTTAAGTTGAGCTGAACTATTATTTTAATGTGAGTAGTATAGTTAAACTGTACCTTTTTAAAGACGAATAGCAACCTTTTCCTACAGTTTCACCTTATTCCTTATATATATATCATCGAAAATTGTAAAACTGTCAGTTATTAAGAATAGCAAAGAAGATCGAGGGTAAGTAAATTTTCGTTTTTTTAAATAATATAATGTTTTTGTCAATAATGGTATAAAAGATTTAAACTTCAAAAGAGAGGCAATCATTAAAAAAGGAATTTAAAATTTGTTATGGTAAGTGTGGAATAGAATAAAGTAATTTTTACAATTGTAATGTTTAGATAATTAGAGTGCAATACTTAATAGATTGTATTTTTTACATTTCAAATAAAAAAATAAAAAAATTACTGTTTCATCGTTTGAATTATAATGAAATAGTATTACATTTGCCAGCCCTTAAACAAGGGGTTATTTTTAGATAATAATAAAATAGTATGCCAACAATTTCACAATTAGTACGAAAAGGAAGGGTCACCATTACTAAGAAGAGTAAATCGGCTGCTTTAGATTCGTGCCCACAAAGACGGGGTGTTTGCACACGTGTTTATACAACAACGCCAAAGAAACCAAATTCTGCTATGAGAAAAGTAGCTAGGGTTAGGTTGACAAATGGTAAGGAGGTAAACGCATACATTCCAGGAGAGGGTCACAATTTACAAGAGCACTCGATAGTATTAGCAAGAGGAGGAAGGGTAAAAGATTTGCCAGGTGTAAGGTATCATATTGTTAGAGGAGCTCTTGACACAGCAGGTGTTGCGGGTAGAACTCAGCGAAGATCCAAATACGGTGCAAAACGCCCAAAGAAGTAATTAAACTTTTTTAAAAAGAAGTAATGAGAAAAAAACAGGCAAAAAAGAGACCTTTATTACCAGATCCGCGATTTAACGATCAATTGGTCACAAGATTTGTGAACATGATGATGTGGGATGGAAAAAAATCAGTCGCTTTTAGTGTTTTCTATGATGCAATTGACATTGTAGAAGAAAAGAAAACTGACGAAGAAAAAACAGCCTTGGAGCTTTGGAAAGATGCGTTATCGAACGTAATGCCACATGTTGAAGTAAGAAGTAGAAGAGTGGGTGGAGCAACTTTTCAAATACCAATGCAAATTAGACCAGACCGTAAAATTTCAACTGCTATGAAATGGTTGATTTCTTTTGCTAGAAAGCGAAATGAAAAAGGAATGGCTCAAAAATTGGCTGCTGAAGTTTTAGCCGCTTCAAAAGAAGAAGGTGCTGCAGTCAAAAAACGAGTTGATACTCACAAAATGGCTGAGGCCAATAAAGCATTCTCTCACTTTAGATTTTAATCAGAAATGGCAAGAGACTTAAGATATACAAGAAATATAGGTATTGCAGCGCATATTGATGCTGGAAAAACCACTACTACCGAGCGTATATTGTTCTATACAGGTGTAAGTCATAAAATAGGAGAGGTTCATGATGGAGCTGCTACTATGGATTGGATGGAGCAAGAGCAAGAGCGTGGAATTACAATAACCTCTGCGGCAACTACCTGTGAATGGAAGTTTCCAACAGAAAATGGTGAGCCAACGGCTGATGCTAAAGGATATCACTTTAACATTATTGATACTCCTGGTCACGTTGATTTTACTGTTGAAGTAAACAGATCTTTACGTGTTCTTGATGGTTTAGTTTTTCTTTTTAGTGCTGTTGACGGTGTTGAGCCTCAATCAGAAACTAACTGGCGATTAGCTGATAATTATAAAGTACCACGTATTGGTTTTGTTAACAAAATGGATCGTCAAGGTTCTAATTTCTTAATGGTTTGTAAGCAAGTCAGAGAGATGTTAGGTTCTAAGGCAGTTCCAATTGTTTTGCCAATAGGTGAAGAAGGAGATTTCAAAGGGATCGTTGATTTAGCAAAGAATAGAGCTATAGTTTGGCATGAAGAAGGATATGGTTCAACGTTTGACGTTGTTGATATTCCTGATGAAATGAAGGCTGAAGTAAAAGAATACAGAGCTGGATTGATTGAAGCTGTTGCTGAATATGATGAAGAGTTGATGGAGAAGTTCTTCGAGGATGAAGACTCTATTACAGAAGAAGAGGTGCATGCTGCTTTAAGAGCTGCGGTTATGGATAGGGCAATCATTCCAATGATTTGTGGTTCATCATTTAAGAATAAAGGTGTTCAGTTTCTTTTGGATGCTGTTTGTAGATATTTGCCTTCACCTGTTGATAAGGATGCTATTATAGGTATCGATCCAGATTCTGGTGAAGAAATTAGTAGAAAACCTGATGTAAATGAGCCTTTCGCGGCTTTAGCATTTAAAATTGCAACGGATCCTTTTGTTGGTCGTTTAGCATTTTTTAGAACCTACTCGGGTCGTTTAGATGCGGGGTCTTATATTTTGAACAATCGTTCAGGTAAGAAAGAACGTATCTCTCGTATTTATCAAATGCACTCTAATAAGCAAAATGCTATCGATTTTATCGAAGCAGGAGATATTGGAGCAGCAGTTGGCTTTAAAGACATTAAGACTGGAGACACTATGTCTGCTGAAAAGCATCCTATAATTCTCGAAAGTATGGACTTTCCTGATCCAGTAATTGGTATTGCAGTTGAGCCAAAAACAAAGGCAGATGTTGATAAACTGGGTATGGCTTTGGCTAAATTGGCTGAAGAGGATCCAACGTTCCAAGTAAAAACTGATGAAGCTTCAGGTCAAACCATTATTTCTGGTATGGGTGAGCTTCACTTAGATATTATTGTTGACAGATTAAAACGTGAGTTCAAAGTTGAAGTAAATCAAGGTCAGCCTCAAGTTGAATATAAAGAAGCGCTTACTAAAATGGCTGCGCACAGAGAAACTTATAAAAAGCAATCTGGTGGTCGTGGTAAATTTGGTGATATTTCTTTTGAAATGAGCCCTGCTGATGATGATTTCGAAGGTTCTGGACTTCAGTTTGAAGATAAAATTAAAGGGGGCCGTATTCCAAAAGAATTTATACCATCTGTAGAGAAAGGTTTTAAATCTGCTATGCAGAACGGCCCATTGGCTGGTTTTGAAATGGATACTATGAAAGTAGTATTGTTAGATGGATCTTTCCACCCTGTCGATTCTGATGCGCTTTCTTTCGAGTTAGCTGCAAAAATGGGCTACAAAGCTGCTGGTAAAGCTGCTGGTGCTGTGATAATGGAACCAATCATGAAAATTGAGGTGATTACACCTGAAGAAAACATGGGTGATATTGTTGGAGATTTAAACAGAAGACGTGGTACTATAAGTGATATGAGTGATAGAGCAGGTGCTAAAGTAGTTAAGGGTACGGTGCCGCTTTCAGAAATGTTTGGGTATGTTACTTCATTAAGAACTTTATCTTCTGGTAGAGCAACATCAACGATGGAATTTTCGCACTATGCAGAAACACCTTCGAATATATCAGAAGAAGTAATAAAGGCCGCAAAAGGAGTAACCGCTTAATTTTAAGAAAATGAGTCAAAAAATTAGAATAAAACTTAAATCTTACGACCATAATTTGGTAGACAAGTCTGCCGAAAAAATCGTAAAGACGGTAAAGACCACCGGGGCGGTAGTAACTGGTCCAATTCCTTTACCAACACACAAGAAGATATTTACAGTTTTGCGTTCACCGCACGTAAATAAAAAGTCGAGAGAACAGTTTCAATTAAGTTCTTACAAAAGACTTTTAGATATTTATAGTTCTTCTTCAAAAACTATTGATGCTTTAATGAAATTAGAGCTTCCAAGTGGTGTAGAAGTAGAGATTAAGGTTTAGATAAACACGATTTTCTTTTTTAGAGAATCGCTAGCCTAGCAAACACTGAGAGTAGTCGAAGTGTTTGTTAAATGTTAATCAGATTCTGAAATAAGTTCAGAATATACATGTCCTAAGCTGCGAGCGAAGGAAAAACGGATAAAATTCAAACAGGGTTGAATTTTTGCCCTGTTTTTTTATAAGTGAATAATTAAATAGTAATATAAACAGATAAATGCTTTCAATTGAAGGTTGCTATCTATAATCTAAAATCAAATGTCTGGGTTAATAGGAAAGAAAGTAGGCATGACAAGCATTTTTGATGAGAACGGAAAAAACATTCCGTGTACTGTCATTCAAGCAGGTCCGTGTGTAGTTACCCAAGTCAGAACCGAAGAGGTAGACGGGTATAGTGCCCTTCAACTTGGTTTCGATGACAAGGCAGAGAAACGTGCGAACAAGGCCGAAATTGGTCATTTTAGTAAAGCAGGTTCTTTGCCAAAAAAGAGAGTCATTGAATTTCAAGATTTTGAAGGAGAACATAAATTGGGTGACATCATTGGTGTTGATCTTTTTGTGGAAGGAGAGTTTGTTGATGTAGCTGGTACGTCAAAAGGTAAAGGCTTTCAAGGTGTGGTTAAAAGACACGGTTTTGCCGGTGTTGGTCAAGCCACGCATGGTCAGCATAATAGATTAAGAGCGCCTGGTTCTATTGGTGCAGCTTCTTATCCTGCAAGAGTATTTAAAGGAATGAGAATGGCTGGTAGAATGGGTGGTGAGAGAGTCACGGTTCAGAATCTTAAAGTTTTAAAAGTAGTATCAGAGAAAAACCTTTTAGTAGTAAAAGGATGTGTACCTGGTCACAAGAATGCTTACGTAACCATTGAGAAATAATGAAGGTAGCAGTTTTAGATATTAAAGGAAAAGAAACAGGCAGAAAGGCAGACCTTTCTGATGATGTTTTTGCAATAGAGCCAAATAACCAAGCGGTTTACTTAGATGTTAAGCAATATTTAGCACATCAAAGGCAAGGTACGCATAAGGCAAAGGAAAGAGGAGAGATTGCGGGTAGTACAAGAAAGATTAAAAAACAGAAAGGTACAGGTACCGCACGTGCTGGTAGTATTAAGTCGCCTATTTTTAGAGGTGGTGGTAGAATTTTTGGTCCAAGACCTAAAGATTATACGCAAAAGCTAAATAAAAATGTTAAGCGATTAGCTAGAAAATCTGCCTTGAGTATTAAGTCAAAGGAGAAAGCAATTTTAGTAGTAGAAGACTTTGATTTTGACGCTCCAAAAACTAAAGATTTTGTTCAAATTTTAAAGTCATTAGGGCTTGAAAACAAAAAGTCTTTGTTTGTGTTGGGCGATTCAAATAATGGTGTATATTTGTCTTCGCGTAATTTGAAGCGCACTCAGGTTATAACTAACTCAGAGTTAAGCACTTACAAGATTATAAACGCAAATAATATAGTACTGTTGGAGGGAGCCTTAGAAGGAATTGAAGCCAACTTAAAAAAATAGAGAAAACATGAGTGTGTTAATAAAACCAATAATTACGGAAAAGATGACCGCTGATAGCGAGTTGAACAACCGTTATGGTTTCATTGTAAACCCTAATGCCAACAAAATTCAAATTAAGGATGCAGTTGAGTCAACTTATGGAGTTTCTGTTAAGAAAGTGCGTACCATGAATTATGGTCCGTCTAGAAAAATGAGATACACAAAAACAGGTATTCAAAGAGGTAAGACAAATGCTATTAAAAAAGCAATTGTTGACATTGCCGAAGGAGATATCATTGATTTTTACAGCAATCTATAAAGACTAGAGATGTCAGTTAGAAAATTAAAACCGGTTACACCAGGACAGCGATTCAGAGTTGTTAATGGCTTTGATGCTATTACTACTGATAAGCCTGAGAAGAGCTTACTTGCTCCGATTAAGAAATCTGGTGGTAGAAATAGTCATGGTAAAATGACTATGCGTCATAGAGGTGGCGGACACAAAAGAAGATATCGTATTATTGATTTTAAGAGAAACAAGCAAGATGTTGATGCCTCGGTAAAATCAATTCAGTATGATCCAAATAGAACGGCTTTTATCGCTTTATTAGAATATACTGATGGCGAAAAAAGATATATAATCGCTCAAAATGGATTGAAAGTTGGTCAAAAACTTTCTTCAGGTAAAACTGCAGCCCCAGAAATTGGAAATGCATTACCATTAAGCGAAATTCCTTTAGGATCAATAATTTCTTGTATTGAGTTACGACCTGGACAAGGTGCAGTAATGGCAAGAAGTGCTGGTACTTTTGCGCAGTTAATGGCAAAAGATGGTAAGTTTTCTACTGTGAAGATGCCGTCAGGAGAAACAAGATTGATTCTTTCTGGTTGCTTAGCCACAATAGGTGCTATATCAAACTCTGATCATCAGTTATTAGTTTCAGGTAAGGCTGGGCGTAGTAGATGGTTAGGAAGAAGACCAAGAACAAGGCCAGTAGCTATGAACCCTGTTGATCACCCAATGGGAGGTGGTGAAGGTAGAGCTTCAGGTGGTCATCCAAGATCAAGAAACGGTATTCCTGCAAAAGGATTTAGAACCCGTCAAAAAACTAAGAATACGAATAAGTATATCATAGAACGTAGAAAGAAATAAAAGAATAAAAAATGGCACGTTCACTAAAAAAAGGACCTTACGTTCACTATAGCTTGGATAAGAAAATCCAACTAATGGCAGCATCTGGTAAGAAATCAGTAATAAAGACATGGTCGAGAGCATCAATGATTACTCCTGATTTTGTTGGTTTAACAATTGCGGTTCATAATGGTCGTCAATTTGTACCAGTATTTGTTACAGAGAATATGGTTGGTCACAAACTAGGAGAATTTAGCCCTACGCGGTCTTTTAGAGGTCATGCAGGAGCAAAGAATAAGGGTAAAAAGTAAGCTATGGGAGTTAGAAAAAAACAAATGGCCGAAAGAATCAAGGCAGAAAAAAAGGATTTAGCTTTCGCTAAATTGAATAAATGCCCAACGTCACCAAGAAAAATGCGTTTAGTTGCAGATTTGGTAAGAGGTAAGCAGGCTGAAAGTGCTTTGGCAATATTGAGATTCAATCCAAAAGAGGCTTCACGTAAATTAGAGAAGTTGTTATTGTCAGCTATAGCTAATTGGCAAGCCAAGAATGAAGATGCAAGTATTGAAGATGCAGATCTTTTTATTAAAGAAATTAAAGTTGATAGTGGTTCAATGTTGAAAAGACTAAGAACGGCTCCACAAGGTAGAGCACATAGAATTAGAAAGCGTTCAAATCATGTTACAATGGTTGTGGCTTCAAAAAATAATATAGAGAGCTAGTATGGGACAGAAAACAAATCCGATAGGAAATCGTCTTGGAATTATCAGAGGTTGGGAATCTAACTGGTATGGTGGAAATGATTATGGCGACAAGCTAGCAGAAGATAGTAAAATTCGGAAGTACATACACGCTCGTTTATCAAAGGCAAGTGTATCAAGAGTTATTATTGAACGTACTTTAAAATTAATAACTGTAACAGTTACAACAGCTAGACCCGGAATTATCATTGGTAAGGGTGGTCAAGAAGTTGACAAGCTAAAAGAAGAGCTTAAAAAGATTACAGGTAAAGAAGTTCAGATAAATATTTACGAAATTAAAAGACCTGAAGTAGATGCTAATTTGGTAGCAGCTAGTGTTGCACGTCAAATTGAAAGCAGAATTTCATTTAGAAGAGCTATTAAAATGGCTATTGCTGCTGCAATGAGAATGAACGCTGAGGGTATTAAAATTCAAATTTCAGGACGTTTAAATGGTGCTGAAATGGCAAGGTCTGAATCGTATAAAGATGGTCGTATTCCGCTATCAACTTTTAGAGCTGATATTGATTATGCCTTACATGAAGCGCAAACTACCTATGGTAAATTGGGTATCAAAGTTTGGATCATGAAGGGTGAGGTATACGGAAAAAGAGAGTTGTCTCCGTTAGTAGGTATGACTAAAGGTGGTGATAAAGGCGGTAAGAAAGACCGTGGTGGAAAACAACGTCGTAGAAAGTAATTATATAAAGAAGTAGTAAAATGTTACAACCGAAAAGACAGAAGTTTCGTAAGATGCAGAAGGGCCGAATGAAAGGTATATCCGGTCGTGGTCATCTGCTTTCAAACGGCATGTTCGGATTGAAATCTTTGGATTCTAAATTCATAACTGCGAGACAAATTGAAGCTGCGCGTATTGCAGCGACAAGATTTATGAAAAGAGAAGGTCAGCTTTGGATAAAAATATTTCCAGACAAGCCTATTACCAAAAAACCTTTAGAGGTACGTATGGGTAAGGGTAAGGGTGCACCTGAGTACTTTGTTGCTCGTGTACTGCCTGGAAGAATTATGTTCGAAGTTGCTGGGGTGCCAATTGAAGTTGCAAAAGAAGCATTACGTTTAGCAGCTCAGAAGTTACCAGTAAAAACAAAATTTATTGTTGCTAGAGATTATACCGTTCAAGATTAATTAAGGTTATTATGAAAAAACAAGAAGTCAAAGAAATGTCTGTTGAAGAGCTTACTTCTAAATTAGGAGAGTTCAAGAAACAACATGCTGATTTGAAAATGGCACATTTTGTTACGCCTTTAGAAAACCCAATGCAAATCAGAAAGGTTAGAAGAACGGTTGCAAGAATAGCAACAGAATTAACTATTAGGGAAAACCAATAATTGGTTGTGCTTTATGGAAGAAAAACGAAATTTAAGAAAAGAAAGAATCGGGGTTGTTACTAGTAACAAAATGGAGAAATCTATAGTTGTTGCTGAAGTAAAACGTGTTAAGCACCCTATGTACGGTAAATTCGTATTAAAGACGAAGAAGTACGTTGCCCATGACGAAAAGAACGATTGCAAAGAAGGTGATACGGTCAAGATTATGGAGACCAGGCCTTTGAGCAAAAGAAAATGTTGGAGATTAGTAGAAATCTTAGAAAGAGCTAAATAATTATGTTACAACAAGAATCAAGATTAAAGGTAGCTGATAATACGGGGGCAAAAGAAGTTTTGACCATTCGAGTATTAGGTGGTACTAAAAGAAGATATGCTTCCATTGGTGATAAAATTGTTGTTTCAGTAAAAGAGGCGACACCAAACGGAGGAATCAAAAAAGGAGCTGTTTCAACTGCGGTTGTAGTTAGAACCAAAAAAGAGGTGAGAAGACCTGATGGGTCTTATATCCGTTTTGATGATAATGCTTGCGTATTATTGAATCCGACTGGTGAAATGAGAGGAACCCGTGTATTCGGTCCTGTTGCTAGAGAGCTGAGAGATAAGCAATTCATGAAAATAGTTTCATTGGCTCCTGAGGTGCTATAATTTTATATAGAGATGAGTAAATTGAAAATTAAAACAGGAGATACCGTAAGGATTATTGCCGGGGATCACAAAAACACAGAAGGTAAAATTTTAAGTGTTGATAAGATAAAAAACCGGGCTATTGTAGAAGGAGCTAATATGGTTTCTAAGCATGAAAAGCCAAGCGCTAAAAATCCTCAAGGTGGTATAGTAAAAAAAGAAGCTCCAATTCATATCTCTAATTTAGCGTTGATTGATGCTAAATCAGGTGATTCAACTAGAGTGGGATTTGAAGTAAGAGAAGGAAAAAAAGTAAGGTTTTCCAAAAAATCGAATGAAGTAATTTAATTATGGCTTACGTTTCAAGATTAAAAAAGGACTATCAAGAGCGCATCGTAGGTGCCCTAAAAGAAGAATTTGGATATAGCAATATCATGCAAGTACCAAAACTTCAAAAAATTGTAGTCAGTAGAGGAGTTGGTGCAGCAGTTGCAGATAAGAAATTAATCGAGCATGCAGTTGACGAGATGACTATGATTACAGGCCAAAAGGCGATCCCAACAATGTCAAAGAAAGATGTTGCTGCATTTAAACTGCGTAAGGGTATGCCAATAGGTGCTAAAGTTACACTTAGAGGAGCAAATATGTATGAGTTTTTAGACAGACTTGTAACAAGTGCTTTGCCAAGGGTTCGTGATTTTCAAGGTATCAAAGCAACAGGTTTTGATGGTAGAGGAAATTACAGCTTAGGGGTAACAGAGCAAATCATATTTCCTGAAATTAATATTGATAAAATCAATAGAATCAACGGAATGGATATAACTTTTGTAACCTCTGCTGGTACTGATAAAGAAGCAAAATCATTATTAACTGAGTTAGGGTTACCTTTTAAAAAGAAATAAGAATGGCTAAAGAATCAATGAAAGCTCGTGAGAGAAAAAGAGCAAGAACTGTAGCTAAATATGCTGAAAAACGTAAAGCTCTAAAAGAAGCTGGTGATTATGAAGGACTTCAGAAATTACCTAAGAATGCTTCTCCTGTTAGAATGCATAACCGTTGTAAGCTAACTGGAAGACCAAAAGGGTACATGAGAACCTTTGGTATCTCAAGAGTTATGTTTAGAGAAATGGCTAATCAAGGTTTAATACCAGGTGTTAAAAAAGCAAGCTGGTAGAAATAAAAAATAAACTGGTTTCAGGTTCGATATAAGCAATCGAAAACCGTTATCAAAAAATAGAAAAATGGTTACAGATACTATTGCAGATTATTTAACAAGACTTAGAAACGCCAACAGTGCGGGTCACAGAGTTGTTGATATACCTTCATCAAAGGTGAAAAATGAGATAACTAAAATATTATTCGATCAGGGTTATATACTTAGTTATAAATTTGAAGAGGATAAAGTTCAGGGTAATATAAAAATTGCTTTGAAGTATGATAAATTTTCAAAAGAACCAGTAATCAAAAAATTACAACGAGTAAGTAAGCCGGGTTTACGTAAATATGTAGGTTCAACTGATTTACCAAGAGTTTTAAACGGATTAGGTATTGCTATTGTTTCAACATCACATGGTGTAATGACAAGTAAGCAAGCAAAACAAGAAAATGTAGGTGGCGAAGTTTTGTGCTACGTATATTAATAGATTAAAAGAAGTAGATAATGTCTAGAATAGGAAATAATCCAATTTCGATCCCTGAAGGAGTAACCGTTGAGGTTAAAGACAACCTTATTACTGTAAAAGGTAAGTTAGGTGAGCTAACTCAAGAATTTTCTGGTGTGTCAATCAAGGTTGAAGACGGAAATGTTGAAGTTTCAAGACCCTCAGATTCAAAAGATCATAAAGCAAAACACGGTCTGTATAGATCATTAGTTGCAAACATGACTGAAGGTGTGTCTAAAGGATGGGCTAAAGAATTAGAATTGGTTGGTGTAGGTTATCGTGCTAGTAACCAAGGGCAAAAGTTAGATTTAGCTTTAGGTTTTTCACATAATATCGTTATTGAACTTGCCCCTGAGGTTAAAGTAGAAACGATATCAGAGAAAGGAAAAAATCCGATTATAAAATTATCTTCTTTTGACAAACAACTTGTTGGTCAAGTTGCAGCAAAAATTAGATCATTCCGTAAGCCTGAACCATATAAAGGAAAAGGTATCAAGTTTGTAGGAGAGCAATTAAGAAGAAAAGCTGGTAAATCAGCTTAATACCAAGTAAGATGAAATTATCAAAGACACAAAGAAAAACTAGAATCAGAAGAAGAATCCGTAAGGTTTCTATGGGAACTGTTGAAAGACCCAGACTGTCTGTTTTTAGAAGTAACAAAGAAATTTACGTGCAACTAATTGATGACCGTACAGGTAACACATTAGCGGCTGTCTCTTCTAGAGATAAAGATTTGTTGAAAGCTAAGGGTAATAAAACCGAAATTGCTGCTCTAGTAGGTAAAGCAATAGCTGAGAAATCTAAAAGCGCCGGTTTTGACAAGGTAGCTTTTGATAGAGGCGGTAATCTTTATCACGGTAGAGTAAAAGCGTTAGCAGAAGGAGCAAGAGAAGCTGGATTAAATTTCTAAAAAAAGCATATGTACCAAAAATATAAAAACGTAGAAACTGTAAAGCCCGGAGGTCTTGATTTAAAAGATCGTTTGGTTGGTGTACAAAGAGTAACAAAAGTTACTAAAGGTGGTAGAGCCTTCGGTTTTTCTGCCATAGTAGTGGTTGGAGATGAAAATGGAGTTGTTGGTCATGGTTTAGGTAAATCTAAAGAGGTTGCTACAGCTATTGCTAAGGCAATTGAAGATGCTAAAAAGAATTTGATTAGAATTCCTTTAAATAAAGCAACTTTGCCACACGAGCAAAAAGGTAAGTTTGGTGGTGCTAGAGTTTACATTCAGCCTGCATCTCATGGTACCGGAGTTATTGCTGGTGGTGCCGTTAGAGCAGTATTAGAAGCAGTGGGTGTACATGATGTATTGTCAAAATCACAAGGTTCTTCAAACCCTCACAATGTTGTTAAGGCTACTTTTGATGCCTTATTGCAGTTGAGAGATGCTGGTACAGTTGCCAAGCAAAGAGGAGTATCTTTAGAAAAAGTTTTTAAAGGATAAAAGCGAAAAAGCATGGCAAAGATTAAGATTAAGCAGATAAAAAGTAGCATCAAAAAACAACAAAACCAAAAAAGAACTCTTGAAGCTTTAGGTTTAAAGAAAATTGGTCAGGTTGTTGAGCATGATGATACCCCCAACATATTGGGAATGATAAATAAAGTTAAACATTTAGTTTCTACGGAAGCATAATACAAAGTTGCAATGAATTTAAGTAATCTAAAACCAGCTGAAGGGTCAGTTAATAGAGCAGGAAAACGATTAGGTCGTGGTCAAGGTTCTGGTAAGGGTGGTACAGCGGCTAGAGGTCATAAAGGTGCCAAATCAAGATCTGGTTACTCAAAGAAAATAGGTTTTGAAGGTGGTCAAATGCCATTGCAAAGACGTGTACCTAAATTTGGTTTCACTAATATTAATAGAAAAGAATACCAAGGTATCAACCTTTCAAAATTACAAGAGCTGGTTGATAGCAAAGCTATTAAAGATACAGTTACATTTGAATCTTTGATGCAAAACAGACTTGTTCGTAAACATGAATTAGTAAAAATATTAGGTAATGGTGAATTGAAGGCTAAACTTAAAGTTTCAGCCCATAAATTTTCAGCTTCTGCCAAAGCTGCGATAGAAGCAGCAGGAGGAGAAGCCATCAGTTTATAAGCATTTATTTACACTATGAAGAAATTTTTCGAAACACTATCCAATATTTGGAAAATTGAAGAACTAAGAAATCGAATCTTGATAACCTTAGGTCTTCTATTGGTTTATCGTTTAGGATGTCAAATTGTACTTCCTGGCATTGATACCAACCAATTAGGAGGTCTTGCTGATGGTACTGATGACGGAATATTAGGTCTCTTAAATGCCTTTACAGGTGGTGCTTTCGCAAACGCTTCAATATTTGCCTTAGGTATTATGCCTTACATATCTGCATCTATTGTTGTTCAGTTAATGAGTATTGCTATTCCTTATCTACAAAAATTAGATAAAGAAGGTGAAAGTGGCAGAAAGACTAAGAACCAAATTACAAGATGGTTAACTATTGCTATTTGTATAGTGCAGGCACCAGCCTATTTATATAGTTTAGGTACTGTTTTCGGAGTGAGAGATAGTGCTTTCTTGATGGGCAAAGGTCTTGATTTCATGGTTCCAGCCGTAATAATATTAGTAACTGGTTGCGTTTTTGCAATGTGGTTAGGTGAAAAGATTACAGATAAAGGTATTGGTAACGGTATATCATTATTAATTATGATTGGTATCATCGCTAATATGCCTCAATCTTTTGTTCAGGAAGCTATTTCAAGATGGACAGGTGCTGGTGGACCAATGTTGGTTTTAGTTGAAGTTATTTTATGGTTTCTTATTATTCTCGCCTGTGTATTACTGGTTATGGCTACGCGCCAAATTCCGGTTCAATATGCAAGAAGAACAGCATCTGGTGGTTATGAAAAGAATGAAATGGGATCTAGACAATACATTCCTTTGAAATTGAATGCGTCAGGGGTAATGCCAATCATCTTTGCTCAAGCAATAATGTTTGTGCCAGGTCTAATTGGTAGTGCTTTTGAAGATACAACTGCAGGACAATGGATGCAAGTTCAATTTGCTGATATATTTGGATGGGCTTATAATTTATTATTTGCTTTCTTAATAATAGTGTTTACATTCTTTTATACGGCAATTACGGTACCTACAAATAAAATGGCTGATGATTTAAAAAGAAGCGGTGGTTTTATTCCTGGAATTCGACCGGGTAAAGAAACTGGAGATTTTCTTGATAAAGTAATGTCAATGATAACATTGCCAGGGTCAATTTTTCTAGCACTTTTGGCAGTATTTCCAGCATTTGTAGTAAAATTGATGGATGTACAATCTGGATGGGCATTGTTTTATGGCGGAACATCACTATTGATTATGGTAGGTGTAGCTATAGATACGGTTCAACAGGTGAATTCATATTTATTAAATCGTCACTATGACGGGTTAATGAAGTCGGGTAAAAATAGAAAAGTAGCATAAGATGGCTAAGCAAGCAGCAATAGAACAAGACGGATCAATCATTGAAGCATTGTCAAACGCAATGTTTCGAGTTGAGTTAGAAAATGGTCATGTAGTTACCGCTCATATCTCTGGTAAGATGCGTATGCACTACATTAAGTTATTGCCAGGAGATAAAGTAAAATTAGAAATGAGTCCTTACGATTTAACGAAAGCAAGGATTACCTATAGATATTAAGAAATTACGAGATGAAAGTTAGAGCGTCAGTTAAAAAAAGAAGTGCAGATTGCAAGATCGTACGTAGAAAAGGCAGGTTGTACGTAATCAACAAAAAGAATCCTAGATTTAAACAAAGACAAGGATAATTATGGCAAGAATAGCAGGTATAGACATACCAAAACAGAAGAGAGGTGTAATCGCCCTTACCTATATTTTCGGTATTGGTAAAAGTAGAGCCAAAGATATATTGGCAACTTCAAAAGTTAGTGAAGACACAAAGGTATCTGATTGGAACGATGATGAAATAGGTCGTATTCGTGAAGCTGCGGCTTCTTACACTATTGAAGGTGAGCTAAGATCTGAAACGCAATTGAATATTAAGCGTTTGATGGATATTGGTTGCTACAGAGGTATACGTCATAGATCAGGGTTACCATTAAGAGGTCAACGCACAAAGAATAACTCAAGAACGAGAAAAGGAAAAAGAAAAACAGTTGCTAACAAGAAAAAAGCAACTAAATAATAAATAGTCATTAGTATTTAGACCTGCCTTTTGGTAGGTAAACGTTAGAAGAATCTGTTTGAAATGTAAAAGTCTAGGATTCCAATAGCAAAAAACTAACACTAGAAACTAAAAGATATATGGCAAAATCAAGTACAAAATCAGCAAAGAAAAGAAAGGTTGTTGTTGAATCAGTTGGAGCAGCACACGTAACTGCTTCATTCAACAATATCATTATTTCGTTGACCAACAAAAAGGGCGATGTAATCGCTTGGTCATCTGCCGGAAAAATGGGATTTAGAGGTTCAAAGAAAAACACCCCTTACGCAGCCCAAGTGGCAGCTGAAGATTGCTCTAAAGTAGCACAAGATGCTGGTTTGAAAAAAGTAAAAGTTTATGTGAAAGGACCTGGTAATGGACGTGAGTCTGCTATCAGAGCAATACACAATTCAGGTATTGAAGTAACAGAAATTATTGATGTTACACCAATGCCACATAATGGTTGTAGACCACCAAAAAGAAGAAGAGTTTAATAATCACTTTAATAATTTCACTGAAGCGTTGTAACGGTTATCGAAGGAGAAAGCCTTAATTCATAACCACGTTTCAAAACACAAGAAAATGGCAAGATATACAGGACCAAAAAGTAAAATCGCTCGTAAATTCGGAGAAGCGATATTCGGAGACGATAAGTCTTTCGACAAAAAGAATTACCCACCAGGACAGCACGGCAACGCAAGAAGACGTGGTAAGAAATCTGAGTATTCTGTTCAATTAATGGAAAAGCAAAAAGCTAAATATACTTACGGTATTTTAGAAAAGCAGTTCCGTAATCTTTTTACAAAAGCCAACAGAAGTAAAGGAGTTACAGGTGAGGTACTTTTACAATTTTGTGAATCAAGACTAGATAATGTAGTGTATCGCATGGGGGTTTCTCCAACAAGAAGCGGTGCAAGACAACTAGTATCACACAGACACATCACGGTGAACGGTGAGTTAGTAAACATTCCGTCTTATGCTCTAAAAGCAGGTGATGTTGTTGGGGTTCGTGAAAAATCAAAATCTTTGCAGGCCATCCAAGATTCACTTTCAGCGAATAGCCGAGTGTATGAATGGATTACATGGAATTCTGATAAATTGGAAGGTAACTATGTTGCCATCCCTGAAAGAAGTCAAATTCCTGAGAATATTAAAGAACAATTAATAGTCGAGTTATACTCTAAATAAACAACAGCAATCCAATTATGGCATTATTTAATTTTCAGAAGCCCGATAAAGTAATAATGATCGATTCCTCAGATTTCGAAGGAAAGTTTGAATTCCGTCCTTTGGAGCCTGGTTATGGATTAACAGTAGGTAACGCTTTGAGAAGAGTTTTGCTTGCCTCACTAGAAGGTCATGCAATTACTTCGGTAAGAATCGACAAGGTAGAACATGAATTCTCTGTAATTCCTGGTGTTGTTGAAGATGTGACCGAAATTATATTGAACTTGAAACAAGTTCGTTTCAAAAAACAAATAGAAGATTCAGAAGCTGAAACAGTTTCAATATCTGTTACAGGAAAAGACAAGCTTACAGCTGGTGATTTTCAAAAATTTATCTCAGGATACCAAGTTTTAAATCCTGATTTGGTTATTTGTAATATGGAATCTAAAGTCAGCATCAATATGGAGCTGGTTATTGATAAAGGTAGAGGCTATGTACCTGCTGAAGAAAATAAGAAATCAGGTATGCCTATGGGCACTATCGCTATTGATTCTATTTTCACACCAATAAAAAATGTAAAATACAGCATTGAAAATTTCCGTGTTGAACAGAAAACTGATTATGAAAAATTAGTTTTTGAAATTGTAACTGATGGTTCAATTCATCCAAAAGATGCATTAACTGAAGGTGCAAAAGTTTTAATACACCATTTCATGTTGTTCTCAGATGAGCGAATTACGCTTGAAGCTGATGAAATTGCGCAGACTGAAACCTATGATGAAGAATCATTACACATGCGTCAATTATTGAAAACGAAATTAGTTGATATGGATCTTTCAGTAAGAGCATTAAACTGCTTAAAAGCAGCTGAAGTTGATACTTTAGGTGATTTAGTTTCTTTCAACAAGAATGATTTAATGAAATTTAGAAACTTTGGTAAAAAGTCTTTAACTGAGCTTGAAGAATTGGTTATCAATAAAGGGTTGAATTTCGGAATGGATCTTTCAAAATATAAATTAGATAAAGATTAATTAATCATATTTTGCTCTCCGTCTATTAACGGATTTGGTAGCAAGATGATAATATAGAAAAATGAGACACGGTAAAAGAGTTAACCATTTAGGTAGAAAAACCGCACACAGAAAAGCAATGTTGGCCAATATGGCATGTTCATTAATTGAACACAAGCGTATTAACACAACAGTTGCTAAAGCTAAAGCCTTGAAGCAATTCATTGAGCCTTTAATTACAAAATCTAAGGCTGAAAACAATTTAACAACTGAAAAAGGAACACACAATCGTAGAGTTGTATTTAAGAGTCTACGTGACAAATATGCAATTACTGAATTGTTTAGTGTTGTTTCTGAAAAAATTGCTGATCGTCCTGGCGGGTATACACGTATTATCAAATTGGGTAACCGATTAGGTGATAATGCTGATATGGCGATGATTGAATTGGTAGACTTTAACGAGTTATACAATGCAGACAAGCCTAAGAAGAAAACTACGAGAAGAAGTAGAAGAGGTAGTGGCGCCAAAACAGCGGTACCACCAGTAGTGGTAGGCGAAAAAACTGAGTCTAAAAAAGCAGAAGTAAAAGCAGATGATTCAGAAGAATAACATTGTTAGTATATTTTGATAATAGTAAAAGGATAAACTTTATAGTTTGTCCTTTTTTTTTGATTTTTGTTAAACATAAAAAGTAATTCATGAAGTATCAATCAAGAAAAGAAGCATTTATATTATTAGCTGACGGCACCATATTTCATGGCAAAGCAGTTGGAGGTAAAGAAGGCACTTCATTTGGTGAGGTTTGTTTCAATACTGGAATGACAGGATATCAAGAGATATTCACTGACCCATCTTATTTTGGGCAACTTATGGTAACCACTAATGCACATATTGGTAATTACGGTACCGTTGAAGAAGAGGTTGAATCTGATTCAGTGAAAATTGCCGGATTAATATGTAAAAATTTTAGTTATGATTATTCTCGTGATAGAGCAGATGCCAGTCTAGAAGAATTTATAGGTAAGAATAACTTATTCGCTATTTCAGATGTAGATACACGTGCCTTGGTTAGTTACATAAGAGATAACGGAGCTATGAATGCAGTAATATCAACCAATGTGAAGGGTATTGATCAATTAAAGAAAGAATTGGCTGAATTTCCGAGTATGGTAGGTCTAGAACTTTCATCAAAAGTATCAACTAAAGAACCCTATTTTTATGGCGACGAAAATGCAACTATTAAAATTTCTGCTTTAGATATTGGTATAAAAAAGAACATTTTAAGAAACTTGGCTAAAAGAGGGGCGTATATAAAAGTGTTTCCTTATGATACTACTTTTAAAGAAATGAAAGCCTTTGAGCCAGATGCGTATTTTGTTTCAAATGGTCCTGGTGATCCAGAACCATTAAAACAAGCAATTCAAACCGCAAAAGATATCATTGCTAGTGATATGCCACTTTTTGGTATTTGTTTAGGGCATCAAGTAATTGCTTTAGCCAACGGAATTTCGACCTATAAAATGCACAACGGTCACAGAGGTATAAATCATCCAGTGATGAATTTAATAACGGGCAAAGGTGAGATTACTTCTCAGAACCATGGTTTCGCAATTAATAGAGAAGAAACTGAAGCACATAGTGAACTTGAGATTACGCACATACATTTGAATGACCAAACGGTAGCTGGTATACGCATGAAAAATAAAAATGTTTTTTCTGTTCAATATCATCCAGAAGCGAGTCCGGGGCCTAATGATGCGGAGTATCTTTTTGATCAATTTTTCGAATTAATTGAGAAAGCTTCAAAGAAAGCGGTCATAATTTAACAAATTGTTATTTTTCTTTAAACTACTGATTTTCATAGATCCATAGTATAAAGGCTTTCTTATCTTTGTGAGCTTAAATAAATTAAATCAAAAACAACAATAATGAGTATCATACTAGGTGTACACGCAAGACAGATTTTAGATTCAAGAGGTAACCCAACGGTTGAAGTTGATGTGATTACTGAAAACGGAGTAATGGGTCGCGCAGCGGTTCCTTCAGGAGCGTCTACAGGCGAGCATGAAGCCGTTGAATTAAGAGATGGTGGAGATGCCTTCATGGGTAAAGGCGTTACCAAAGCTGTTTCAAATGTGAACACTATAATTGCTGAAGAAATTTTAGGAATGTCAGTCTTTGAGCAAAACCTTATTGATCAGGTAATGATTGATTTAGATGGTACTCCGAATAAATCAAAATTGGGTGCTAACGCAATTTTGGGTGTTTCATTAGCCGCCGCAAAAGCTGCTGCTAATGAGCTAGGTTTATCATTGTTTAGATATGTTGGTGGTGTGAGTGCAAATACACTTCCTGTTCCAATGATGAATATTATTAATGGTGGTTCGCATTCAGATGCACCAATAGCATTTCAAGAGTTTATGGTGATGCCGGTAAAGGCAAAAAGTTTTTCGCATTCTATGCAAATGGGTACTGAAATCTTTCATAACCTGAAAAAGGTATTACATGATAGAGGTTTAAGTACAGCAGTTGGTGATGAAGGTGGTTTTGCTCCAAATTTAGCAGGTGGTACTGAAGATGCGTTAGATACTATTGCAAAAGCAGTTGATAAAGCAGGGTATACTTTAGGAGATGATGTAATGATTGCTCTAGATTGTGCAGCTGCAGAATTCTTTGTTGACGGAAAGTATGACTACACGAAATTTGAAGGTGAAACAGGAGTAATTAGAACTTCTGAAGAACAAGCACAATACTTAGCAGACCTTTCTGCTAAATATCCTATTATCTCAATTGAAGATGGTATGGATGAAAATGATTGGGATGGCTGGAAATCTTTAACTGAAAAAATTGGAGATAAAGTTCAATTGGTAGGTGATGATTTGTTTGTTACTAATGTAGAAAGACTTTCAAAAGGAATTAAGAATGGAATTGCTAATTCTATTTTGATTAAAGTAAACCAAATAGGTACCCTTACTGAAACAATTGCAGCAGTGAATATGGCGAAAAATGCCGGTTACACTTCAGTAATGTCACACAGATCAGGTGAAACTGAAGATAATACTATTGCTGATTTAGCGGTTGCTTTAAATACAGGTCAAATTAAGACTGGTTCTGCATCTCGTTCAGATCGTATGGCAAAGTATAATCAACTACTTCGAATTGAAGAAGAATTAGGTGAAACAGCATATTATCCACAAGAAAATGCGTTTAAAATAAACTAATTACATGTTTATTAACTTAAGTAAAAGCCTTTCTGTTTTAGAAAGGCTTTTTTTGTAAAATAATCTAGCCTCAAACTACGTTGTAATTATGAATTCACTAACATCAAACCTATTGATTAGATTGGTATAGTGGGTTCTTTTCCATAAATTTGGATACCATTAATCATTTACACAAAAAGAAGTTTTATGTCAGAAAAGGCCACTTTAAATTATAACGGCAATACGTATGAGTTTCCGGTTATTACAGGATCAGAAAATGAAAAAGCAATTGATATAAAAACCTTACGTTCAGTAACCGGCGGATTAACAACTATTGACCCAGGTTATAAAAATACTGGTTCTTGTCAAAGTGCCATTACTTTTTTAGATGGAGAAAAAGGTATTTTAAGATATAGAGGCTATTCTATTGAAGAATTGGCCGAGAAAGCTGATTTTCTTGAAGTCGCTTATTTATTAATATTTGGTGAATTACCCAATGAAGAACAATTAAAGTCTTTTCATGTTGATATAAAAAATGAATCACATGTTGATGAAGAGATGAAAAAGATTTTAGATGCTTTTCCAAAATCTGCGCATCCAATGGGTGTCTTGTCTTCATTGACCAGTGCTTTGATTGCATTTAACCCTGTATCTGTTAACGTTACATCAAATGATGAAATGTACGGAGCTATTGTGCGCATTTTAGCAAAATTTCCGGTTCTAGTTGCCTGGACTTTAAGAAAGAAAAAAGGCCTGCCATTAGATTATGGTGATGATTCTTTGGGCTACGTTGAGAATATTCATAAAATGATGTTCAAAAAGCCTACTAAAGAATATGAAAAAAATAAAATTGTAATTGAAGCTTTAGATAAACTACTTATTCTTCACGCTGATCATGAGCAAAATTGTTCTACATCAACAGTAAGAATTGTTGGATCTTCGCATGCAGGTCTGTTTGCTTCTCTTTCAGCAGGTATTTCTGCGCTATGGGGCCCATTACACGGTGGTGCGAACCAAGCGGTATTAGAAATGCTTGAGGCGATTGAGGCTGACGGTGGTGATACCAAAAAGTATATGGCTAAAGCAAAAGATAAGAGCGACCCTTTTAGATTGATGGGTTTTGGACATAGAGTTTATAAGAATTTTGATCCTAGAGCTAAGATTATTAAAGTAGCAGCTGAAGAGGTTTTAAATGATTTAGGTATTGAAGATCCTATTTTAGAAGTTGCCAAGGGTCTTGCAAAAGAGGCTTTAGAAGATCAGTATTTTATTGATAGAAAATTATATCCTAATGTAGATTTCTACTCAGGTATTATTTATCGTTCTTTAGGAATACCTACTGAAATGTTTACCGTAATGTTTGCTTTAGGTAGACTACCAGGTTGGATCGCACAGTGGAGAGAAATGAGGCTTAGAAATGAGCCAATTGGTAGACCAAGACAAAATTATATTGGTGAAAATCATAGACCATTTGTCGAAGTGGCCAAAAGGTAGATTGCTACCTTAAAAAAACAAAAAGCTCTTTTCAGAAATGGAAGGGCTTTTTTTATTTTATAGTTAATTTTATTTAGCAATAATGTTGAAATTAAATATACAAAATGAATTCTCAAGATTAAGAGCAGTGGTTTTAGGCACTGCTGAGAGTTGTGGCCCTACTCCGTTGCCAAATGATGCATATGACCCTAAATCTTTAGAACATATTTTGGCAGGCACCTATCCGCTTGAAAAAGATATGATTCAAGAAATGGATGCTTTCGCATCAGTATTAAAAAAATATGACGTTCAGGTTTTTAGACCTGAAGTAATAAAAAATTGCAATCAAATATTTTCTAGAGATATTGCCTTTGTTATAGAACAAAAAATAATCTTGGCGAATATATTACCAAACCGCCAAAAAGAGATTGAAGCTATCTTACACGTACTTGATAAAATTGATGAAGTAAACATTATAAGACCCCCAGAAGAAGTTCATGTTGAAGGTGGTGATGTTATGCCTTTTGCAGATTATATATTCATAGGCACATATACAGCTGTTGATTACCCAGATTGGATAACTGCTCGAACCAATAAAGAAGCTGTTGAATTTATAGCTAAAGAATTTCCGCATAAAACTATAAAATCATTTGAATTAAGAAAATCAAAGAATGCTAAAGAGAATGCTTTACATTTAGATTGTTGTTTTCAACCACTAGGTAATGGCAAGGCGATTCTTCATAAAAACGGATTCTTAATTGATGAAGAATATCAATGGTTGGTTAACTTCATTGGACCCGAAAATATATTTGAAATAACTGCTGATGAAATGTATCAAATGTATAGTAACGTTTTTTCAATTTCTTCAGAAGTTATAGTTTCTGAAAAGAATTTTACACGATTAAATTCGTGGTTAAGAAAACAAAAATTCATTGTTGAAGAAATTCAGTATGCTGAAATTTCAAAGCAAGAAGGACTTTTACGTTGTAGTACATTACCCCTAATAAGAGAATAAATATGCAGATAACTAATACCATTTTAATGATTAGGCCAGTCAATTTTAGAATGAATGAACAAACTGCCGTTAACAATTACTTTCAAGAAGAATTAAAAGCGGGTGACTTTGCAATCAATGCAAAAGCACAAAAAGAATTTGATCAATTTGTTGAAATTTTAAAAGGTAAAGGGGTCGATGTTATTGTTATTGATGATACCAAAGAACCTGATACTCCTGATAGTATTTTTCCTAATAACTGGGTTTCTTTTCATGCTGATGGCACTGTAGGCCTGTATCCTATGTTTGCTGAAAACAGAAGATTAGAAAGGCGTGAAGATGTTTTAGAGCGCATTGAAAATGAGGGTTTTCGCATTGAAAATATCATGGATTATACTTCAGCTGAAGAAGAAAATATCTTTTTAGAAGGCACGGGTAGTTTGTTGATTGATCGCGTAAATAAAATTGTGTACTGTGCTTTGTCAGCGCGCGCGCATGAAGATTTAATCATTGAGTTTTGTGAAGATTTTGATTGTTTACCCGTAATATTTACCGCAAATCAGACGGTTGGCAATAAAAGACTTCCTATCTATCATACCAATGTTATCATGTGTTTGGCTGAGACTTTTTCAGTGATATGTTTAGATACTATAGATGATAAAAAAGAAAGAAAGAATTTAGTACATCATCTTAAAAATAGCGGAAAAGAGGTTATTGCAATCTCAGAAAAGCAAATGAATCATTTTGCAGGTAACATGCTGCAAGTTTTAGGTACAGATGATGTACCTCTTTTGATTATGAGTTCTCAGGCTTATGAAAGTTTGTTGCCGGCTCAAATTTCATCCATAGAAAAACACTGCGAAATAGTGCATAGTTCTTTAGAAACTATTGAAACCTGTGGTGGGGGTAGTGCACGTTGTATGATGGCAGAGGTTTTTCTACCAAAAGCGTAATTTGAAATCATGAATGCCAAGAAATAGCGACTTCAAATTTCGCAAAAATAATCAGTGCTTAATGGTGTACATTTTATATACAAAATAAAAGGGCAGTAATAAACTCATAGCCAGAAATGCAATAGTTAGCCAGCTCAAATTAATAGCGAACCATCCAATTGCGCCACCAATCGATTCGATTGATAAAATCAAGAATAAAAGTGCCATAAGAATATTTAGAAGAATCATCATTTGTAAACTCATTGCATATAATTTTTCGGCATTTTCTTCAGTCACTTTAACCGGATAATTCATCAAATGTGGTTTAACTTTTGTGGTTACTAAATAAAGACCATAATATATTATGAGCCCTAAAATGGGCAATAGCCAAATTGTTGATTTGTGTCCAAAGCCATCAGCTACACCTTTTAAATTGAAATGTATCGCAATTTCATCGGGTAAATCAGCATAAAATAGCGCCACAAATACAACATGAAGTATGCAAATCGCCCAACCTAGTTTTAGTAAAAAATGTTGCTTTTTTGTTGATTTTATGTCAATTTCGGGTTGTTTTTTGCTCATTTTATAGATTTTCGCCAAATTTTATCATATTTCCATCTTCATCTAAAATAGCAAATTCGCGAATATTCCAAGGTTGATTTTTTAGAGGTCCGTTGGGGTGTACCACACCAGCTTGCTTCATTTCTTCATATAACGCATCAACGTTTTTAACCCTAATGTAGCAACTTGTATTTTCAGGATGTATTTTATCAGTGCACTTCCAGAAATGTATTTCAATCTTATCACGACCCAAAACAGCATAATTTTCATCTTTCCAGCCTAGACGGTCAAAACGTAATTTTTCTTGATAAAAATGAACTGTTTTATCAATATTTAATGAAGCTAAAACGGGTACAGCGATTTGAAGATGTTCCATTACAATAATTTTAAACAAGTTAGTAAAACCAAGGCAATAAACTTAAACTCTAGCGGCAATAGTAAGAAAAATGATTAGTTTTGCAGCTTGTACTAAGAGTGGCATATGAGTATTCAGAACATATTAGAAATTGCTGTAAAAGAAGCCGTGTCTTCATTGTTTTCAGCACAACTACCAAATGTTGAGTTTCAACCAACACGAAAAGATTTTGAAGGCGATATTACTGTTGTAGTTTTTTCGATGTTACGGGTTGTTAAAGGTAATCCGGTTCAAATTGGTCAAGATGTAGGTGAATATCTTTTACGTGAAGTTGAAGAGGTTGCTGCTTTTAATGTGGTGAAAGGCTTTTTGAACCTTGTTTTAAAAGATGATTTTTATATTACGTCTTTTAATAAAATTATGAAGAATGATTCCTTCGGATTTGTTGCAGCGTCAAATGATGCCGTATTGGTTGAGTATTCTTCACCTAACACCAACAAACCACTGCACTTAGGCCATATTAGAAATAATTTATTAGGATACGCTGTAGCCGAAATTTTAAAAGCCGCTGGTAAAAAAGTATATAAAACCCAAATAATCAATGATCGAGGTATTCATATTTGCAAAAGTATGTTGGCTTGGCAGCGATTTGGAAACGGAGAAACCCCTGATTCTACCGGACTCAAAGGTGATAAATTAGTAGGTAATTATTATGTTGAATTCAATACGGCATATAAGAAGGAAATTGATCAAATGATTGCTGATGGTGTTGATGCTAAAGTAGCTGAAAAAGAAGCGCCTATTTTATTAGAAGCTCAGAAAATGCTTCAAAAATGGGAAGCTGGCGATGAAGCTATTGTATCCCTTTGGAAAAAAATGAACGCCTGGGTTTATGATGGTTTTGATACTACTTACAAAAATTTAGGTGTTGATTTTGATAAATTATATTATGAAAGTCAAACCTATCTTTTGGGCAAAGAATTTGTTCAAGAAGGACTCAATAAAAAAGTTTTTGAACAAGACCCAGATGGTTCAGTGTGGTGTGATTTAACTGATGAAGGTCTTGATCGAAAAATTGTATTGCGCTCTGACGGTACTGCTGTATACATGACGCAAGATATTGGTACAGCGATTCAGCGTGTAAAAGATTTCTCTGATGTTAATGGCATGGTTTATACAGTGGGTAATGAACAAGATTACCATTTTAAAGTCTTGTTTTTGATTTTAAAGAAATTAGGTTTTAATTGGGCAGATCAGTTACATCATTTAAGTTATGGTATGGTTGATTTACCTTCTGGTAAAATGAAAAGTCGTGAGGGCACAGTTGTAGATGCTGATGATTTAATGGTTGAAATGACCAATACTGCAGCAAGTATTTCTGAAGAATTGGGTAAACTCGATGACTATACTCAAGAAGAAAAGCAAGGCTTACACAAGATGATAGGTTTGGGTGCCTTGAAATATTATATTTTAAAAGTAGACCCTAAGAAAAGAATTTTATTCAATCCGGAAGAATCTGTTGATTTCCAAGGCAATACAGGTCCGTTTATTCAGTATACATATGCTAGAATTCAATCGATATTAAGAAAAGCTAATGACACTGGGGTGGTATGGTCAACTGATGTTGATGCATCTTTAGAACTACATCTAAAGGAAAAAGAATTGATCAAACAAATACAATTATTTCCTTCTACCATTCAATTAGCAGCAGAAAATTATAGCCCGGCATTAGTAGCAAACTATGTTTATGATTTGGTCAAAGAATTCAATTCATTTTACCAACAGGTTTCTATTTTAGGCGAAGATAATTTCGAGAAAAAGGTTTTCCGAATTCAACTTTCAAATAGGGTAGCGACAATAATTCAAGCTGGTTTCAAATTACTAGGTATTGAAGTACCTGAAAGAATGTAATTAGAACTTAAGTCTGAAACTCAGGTTTGGTGTAATACCCAATGAGCTACTCTCTACTCTTTCAATTTCATCATTTTGGTCTAGTTGATAAAAAGTATTCAATATATTTTCTCTGTTGGTGAAGTTTAAGACTGATGCACCAAGAGAGGCCTTTATGGTATTACCTATATCAAAATCATAAATTATTGATGCATCAGCCCTGATGTAGTCAGGTAATCTACTACTGTTGTCATCTTGATAAATAATAATTGCCGGAAACAATACTGAATTGACACTTTCGGGTTCGGTAAAAGGTTTTCCGCTGCGGTAATTAACTCCTAAACCCAAACGCAAAGAGTTATAAATATAAGTGGCGCCAAATGTGGCAGAATGACGTATATCAAGGTTGTTAGGAAAAGTTGCAGGGGTCAACCCATCAAAAGTATAATTATTAGTATTGTAAGTATAACTCGCCCATAAACTATAGTTTTTTGATTTTTGGTTGATTAAAAATTCTAAGCCTTTAATTGAAAAGTTACCAACTGCACCTCCTTCAATATTGAACTGGTTTTGGTTTTGAAAACCTTGTGTTTCAGTACTCACACCATCAACAAATTTGTAGAAACCTTCAAGGCCAAAAAATAATCCTCTTGATTGGTAGTTTAAGCCTAGTGACCCTTGTTTACTTTGCGTAACGGGTAAATTACTACCGTCAGCAATCGTCCATCTTCGTTTTTCAATACCTAAGAAATTTTGTTCTAAATCTACTACTTGGTTGGTCGCCTGACTTTTAAATTCTCCTAAAAGAATGGCTTTCCATTTATCAGTAATGGCATAATTGACATTCAATCTAGGTTCAAAACTAATTTTTTTAAAAATTTCAGGGTTTTGATAGTGATTAAATCGAATGCCAATTTGCGCAAATAGGTTTTCATTTTCATATTTGAATTCTGAAAAAATAGCATTAGTATTTAAACGGTTAGTGCTATTTAATGAAACTTGAGGTTGACTGACTTCTGTGTTGTTTACGATTTTTGTTTGAATAGTTTGTACACCATTTATCAAAGAAAATTCATTGCTGAATTGATAAGTTGTGCCTAATTTCACTGAGGTTTCAACTACTCTATTACCTTGAAAAAGAACTTGCTGGCCTAAAGAGGAAGTGTTGGTGGCGTTTAAATTATATTGGGTGTAATAGGCATTTATGGTACTAAAAAATGAATCAGTCCAAGTACTGTTCAGATTACTTCCTATTGATAAATTACTTTGATCTAAAGCGCTAGAGGTAAAAAGGTTTTCTTCAATAATACTTTCAGTGAAATCAAGTTGATTGTTTATCGTTATAAAACCTATTCGAAATTTATGATCTTCATTAATATCATACAAAAATTTGCCTGAAAAATCATAAAAGTAAAATTCATCTTCACGTACAATGTTATCAACTTCAATAGTATTGCCACTAACCTTATTGCTTTTAAAAGCGCGGTTAAAAAATGTATTAAAAGTTGGTGTCTTAAAAAAATCAGTAGTTGATCTTCTTGCTGAGAACTGTATTCCGGTTTTATTGCTTAAAGAAAGTTGGCCAAAAACGTCACCACTAATTAAATTGAAACCTGCACCCCCATAAAAATCTTGGTTCAAATTGTTTTTTGTTTTTAGGTCAATAACACCACTAACACCGTCGCCATATTTAGCGCTAGAACCATTTTTAATAACTGATACCTTATCAGTTAAATAGGGGTTGAAAGCAGATATTAGTCCAAAAAAATGTCCAGATTGATACATTTTAATTCCATCCCATAAAATAAGATTTTGATCATTAGTGCCGCCTCTAATATTGATATCAGAAACTGTTTCATCAATACTTTTGATGCCAGGTAATGCTTGTACGGTTTGTAAAATATCAGGTTCACTAAGCCCTGGTAGAATGCCAAATTGTTCAGTATTTATTTCAAAACTGCCGTCAAGTTGCTTTATCATACCCCTTGTTAGAAACTCGAAAACAATAACTTCATCTAATTGTTGGTGTGTTTTAGTTAATGACAATGGCTTACAATTCGTGAGGTTAGCTAGTTTTTCTGCTTTAATGAAGAGCGGCTTAAAACCAATATGATTTATTTGAATAGAAGCCGTTCTATCAACATTGTCGAATGAAAAATTACCGTTTAAATCAGTAACAGTTGCCTTCTCGTTTCCTAAAACGCGAATAGTTGCCCCAGTAATAGTGTTTTGTTCAAAGTTGTCAAGAACAATAGCGCATATAGAAACGGTCTTACTTTTATTTAAAGTGTAATAGCGGTCGTTGAGTTTTTCAATTTTAATTTGGGTTTGTTGGGTAATGGTAGCCAATGTTTCTTTGAGTGATTTTTGTTTAAAACCTTCAATGATAATATCATTAATAGCCTCATCAACATATGAGAATTTAATATTAAATTCTGCTTCAAGAGCTTTGATAAGATTTAATAAAGAAGTTGTTTGAGTAACATTTTCTTGTGCCGTTAGTTGGGCAAAAGAGAAGAATAAAAGCAGGCTACTAAGAAGTTTAATAAGGTTATTCTGCTTTTTCAGCATAAAAGAGCACTTTTTTGTCCTCTAATTTAAACTTTATTCCTGAAGGAATACTAATACTTTTTAAAGCTAAATCTAAATTGGTGTTGCTAAATGATCCTGTAAATAATTTGGTAAGGTTTACATTCTCAGTAGCAACCTCAATGTTGTGTTGTCTTTCAAATTCAGCCAATACAAATTTAAAAGGCATACTTTTAAATGAGCTTTCATCTTTTATCCATGAAGGAAAGCTAGCCGTTTCTAGCGTGTAGCTTATAATGTTACCATCGATAACTACAAATGAGCTTCCAGCAGGTAGTTTGGTTTCTTTTCCTTCATAGCTAACACTTACCAAGCCCTCATAGCAATACACTTCAAAAATGTTTTCTCTATTTTCTACATGAAACTGTGTGCCTAAAACAGACACCTTACCTGCATCAGTTTCAACTGAGAATTTCTTGCCCTTGGCTACTTTGAAGTAAGCTTCGCCGTTTAGATTAATTTTTCTTTCTGAAGACCAATTCTTCTTACTGTATGTAATTTCAGAATCAGCGTTTAAGATGACCTCAGAGTTATCAGGTAATGTGATTTCTTGTTTCTGGGCATATTCTGTAGCGACTTTTTCGCCTAGGGTATTGACATAATAATAGCCAGCAAATAATAAGATAAATGCAGCAGCAGCTACACGCATGAACTTTTTGAAAGGTTGTAGTTGCACTACTTTTGTTTCAGTAAGTAATTGCCTGTTTTTAAGCCCAGAAAAAACCTCTTCTGAATTGAATTCAGGAGCTTCTAAAGTGTTTGCGGCATCAATGATTTGCTGATAAGAATTGTATTCTGAAGAAGTTTTGAATTCTGCCAACTCTTTTTCAGTGAGTTCATTGTTTAACCATTTTGCTAAATAATTATCTTGCATCATCTAAGGCGTTACTTTTATTAAACAACTACATATTTACAAACCCTACCCTGTTGTTCATGAGTTTGTTTATGATAAAAATCGATTATGTAGCTGTTACTACTGTTTTTTTTTAAATTCCGTCAATTTTTGAACGGAGTGTTTTTAAGGCCAAGTGCATCCTTTTTTCAATGGCTTTTACACTAACCCCCTCTATCTCTGCTATTTCTTTGTACTTTTTTTTATCGATTCGATTTAATAAAAAGGTAGTTCGTTGATTCTCAGGCAAACTATTCAAAGCATGGTCTAGTTTTACTTTGAATTCTTTTTCCTCTAAAACAAACTCAGGCGTTTCATGAGTATTTTTTAAAGCTTTATCAGCATATTTTAAGCGCACTTTCTCTGCCTTAATTACATTTAGTGATAAGTTGTTTGCTACCGTATATAAATATGATTTAGCTTTTTCAGGAGCTACTTTAGCACAGTTCTCCCATAACTTTAAAAAAGCCTCTTGAACTGCGTCGCGAGCCTTTTCTTCATTGCCAAATTTATAATATATATAGTTGAAAACCGTTTTGGAATGAGACTTGAAGACTTGGGCATAAACTTGATCTTCACAAACGTTTTTAGTATTTTCTGTGCTCAATAGATTAATTTAGTAGGTGATTCATGTAAATTTACTTGATACCCTAGAGTTTATTGTTTTTTTTCTTTTGCATGCCACGTAGGCTAGTCCTGAAGTGGTTAAAGAAAATAATTCAATAGTACTAGCAAAACTGAAAGCTCAAGATAAAAATTTAAATCAGTTGAAGCCAAATTTATTTAAGTTATCAATCAAAGTAGGGTGTTTGTTAAATTAATTGTTTAAAAAGAAATCAATAATTGATATGAAAATCGCTTTTAAAAATACAATTATGGTATGCCTGATGGCTATTGCATTGTTTTTTACGGCCTGTCAACAAGATCAATCTGAACCAAATCTAGAAATTTTACAAACTGAAACTAATAATCTTGATGCTGAGATTATAGCCCTAATGATTCAAATGGCTTCAAATGATGGTTCTTTTGATAACATTATTGATGGCGCAAGTTGTCTTGAAATCAACTTTCCTTATAGAATCAAAATTAACACCATTGAATATGAAATTAAATCTGAAGAAGATTTTGAATTGATTGAAGCTGAATTTGATGCTCTTGAAGATGATGATGATGTGTTAAGCTTTATATTTCCTATCAACATCACAACAGCGGATCACACCAAAATTATAATCGATGATCTTGAAGCATTAAATAAACTGATTGAGGCTTGTGTTGAAGGGGGGTTAGATGATGATATAGAGTGTATTGATGTACTTTACCCAGTTACCTTTTTCACCTTCAATCTAACACAAGAACAGACCAATTCAATTGTTGTTTCAGATGATTCAGAACTACAAAGATTTTTAGCCGGATTAGGTGCTGAAGATGTTGTAAGTATTGATTATCCGGTACTTTTTGAATTGTATGATGATAGTAAAATTACTGCAAACTCGTTAGCCGAGCTGCAAGCGGCAATAATTGAAGTAGTGAACGCCTGCGATGAAGATGATGATTCTAATTATAACGATGATGATTTTACTGAAGAAGGCTTAAAAGATATTCTAAACAACTGCAGTTGGTATATTGAAACAGTAGTTCAAAATGAAGTTAGTGCTACAGAAAGTTATGACAATGTTGTGATGAATTTTACCGATGATGGGAAGCTTACCGTTGAAAACCTTAGTGGAGAATCATTCTTAGGTCTTTGGGGGACTAATAATTCTACAGACGGAAGCATTATAGATTTACAGCTAGATGAGTTAGATGATTTTAATGGCAGGTGGTTCGTTTATGAGATTAACCCTTTTAAAATAAAATTTACCAATGCCAGTGGTGATAAAATCATACTGAACTCTTCATGCAATCCAGACTTTGAGCTTTGTGATTCTGATTATATAATTGAAACGTTATCAAGTTGCAGATGGATGATTGTAAATGATAGCGGAAGTTTTTTTGAGGATTTAAGTATCGATTTTTCAAACATGAATATTCACGCCTACAGCCAGAATGGAGATGCACAAGACCAAGGTAGTTGGCGTATTGAAGAGAATGTACTCATTTTAAACAATCTTTCAATGGCGCTTGCTAATTTTACTGGAGGATGGACCATTGAAGAATGTAGATCAGACCGTTTACAGCTAACAGGATATAGCGGTGAAGTATTAGTTTTAGAAAAAAAGTGTGACTAAAAAGGTTAGCATAAAGAACACCTCTTTTTTGCCCTAAATTTTTAAAGAGCATCATTCTTTCGATTGATGCTCTTTTATTTTATTTTTTATTCACTTATCACTGTGTTTCATATAGTAATTCTTAAATTTGTTTTTCTTCAAAATTCAACAAGTCAATGTTTGATAATTTAAGCGAAAAGCTCGAAAAGGCCCTACATGTTTTAAAAGGGCATGGGCAAATAACAGAAATCAATGTAGCTGAAACTACAAAAGAGGTTAGGCGTGCCTTACTCGATGCTGATGTCAATTTTAAAATTGCAAAAGAGTTTACCAATCGAGTAAAAGAAAAAGCCTTAGGTCAAAATGTATTGACCACCTTGCAACCAGGCCAATTAATGGTCAAAATTGTAAAAGATGAACTAACCCAATTGATGGGTGGGTCAACTGAAGGCATAAACTTATCGGGTAACCCAAGCATAATTCTAATGTCTGGTTTGCAAGGTTCTGGTAAAACCACTTTTTCAGGTAAGCTGGCTAATTATTTAAAAACTAAAAAAACTAAAAAACCATTATTGGTTGCCTGTGATGTATATCGCCCTGCAGCGATTGATCAATTACATGTGGTTGGTGAACAAATTGGGGTTGAGGTATATTCAAATCGTGAAAATTCTGACCCCGTAGCTATTGCGAAAGAAGGTATTGCGCATGCCAAAGCGAATGGCTGTAATGTAGTTATTGTTGATACCGCTGGTCGTCTTGCTGTTGATGAGGCCATGATGAATGAAATATCTAATATTCATAAAGCCATTGAACCTCAAGAAACACTTTTTGTTGTTGATTCAATGACGGGGCAAGATGCAGTAAACACGGCAAAAGCCTTTAATGATATTTTAAATTTTGATGGCGTAATTCTAACAAAGTTAGATGGTGATACGCGAGGTGGTGCGGCTATTTCAATTAAATCAGTTGTAGATAAACCTATAAAGTTTATTGGTACAGGTGAAAAGATGGAAGCTATTGATGTTTTTCATCCGGATCGTATGGCTGATCGAATTTTAGGTATGGGCGATGTTATCTCTTTAGTTGAAAGAGCTCAAGACCAATTTGATGAAGACGAGGCTAGAAAAATTCAAAAAAAAATTGCCAAAAACAAATTTGGCTTCGATGACTTTTTATCTCAGATACAGCAGATAAAAAGAATGGGAAATATTAAAGATTTGATGGGTATGATTCCGGGTGCCGGAAAGGCTTTAAAAGGCATGGATATTGACGATGACGCCTTTAAGCATATTGAAGCTATTATTCATTCAATGACGCCCGATGAAAGATCAAATCCTTCTAAATTAAATGCAAGTAGAAAAAAACGAATAGCTAAAGGAAGCGGTCGCGAAGTGCAAGAAGTCAACCAACTATTAAAGCAATTTGATCAAATGAGTAAGATGATGAAAATGATGCAAGGGGGTAAAGGTAAAAAAATGATGCAAATGATGGGCGGAATGAAAGGAATGCGTTAATCTTAAATAAAGTTATTGAATGAAACTATTAGATGGTAAAAAAGTCTCTAATGATATTAAAGCTGAAATAAAAGCTGAGGTTGATAAGATGAAAGAGCGTGGTGAAAAAGTACCTCACTTAGCTGCTGTTATTGTAGGTAATGATGGGGCTAGCTTGACTTATGTTGGTAGTAAAGTGCGGTCTTGTCAAAGAATAGGTTTTGAATCTACATTGGTTCAAATGCCAAATACCACCTCTGAACAAGAATTACTTAAGAAAATTGAGGAGCTGAATCAAAATGCAGATATTGACGGTTTTATAGTACAACTTCCGTTGCCTGAACAAATTGATACCCAAAAGGTAATTATGGCGGTGCATCCTGATAAAGATGTAGATGGCTTTCATCCAATGAATTTTGGTAAGATGGCTTTAGATATGAGTACGTTTATTCCAGCAACGCCATTTGGTATTTTAGAATTAATAGAAAGATACGGTGTAGAAACTCAAGGTAAACACACGGTTGTGATTGGTAGAAGTCATATTGTTGGTAGGCCCATGAGTATTTTAATGGGGCGAAAAGGTTTTCCTGGTAATTCAACAGTGACCCTTACACACAGTCGAACTAAAAATATTACTCAAATTACTTCTCAGGCTGATATTATTATTTCTGCATTAGGTGTGCCCGGTTTTTTAAAGGCCGAGATGGTTAAAGATGATGCCGTTATTATTGATGTAGGTATTACACGTGTACCCGATGAAAGTAAAGAAAAGGGGTATTACATTACCGGAGATGTTGATTTTGAAAATGTGAGTAAAAAAGCATCTTTCATTACTCCCGTACCCGGTGGAGTAGGACCTATGACTATTGCTATGTTACTTAAAAATACGTTGTTAGCTCGAGAAAGACATAGAAGTAGAAAATAAACCAAATAAAAAAAGCCTCGAATTTCGAGGCTTTTTTTATACACAATTTGGCCTTTAAGTCTGTGTTGTGTCGTTAGGGGTAATAAAATCGATATCATTGCTATCATCATACTCACAACTGCTCATTGCAAGAATAGCACCGAAGATTAAAATAAATAGGATCATTTTTTTCATAACCAAGGGTTTTAGTAGGTATAACCTTAAAGTTCTTAGCTAATCAACGAAAATTGACTGTCAAATATTGCTTAGGCTTCACTACATACAATACCCGTATAAATTATTTAGCTGCTGCTAGATTGATAGCAATTTGTAGAACCTTAAAAACAGGCATAAATAAAACCCTTATAAATGACTATAAGGGTTTCAATTTGTTATTTCTAAAATTTATCTGGTAACTGTTCCTGTTGGAAAAGAAGCTGCATTTAATGACAACCCATGTGAGCTAGGTGCCGTTTCTTGACCAGCAACTCCAACTAATGGTTTTATTGCAAAAGGTGCAGGACTGTTGTCTGGAAATGGTTCAACGGAAACTACAACTGTTCTTCCTCTAACATCAAGTGGAAAATCAACTCCAACGGGTGCATTCAAGAAAAAGTCTTCACCAGGTACAGGAGGACTTGGGTATAAATCACTACTAAATGGTGCGGCATCATCACCCATTTGAACAGATGCATTTGCAAATTGACCTGTTGAAATTGGACCTACACCATCAACTACAACCCAACCTTCATAAACCCAACCTGGAGCTAATGAAGGTACATTTAAGTTTGGAGTAGGAGGAGCTCCAGGTGTTCCAAACCAAACACCATTTTCATCATTACCATTATTCATTCCATCTGGTTCATCAGTTGGTGTTCTTAAGAAGAAGGTTCCGTCAGCATTAGCGAAATCGCCAACTTGATCTGCAATACTAACTGTTGCCGTATTACCGTCAAAACCACCTGATAATAATTTTGTTGCTGCCGGTGCTGGGTCAGGATCTGCTGCTGGTTCAATAGAAAGTACAAAAGCCGAGGCAGCATTTAATTGTTCTGCATCAACAGTAAAGGTAGTTTGTGAAGGTGTGTTGTTTGCGTCTACAGTAAATGTTCCTGTTGTAACAGGAGATCCATCAACTATAATCCAACCTTCATAAACATAATCTGAACCAAGATCTTCAAGACCTGATAAATTAACGCTAAGATTTGCCGTAGTAGATTCATTAGTGGTACTGTCATCGCTGTCGCAGCTTACCAAGAAGAGACCAAAACTCAATAGTAAAAAAAGATTCTTCATTATAAATATTTGTTTTTAAAATTAATTGGTAAAACTAGTTTGATTCATTATTAAGGGTGTCACAAGAAGATGAAATTTTAAATAAATTTCGTGATACTTTTGTGAACTTTAAGCGGGTGTAGCAAGAAAAGATTTAATTTTTGACCCAACCTAAGAGTTTGCTTTTGAAATCAAACCGTTGTTTGATTTTTTAACTTTAATAAAAAATTCTTGATAGAGTGTCATTATCAATACCGCAATAAACTATTCATTTAAGTACTACTGAAAGGGGTAAAGCTATAGGGCTAAATTCATTAGTTCCAATTATCTTAAGAGCTATTAATGAAGTTAAAATATGCATTCTGTAAAAAAAGCAATATTTACTTTGCAAATAACTGCCCCAAATCTTTAAAGGCTTTAAATTCAAGAGCATTACCAGCAGGATCTTTAAAAAACATAGTAGCTTGTTCTCCTGGTTTACCTTGAAACCTAATGTAGGGTTCAATAATAAATTGCACTCCTTTTGACCTTAATTCTTCAGCGAAAGATTGAAAAATATTCCATGGTAATACTACGCCATAGTGTGGCACAGGTACATCATGACCATCTACAGGGTTACTATGTAGTTCTTCGGTTTCTGCTTTGGGCCTGTAATGTATAACCAATTGATGTCCGAAGAAATTAAAATCTACCCAATGGTCACTATTTCTGCCTTCTTCACAATTTAGTACCTCTCTATAAAAGGTACGGCACGCTGCCAGGTTATGAACGGGAATTGCTATATGAAAAGGCGATACTGTTGACATGACAATAGATTTTTAAAAAAGTTTGTTAAACACTAGATTAACGTAGAACTCGTTTCGATAAAATTAACCCTTTTTCATGATTTCAAAAAATTCAAAATATCATTTCGAACACTATCTTGATGAAGTGAATGACCTAAACCTGATGTAGTTATAAGGGTGCTATTTTTCCAGTTTGCATGTACCTGCTCTGATGCCCAATATGGTGCAATGGTATCTAAATTATCATGTATTAGAAGTCCTTTTTTAGTAATTTCTTTGGCAAATTTGGAAGTTGAAAAGTCTGAAAATTTTAAATCAAATAGCTCTGTAAAATGAAGTTCTATAGCTTTCATTAGGGTATTGCTCAGCCCTAATAACAATTTATATTGCTTCATGAAATCAGCTAATTCTGACGGAGAGCCTAGGGTAATCATCTTTACAACACAGCTGTTTTTGTGTAAATATTCATTGTAAAGTAGTGCCATACCTCCAAAAGAGTGACCAATTACATATTTAGGCTGGTATTTTTCAATCAGTTTTTGAATAGCTTTTGAATAAAGAGGTCCGTTTAAAACAGTGCCTGTTGAATTGCCATGAGCGGGTGCATCAAAAGCAATGATATTGTACTTCTCTGTTTTCAGTTTTTCAATAAGTTTATGCCAACGAAAAACATTGCTTTCCCAGCCATGAACTAAAAGAATGGTATCATTATCACCAAACCACTTATAGGTTTGCAATTCAACCGCTTCTAACTTTAAGGTTGCGTCTTTTGCTTCATTGAGAAAAGATTTTTGCATGGGTAAAACCTTACCTTTTCTTGGGCTGCAAAAAACTTCAAAGGCTCTTTTTGCCGCCTTTTTTGAATTCAAGTAAACCCACGTATTAAAATATGCGCCATATCCAAAAAGGAAACATTGATGAACAATTTTTTTTAAGTAAATCACAAAAAGTGTATATGTTTTTAAATAGTGTAAACCCTAAGAAATTATAGAATTTGGTAATTGAAGAATGTTAATAAGTGTACAAAAACGCCTAATAGTTTTCCCATGCAATCATCAAATATTTAATTTTGGCCGTGTCAGGTATATGCACCTCTTCAATATTGGTGTTAGAGTTATAGCGCACGTTTGACGGAAGTTCTTCTTTGTCAATAGTGAAATACATATTACTGTTTTTAATGAAGATCACAACATTGTTCAATGAAGTTTGAATCTTTTTGATGGTGTATTTTGATTTAATGTCTTTGAAGGTACTTGAAAGCCCTATGCCTTTATCAGTTTTAAATCTAGGGTCAAAAATGTTCACATTTTCAAAAGTGGGTATACTGTCAGATGAAGGTGTAAGCGTTAATAAATGAGGGCCGTTTTTTTTAAAAACTTTTATTTTCTTAGCCCCATTTCCAAAGCGCAATGCAACCGTATCTTTTACAATAGAATCGTTGGCGTAAATGACTTCAATGTCACGTGCAAGGCTTTTTTTATGTAAATTTCCTATACTAGTTTCAGTAATTAAAAAGGTAGTGTCTATTTCTTTTTTGCAAGCTAAAATGCAAAAAATAAAAAGAATAATAACGGGGTATAATTTTTTTTTCATTGATGATAATTGAAATAGGTTTTAAAACTAGCGTAATACTTTTTTGAGTACACCCAATATCCCTCTGATAAAAGTTGCACTGGTTATTACTTTTAAAATAGGGTTCTGTCTTGTACTTTTTCTACGAGATGTACTTTTAGGTTTAGATTTTGACTTTTCTTTTTCAGCCAAGGCTTCAGCTTTTTCAATCTTAGCGGTTAAAATTTCATAAGCACTTTTTCGATCTATAGTTTCTCCATATTTTTTAACCAGTTTAGATGTACTAATCACTGCGTCTAACTCGTCATCAGTTAAAATGTCCATTCTGCTCATTGGTGCTCTAAGCATGGTTGCTGCTAAGGGTGTAGGTCTTCCTTTTTCATCAAGGGCAGATACTAAAGCTTCACCTATACCTAAAGAGGTTAACACTTCTTTAGTGTCATAATAATCAGACTCCGGGTAATTCTCTGCCGTCAACTTTATCGCTTTTCGATCTCTAGCGGTAAAAGCTCTTAGGGCATGTTGTACTTTCAGTCCTAACTGCGAGAGAACTTCATTAGGCACATCAGTTGGGTTTTGCGTCACAAAATATAAGCCAATACCTTTTGAACGTATGAGTTTAACAATACTTTCAATCTGCGCAAGTAACGCTTTTGAGGCCTCTTTGAAAATGAGGTGGGCTTCATCAATAAAAAACACCAACTCAGGTTTGTCAAGATCCCCTTGTTCTTCAAATGTTGAATATATTTCTGCTAATAGGCTCAACATAAAGGTTGAGAAAAGTTTAGGGCGATCTTGAATATCTGTTAATCTTAGAATATTGATATACCCTTTACCGTCTTTGTCTTTTCGAGTAAGGTCATCAACTTCAAAAGATTTTTCTCCAAAAAAGAGATCGGCACCTTGTTGTTCGAGTTCTATTATTTTTCTGAGGATGGTACCTGTTGATTGCGATGAAATTCGACCATAATCTTTAGCAAATTCTTTCTTGCCATTACCAGTAGCGTATTGTAATACTTTTTTGAAATCTTTGAGGTCTAATAAGGGTAGCTTATTGTCATCACAATATTTAAAAACCACAGCAACAATACCTTCTTGGGTAACGGTTAAATCTAAAATTCTAGACAATAATGTGGGTCCGAACTCAGAAACTGTTGCTCTCAATTTTACACCGTCTTGTTCACTTAAGGTTAATATCTCAACAGGAAAGCCCTTTGCCTCAAACGGAAGCCCTATTTTGGCATGGCGTTCATCAATTTTTTCGTGCCCCGGACTTGGTTTTGCTATGCCGCTTAAATCTCCTTTAAGGTCCATCAAAAGTACCGGAATCCCTTTCTCAGATAAATTTTCTGCTAATACCTGTAGCGTTTTTGTTTTACCTGTACCCGTAGCACCAGCTATGAGTCCGTGTCTATTTAAGGTTCTTAGCGGAATTTTTATAAACGATCCGGGCAAGGTTTCATTGTCAAGCATGGCACCGCCAAGTGTAATGAAATCTCCTTTTGTGGTATAACCAGTTTCAATGTGCGAAATGAATTCGTCTTTGGTAGTCATTCGGGATTATTTTGCATAAAAATAGCTGAAATTTTTGAGTAGTTCAGGCATTTTTTTATTTCAGTCAAATGTTTCATTTGGTAGCCTTTAAATTATGAATTGATTTATGAATTTTTACCAAACTAGAACTATCTTTGCCAGATGGCAAAAGCTGAAATTCTAAAACTTGTTGATCAAGGGTTAATGTTGCCCTTGATGGAGGAATTCTACACCATTCAAGGTGAAGGATATCATAAAGGTACCGCGGCTTATTTTGTCAGAATTGGAGGATGCGACGTAGGGTGTCATTGGTGTGATGTTAAAGAAAGTTGGAATGCAGATTTGCATCCGCCAACTGCCATTGAACAAATTGTTGAAAATGCTTCAAAATGGTCAGACACTATTGTTATTACTGGTGGCGAACCGCTTACCTGGAATATGAATCCGTTGACGCAAGGTTTGAAGAATAAAAATGTGAAAACGCACATTGAAACTTCTGGTGCTTATGAATTGACTGGTTTTTGGGATTGGATTTGCCTTTCACCTAAAAAGAATAAACTACCTTTTGGTAAAATTTATGATGAAGCAAATGAGCTTAAAGTTATTGTCTACAATAAGCATGACTTGATTTTTGCTGAGGAGCAGGCAGCACAGGTTAATGATAATTGTTTGCTATATCTACAGCCTGAATGGAGTGTTCGCGAAAAGGTAACACCAATGATAGTAGACTACGTCATGCAAAACCCTAAATGGAAAGTTTCTTTGCAAACCCATAAATATTTGAATATACCTTAAAAATAGAGTTGATTACAACGGCTTATCTTCCACCATTATTTTGTAAATCTGAACTACAAAAAGCATCGATAGAAACCGCATTTGCCCCACCCTTGGCTTGATGAGATTCAAGCATTTTTAGAAGATTTTTACCGTCAAGCGAGCAACTTGATTTTAAATCATTTGATTGGTCAAACGCTAAAATACTTGATGACCGGCTAGTAGTTCCAAATTGTAATTCAGCGAGCATCAAACATCCTATTTGATTGCAATGATTGAGCGCTGAAGATTCTTCATGTGGGGTAACCATAGGGGTGCCCAAATTAACCAAACCTAATAAGTGACCAAATTCATGATTAAGAGTGGCAGTTTCAATATCAGCCACTGAAATTGAACTACTTTGATTTGAAAGTATTTGAACCGTAGGTTCATAAATGACCATAGAAGTATTTCTATAAACACCACCTAAAGTTACAAGACCATTGTTACTGCCATCAGAACTTGCCGCAGCATCAGTGAAATAAATGTAGATACCTACGGTATCATCTTCATTATAAACTGTTCTATTTTCAGTTTCAAGATCAGCAACTTCTTGTAAGCTTAACTCATTTTCGCCCGTTAAGGGTAATTCTTTATAAACTAATTCAATAGCTGTTTTGAAGGTATGTTCTTTAAGAAAAGCCACCAAAGCATCTATTGCAGTTGCTGTAGGCTTAAAGCCTCTAGAGTAAGCAAGTTGAATTTTTAATTTTGTGAAATTAGTGTTTGATAAAATATCGTTTGCTGAATCGCCAGAAGATTGAAGGTTGGCAACATTTGGTTCAACAGTACCATCATCATCATTTTTGTTTTTTGAGCAACTTGCTACAAAAATCAAGAAACAGATGCATAGGGCTGCCTTTAAATTTTTCATTTCTACAATTTGTTTTCTACCAATATAACGCAAATCTTAATTTATTTGCATTTACAATGCGTTAATCTCGCTAAATAGTCGTTATTCTGCCCATTTCTTACAAGTTCGCAATATAAATCTGCAGAAATAGCTACCTTTTTTAAGGTGTCAAAGTCAACATATAACCATCCAAATAATTCACTTTCTTCTTGTTGATATTCAATCTTAAATTGAACTTCACCATAATAATTATCATCGTTAAGAAGTAGCGTATCATTTTCATCTTCTTCATCAAACATGTAACGAATATCACTTGAATCTATGAGTATTTGCCCACGCTCAAGTAAAAGGCTTTTTAAATGTTGTAATAAAGGTTTTAAATTCTTGAGCTTTTCAGCAATACCAATACCATTCATCAATAAAAGTAACGTATCAAATTGGGGGTTGTTGAATTCAAAGATATTAGCTTGAATAGCTTTTTTTATGCCTCTTTGAGTACATGTTTGAATAGCGCCTTTTGAGTAATCTAAAGCGGTAACCTCAAATCTTTTCTCTTGTAAATACAAACTATGCGAACCCGCGCCGCAACCTACATCTAAAACAGCGCCATGACATAAATTAAGAGCCTGTTGTTCAAGCATGGGCATTGCATCATAAGATCGAAACAAATAGGGTAGTGCAATGCTATCAATGATTTCATCTTCATAACCCTGCATGCTCATGTAGGTGGTAATATCTTCGATATACTTACCGTGCTGATAGTCTAATAACGCCTTACCTAAAACATCCATATTGATATAATTCGTACTTTGGATGCAAAAGTGGTAAATTTCGCCCTTATTCTATATTTCATGAAGCAGTTTAAATCATTATTTTGTCTTTTTATGTTGATTTCCTTTATAGGGTTTGGTCAGAGTACTGATAAATCATCACAAGTAAGTGCCTATTTAGAAAGCAATAATAGTTTAGATCAGTATAGGTTTGCCTATGACCAATTATTGTTGATGTTAGAAAAGAATTATCCGCAGAAAGAAACCAATAAAGAAGGATGGGTTTATTTAAGAGATAACAAAGAAAAGTCAATTCAAGAAATGCAAGCAATGTTGGTGCCTGTATATGAGCGGCATTTTGAATTAGATGAAATTAGTCAAATGACCTCTTTTTACAAGAGTTCAGCAGGTAAACAATTAGTTACAGATCGTTCTAAAATGAATGAAGAACAAAAAGAAGCTTTAAATACCTTTTTTAATTCTGTTTTAGGAAAAAAAATAATCGAAAAACAACCTGCTTTAACTTCAGAAATTGGAAAAATATCTGAAGATTGGAGCCATGAATTATACCAAATTGCGGTAAGTCTTTTGAAAGATTAGTTGATGCGAACTGAAGTAAAGAATGTAGCAATAGATGCTAAAAAGAAGCAGGCTGAAAACAAAAAGTATTTTTCTAAACTAAAAAAGAAACCGCCAAAGCATCTTGATTATATAATGAATGAACTTCATGATGAAGAATTTGAAAAGACTGATTGTTTGACCTGTGCCAACTGTTGCAAGACTACAGGGCCTCTTTTTACCACGGCTGATATTGATCGAATTTCAAAACATTTCAGGTTAAAACCACAACAATTTATTCAACAGTATTTAAAAATTGATGAAGACAATGATTATGTGTTACAACAAGTGCCATGTGCTTTTTTAGGCGACGATAATTATTGCTCAATTTATGAAGTAAGACCAAAGGCGTGTAGAGAATTTCCGCATACCAACAGAAAGAAATTCAATCAAATTACAAGTTTAACTTTGAAGAATACAGCAATTTGTCCGGCTGCTTTTAATATTGTTGAGGCAATGAAAAAGAGCATCAAGCTCTGATGCTACGTTGAATCTTATTAAAAGTCAAAATTACTATATTTACGTATGCAGGTTATTATAGATTATTTTTCAACTATTTCTCCGGTTCATCGTTCTTTAATATTGGTTGGAGGCATTACTTTTTTTTGGATTCTTGAAGGTATAGTGCCACTATTTAGTGTGAAGTACAGAAAATGGAAACACGCCCTGCCCAACCTCTTTTTTACCTTAACTACCATTATAATTAATTTTCCGTTAGCTGCATTATTGTTGTTTATCTCTGATTGGGTGGTAGATAATAATTTTGGTTTCATCAATTGGTTGCCTGAAATGCCATTGTGGTTATATGTTTTATTAGGTTTAGCCTTACTCGATTTAATAGGTGCCTATACGGCCCATTGGGTTGAGCATAAGGTAAAACCGCTTTGGATGGTACATTTGGTGCATCATTCAGATCATCATGTTGATACAACTACTGCCAACAGACACCACCCTTTAGAAAGTTTGGTCAGATATGCATTTACCTTAATTGGAGTTTTTTTAGTGGGCGCACCGGTAGGTATTATTATGTTGTATCAAAGTATGTCAGTTGTCTTATCACAGTTTAATCATGCGAATATCAGCTTGCCCAGAAAATTAGATAAAGCCCTAAGTTGGATTCTAGTTTCGCCTGATATGCATAAGGTACATCATCACCATGTATTACCGTATACAGACTCAAACTACGGTAATATTTTCTCAATTTGGGATCGTCTTTTTGGCACTTATATGAATTTAAATCCTGAAAAAATTGTTTACGGGGTTGATACATTTCCTGATGAAAAAGAAAACAGCAGTATTTCAGGCCTACTCAAACAGCCTTTTCATAAATATAGAAGGCCAACTACAGAAATAGAATCTTAAAACCTCAAGGGTATAATAGATATTTAGCTCTTACTTTTTTGAAATTTTTAATTTCAGCTTGCCAACTGGCTCTTATTTCTTGAGCTGATTTACCTTCTTCAATTTGTTTTTGCAGTTCTTCAGTGCCGGCGTGTTTGGTAAACCCGCTTGTGATAAAAAATTTGCTGCGGTCAGTAGAATGTTCATATGCATCAATGATCCATTGCATTGATATTTGATCCATGCGTTCTACTTCAGATAAATCTTTACCGTAACATATTTTGTCTTTTTCTTTGGGATGTTTTGAACCAAAATTAGGCTGAGGTATATATGAAAATTGATAGGCCGTACTATCTAAAAACGAAGCGCCATAACGCTGAAACTGAAACTCTGTACCTCTACCCGCATTAACATTTGTGCCTTCAAATAACCCCAAACTTGGGTACAAGTTAATTGACTGCGTGTTGGGTAAATTGGGTGAAGGCCTGATTGGTAATTCATAAAAAGATTGGTGCGAATAATTTTCTAAAGCAATAATAGTCAGGTCTGCCTTTTGTTTGCTTTTTAGTAATTGCTCTTCATTAATCATAGTAGCATATTCGCCAATGGTCATGCCATATACTAAGGGTATTTCAGTCATGCCTAAAAAACCTGTATGTTCAGCTTTCATTGTCGGGCCATCAATATAGTGTCCGTTTGGGTTGGGCCGGTCTAAAACAACTACCGGAATATTCGCCTCAGCACAAGCCTCCATAACTAATTGTAAGGTTGCGATATAGGTGTAAAAACGTACGCCAACATCTTGAATGTCAAAAACTACAACATCAACACCATCAAGTTGTTCTGCACTTGGTTTTCTGTTTTTTCCGTGCAGTGAGATTAAGGGTAAGCCCGTTTTTTCATCAACACTATCTTCAAATTTTTCACCTGCATCAGCGCGGCCACGAAAACCATGCTCAGGGGCAAATACTTTATTGATTGTAATGTTATGTGCTAATAAAGAGTCAACCAAGTGAGTGTGCCCATTTTCTTTAAAAATAACACTGGTCTGATTCGCAACTATGGCGATTTTCTTGTTTTTGAGTAGGTTTAAATACGCTGCTGTTCTATTGGCAGCCACTATAATTTTAGGGGCTTCTTGGCGTGATACAGCTTTTGAATTTCTTTGATTGGTTTCATTCTTTTTTAAGGTTGTGCCCCCACAGGCAAGCAACGTTAAAAACCAAATGAAAACTGTACTTTTGAAACTAGTTAAAAACTGCATGCGTTGAATTTTGAATATTTTATAGCGAAGCGGCTCATTAAAAAGAGCGAAGATAAAATTAGCATATCCGCGCCAATAATAAAAATAGCTATTACAGCTATTGCTTTAGGGCTTGTTATGATGTTGGTGGCAATAGCGACTACCAATGGGTTACAAAATAAAATTCGTGAAAAAATTACTGCCTTTAATGGGCATGTACAGATTTCAAATTATGACAATAATAATTCAGATGTATCTGTGCTTCCAGTTTCAAAAAAGCAAGATTTTTATCCTGAATTTGAAACTATTGAAGGTGTAAACCACATTCAAGCTGTGGCTACTAAAGGAGGCGTAATTAGAACAGAAGAAACATTTGAAGGTATTATAGCCAAAGGTGTGGGTGCTGATTTTGATTGGCGGTATTTTGAAGAATATTTAGTGGGCGGTAGGCTACCTTCTTATCAAGGTAAACTAAACAATGAGGTTCTGATTTCAAGCCTTATGGCGAATCGATTACAATTGAAATTAGATGATAATTTTTCTACTATTTTTTTCAAGGATGAAGACCCTAATCAACTTCCGAATCAGCGTAATTTCAACATAGTAGGTATTTTCGATAGTGGGTATAAAGAATTTGATGAACTCTATGTATTCACTGATATCAGGCACATTCAAAGAATGAATAAGTGGGAAGCTGATGAGGTTGGCAATTTTGAAGTTTTCTTAAATGATTTTGATCTGTTAGATGAAAAAAGCAAGCAGATTCGAGGGGCTACTCTTTCGAGCTTAGACTCTTCAACTATTAAAGATAAATACGGCCATATTTTTGAATGGATAGCCCTTTTTGATTTCAACGCCGCGGGCATAATCGCCATCATGATTATAGTTGGGGGTATTAATATGATAACGGCTTTGTTGGTGCTCATTTTAGAAAGAACTCAAATGATTGGCATTTTTAAATCATTAGGATCATCTGATTGGAGTATTCGAAAGATCTTTTTATACAATGCAGCGTATTTAATTAGTGTTGGCCTTTTTTGGGGAAACCTTATTGGGCTAGGTCTAATCTGGATCCAAAGTAAGTATCAAGTTTTTAAGTTTCCTAACCCTGAAGAATATTATATTAGCTACATACCGGTAGATATTAGTTTTGCAAATATACTTTTCTTAAATATCGGGGTGCTTTTCTTATGCCTATTAATGCTTTTGCTTCCTTCTTATATTATTACCAAAATCACTCCTGTTAAGGCAATCAAATTCGAATAGAATTTATATTCAGTGAAGTCAAATTCATACCTTTGTGTTTATATGAATTACGCTGAGAATATTTTAGAAACTATTGGTAATACGCCTCTGGTAAAGTTAAATAAGTTAACAGCTAAATTACCATGTTTGGTTTTAGCTAAATATGAAACTTTTAACCCCGGAAATTCTACAAAAGATAGAATGGCGCTTCAAATGATTGAAGATGCTGAAAAAGCAGGTGTATTAAAACCAGGCGGTACCATCATTGAAGGTACTTCAGGTAATACAGGTATGGGGCTTGCGCTAGCAGCTACCATTAAAGGGTATAAAATGATTTGCGTAATTAGCGATAAACAATCAAAAGAAAAAATGGATATTCTTCGCGCCATGGGTAGTGAGGTTCATGTGTGCCCTACTGATGTTGCCCCTGAAGACCCACGTAGTTATTATTCTACGGCAAGAAGGTTGGCTGCAGAAACACCTAACGGCTGGTATGTGAATCAATATGACAACCCAAGCAACGCCAAAGCGCATTATTTGAGTACGGGTCCTGAAATTTGGGAGCAAACCCAAGGAAAAATAACTCATTTTGTAGTAGGCGTAGGCACGGGTGGAACCATATCTGGTGTAGGTAAATTTTTAAAGGAAAAGAACCCGGATATTAAAATTTGGGGAATTGACACCTATGGTTCAGTTTTTAAAAAATATCATGAAACCGGAATTTTTGACGAAAAAGAAATATATCCTTATATCACTGAAGGAATAGGGGAAGACATCCTTCCAAAGAATGTAGATTTTGAAATTATTGATGGCTTTACAAAAGTCACTGATAAAGACGCTGCTGTTTATACCCAACGTTTGGCTAAAGAAGAGGCTATGTTTTTAGGAAATTCTGCGGGTGCTGCTATTAAAGGTGTTTTACAATTAGAAGCGCATTTTAGCAAAGATGACGTGGTGGTGGTGCTTTTTCATGATCACGGCAGTAGGTATGTTGGTAAAATGTTCAATGACGATTGGATGCGTGAAAAGGGATTTTTAGAATAGATTTATTACCTTTCTCAAAAATTTGCAAATGAAAATCCCTACACAGAACAAGTACCCTTTAGGGTATTCTATATATTTCTATAGTTTACTACTCCTTTTTATAAGTAGCTGTAACCCAGATGAAAATTTGACGGTTGAAGAATCAGATCCAGACCCGGTAGCTGAAGAAGAAACTTTTGAAGGTAATACGCTGCCAGTATTTTCAATAAGCACAGCCGGACAAACAATTGAAGATGATCCAAGAAAAACAGTAACTGCTTCTTTGTATCAAGGCGATGAAGTGATGTACAATGGTAATATTGCCATTGAAATAAGAGGGTCTTCTTCGCAGCTTTTTCCTAAAAAATCATATGGTTTTGAAACACGTGATGCTGGCGGTTTAGATACTGATGTTTCTTTTTTAGGATTACCTGAAGAAGAAGATTGGATTTTAAACGGACCTTACAGCGATAAAACGCTAATAAGAAATACCCTTGTTTATCAACTGGCAAGAGATATGGGTAATTACGCGAGCCGTACCCGTTTTGTTAATTTGACGATTAACGGAAATTACGAAGGAATTTATGTGTTACAAGAGAAGCTCAAGCGTGATTCAGAACGTATTGATCTTGATGCACTTGAAATGACTGAAAATTCAGGCGAAGATATTACAGGTGGATATATCATTAGAATTGATAGAGCTGACGGGCCTTTTACCGCCCAAAATTCTTTTCTTTCATCAGTAGGTTCTTCTTTAGAGGGTTCTAGTGCTGATGTGTATTATATATACGATTACCCAAAGAGTGAAGAAATAACGGCTGAGCAAAAGACCTATATTTCTACTTATGTTAATGATTTTGAAAATGCCTTGGCATCAGATACTTTTGCTGACCCTATGCAAGGGTATGGCAATTATATAGATGTTGACAGTTTTATTGAGTTTTTCATTTTAAATGAATTATCTAATAATGTAGATGGTTTTCGTCTTAGTGTTTACCTGAATAAAGATCGTAATGAGAAATTGAAAATGGGCCCTATTTGGGATTTCAATCTAGGTTTCGGTAACGCAGATTATTGTGGAGGCGGTGAAACAAATGTTTGGGCACATCAATTCAATCAAAGATGCCCTGGCGATTCTTTGCAAGTACCTTTTTGGTGGGGTAGGTTATTAGAAGACCCCAATTTTGTAATTGCCCTGCAAACAAGATGGTTTGAATTAAGAGGTGCCGAACTTTCATCGGCCACCTTAGAATCAAAAATTGATGCGCAAATTGAGCTTCTAAGAGAGTCAGGTGGCATTGCTACTAATTTTGAAAGATGGCCTGTCTTTGGTGAGTATATATGGCCTAATAATTTTGTGGGTGCAGACTACCCAGAAGAAGAAGCCTATTTAAGAGATTGGCTGACTGCTCGTGTACTTTGGTTAGATACAGCTATAAATTCACTCTAAAACCATGGTTACTTTAAGTTTAGGAAATCAAAGCTTTGGCGTTGATGCTGGCGAATTGGTTAGCTATATAGTTGATGGGCATCAATATATACACCAAAAAGGTAGTGCGGGTTGGTCGCATTCTGATACTGAAATGTTTCCTATAATTGGTCCTACTGCTGAAGCAAAATTTCAAGTTGAAACTCCCCGCGACATTGCTATACAAGACCAGCATGGGTTATTGAGAGAACTCAACTATGAATTGGTTTCGCAGTCAAAAACCAAGCTGATTTTTCGTAAAAATTACAAGGCGAGAACACCTGTTGTTAATTCTAAATATCCTGAAAAATCAAACAAGCAATATCTATTTTGGACCTATGATTTTCAGTTTGAAAAACAATTTTCACTTTCAGAAAAAGGACTCGAAATTACATTTACAGTTACCGGAGATAGAGACACACCATTTATGTTAGGGTATCATCCGGCCTTTAATTTAGTCACTAAAAACCCAGTAATCATTGCAGAAGAGAAAGCGATAACACTTGCTCAAGTATTGGCTGTAGGTAGTAAAGCTTTTAGTGTTTTGGGCTATGAAGAAGTTATTTTAAAAGATAAAAACGAATTAAAAATCAGTACTTCTGGTTTTGGTAACTTTATGTTGTGGACTGAGGTTTCGAATATGATTTGTATTGAGCCTATTACTTTTTATCCTTATGCGGTTGAACAAAACAAACTGCACGAGGGTTTTCAATATCTCAAGAATGACGCGAAACAATTTAGTGTGCTTCTTTCAGTAGTAGGCTAGAAAATTCAAATAAAGAAATAATATTTTGAGAAAATTTTGGGGAATAGTATTAATTATTGTCGGAATTCTATTTGTTTTAATTGCCATGGTCAGAATAACTTCTATACTAGAATTGGTTTTAAGACATGTAAATATTTTTAAATCAGGTGGCACCTCATACAATAAGGGTCAATTATTTGGTGGGGTCATTTATTGGTTTGTTCATTTTACTGTTATTTATTTTTCGTTCAAACATGGTTTTAAACTGACTAAAAAGAAAAAAACCAAACTCAAGTAATTCACTCATAATGAGCGCCAACACTTTTATGCAACGCTTATAAAAAATTTATATCATGAAAATTCTGTTCACCTTTATATTTGTACTAGGTACAATGAACCTACAAGCACAAGAAGTTATGAATGAACTGCCGTATGCTGAAATTCCTGTAGCTGCAGAAAGCTATACGCCCGGTGCGGTTGTAGCACGAATGATTGATGGTTTGGGTTTTAGATATAGATGGGCTACTGAGAATTTAACAGAAGAAAATTTAGACTATAAACCTGGTAATGACGGTCGCAGCATTCGCGAATTATTAGACCATTTGTATGGTTTATCAAATGTGATTGCAAATGTGGCCAAAAAAACGGCTACCGATCGTACCGTAAAAGCTGAGGATTTATCTGCAACTGAAAAGAGAGAAGTTACATTGAATAATTTAAAAATGGCAAGCGCACTTTTTGCTAAAACTGAAAATTTAGCAGCCCACACCATTATTTTTAAGCGCGCTAATGGATCTTCTGAATTTCCGTTTTGGAATAGCATTAATGGCCCTATTGAAGATGCTGTCTGGCATACAGGTCAAATAGTGCTTCTAAGAAGAGCCGCAGGTAATCCTATAAACCCTAAGGTAAATGTGTTTTTAGGAAAATTAAATGACTAGGTTCTTCTAGGGTGTAACCTGTGTTACTCAAGTTTCCTGTTTTAAGTGTAAATTTGATCAATGCAAAAATTTCTTCCATTCCTTAATTGGCTACCCAACTATAAAAAGTCTGATTTTGCCAATGACTTGGTTGCTGGGTTAACCGTGGGTATTATTTTGATTCCGCAAGGTATGGCGTATGCCATGATTGCAGGCTTACCGCCAGTTTACGGCTTGTACGCTTCTATTGTGCCAGTGTTGATTTATACGTTTTTAGGAACTTCTAAAAATGTAGCTGTTGGTCCGGTGGCAATGGATTCACTTTTGGTAGCAGCAGGTTTAGGTGCTTTAACCATTTCAAGTGTTGAAAACTATATTGCATTAGCCATTTTCTTAGGTTTTTTAGCAGGAGCTTTTCAATTGCTTTTAGGGCTTTTTAGAATGGGTTACTTGGTTAATTTCTTGTCAAAACCCGTGCTAAGTGGTTTTACTTCAGCTGCCGCGCTCATAATTATTTTTAGTCAAATTAAGCACCTTATCGGGGTTGATATTGAAAGAAGTAATAGGTTTCATGAAATGGTCATGAATGTCTTTGCTAAGATGGGCGAGACTAATTTGTATGATTTCTTAATTGGCGCTGTGGGTATTTTGCTACTATTAGCATTTAAAAAATGGGCTCAAAAGATTCCTTCAATCTTGATCGTTGTTATTGTGGGTATTTTGGCAGTGAATTTTTTAAAGCTAGATGATTATGGAGTGAAGATATTAGGGGAAATACCAAAAGGGCTGCCGTCATTCTCAGTTCCTGATTTTAATTGGAAAAATACCTTAGAAATATGGCCTATTGCTTTAACCTTAGCATTTGTTGGATATCTTGAAGCTATTTCAATTGGTAAGGCATTTGAAGAAAAAGAAGCCAAAGCCACTATTGATGCCAATCAAGAATTAGTTGCCTTGGGTACGGCAAATATGATAGGTTCTTTTTTTCAATCATATTGGGCAACTGCAAGTTTTTCAAGATCTGCCATTAATAATGAAGCAGGGGTGCGTACTAATTTATCAGGCTTGTTTTCATTGCTATTGGTGGTATTAACCTTACTGTTTTTAACACCCCTATTTTATCATTTACCAAAAGCCATTTTAGCAAGTATTATTATGGTTTCCGTAGTTAAACTCATCGATATTAAATATGCTCTCAAACTTTTAAAAAGTAATCGCGATGAGTATTTAGTATTGGTTTTGACTTTCTTGATAACCTTATTTGTGGGTATTCCTCAAGGTATTTTAGCAGGCGTTCTGTTTGCGCTTTTACTCATGGTATATCGTACAAGTAATCCGCATTTTGCAGTAATAGGCAATGTGAAAGACACTGAATATTATAAGAATGTAAAACGCTTTGCAGATGAGGTTGAAATTCGTGAAGACTTATTAATAGTACGCTTTGATGCGCAAATATATTTTGGAAATTTGGCATATTTCAGAAACCAGATGCAAGAGCAAATTTCTTTAAAAGGAGAAAATTTAAAAGGCATTATATTAAATGCTGAGGCCATTAATTATATTGATTCAAGTGGTGCAAAAATGCTTACAAAATTGATAGAAGAAGTACATGAAAAAGATATTCAGTTTTACATTGCAGGTGCTATAGGGCCTACAAGAGACATAATTTTTGAAAGCGGAATTATTGAAGAGTTAAGAAAGGAATTTCTATTTGTGAAGACTAAAGAGGCAGTAGCCTATTTTGATGACCCTAATATGGTCTCAATTATGGGGTCAAAAGTTGCCTATCAAAACAAATTAAAACGGTAATATTAAACGAATTATTGAGATTAAATAAATTCAGATTATAGAATGAATGTAGAACAAATTTATACAGGTTGTTTGGCTCAAGGGGCTTATTATATTGAAAGTGAAGGCGAAGTTGCCATCATAGACCCATTAAGAGAAGTACAGCCATATTTGGATCGTGTAGCAAGAGATAATGCTAAAATTAAATACATTTTTGAAACTCATTTTCATGCTGATTTTGTGAGTGGTCATGTAACACTTTCTAAAGAATCAGGAGCACCAATAGTATTTGGGCCCAATGCAACCACCACCTTTGATTCGATAATTGCAAAAGATGGTCAAGAATTTAAAATAGGAAAATTGACTATTAAAGTTTTACATACGCCGGGCCATACCATGGAGAGTACCACATATTTATTGAAAGATGCTAGTGGTAAAGATCATGCGATTTTTTCAGGCGACACCCTTTTTCTTGGCGATGTAGGTCGACCAGATTTAGCTCAAAAAGCCGCTGATATTACTCAAGAAGATTTAGCAGGCATTCTTTATGATAGTTTACGCACCAAAATCATGCCTTTGGCTGATGACGTTACGGTTTATCCTGCACATGGTGCTGGTTCAGCCTGTGGTAAAAATATGATGAAAGAAACGGTTGATTCTTTGGGCAACCAAAAGAATATGAATTATGCGTTGCGAGCTGATATGACTAAGGAGGAGTTTATCAAAGAAGTGACTGATGGTTTATTACCACCGCCCAAATATTTTCCTTTAAACGTGAAAATGAATAAAGAGGGCTATGATGACATAGCTGATGTATTAGAGCGTGGTTCAACAAAATTGAGTCCCAAAGCTTTTGAAACAGCTGCCAATGAAACAGGGGCGCTGATTTTAGATGTGCGTCATCAGAATGATTTTGTTAAAGGTCATATACCGCGTTCAATTTTTATTGGATTGAATGGCGATTTTGCTCCTTGGGTAGGTGCCTTAGTTGCAGATACAAAACAAGCTATTCTTTTGGTCGCCCCTGAAGGAAAGGAAGAAGAAGCCTTAACGCGGCTTTCAAGAGTAGGCTTTGATGGTACTATAGGGTATTTAGAAGGAGGCTTTGAAGCTTGGAAAGATGCAAATTTAGAGATCGACACCATTACCTCACTTCAGGCTGATGAGGTTAAAGAGGCTATTAATTCAAAAGAAGTAACAGTTTTTGACGTTAGAAAAGAATCAGAATATCAATCTGAATATATTGTTGATGCGCAACATACACCCTTAAGTGAATTGAATAGTCATTTGGCTGAGTTTCCTGCTGATGATATTTTCTATGTTCATTGTGCAGGGGGGTATCGTTCTGTAATAGCTGCTTCGATTTTAAAAAGTAGAGGTATTCACAATTTTATTGATTTAGCCGGTGGTTTTGGTGCTTTGAAAAAAGCAGGGGTAAACGTTACAGAATTTGTTTGTCCGTCAACCCTATAGAATTTCTTCTGCTACAGCGATTAATTTTTTCTGCGGATGTTTAATGAGGTAAGATTGAACAATACGTTGCGTTTCAAAAGTATTTTTCTGTTTTACTAAATAGGGTTCTAGGTCTGTAAAAGACATGAAAGTGTTTTCATTAGAGATAAATCCGTAGCCTGCATATTTCCCATTTTCGATGTACACAAAGGCTTGCTCATCTGGGGTGCGTCCTTTTTCTGTAAAAACAAAATGCTCATCTTGTAATTTCATATGCGAAATCGCTTTTTCAACGCTTTGGTTGTAGTTTTCTACAGTTTCATTCCCCCTACATACCCCATTACAAACAATAGTGTAATGCGAACATTGCAATACATTTTCTTGCAAATGACAGTATTTAGGGCATAAATCAAAGGTTTTGCAAAGCGTTTCTAAATAGGTTCTGCAATCAGAAATACTATAAAATAGCATTAAGGGTACAGGCACAGCCTTTAATTTATTGTACGCTAAATGCGTGATGCCTTTGCGGTCTTCATAGCCGAAAATGGCATATTGCTGTACATTTTTCTTCTGTGCTCTATTAAATTCAGGGTAATGATGTTTGATCGCGTTTGACTCCATCAACAGAGCAAGAAGATTGCTGCCGGCCAACTCAAAATCTATGGCAACCGTGACTTGGCACATTTTAATTTCTTTCGACGCCTTGTCATAAAAGTGACTTAACACTCTTTTTTTAATATTAATGGCTTTGCCCACATAAATGATTTTACCCAGTCGATCTTTAAAATAATAGACCCCCGGTTTTAACGGTAAATTATCAAACACTTCTTTGGGTAAACCTGGGGGTAAGGTGGCTTCTTGAGAACGAGCATTTAGAAATTTTTTGAATACCTCCTCAGTACCTTCCGTTTTTAAAAGTTTGTCAAATAGTAGGGTAGTAGCATGTGCATCGCCTCGGGCGCGATGCCTGTCTGTCAACGGAATATTCAACGCCGAACAAAGTTTGCCTAAGCTGTATGAATGATAACCAGGTATGAGTTTACGCGACAGGCGTACGGTACACAACTTTTTACGAACATATTCAAGACCTAAATTTTTGAATTCATTTTTGATGACATTATAATCAAAGTTGACACTATGTGCTACAAAAATGCTGTCTTTGGTAAATTCAATAATCTCTTTGGCTATTTGATCAATAGTAGGCGCATCTTTGACGGTTTGATTATCTATACCCGTCAAACCAGTAATAAAAAAGGGAATGTCACATTGCGGATTGACCAGTGAGGTATATTCATCAATGATTTTGAAACCGTCATATTTAAAAATGGCGATTTCAGTGATTTTATTTCCTTTGATTCCGTTTCCTGTGGTCTCTATGTCAACAATGCTATACACTATAATTTTTTGCTTTTAAGAAGATACTAAAGATACCTTCTTTTAAGAATCAAAACTATAGTCATGTTTTTAAAAATATTAATTAATGATTGTTTGACTCTTTTTAATTCGAATAATTAAAAAACCCTTTACCGTCCTGAAGCTAAAATCCCCCCAGATTTCAACTAAATTCTGATAACGGGTTTTGTTAATTGTTTACTTCTTTAATAGCTTATCAAATAATACCATAGCATTTTTTCTATATTTAAAATTCAATTGTAAGTAGGTTCGAATTTCAATTTCGGTCAACTGATACACTTTTTTTAAGTGCACTATTTGAGAGACATTCAAAAACGGAGTTGTTGATTTTGACTGAAAATTCATAATTATACTTTGTTTTTTTGCATTATGTAATTATGCTATTAATGCCATCCTCGTGTATTGTAGGTTACATTTTGTGCTTGGTTATTGCCATAGGAGACTCCGATTTCTCTAGCAGCGTCAATAGCATCTTTTTCAAGATCCAATTCTTTTAATTGTATTTCCCATCCGCGGTCACTAATCGCTCTTACACGATTTGCAATTTTATTATAAAGCTCTTTGACTTCAGAAAAACAACTTGAATTAGGGTCTATCTCTGATAGTAAAAATCCCGCTTTATTCGCTGCTTCTAGGTTTTGATTGGCAGACCAAATTGCTTTGGCTGTATTGAGGTTTCTTTTACACTCTTCATTAATTGCCTTGGTGTAAAGTGATTTTATTTTTTGATCATTCTTTTTAAAACAAGAAGTGCTAACCGGAATATTAGTTATAGTAAAAAGAGCTTCGCCCGTTTTTCCCTGAGCTTCTAAACTAGCTGCCTTTGAACTTACCTCATTACAATGTTTCTCATAATACTCAAGAATTTCAGATTTACTATTTGTAATTAAAGATTTTATTAAAGGATTTCTTGTTTTGATATTTTTTATTGCATTGGTGTATGCCTTGAGTTCATTGGTGCCTACGCCTTTTACATTAAGGGTTTGACTTTCGAATAAATTACCACCAATACCATCACCAACATAAAGAGTAACCGCTAATGTTAAGGCTATTTTTGGTGGAGCTGTAGGCGTTATGTTTTTGCTTAAAACTGAAACATTTGGCGTTAAAATAAAGCGAGAATTTTTTACATTATCACTAATGCCATTGTCAGTTATAATTTCCCCTAGTTTATTTAGTAAAAGACGTTTTGCCCCATCAGGAATTGCCTCAACTTGATCCGGAATATGAGCTCCAAGAGTGATACTATTATTGTCCTGTGCTTGACTTAAGACTGCTAAAAAAATAAAAATGATTGTTATATGATTTTTCATGTTTTCTAAATTATTTTCCTCCTAAAATTAAAGTGGCCCTACCTAAGCCTTTCATAACCAATTTGTTTGGAATGTTGTATGGCGAATTACTGAGATATTTACTTAAGTCTCTCAAGTACCTTCGCGCATCTATTGCTCTTCCTGAATTATTTAAAACAGGTATTCTTACTTGCTCAAAGAGCGCCATTGATTCGGTCATGTCAGTTGTGCTGAAACGACCTTTAACTGTGTTGTCAGTTAGCCAATCTTCAATGAGATACCCTAATTCTTCTCCGTTAAATTCGCTCTCTAAATCTTCATTCCAATCTTCCCAGGTTTGTATACGTACAATTATTTCACGCCCGTTAATAAACATGTCATCAAAATGATCTTGTAACCCAGCTGTAAAATTGTCCATGTGAGCAATCACTGCCTCTGATAATAAGACGGGTAGTTCAGCCGAGAATGATGGTGCACCTGTTCCGTTTGCTGTGGCAATTTGCTTATTGGTATACGCGTCGAGGCCTTGTAAATTAAAATTAACTGACTTTTTGGGTCCTACTTTATTTAGTGACCAAGTGAGTTGAATAATAATATCAGCTTTAGCTACTTTTTTTAAGGCATCAATAGAAGACTCATTGATATTACTCCCACTCGTTTTGGAAGATCTCATATTGTCTTCGGCAGAATCCATTTGTAACGAACGAATTACAGTCTCCATGTTTTTAAGAGGAAACCCTCTTTCAGCCATTAGACCATTAATTTGGCTAATAACTTGATTTACCTGAGAGTTTTCTTGAAAAGCCCTTTTGTAGTCAGGAATTCTAATAGGAGTACCTTGGTTATTAAAGGTCAAGTAATATCCTCTTTCAATACACCACACATCACTGGGCACGACCATGAGTGTTGGCTTCTTAGCTTGAGAAAATAAATTGCAACTTGACAATGTCAAGGCTAAACAGATTAATAATTTTAGTTGCTTTATCATAAGTGTTAAATTTAAAATCCGGTTGTTAGACCATTAATAATACCTTCTTCTTCTAATAGTTTTCTAAGTTGTGATACGTTGACATTTACCACTACGCCTATTTTGTACATTTTCTTACCTACTTTTAAAACATCACGTGGGTCAATTGATCCATCAGCGGCGTCTGTAACAAACTGGCTGTATTGGCCTGAGTCTAGAAAGAAGTTTTTGAAAAAAGCATCATACTGCTTTTGATTCATACTTTTATTTATAAGAGGTCTAAAGCCAGTACATGAGCGACCAGTACCCGAGAAACCTTTAAATATTATGCCATGTACTGCATTTTTCCATGATTGAGTTATTGCATATTTTGGTTTTTTAGAATAAGACCACACTTTAATTAATTTAAAGCCTTCTTTACCTGTACCAACACACTCAATATCATAGTGCCAAGCTTTTGTGTCTTTGTCAGCAAGGCGTTGTTTTCTTTGTCCGTAGGACTGCATTCCTACAAGTAAAAAGACTAGTATAATCAATGTTTTTTGAGTTGTTTTCATAGTTTTTATTTAGTTGATTTGTCGAATTAACATGCCTTGATAAAATTTGTTTTTTGAGCCACTAAACGAGGTGTATTCATATGACGATTTGTTTTCTTCTAGAGCGCCGTATCGATTATCCCAAATATGATTCTTATCGACTTTGATGACGCCCACTCGATTGAAAACTATGGTGCCATCGTCATTTAATGCCTGTTCTAAGACTTCAAACTTGTCCCCTTTTTCAAGACCCTCTTTCAGACCAATTTTTGCAGCTAAGGGCTGTGTACTTATTAGAGGAGTTTTGGTTCTAAATATTTCAAATTTCCGTTGTAGTTTAGAGATAGTTTGGTCAGTAGCCTTTATGGTCGCTCGTTCAATTAATTCGGCATCAGATTTAGAGGTAAAGGCAGTTGATTGCACCCCAGAAAAGTCAGTTTCATACCCCAATAGTTCTAATTCAAAAAAATCAGTGCGATCAAAAGCAGATTTTTTCGTGGCATCGAATGAGTTAGCATCGACCCAATACGTCTCATAAAAAGTATTCGCAATATTTTCGTCCCATTTTAAACGATACAAATATGAAGTTACTTTAACCACATAACCTTTGCCTGCAACCACTGTAGTTAATGTTGCTGCATCTGCAATTCTTGCAACGTCACTTGCCCCAGCCGCGTCAGCTGCAATAGATACCATTCTGGTTATAAAGCTTGCCTTCTTTGCTACTTCTTCTTTGTTGGTGTACTTATAGTCATTGACAATAATGAACGTATTAGCAATAAGTTGTTCGCCTGCATCAGAAAGCATTGCCAAACCACGCTCTGATTTTCGGGCAATATTCAAATCAAAAACGGAAGCATTATAATGACCTCGTTCAGCAATGAGATCCATATTAAATTCTCCTTTTTCATTTCTGTTGAACCACTTTGCTACAAGGGCTTTAGCCACGTGATTTCTATTGAGGTATTCACTTATAATTTTATCTTGTTTTCGCTTCTTTTTACTAACGCTTATAAAATTTGTTGAAATATGATGGCCATTGAATTTTTCAGGTAGTGGTCTATTTAAAAATGTTTCTTCAATTACTTCTGCCTGTTCAGCACCTGGGTTGCGAAGCATAATTGTGTGTAGAGAACTTCTTTTATATTTCGATAGGTCAGAAGAAAAATCAAAATCATTGTTTGAAAGTTTTGAAACTCTTTTTGATTTTTTTCGTTTTTGGTCTTTTTTAGCTATATCCTTCTTGGCAGCGTTAGCTGTTTCACTTAAGGCTGCCAAGAAGGATGTAGGTTCTTCTTTAGCTTCAATAATTTCAGAAAGCGAGGAATTGGCTTCTACATTTTCAGAATTAGTAATTGCAACTAAGGCATTAAGACTTGAGTTTGTTTCTTTTGGTGTTTCTGCAACAGGTTGAACTTGTTTTTCTACTTGTGGCTCAATTATTTTTTCCGTGGGTATTTCAGAGGAAGCAACGGGTATATTTAATTCAGAAATTTGAGTAGCACTATCATCAATTGTTTGTGATTGTGATTTAATTTGAATGTTTTCTGTACTTATCTCTTTTGGAGATTCAATCTGGGATGTTTTTTTCTTAACCTCTACAGAAACAATAATAGGTTCAGCTATTTGGGTAAGCTCTGTTTCTTTTTTGAAAGTGCCGTTTTGTACTACTGAAATAAGACTGTCTATCTGTGTTTTATCGTAGAAATAATTTCTTGACTGATATAATTTAGAAAGACTTTCTTTGCTTTCTAACTCTGAAATTTCTTCAATAAGTGTTGTTAATTTACTCTGATCTGCCTGAATTTTCGCCACAAGTCGAACAGTACTCACTAATTTCTTTAATAGAGAACCATTTAAATTTTGAATTTTACAATTAGTTAGTTTACCCAGATTAGTCCAATCACTTTTATATTGATTAAATGAATCTATGTTTTTAGGAATTTTAAAAGGAATGGTCAGTGTCATAATAGAGTTCGTCTCCAAAATATTTGAAGTATTAAAGGGGATGTTTACCGTTTCTTCTTTATCGAAGAAAAGCGCCATGACTTCTCCATTTATGGTAAATGAACAATCTTCGCAAGGAACGGGAAAAGTAATGCCTTGTTTACTTAAATCATTTGATGAGAAATAACCAATAGATGTTGCGTAGCCTGTAATAAGAACTTTTTGTACAGTAAGGTCAACCTTATAGGTATCTTCAAAATAAAAATCACTTTGCAGTTGTACAATACCCTCATAACCATTGTCAGTGCTAAAAGGTATTTCAATAGCATTAGTTTGACCACTAAGACTCTGAATTAATGAGAATACTAGTACTATGAATAGGAGGCGAAAATTTGTCACAATAGTTTTGGTTTGATTATGACAGCTAAAGTATAGGAAGGAGTAAGTGGAGAAAATACCTATTGATGGGTAATTTGAAGAAAGAATTGTAAGAAAATTTACATAGAATCGAGTGTGCTTCTATAATATTTAAAATTTTCACTTCGAAAAGAGACCATTTTTAGAAATACTTCTTACATTTAGGAAGCCTCTATTCTTCAAAATTTGTATTACCCTTCTATATGATATGTAATATGAATGAATAGCAAGTTCGCATAAATGACCGTTACTTTTTAATAGTATTGGTTCAATTTTATTTTCCCCCGTAGTAGTTAGATTTTACATTAAAAAGGAAAATACCCATGAATGGGGATTTTTTACAATGTCTCCAATTTGGATTTTTGACAAACAATATTTAAACCAAACGAAACTAATTTAAATTTTAAACCATGAGTATATTAACATTATCAAATAATACTCCATTTTATCTAAAAGTGGACAAATCGGATTTTTCAACCCATCAAATAATATATGCAAGTGAATTGTATGGCACCTTTTTCTCAGTAGCTGCCAAACTCTTAGAAAATCCTGATAAGAAAGGAGAGCTTTCTTCTATGGAATTATATTTAGTTAATTATAAAGGTATATTGAATATCGGAATGTTAGAATTAACGAAAACTAGCTTTGTAATTGATAAAAAAGGAGCAATTCTAACTTTACATCTTGGAGCACTTCAAAATGGTACTCATGGACCAGGTAATTCAATCACAGTTGACTGTAAAAATATTCCTATTTCCAGTCTCAAATCTATGGTGGTAACAAGAGAGTTACATTCTTTTATGAACCACCAAGACCCTAAAAATCATTTAAATGATGATGTTTTTGATGAAGAATTTTTCGAAAGAGATGGTGTGGTAATAATAAAAAGAGACCGCCTAGATGATAAAATAAGCACGGCTATGGGTGCAACTACAGTATGCAGAGATACAAGTGTAAAATTTGTTTAATAGTGAATATTTTAGGTTGGTAAACTAGATGCTATCGTGAATAAATTAAGATTTACTTTTTTCATAGTACTATTTTTAAAGCTGTGTTTATCTAATGCAGCTTTTTGTAATTTTAATGTGTTCGATGAATTTAATGAAGGTAAAACAAAGGAAGTATTATTTAATGCCTTGATTAGCAAAGATGCTCAAATCTTGAATGCTATTGAGGTAAATGCAAATGAATGGGAGCACGGTAATTTGACCTCTGTACTTATAAAGGCCTTTGGTGGTGTAAAAGTAGTTGTTCCTGAATTTGATTTGTCAAATAACGAGACAGAAAATTTTTATACTTATTTAATAGAGGGAATAAACATAATCAATCACGAAGAGGAGAATACATTAAAGGCATATCAAAACTTTTCGAAGGCAATACAAATTTCAGATCGTTTGGACTTTAATGAAGGTTTGAAATTTTCTTTAATAAATATGTTATCGCTATTGAAAAGAGAAATTTATTTAGACCGAGAAAAATTTGTTTCGTATTTAAATCACCTTAAAAAGCTAAAATCTACAGCAACTGATGAACTAGTTGTATCCTTATTAGAACTAAATCTTAAGTCAAAAGAAAATCAGAACTTAGAATCGGCCAAAGGCAACAGTAAAAACCTTAGTAAGATTGATAGTCTTTTTAGCAAGGTTTCTGATAATCATGCTTTAAAGGCAGAATACTATTATTCAAAAGCAATTCAGGCTAAACTTAAGAATGACTTGGAAGAATCATTATTATATATGCATAGAGCCAAAAAATTGCTAAATGTAAAATTTCAACGAGAACGTTTACATACAATCATATGGCAGCTATCTAGTATATTTTATTTAAAAAAACAGTTAGACTCAGCCTTGTATTATTATAAGGAATCAACAAAATTATCAGATAGTCATCGCGATCATTTTTATGATGAGAGATTGGCTTCATGGATTTATAGTTCTAAAAGGAAATATGATTCTGCTTATTATTTTTTAGAGCGCTCTGTAAAGAGTGATTTAAGGTCTGATGCAAAACAAAATTCTCTACAATCGGGCCTCCTAGCTGTTGAAAATGAAACTGAAAAATTAAAGCTAGATAAGCTTCGATTAGATAATCGCAGAAAAACCAATCAAAATTATCTGGTTTTGGCTATCTCACTATTGGTTATTGGATTTTTAACTGCGTTTTTTCTGCAAAAAAACACGTCAAGAAAAAGACAACTTGCTGAACAATCTGCAAAGCTCGAACAACAAAAGGTAGAAACATTGCTCAAAGAGCAAGAATTAGTCAGTATTGATGCAATGATTGAAGGGCAAGAGAAAGAGCGTCAGAAAGTAGCTAATGAATTACATGATGATTTGGGTAGTTTGATGGCAACTGTAAAACTACATTTTGATAATGTTAAGGTTGATGAAAAAGACCCTGCCATGAAAAATGCGCAGGCACTTCTCGAAAAGGCCTACCAAAAAATTAGAGGTATGGCACATGCAAAGAATTCGGGAGTGATGGCAAATCACGGACTTTTACCTGCCGTACAAAAAATGGCAAGAACAATTAATGAAACAAATGCCCTGATGGTCACGGTTGAAGATTTTGGATTGGCAGATCGTATGGAAAATTCTTTAGAATTAACCATTTTTAGAATTCTTCAAGAATTGGTTGCCAATATTATCAAACACGCTCAAGCCACAAAGGCAAGTATTCAGTTCACTCAACATGAAGACAAGCTCAATATCATTGTAGAAGATAACGGCAGAGGGTTTGATATGTCTAGTGTTGCACGCACCGCAAATGGAATGGGTTTAGGAACTATAGAAAAGCGTATTGAACATTTAGAGGGAGCTTTTACCGTTGATAGTGTCAAAGACAAAGGCACTTCTATTTTAATTGATATACCCGTATGATAACTGTAGCCATCGCTGAAGATCATCAAGCCTTAATTGACGGTATTCAATCGTATTTAGAATACGAAGAAGATATTACTATTGTTGGTCATGCGAATGACGGTGAACAACTTTTAGAATTGATTGAAAAGCGGCCTCCTAATATTGTCTTATGTGATATACGTATGCCTAAGTTAGATGGTATAGCCGCTACAAAAGTGATTCAAAAAAAACACCCAAATACTAAAGTGATAGCCTTTACTATGTTTGATCAAGAAGAGGCAGTACGGCAAATGTTACTCGCAGGTGCTGTAGGTTATATTTTAAAAAACTCATCACTAGCCATTGTAAAAGAAGCGATACGCGCCGTAGCTTCTGGTAAGACGTATTTTGACAAAAACATTCATTTACCTACAACTGAAAAAAATAGTACCAAAAGTGTGCTATCTAAGCGTGAAAAGGAAATTTTAGGCTTGATTTCACAGGGTAAAACTTCACATGAAATCGCTGATGAACTCTTTATTGGTAAAAGTACAGTTGATACCCATCGTAAGAATATGATTCGCAAACTCGGTTTAAGTGGAGCGGGCGAATTATTGCGATATGCTTTAGAAAAGAAGTATGATTTTTAAATAAAATTACCCATGAAAGGGGATTTTTTTTCTTTAGTATTTTTATGAATTTTGGTGTAAATATATATCGATTATGAAACAATTATTAACAATAGTGATAGTGTTTACGTTACTTATTAGCACAGCTCAGGAAACTTATTTGAAAACTTATAATATAAAAAAAGAGAAAATAATTAATAATAATTACTTCTTGGCTAAATTGTTGATCTCAAATAAGCGTGTTGATGAATACAAAGACAAATTTATTCTTAAGCGTGTTGATTATAATCTTTATAAAAGGGCAGCGACACCACTAAATAAAATGGATGTTCTCGATTCAGGTGAAACTGCTGAAGTGAAATCTTTTAAAGGAGTTGTAAAGTTTGAAGATAACAATCTTTTTGTTACTATGGTTAGAAGGAAAAAACCAGAAAATAATAATCTAACCCAGAAAAATAAAATTAAAGAAGATGATTATTTATATTTTTATACCATAAAAAATGGACAAACACTAAGATTAAGTTACAGGTCTTTTGCATTAAATACTTTGACTATTCCTATTAAATATAGGAGAAGGGGAAGAACTGATGAAATTAATTCAGATGTAACTGCTTCAGTAAGCGGCGTGTTGCATGGTGGTTTTACCTGGGGTTGGACTAGTTTCACACATCGACAAGGAACAGTAAATGAATCAAATAATTGGAATATGACATGGGGGCCAATACTAGGGTTTTCTGTGGTTAATTTAACTTCTAAAAATACACTAAATAACATTTTAATGGATACTGAATCGTTAAATAAAGGATTGGTCTCTGCAGGTCTAGGTGTGACGTTTACTTTTAATAAATTTGCTGGAGGTATTTATTATGGTTGGGATTATGCGGTAGGTAAGTTTGCAAACAATTGGTTTTATAATAAGAAGCCATGGATTGGTCTAGGTATAGGCTTTAGTTTAATCAAATAAGCTTGTGTTTAAATTAGATTAGCGCATTGCAGCTGGATAGGTTTATCATTTTTAATGTAGTAATAATAAAATATTTACACTTAAATAGGGTAAGCTTTTTAAAAATAATGTCCTTTTTGGATGTGGAAGCCTTCTAGTAATAAAAAGTTTATTTTTAGTAAAATCACATTTCAATTTATCTTATTAGAATGTTAAAGAGTTAATTAGCAACTGAATTTCTAATGCATCTAGATTTGACGAAAACATATTCTTTAAAAAACATCTATGAATGCTCCATAGATGAGAATCCTGTGGTTATTAGAAAGGTAATTGCCCCTAATAATAGATGGAAAACGTATGAACTAGTTTTCGAGGTAAATATTCAATTAAGTAATAATAAGCTCATAATTATTCCTGAAGGTTTTAAATGGGATTTAAGTAGTGTTCCTAGAATTTTTTGGTCTTTACTTCCACCAGACGGAGATTTTATTATTGCAGCTTTGATACATGATTGGTTGTATGTTGATAAAAATAGTTGCCTTTCATGGTTTGACGGTAATAATAAACAAGCAAGAAAATTTGCCGATAAAGAAATGCTTAAATGGAGCCGTGTTATGCATGCCGGAGGGTTTTTGAATTGGCGTACTTATGACAATTATATTAGATATGCAGGGGTGCGAATTTTCGGAGGTCTTGTCTGGTATAGTGACTCTGCAAGAATAAAAGCTATGAATGAATGATATAAAAAACCCCCCGAAGGTGGTTTTTAAATATAAAGTGCAGGCGGGGAGAATAACTTTGTTGTTCTCTTAAGCTTCCGTCCTGTAAATGCAACAGGCTGTCCTTGCAGTTCAGGCGCTTTAAAACAACAAAGTCCGATCAAGTAAACTTGTCGGACTTCTTATGTTCTAAATCGCAAACCAGTTGCGCTTAATCGTGGAGCCGGGGACGACCAAGCATTAAGAAAAGGTCTTGTAGACCTTTTTAGCGAAGGTGCGAGATGATGCGCTGGCTTCGATTCGCTCGGCGTAACGCAAAAAGGCTACCCTTGGAGTAGCCTTTTTAAGTGGAGCCGGGGAGAATCGAACTCCCGTCCAAACAAGCAACGTCAGTGCCTTCTACATGTTTATTTTCTGATTAATTTTCGACGCATGCCTGACCAGAAACAGCCTAACAAACGCTTATCTTCTTGAGTTTTGGTGCTACTATCGAAGTGCTAGTAACCTTATATCGACATTTATGGTGCTCCTAATAGAATCGCCGTCGACAGAGGCTATTCAGGAACATCTCGCTTCTCTACCTAGTAGAGACGAGGCTAATCTTACTATAATTCAGATTAAGCGGCAAGAGCGTAGTTATTATCGCCTATTAAAAGTGTGAAATATGAGATTTACGAGCTGTATATCAGCGCTCGACATGCTTACAAATCCATTGGTCTCGCTGTCAAAACCAGGCGGCCCCTTCAATGAGTAAGGTAAGCTGTGCTTACCGTAAACGAATTGAACCCTGAACTTGTTTCAGGGTATGCTACTCCATAAATGAATATATGAAGTATGTATCTCACTAATTTTTTTCAAAGAACTCGTCCTGAATTTACTGAACTAAATTCAGCACAAGCATTTCAGAACCTTTTTAATTTTATCTAGCTATTGGGCGTTACCCGCCTTTCGGCAGGTCGGGCTTTCGGCAGTACAAGGTACTTACCTCTATCCCTAACGCAGCCGCCAAAGATACCCCAAAAAGTATTCCAAAAAAAGTTTTGTCAGGCTTGTATCATCCGTTAAATTTGAAACGGTTCTTTACTGTAAAGTTAAATTTTTAAAAAACACGCCTAGTTTTGGTTAATTTTGTTCCAAAGAACTAATAGTGTAAGAGATGATCTAACAATCCAGTTATCTAGTAATCCAACAATCCAGAAGAAAATATGAAGTTCGGAATCATCACAGAGCGCAAAAATCCGCCAGATCGTAGGGTAGTATTAGCACCAGAAGCTTGTCAACAAGTGATTGAAAATCATCCAAAGGCAGAAATCATAGTAGAGCCTTCGTCAATTCGCACTTTTAAAAATGCCGAATATCAAAAAGCTGGTTTTGAAGTCGCTTCAAAAATGGAAGATTGTGATGTACTTCTAGGGGTTAAAGAAGTGCCTATTAAAGATTTAATCCCCAATAAAAAATACTTTTTCTTTTCACATACTATTAAAAAACAGCCCTATAATCGAAAATTGTTAAAAGCGATTTTAGATAAAAATATTGAGTTCTATGACCATGAAGTTATCACCAACCAAAAAGAACAACGCGTTGTGGCCTTTGGTCGCTACGCAGGTATTGTTGGCGCGTATAACGCTTTTAGAACATACGGACTCAAATACGCAACCTTTAAACTACCTAAAGCTGAGACTTTAGCCGATCAAAAGGCATTAATAAGTGAATTGAAGAAAATCAAACTTCCCAATATAAAAATCATTCTTACAGGTAGAGGAAGAGTAGGTAACGGAGCCCGTGAAATGCTTGATAGAATGGGCATGAAAAGAGTTACTATTGGCGAATATTTAGAAGAAGAATTTAAAGTGCCTGTCTATTGTCAAATTGACGCTTCAGAATACAACAAACGTAAAGACGGAGTACGCGGTAATAAAGCCGACTTTTTTGCCAACCCGCAAGACTACAAAACAAACTTCACACGATTTACCCGAGTTAGCGATTTATATGTCGCCGGACATTTTTATGGTGACGGTGCTCCTTATTTATATACCCGAGAAGATGTTAAGCACCCCGATTTTAAAATAAAAGTGGTGGCTGATATTAGTTGTGATATTGATGGCCCAGTAGCCACTACAATAAGAGCTTCTACAATTGCAGATCCTATTTACGGCTATGAACCAAAAACAGAAAAAGAAACCAATTTTAAAAACAAATCAGCCATTGCGGTAATGGCGGTTGATAATTTACCTTGTGAATTACCCAATGATGCCAGCGTAGGTTTCGGTACTGCTTTTATGAAACATGTGATTCCTGCTTTTTTTAACGAAGACAAAGACGGTGTGCTACAACGTGCTAGAATGACCAAAAACGGAAAGTTGACCAAGCGGTATTCGTATTTGCAAGATTATGTGGATGGGAAAGAATGAGTTCGTTGTTGGTTGCTGGTTGCTTGCTCGTTGTTAGTTGTTAGATTTTATATTTGAGTTTGACACTTGAGTTTGAACTTTTCGCGAAGCGATTACGCCATTTTAGGTTTGTTAGTCTTAGCTACAAATTTTAAAGCTTTCTTAATTTTAGAATTTTTATACTTGTACAAACGAGCTACTTCAGTATTAGTATTCGATTCTATTTCTATGGTCTTACCAGTAGTTGCATCAACAACTGAAATTTCAACAGTAACAACTTTTACTTCTTCATTTGTATTTTGAGCTTGAGCAGTCGCTCCGATTAAGATGATAAATACTAAAGTGATAATGGCTTTCATAACTTGTGATTTGTTATTATTATAACTTTCACAAGTGTATTTTGAAGGGTGGTCAATCGCTCAAACCCCTTTATTTTCGGTATCTGACAAAATATCAGATGAAGTGTAAAAAACTACCGATGACGGAATTAATATCGTTTTTCACTTTACCGAAACTATGGGTAGATCATCTATAGAATAAGCGCTATGATTTTTGTTCAGATGATTAAAAAGTGATGTACTTCGATGCTTCAAACTATTTAAAAACATTAATTTTAAAAGGAGATGGAATCGATTTTGAGTAATTGATTTACTTTAATCACTTTTATTGGCATAATCCAACTTGAAAAAAGAGTTCAAAACCATTAAACGGCTTAATAAAAAGAGTATTAATTATAATTAAGCCGTAAATATTAGCTGAATTTTAAACTTTTATTGAAGGAAAATAAAAAATAATAGAAATTAATTTCTTACAATATTATAAAAAGTGTTAGATTTAGTTTTAAATAAAAACTTGTTGCTGATTTATGTCTAAAATCCTGAAGAAATGAAAAAATATAGATTAATTAAATATACTTTAATTCTTATCACTTTGATTGGAATTGCATGCGAAGAAAGCTTTGAAGAAGTTTCTCTCAGTCAAAATGATGATTATTCTTTGGAAAAGTCTTATAATTTGAACACTTTATCACTTAAAGAAATAACTTTAATTTCTGATTTCTTTGAATCAAAAACAAAAAAAGGAATATTTACAGCAAAAAACGAAGACTAGCCAATTTTTGATTTAGATAATATTATCCAAGTTATTGATACTCTCTCTCAAAAATGAAAATTACTCGTTCAATTTTACAATTGAGAATACACCAGAAAATGTTATGTATAATCTCATTATTGGAGTTGATTCTTTAGGACAAAAACATACACCAATCGTATTTAAGTACACAAGTTCCGAGGAAAGTTACAACCAATGGGTCGAAAGTAATTTTGCATTTTCGCACTTTACTGGGATAATCGCACAATATCGATTCACTGATTTTTTTGAAAGTGATATTTTCTCTAAAGGTAATTGTACAGAGTACGATTCAAATGGGGATCCTAATCCATGTTATGTAAGTGATATTATTAACGGAAATATTCAAAATGGAAGTGGTGGTGGTGCTTCTTCCGGTGGATCAGGACCGGGTTCTTCGGGTAGTTGTACCTATAATAGTTACCATGTACAATGTGGTGGTCCAAATAGTAATACTGACCATCCTCCAGGGCCGGGTGGTTCAGGAACCTGTAACGATGCGGGTAGTGGATTTTCAGGGACAGGATGGGTTCTAGAAGTAACATGTCCGAATGGCAATAATAGCGTTTATAACAAGACTGCCAAAGGGGATTGCGAGGATTGTGAATCGGGTCCAACGGGAGGCGTTGCTATAAACGTAATAACGAAAAAATCTTATCTTATTTCAAAAGGAATAAGGAATCTACATCTTGATCCTTGTCCTTCAGGTATTTTGTCTGAATTGAAAAATCTGAAACAAAATAACATTGCTATGATTATTTCTAGATTTGGAACACCCAAATCGGTTTATAATTGGGAACTAATTTCAACCTTACCTTCTGAGAACATCAACAAAGCTGATACAAAAAGGAGAGTTGGAATTGATTCTTATGATTATGTGACCAAAATAGACTCAATATATACAACAAAAGCTACTAAAATTTCAATAGCTCGTACGATTTTACACGAAATGCTTCATGCATATATGCTTTCTCATATTGATGATGTTAAAGACGGCAATATTTCAGATGTTTTATCATTCCCAACTTTGTGGCAAAAATTACGTTCTATAAATGCGATTCCAGGCAGCAGTCTTTCAGCCCAACATGATCAAATGGCTCAAAAATTTATTGAGCCCTTAAAAGAAGCACTAAAAGAATGGCATAAAAATGATAAAAGATCAGATGAATATTACGAAGACATGGCATGGGGTGCTTTAATTGATACTGATACCTTTGAGCATTATTATCCTAAAGATTCAAAGAGCTATAAAAGAGTATTAAATAGAAATGCCGCAGAGGACGAGGGTAGTAATTCAAATGGAGTTTTCCCTTTGGGTAAAAAATGTAAATAATGAAAAACATTATTTTTTTATTGGTAATTGGCGTTTTAAACTTCTCTTGTAACGCGCAAAAAGTTAAGGTTTTAGAACTAAATGAAACCGATGAAGAAGTTGTGAGTATGTTTTTGGAAGAAGTAAAGGCTTATACTTTTGTTGATAAACATTTTTTCAATGAAAATCTGATAACTGAGTTCATTGAAAAGTATAAATACCATCAAAATTTTCAACGAAATGCTGATAGTATATGCAGGTTTTCTCAAGAAATAGACAAAAAAAAGTTTTATTGTCCTTTGGCAGATAATTTGATCTCTTTTAAAGATTTATTCGATGAATCTGATTTGACCTATTTATCTGAAAATTATAATAATGAAGGAAAAATCTTAACAATGCAAATTGATTCAATTATAAATCAAAAGCAACTAAAAAAACATTCTAAAAATTACTACGAAAATGTTGATTATAATGATAATTCATACAAAACGGATGTTCAAGAATACCCAAGTATAAGGGTTCAAAACTTATATTATAACAAAAACAAATCGCTTGCAATTGTAGCCTATTCTAATTATAATATTTCAGTTGAGAATGACAATAATTTTTTCATTCTTAAAATGATTGATGATGTATGGTGGAAACCGTTAGGTTCATTTAAACTATAACAACGAAAAAACCAAGAGCAATTTGAAATAATAGTCTAAATCGCTTTACACAACTAATTGCATAGACTGATTCAGAACTTTTTTCAGCCGCTATTAAAGAATAGTTAGATTATTTGATAGCGGATTACCGAATTTTTAGATTTTTGAACTTGAACTTGAACTTGAACTTGAACTTGCACTTGTTTCTTGAACTTGTGTTTGGATACTTAGTATTTTGGATTGTTAAATAGTTGGGTTTGACCTTTAATCAGAAACTAATTTCACAAATTATCACGAATGTTTTTTTGATTTTGATTTTGTATTTGAGTTTGACACTTGAGCTTGAACTTTTCAAATGTTGGATTATTGGATAGTTGGAATTTGTGATTTGTTATTTTGAATTTTCGCGAAGCGATTACGCCATTTTAGGTTTGTTAGTCTTAGCAGCGAATTTTAAAGTTTTCTTAATTCTTGAATTTTTAAACTTGTATAAACGTGCTACTTCAGTATTAGATTTTAGCTCTAGTGTCTTACCTGTAGTGGCATCAACAACTGAAATTTCAACAGTAGCAACTTTAATTTCTTCAGTTGCGTTTTGTGCTTGAGCAGTCGCTCCTATTAAGATGATAAATACTAAAGTGATAATGGCTTTCATAACTTGTGATTTGTTATTATTATAACTCTCACAAGTGTACTTTGAAGGGTGGTCAATCGCTCAAAACCCCTTTATTTTCGGTATCTTACAAAATATCAGACAAA
>CALFUL010000022.1 GCA_937929935.1 uncultured Flavobacteriaceae bacterium | reverse complement strand
ACAGGTTACAATCTGACCGTTGTTAAAAGCCAAATGTTGTGAATTGCTTTCAGTTCTTTAATTTTAAGGATCAATCACAGGTGATGTATTCTAGTAATTCTAGATTCAGTAGTTGTGAATTGCTTTCAGTTCTTTAATTTTAAGGATCAATCACAGGGAAAAGAACCATTCAATAAGGTTACACCAGGTTGTGAATTGCTTTCAGTTCTTTAATTTTAAGGATCAATCACAGGCCATACCGACATCTTTTAAAACGATGACATGTTGTGAATTGCTTTCAGTTCTTTAATTTTAAGGATCAATCACAGGTTTTTCGTAGTCTACTATTGTTGGTTTTTTGTTGTGAATTGCTTTCAGTTCTTTAATTTTAAGGATCAATCACAGGTTATTTGGGCGGTTAAAACCTTTAACTCATGTTGTGAATTGCTTTCAGTTCTTTAATTTTAAGGATCAATCACAGGTATCCACTTGCTGAAACTAACATAGATAAGGTTGTGAATTGCTTTCAGTTCTTTAATTTTAAGGATCAATCACAGGAAAAGCCTTGAATTTGATGAATTGCCATAGGTTGTGAATTGCTTTCAGTTCTTTAATTTTAAGGATCAATCACAGGATTTGCCCTATTGACACGAATGGAACTTTAGTTGTGAATTGCTTTCAGTTCTTTAATTTTAAGGATCAATCACAGGGATTTCAGGATGTGTAAAATCATTGTAGGTTGTGAATTGCTTTCAGTTCTTTAATTTTAAGGATCAATCACAGGTTTTTTGGTTATATCCTTATCTGCTGCACTGTTGTGAATTGCTTTCAGTTCTTTAATTTTAAGGATCAATCACAGGGGGGATTACGAAAGAACCTCCAGCGCCTAGTTGTGAATTGCTTTCAGTTCTTTAATTTTAAGGATCAATCACAGGTATGACGGAGATATTTTTGATTTGTACAGTGTTGTGAATTGCTTTCAGTTCTTTAATTTTAAGGATCAATCACAGGCTTTCTCAAGGACCTTTTCTAATAACTTAGTTGTGAATTGCTTTCAGTTCTTTAATTTTAAGGATCAATCACAGGTACTACGATACTATGTGGGAGTCGATTGTGTTGTGAATTGCTTTCAGTTCTTTAATTTTAAGGATCAATCACAGGATACCTTCCGTAAAACGTTGGTATTCTGTTTTTTATGGCATTCAATAGCATTTAAAAATGAGCTGCTAAATTGGGGTCTCGACTGCGCTCGACCAGACATTTTGTATGCTAAAAAAGTTCTAATTGTTGACTAGGGGTTTCGGGTTCCACTTCCTTTTGACCGTGAAAAAGTTCAATCATTCCAAATTGTTTGTCAGTTATCTGCATAATACAAACTTTGCCCTGCTTAGGTAAGTTCATTTTAGTGCGCTTTATGTGCACTGCCGCATTCTCACGACTAGCACAAAATCGCAAATAAATGCTAAATTGAAACATATTAAAACCGTCATCTAACAAATTTTTACGAAAGCGTGTTGCGGCTTTTCGGTCTTTTCGTGTTTCTGTTGGCAAATCAAATAATACAAGTACCCACATGCTACGGTATTGATTTAATCGTGAAAAATTGTTTTGGTTCATATTAGTGTCCGGTCGAGCGCAGTCGAGACCTCGATTAAACGAATACTCTAAAAACCTCCCGACTACGCTCGAGAGGACATCAAAATCTAAATAGTTTTATTTAGCTAAGCCAGTGTCTAATCTTTTTGAAATTCAGGATAGAGTATCTTTCTACTGCTACCTAAAAAACACTCATATAAGCTATTGGTAGTTCGGCTCATGGCTACCATTAACGGACTCCATTTACCATCAATAAAAACATCAAGTGCAGGAATAGTTAACAATTGCGATTTAAGGTTGGTACTCAATTCGCTGATATTTCCACCTGTTTCCACCATTTCATAAACAATGGCATCAACATAAATACGATACGGCTCCATAATATCATCCGCCAAACAAAAAGCATTGTATTTGTTGCGATGAAAAATTCCAACGCTTGGCAACATACCACTACTTACCAAAGCTCTAGCGGTAACAGCTCTTAAAATAGCATAACCATAATTCAATAAATTATTGGGTGGCACGCCTTTTTGATTACGACTAAAACCCTCAACTTCATCAAATAATCTTTGAAAATAATCTGCGGCGGCAAAAGCCTCATGATTACCGGTATCGCCACTTTTAACCTCTTTCGCCCAACGTTTTAGTTTTAGGGCATTCTTTTCTCGGCGTAATAAATGGTTGGCTTGGTTATCAATTTTAGAAGCAACCGTTTGTTGCCACAAATTCTTTTTCAATGGAAGACTCGCATTGAGTTGATGGCGCATACGCTCGGTCTGTTCTGTATGACCCACCAATGGTTGTAATATCGAACAAGGTAAATGTTGCGCATCACAAGTAACAACTGCTGTTTTGTTTTGTACCAATTTTCGTATCAACCCATTGGTAATGGTTATCTGAGGATCTTCTAAAACCACATACCCCAAATCTTCGATGGGTATTGTCTCTTCCTTCTTCCCGTCTTCAGGAAAATTGACCACCAACTGATTGTTCTTGGTGCTGAGATAGGCGGAATTGCCGAAAAAGAGTGTTCTTTTAATCATCGCATATTCATTTTAATATTCACCTACATCAACAATATTACCTAAATGATTCAATCTAACTTTTACGACGTTTTTAAAGTGACCTAGACTCTTTATGGGTTTAAATGTTATGTCTTTCGTTTCCTTAGTATCAGTAATTTCCGTTTCTAAATGATGTCTAAAAACATAATCTCTGACAGATGAATTGCCATAAGTTACTTTGGAAATTTTTTGAACTCTAAAGAGGTTCTTCGAAACGTTCTCCTTATTAATAGGATTTTTCAAATCGATTTTTTCAGGATCAAAATCTTTTGAAGGAAAAACAAACATCTCATTTTGTTTCAATGTAAACAGTAATGGCCAGCCACTTTCATTTCTTGCTTTAACAATTGGAAGGTTTTGAGTTTTACGGACTACGGCCTCGTAAAAAGAAACGGCCTCGTCGCCTAACTGACCATCCTCACTTCTATAAATAGCTATATGATGGTTATTTCCTAGACTAACATAATCAACAGGTATTTCTTTTTCTTCCTTATCAAAGAGCCTGTTGCCGTTCAAATCTTTTCCGTGATGTAAGGGCTCCGCATTACTGACACCTGTAATAGTAGCACGTTTTATTTTTATACCTTCTTCCTTATTTAACCAAATAGGTTTGTCATCCAAATTAGCAAAAGCTTCTTTGGGCTTTCCATTAAATGCTTTAAGCCTTTCCTTAAGTATTTTTTTTACACCTTCATCGACTACTTTGTCCACTTTTAAATCAGGTGTAATTTCTTTTCGTATGGTAAATTGTGATTGTAATGTTTTGGTTTTTACCATATCAGGCACATTTTCGTCTGAACCGTTGATGAATATTGGATTTTTCGTCAAGCTATTTTTACCTGAAAAAGCTTTTTTTGGGTCATTTTCAAATGCTTCCAAACGTTCTATCAGTGCCTTTCTAAAGGCAGGCTTGGTAACAGTGGCTATTTTTTTAACATCGAACTTTGAACTTATCTTTTCCTCCTTTACTTCGTAGTAATTGCTTTTCCCATAAATGGTCTCTTTGTGTAATTGTCCACGTGGAGTCAATTCTGTCTTAACTTTATATTTATCTTTTCCCTTAATTTTAATCTTGTTTTTATTAAGTGTAACTACTTTGTTTTTAGCCTTATGGGAAATCAAAATAGCAGCTAAATGGTTTTTAGCTTCTTCTCGAATATTTTTGAAAGGCTTTTTGAACTTTCTACCGCCTTCTCCATTACGGTAGGTGTATTTTTTCTCGATACCGTAAATTTCGCCGCCTTTTTCACTCTTGGCATTCATATTATTTAGATATTGAATGAACGCAGGTTTGGTAAACGCTACCGTAATGGCATCCATAGCATGATGACGGTGGTCATTGCGTTTAGTCCAATCCTTAATTCTAGGAAGTGCCTTGCCACTTTTATTATAGTCGTAGTAAGTAAGCCCTAACGCTTCATATTTTTCCCAATTCAACTCTTGTAGCACATTAATTAACTCCCAATCACTTCGCAATTTAGCCGTAATGCTGCCTGAAGTAGCACTAACTTTTTTCGTAATGGATTGCAAAATTTCAGATGCCTTTTTTGCGATATACGCCGAGTTACCCAAATCACGGTTTAAAAATCCTTCGGGAACGTCACTTTTGGACATCAATAGCTTTTTCAGCTTGCCATAGCGTATGCCTTTTTGAGTGAATACATCTTGTACCCTTGAATTGAAATCTTCGAACCAACCTTTACGCTCACAATAATCAAAGGCAGTTTCATTTCCTTTTTCAAGATTTACATCTTTTAGCTCCAATGTTTTATTTGAGAAAGAATCATCGAAAAGTACCGACTGTGGAATAATATGTTCTACATCGAATTTATTAGTAAACAGTTCTTCTGGCTTGATATATGTTCCAGAATACAATGTTTTAAACCCAATGGATTTTAGCTCTAAATACAGTTTGTACTTTATCAAGTCTTTGCGACTAACGTAAGCCAGACCAAATTCTTTTTTGATTTTTTCCCGAAAGGCAATATGATCAGAAGTGGCCTTTCCGATGGCTTGGGTCAATTCTTTTCGCTGTTTGGCCGTTTTTTTTAGTTCCCTAGCCAGCTCTATCCGAATTTCATCGGGTCTTCCCATTTCCGTGTCGTTTAAGATGGCATTGATTACATTTATCATTTGATTCAGAATCTTCTCAACAACGGGGTTACGTAAAGAGTTTTTTCTTAAAATTTCTAGCCTGTCCTCTAGTTCACGATTTTTATTTTCTTCAGAAGTAATGGAGTTAGAATGATTATAACCCGCCAATTCGCATGCCTCATCATACATTTTTCCTTCCTCTAAAAAAGGATATATTTTGCGTATGGCGCGAACACTCAAATTGCCGTAATCTTGTTGAAAAGTAACCCTTGACAATACTTGGGCGTGTTCTTTTTTAAACCCGAAATTATCTTGAAGTTTTTGAATCAAGCTTTGGGTACCCGTTGGCGAATTATCGTCTTCGTAAGAATACAAGAGATGCCAAAGTTGATAAGAAGCTTGCTTGCTAAAATCATTGCCCTTGAGCTCAAAATCGACATCGAATAGATTGGGTTCTATTCCGATTTCCTGAAAGCAGATTTTTAAATCGTCTACTAAAGACCTACCTCGATTTTTGAAATCGAGAGTGTCCCATCCCTCCTGTTGAGCTATTTTTGCGTACGCTAAAAATAATGCCGCTTGTGTGCGATTTCCCTGAAGTTTATCAAAATTGACTTTCCATTCTTTACCTTTTAAGTCCGAATTTTTAGCGAGCCATGACAAAAATTGTTTGTCAGTCCAACCTTCGCTAACGTTAAGTATTTCAAAAAGTGATTCACGTAAATCTTCATCTAAAACGGTTACCTCTTTAGATTTCTCATTAGTAAGTTTTATCGCGTTGATATTTTGCCATACTTTGGATTGTTGGAAAACCGGAGAGGATTTAGGAGCTACTCGAGGACCAAGTAATTTCTTTTTGATAACACTGTCAATGGTCACATTTCTTTCTACGGCTTCAAATTCACAAATATTTATAAGCCCTTTTTGTGATTTCAAACGTCTTTGATAGAAGATGGAGACATCTCTAAGTTCTTTTCGAACCTTTTCAGTCAATTCAGGATAGTGTTTTGATTGTTGCTTCCAAATAGCATCAAACTCATCCATATAGTCTTGACGATAGAACACTTGGTTCTTAAGGGTGGCATGCGGGTATGATTTTAGTTGGTTGTATTGAAATTGCCCAACGGTTAAATCATTAAAATAAAGCTCCTTGCTCCGATCGCTTATAGCACCTAGATAACCACTGGATTGATTGATCTGGTTGTTAATTTCAGTTAGAGTAAAGGCAATTTGTTCAAGAGGCAATTGCTCCTTCAAAGCCTTTGAACGCCATTCATATTCACGTATCTTTTTTTCCTTTCCCTTATTCTCGGCCCGTTCCGTTTTTATGGTTTTCTCAAAATATTGTCCTGTATTCGTTTTGTTAAGCCCGCATAACGCTTCTTTGTGTTTTTGGGTTAAACTGTTCGGGTAAAATTGTTCTTGGAAGTTCCAGATTCCGTCAAATTCGTTTTGTAAATCTGAACGATAATAGTCCGGCAATAATTTTTTGCCTTCTTTTAGAAAATTATGGGATAACTGCCCTGGGGTTAATTTTTCATTATGCAGTCTTTTGGCTATAGCCATTCCATCAATCAGTTGACCCTCTTCTTGGTTATTGGCTTTCCTACTACTTTTATAACCACGTTTTTTATTAATCATAAGAAGAACACGTGCAAACTCATCTTTTGTTAGTTTTTCTGAAGGTGCTTTTGCCCTTAATTCGTAAGTGCTGTGCGTTGCTTTTTGGTCTTCTGAAAGCTTTATTTTCTTATTTATAAAACCAATTTTGGTCAAAATATCGATTACCGCCTCTCGTCTTTGTTTGTAGCGTTGTAAATTTCTTCGCATGCCCCGTTTCAAAGTGCGGTCGGCATTGATAGTGATAGTGTTTCCTTTTTTAAAGTCTTGTTGTTCATCTGTAGATAAGGGTATGACACGAACTCCTGTTCGAATAATCGATGAAGTTTCGTTATCATTTTCTGCTTCGTTTACAAAAGCCCAACCTATTGAGGTAGTTCCCAAATCAAGTCCTAAAATTCGTTTCATTTATAATTAATTTATTTAAAGCTAAACAAGTCTTTAATTTTTATTTTACGCAAATCTGTAATTGCCTAACTACTTTCTTTTATTATATTTACACTACTGAAAGCAATTCACAATAAGGATTATTCCGTTGTGAAAACATTTAAAGCGGTACTGGTTAATTCTAGTATCGCTTTCTCTTTATTTAAATGTTTCACGAACACCAATGAAAATAATAAATACGTGAGCTAAAACATTCAAGGCGGTATGTTAATTCATGTCGCCTTTTTCATTGTTGAATGTTTCATGAACACCGTATTTAAAATAAAAATCAGTAAATAAAACATTTAAAGCGGCCTTAATGGGGTCGCTTTTTTATGCTGATTATAATTGAGGAGACGTTATTGGGGTAGGAAGATAAATAATATTTACGAAAAAATTTAAGAAAAATAACACATTTTTTAATAGTAATATACACTAAACGCAAAATATCGCCATAAAAAAAATCCCCGCTAATTAGCGGGGATTTTTTTTATTGAATATGGTTTGATATTATCCTTTTACGCTCGCAATCTTTGAACGCTTAATTGAAGAAATTTTAAGGTCTTGTAATACATTAACCGCCTCTTCAACGTAAACATCTCTTGCAAGATTTTTATGCCAGCGATTTCTTTTTTCTCTTAAAACAGAATCTTTAGTGAACAATTCTTGCTCATATTGCAATGAACCAAAATCTAGCTTTGAATCATAATCTTTCATTTTTTTGAAATAATCAGATTTAGCTTTATCTTTTTCTTTTTCAACAATGTAATTATCATAATTCAATGAAATTTGAACTTCATCTTGTTGCGTTTTTAACCATTGCGCATTTTCTTCAATCAGTTTAATCTGATTGTTCTCTTCCATTCTTGCTGAACTTTTAGCAATTGTTTCTTTATAGTTAATTGCACCTTTCCATGGGCTATAATCTGCAGGAGAAATTTTATCCCATTTTAAAGGGTTAGATTGACCACGCTCACCAATATCAAGATAGCTATACTTGTCTGGCACAACCACGTCACTTTTCACACCTTCTAATTGTGTTGAACCACCACTAATTCTATAAAATTTTTGAGTGGTTAATTTAATAGCGCCTAGTTCGCCATGTTCGTTACTGCGAACAATACTGGTTAAATCAATAACATTCTGAACGGTACCTTTTCCGAAGGTTTGCTTGCTTCCTATAACAACGCCTCTTTTATAATCTTGCATGGCAGCTGCTAAAATTTCAGATGCAGAAGCTGACAATTCATTTACTAGAATAACAAGAGGTCCATCCCACTGAATGCGTTCATCTTTATCATCATAAACATCTTTATTCTTACCAGAAGACTGTACTTGAACAATGGGTCCGTCTTTTATGAAAAGACCAGCCATTTCAACAACCGTTTTTAAAGATCCGCCACCATTGTCACGTAAATCTAAAATTAAACCTTCAGCACCTTCTTCTTTTAAACGCTCAATTTCTTTTGCCACATCAGTAGCACAGTTTCGCTCGCTGTAATCATCAAAATCTACATAAAATTTAGGCAAATGAATTAAACCAAATTTTTGATTTTCTTTACTAATATTAACTGACTTTGCAAATGACTCTTCTAACTCAACAACATCTCTTCTTATTGATACAACTTCATTTGAACCATCAATTTTTTTAACGGTAAGCTCAACAACAGTATTTTTACGTCCTTTTATCATTTTAATGGCGTCATCTAAACGCATACCCACAATATCAACAGGTACTTCACCTTCTTGAGCAACTTTAAGAATCATATCACCAACCTCTAGAGAAGCATCACGCCAAACAGGGCCACCTGAAATAATATCAACTATTTTTGCGCCTTCTTGACTTTTCTGTAATCTTGCTCCAATTCCTTCAAATTTACCTGACATGCTCATGTCAAATTTCTCTTTTTCACGCGGACCAAAATAAAAAGTGTGTGGATCAAACTCATCAACGATACTATTGATATACTGCTCAAAGAAATCTTTTCGCTGCAAATCATCAAACCAAACATAGTACTCATTTAGTGTTTTAAGCGTAGATTCTCTTGCTATAGTTTCAGCCTTTTTAGGCGTCATATTTTCTTCTTCGTCGCTATGCTGATGACTTTCCTCAAAAGGGTCGTCATTATCATGAATATGACTTATTTTTGAGTCATATGTATTCAAGGTTGCATATTTAAGCTGTTTTCTCCATCGTTCTTTCAAGCCCTCACTATCAAGGGTATAGTCCATTTTATCATATTCAATATTGATAGTTTCATCTTTACTGTAATCAAAGGGAACTGCCAAAACTTCTTTATAGATGCCTTTCACTTCACCCATTCGAATCATTAAACGATCATATACCAAATTAAAGAAGGTAATGTCAGTGTTTTTGATTTGATCGTCAATTTGAAATCTTTGACGTTCAAATTCTTCAATATCAGACTTTATAAAATAACGCTTAGTAGGATCAATAACATCAATGAAATCATCAAACACATTTGATGAGAAATCGTCATTAATTTCTTTTGGTTCATAGTGACCCTTATTCAGTACATAAGAAATGATATCTAACAACAGTTTATCTTTGTCATCATTTTCAAAACTCTTGTTTGTGAAGCTGCATGAAGCTACAGCAATCAACATAATAAAAAGGGGAAAGGTTAAATTCTTCTTCATAAAATTATGGTATTTAAATTTTCTAACTGGCTGTTTTTTAATTCAAAACCAGCCTCGATTTGGAAATCAATTCAGAGCGTAATTAATGAATTCTCTAATATACTGAAAAAACTATGCCACAATAGAAACAGCGAACTATTTTTTTCGATATATATAATGAAAGTTCATATCTTTTTTTAAACGTATTTTTACTGTATAAATTATAAAAAATGGCAAAACCATTAATATTGGTTACAAATGACGACGGAATCACGGCCCCTGGCATACAGGCTTTAATTAGTTTTGCAAGCGAAATTGGAGATGTTTTTGTTGTTGCACCTGATAGTCCGCAATCAGGAATGGGCCACGCCATAACTATAAATAGTACGCTTCACGCAACTAAAATTAATACGCTTGATGAAAATGGCGTTAAAACTGCCTACAGTTGTAGTGGTACGCCCGCAGACTGTGTGAAAATAGGCCTTCAAGAACTATTAGATAAGAAACCAGACATTGTGCTTAGCGGTATCAATCACGGTTCAAACTCTTCAATAAATGTTATTTATTCTGGCACCATGAGTGCTGCTATTGAAGCGGGTATTGAAGGGGTACCTGCAATTGGGTTTTCACTATGTGATTTTACATGGAAAGCTGATTTTTCTCAGGCAAAAATATTCATTCAAAAAATAATAAATCAAGCGCTTGAAAACGGAATTCCAAATGGAGTAGTACTGAATGTAAATATTCCAAAACTTTCAAGCGATGAAATAAAAGGTATTAAAGTATGCCGTCAAGCACGCGCCAACTGGAAAGAGAAGTTTGACAAGCGTAAGAGCCCCATGGGCAAAGATTATTATTGGCTTACCGGAGAGTTTGATCTTTTAGATAACGGAGAAGACACTGATGAATGGGCCTTGGCTGAGGGTTATATTTCTGTGGTACCTACTCAATTTGATTTAACCGCCCACCATGCCATTCAAAACATTAATACTTGGCAACTAAAATAACGAGACGTTTATTTAAAAAAAATGAATAAAAGTAAGATTAGAATCAATACCAAAAAAGAAATAGTAATCGGCTTTATTGTAGGCCTTTTAGCCAATACAATAGGAACACTCTTGTATATCATCATATTCTCTGATTTGAGCATTAAAGAAACCTTTAATGCCGCCATTGAACAAGGCCATGTGGGTAGTCTTTTGGCTTTAGGGGCTATTCTTAATTTAATTGCCTTTTTTGGTTTTCTTAGAATTCGACGCGACAGTAGGGCTAAGGGGGTTTTAATAGCGACCATTTTAACGGCTTTCATTATTTTGTATTATAAAATATTTTAATCGCTTTAACCTAATCTTTTAGGATGCAGCGCAAACAGTTGAATTTCTCAAAATGAACTATTACATCATTGCCGGAGAAGCTTCAGGTGACCTTCATGGATCTAACCTCATCAATGCTTTAAAAATTGAAGATTCAAAGGCAAATATTAGATGCTGGGGTGGTGATTTAATGCTAAAGGCAGGCGGCACTTTGGTAAAACACTATAAAGAAACCGCCTTTATGGGGTTTCTTGAGGTTTTGTTCAATTTGAATGCTATTTTCAAAAACATCAAGATGTGTAAAACTGACATTCTTGATTTTAAACCAGATGTTTTAATTTTTATTGACTATTCGGGCTTCAATCTTAGAATAGCCAAATGGGCCAAACTACAAAACATTAAAACTAACTATTACATTTCTCCTCAAATTTGGGCGTCAAGAGAAAACAGAATTACCCGAATAAAAAGAGATGTTGATGCCATGTATGTCATCTTACCTTTTGAAAAGGCGTTTTACGAGAAAAAGCATAATTTTTCGGTTGAATTTGTGGGGCATCCATTGATTGATGCCATTGAAAACAAAACAGAAATTGATGAAGACATATTCCGTTCAGAAAATGCTATAAAAAGTAACAAACCCATTATTGCTTTATTACCTGGTAGTAGAGAACAAGAAGTGAAAAAAATGCTATCTATCATGCTGAGCGTTATCGATAGTTTTACAGATTTTGAATTTGTGATTGCCGGTGCGCCTAGCTTAGAACATGAATTTTACGCTCAGTTTTTAAAAAACCCCAATGTTAGTTTTGTGGCGAATAAAACCTATGAACTTTTAAGTATTTCTCATGCGGCTTTGGTAACCAGTGGTACTGCCACCTTAGAAACAGCTTTATTCAATGTGCCTCAGGTTGTATGCTATAAAGCGAGTTGGCTTTCTTACCAAATTGCAAAACAATTAATTACACTTGACTATATCTCTTTGGTCAATTTGATTATGGATAAAGAAGTTGTCAAAGAATTGATTCAAAATGAATTAAACACTCAAAATTTAAAAGTTGAATTAACTAAAATCATTAACGGAAAAGAACGTCAGCTAATGCTTGATGAATATACTTTTTTAAAGCAGAAATTAGGAGGTGCTGGTGCAAGTGCCAAAGCGGCTAAGTTAATAGTTCTGAACGCTTAATTTTAGTATATTTAAACTTCGTTAATTTAAGAATGTCATATGAAAAATGTATTTCACAACTGTCTGATTGTAGCAACCGTATTCTTAGTTTTTGCATGTAAAAATGATTCGAAAGAAACTAAAATTTACACCCCTGAAGAAGTTGCATCTGCATCAAAAAATTTAAATGATTGGTTTCAAGATCAATGGGATGCCGAAATAGCTTTGTCTCCGATGTTTCAGACTTATTTAGGCGATAAAACGGATTATGATAAATGGGATGATATGTCAAATGAGGCAGAAGTAAAAGAACTAGAACGCACTAAAATGCGCCTAGCTTTTTTAAAAGATTCTGTTAACCTCAGCGCTCTTAATGAAGCAACAAAACTCAGCTATAAATTGGCCTTACAGCAACAAGAAAATGGTATTTCAGATTACAAATATCGCTTGTACAACTACCCCGTAAATCAGATGTTTGGCATACATTCAGAGGTGCCTTCATTTTTAATAAACATGCATCAAATCACTAATAAAAGTGATGCAGAGGCCTATGTCTCTCGTTTAAATGGAGTAACTAAGATTTTTGATCAGGTAATTGACGGACTTAAAGAAAGAGAAGCGGCAGGTATTATGCCCCCAAAATTTGTTTTTCCAAGAGCCATTGAATCATCAAAGAATATTTTGGCAGGTCAACCTTTCGATAATTCTGCTAAAAAAAGCACCTTATTAACTGATTTCTCATCAAAACTTGATAAAATCGAACTCAGTTCAGAAGAAAAATCGGCATTGATTGACAATGCAAAAACCGCTATGTTATCAGCTGTAAAACCGGCATACACTAAATTAATTTCATTTCTTGAAGACCAAGCAACAAGAGCAACTGCAGATCATGGTGCTTGGAAATTTCCTGATGGTGGCGATTATTTTAACAATGCCTTAGCTCGCACCACCACTACTGATATGACTTCTGATGAAATTCATGAACTAGGACTTTCAGAAGTTAAGCGTATTCATGCCGAAATGAATGCAATTAAAGAACAGGTGAAATTTGAAGGTACGCTTCAAGATTTCTTCAAATTCATGAAAGAAGACAAGCAGTTTTATTACCCGGATACCAAACAAGGCCGAGAAGATTATATGACCGAAGCCACGCGAATGATTGATAGTATGAAGACAAGACTTGATGAGCTCTTTTTGAGAAAACCTAAAGCTGATATGATTGTAAAAGCTGTGGAATCTTTTCGTGAAAAATCAGCAGGCAAAGCATTTTATCAACCCCCTGCAATAGATGGTTCTAGACCGGGCACCTATTATGCCAATATGTATGATATCATGGCGATGCCTAAATATCAAATGGAAGCCCTAGCGTATCATGAAGGAATACCCGGGCATCATATGGAAAGAGCCATGTCACAAGAATTAGAAAACATTCCTATGTTTCGAAAAATGGGTGGCTATACGGCCTATACTGAAGGCTGGGGATTATACACTGAATATATTCCTAAAGAAATGGGCTTTTACAGTGACCCTTATTCTGATTTTGGTCGTTTAGCAATGGAGCTTTGGAGAGCTTGTCGCTTGGTGGTAGACACGGGTATTCATGCAAAAAAATGGACACGCGAAGAGGGTATCAAATACTATGCTGATAATACACCAAATGCAGAAAGTGATGCGGTAAAAATGGTTGAGAGACACATTGTAATGCCATCACAAGCTACCGCTTATAAAGTGGGTATGAACAAGATTTTAGAACTTAGAAAAATGGCTACTGATGCACTCGGCGATGAGTTTGATGTTCGCGAATTTCATGATGTAGTGCTCGTAAACGGTGCTGTACCTCTAAATGTTTTAGAAGATATGGTTAATGATTATATCACGCAAAAACAAAAAGGTCAAGGCGATATATTAGATAAGTAATTTCTAATTCAACTATATCAATGATGAAAAAGCATTGTAAATATAAAATATAGATTGAGTATTTTACCTAAAACTTATCCCATGCCTTGTTTCCTTTAAGGTCCAATTATCATTTTTGTTCTTCTCAAAAATTATCGAAAATAGTTTGCCTCCCTTTGGCTCATATAACGTGTTTAAAAAAACCACAACGCTATCTTTACAAAACTGAATAGGATATGATAAAGAATGTTTAGATTGCTGGCGACTACTAGTTAAGTTATATTTTCTTACCAAAGAATCACTAAGTTTAATTTCTTTATTAACAATCTCATTTTTCCATTCTTTGCATTTCAATTCTAAGATTGCATTCTTTACGTAACTCCACTCCGTATCAAGAATATCTAAAGAATCTAAATTTGTTACAAAGGCACGTGGTTCTTGTCTTTCCAAAATATCCAAATAAATCAAATCGTAAAAATTAGTGTTATTCGAAAAATCATCAACACTTTTTTTTTCTGACTTTTTTACCTTAGCTGCCTTTTCATCCTTTTCAACGCAAGAAAGAAATAAAACCAATAGAATCAATACTCCAAATCGCATCTAATTTATTTTTTTGTGATTGTTATGTTTCCTTCATTGTCAATATTAACCATTCCACCATATGCTGCCTCTTCGAACAAATAACCTTCTTCCTCAATATTATAATAATCTTCATTATAATTAAAGTCACCGTAGTGAACCGCTTCATGAAGTAAGGTAACACCAATATAAAACAAAACACTCTCGGAGAAAGTTGATCCTGATGGACTATTTTCAAGAGCATCTACTAAATCTACGTCGATATTGACTATGTTTGGGTAATTTCTATCAAATCGCCCATCAACAAACTTACCTTTTTTAACTCCTAATTCTTTCACAACAATTTCAGGGAGATATTGTTTAAAAGAAATAGTTCATTCTTTAAATAATTTGTAACCACTTTTATGAGTCCTGCAATTCTATATAAAATCATTTCTTTTTTATAAAGTAGTTTTCTTTGAAAATCAATTTAAGAGAATCATTCTGCAAAATGAATTCTCCCTCAAGGATATTATTTGGATGGTTAAGTGATAGAGTTAGGTTTACTTTTTTGTTTGTAATTTCAGAATTAAGAATAACCACTGATTTTTCAGGATTAACCATATTATCAGTAAATTCTATATTTATCTTATTTTCGTTGATTAGAAAATTACTAATAATCTTTTTGCATCTTGAGCCACTTACTAAAACTTTTGTTTTAGTGTCAAGGTATTGGTCGCCAAATAAAAGCTTTGTTACTGCTTTTTGTTCAATATCACATTCATTTAGATTTTGATTTGCCGTATTTGTTATATCAATAGTATCATTAATACCCTTTTTTTCAAAACAACTAAAATGAATAAAACAGCAAATTAATATTAAAAATCTCATTTAATTATTATTTAGAATAAATTCCGCATTCTCTCTCCATACCGTTTGCCCATATAGGTCTTCCTCGAACAATTAACCTTCTTCTACTATGTCATAATAATCTTCATTGTAATTAAACTCCCCGTAATGAAACGCTTCATGAAGTAAGCTAATAACAATATAAAACAAAACACTCTCTGAAAAAGTTAATCCTGATGGACTATTTTCAATAGCAATTTTTAAAATGAAGTGTCGAGGTACTCTGCGCTTTTGTCAATATCTATTTCAACCCAAAGCGGTAAATGATCACTAACCTGAAAAGTGCACCAAGGTGATTTATTATAAAATATTTTAAGTGCTTTCTTTTTTCCTGCAATTAAATCTTCATTATACCGCATTTTCTTTTTGGCATTTTCTAATTGCCCTTTTAATTTTTTTGCTTTTGATGCGCTTAAATCAGCTACAGCAAGTTTAGTTTTAATTTCATTAATTTTCTCATTGAGCTTTTCGTTTTCATTTTTAAAACTCGCCTTGTTCTTTTTTGTGTAGGCCAAGATATCTTTTTCAAAATATTTAAACTGTTCATCAGTATAGATATAATTGAAAAAATTGAACGTTCGATCCCAATTATTTTGATCCCTTTTGGTCGATTTAGTAGAGTCTTTTAAATCAAAACATAAATCTGAAGTTTTATAGTATGAAATTTGGTCATAGAACTTAGTTCTATCTTTATTCGAACCTTTGCGATTTTTAATTGTGTTAAAACCATATTTAGCCAATGCGTCATAGGTTTCATTATTTTCATCAACAATGTTGAAATCGCCAACAATAAAATAATTATACGGGTTATGCCATTTTTGATTTCCATTCCGCTTACCTTCCTTCTCGGCATTTTTACTTATCAATTTGGCTACCTTATCAATTTCATCAACCCTTCTTTTAAATTGATTACTTGTCTCACTCTCTTTACCATAATAAATATGTACAGTGGTAACCTTAAACTTAAACCAACCAGCCTGAAATGAACATTTAAATGGTGTTCGCGCAAACTGCCGTTCAACCAGACCATCATTATTTCTAATAAGCATATCTTGGGGTAATACAAGTTCACCAGCAAGCCCATTAAAATTAACGGTTCGGGTATCATAAATAAAACCTAATCGTTCTTTATTACCCCCAGCTTTCCAAGCCGCAACATCAGTAACAATATATTTATAGTGGTCTCCTAAAATGTCGACTACTTTTTTAAGTGGTTTCAAATCATCATTGATTTCTTGTAGTGCTAATAAATCAAAACGTGAGATTATTTCGGCGATATAGAAAAAATCATCCTCTTTTCTTGGTCCAAATTTTTTGTTGTTACCATCAAACTCACGAATATTCCAAGTTCCAAAAATGAGTGATTCATTCAATCGTCGCTTTGGTATTTGTCGATCGAGTCCGCTCCTTAAGTCTTTTAATAATTTAACACAGCGATCTGTTGTAGATTTATCTTTAAAATATTTAATACGATAATATTCCATAAGGCTTCTAAAAAATTAGTTGTTGATGATTAAAATGGATAAAAGGGGAGCGAAATAAATCCACAAAAAAGATAAGAAAAATTTTATAGTGATTTATTAGTTTTTAACCCGAAATCAATACTTTTAAAATATTTAACTAATTTTGAGTACCAAGGATGCAACCCAATTGCTATCAAGCCATGCAAAAATTAGTCTTACTTCTATCACTTTTATTAATAGCCAGTTGTGGCGTTAAAAAGAAGACTACCTATAGTTCAAATAAAGATTTTGAAGCTACTCGAAAAGTCAGTGTTAAAGCTTCAGAAGAAAAGACCAGTACTGAACCACGTGAGCGCAAAAGAAGAAGGCGTAAAGTGAGTGTTGCCGCTTCAGATCCTGAAACAACATCAACTGAAACCAGGGTTAAAAAAAGAAAAACAACGAATTATGCGGTAACTAAGGCTGATAAAATTATCAATACCGCACTTACCTTTTCTGGCACACGTTACAAATGGGGAGGAACTACTAAAAAAGGCATGGATTGCTCTGGCCTACTTTATGTGTCATTTTCTGAGCACAATGTTCAATTACCTAGAGTTTCTCTTGATATGGCTGAAAAAGGCCGTAAGGTAAAACTGAAGAATGTTGAAAAAGGAGATCTTATTTTTTTTAAAACCAAGCGTGGTCGTAAAATAAATCATGTGGGTATGGTGGTTGCCATTGAAGGCGATGAAATAAAATTTATACACGCTTCATCTTCTAGAGGTGTTATTGTTTCTTCATTACGTGAAGGATATTGGAATTCAGCTTTTGTAAAAGCAACTAGAGTACTTTAATATGAACTTGCTCAAGTTCATACCCATTAAACTGACCCTTTTTATAATTCTTGGAATTTTAACAGGAAAATACTTTAATTTATCTATTCTTTACGCTTCACTTTTAACTGTTTTAGCACTACTCATACTTGCCCTTTTGTTTTATAAGCGTACTTCTAGAACGTCAGTTTATTTTGGTAGTTGTGCCGTATTAACTACAGTTTGTATTGGCATTTTAGCCGTCAGTCTGTGGCAACCTAAAAATTGGAAAAACCATTATTCACACTTTGAAAACCAAAAACGCAACAGCTATACTTTTAAAATTCAAGAGGTACTAAAATCAACCTCCTATGCGCATCAATATATTGCAAGCGTTCAAAAACTAAATGGCAAAACCACTTCGGGTAAAATTTTATTGAGCATTCCTAATGATTCTTTACACACCTTGTTCAAGGTAGATTATGCATTGAATGCTCATGGCCAATTAAATGAATTAAAAGCCCCTTTAAATCCGCATCAATTTGACTTTAAAAGTTATATGGAAGGACAAGGTATTTACCATCAACTCCGTATCAATAAAAACAGTTATTCGCTTTCAAAATTCCATTCTCCTACGGTCTATGGCATTGCTTCATCATTGAGAACCAAAATCATTTCAAAACTACGGGAAGCAAATTTTCCGAAAGAAGAATTACCTATTGTTCAAGCCTTACTTCTTGGGCAACGAAATGATATTTCAGAAGACACGTACAACAATTATAAAAATGCTGGCGCTGTGCATATTCTTGCTGTATCAGGACTTCATATTGGCATTATACTCATAGTACTTCAATTTTTACTTAGACCCCTTGAGTTTTTACCAAAAGGCAAAGAACTAAAACTGGCTCTTATTGTTTTAATTCTTTGGGGCTTTGCACTTTTAGCAGGATTTTCTTCATCAGTTGTTCGTGCGGTAACCATGTTTTCATTTGTGGCGTATGCTCTTTATCTAAACCGCCCAAGTAATACGTTTAATATTCTAGCACTTTCAATGTTTTTTATATTGCTATTGATTAACCCCATGCTTCTCTTTCAAGCCGGATTTCAAATGAGTTATGCAGCCGTTATTGCCATAGTTTGGATCTACCCAATGTTGCAAAAATTATGGTTACCAAAACAACTCATTATTCGAAAAATTTGGCAACTATTTTCAGTAAGTGTCGCTGCACAATTGGGCGTTTTACCTATTAGTCTCTTTTATTTTCATCAGTTTCCGGGATTATTTTTTATCTCAAATCTTGTCATAGTTCCGTTTTTAGGGGTGCTGCTTGGCGGCGGAATTTTAGTGATTTGTTTAGCTATGCTAAACGCTTTACCAGAGTTTTTGATTATCGCCTATGCGAAACTGATTCAATTGATGAATACTAGTATTGCTTGGGTCGCACAACAAGAAGCTTTTCTTTTTAAAAACATCGCTTTTGATTCAGTTCAGTTGCTACTTAGTTATGCGGTTATTATCAGTTTTTTGATAGTAATAGTTGAACTTAAATTTAAGCGCGTTATTTTCTTTTTATCTTCTGTTTTGATTTTACAGTTATATACCATGGGTAGCACACTTAATTCGAATCAAAAAAAGTCGTTAACAGTGATCCATCAAATAAAGAACACCATTTTACTTGAGAAAAAAGGAGAACAACTAAGGGTAATTGCCACCAATGAAAAGACTACAAAACGCTTGGTAGCTAACTATCAAGTTGCTGAAAGAATCAAAGAAATAGGGTTTGATAGTTTGCAGAATAGTTATACTTGGGGCGATAAAAAAATCTTTATTATTGATCGTTCAGGTATACTTCCTAAAGAGCAAAATATCGACTTTTTAATTCTTACGCAATCGCCCAAACTAAACTTAGATCGTGTGCTTGATTCTTTGCATCCGAAGAAAATAATAGCTGATGGTAGTAATTTCAAAAACTATATTGAACGCTGGCAAAAAAGTTGTTTGCAAAAAAAACTCCCTTTTCACTATACAGGCGAAAAGGGAGCGTATTATTTTGAAGAATGAGATTAGTGAATCTTGCCCATTAATTTTTTAATGAATGGCGAGGCAAGAAGAACAACTATACCAGCAATCAGAGAATATTTAGCGATTAGCATAAAGCCATCAGTATATACTGTTAAGGTATCCATGCCTCCAATATTTTTATCTGTACTTTCTATAGCCAATTGCTTACCGATAAACCCGACAATTTGAAAAGCAAAAGCAGATGATAAAAACCAAACGCCCATCATAAAGGCAACAATACGCTTTGGAGAAAGATCAGTAATCTTTGAAAGACCAACAGGAGACATAAAAAGCTCGCCTACTGAAAGTAAAAAATACATGAGTAATAAATACGCAAAAGGCACTAAACCATTTTCACTTGCACTCGCTCCGCTTATTGCAAGAACATAAAAACTTATACCAGCGAATAGCAGGCCTAAACCAAATTTATATGGTGTTCTAGGATTTTTATTTCTCTTACTTAACCAGGTCCACATCATTGAAATTGGAATGGCTAATATTATTATCCACATAGAGTTCAAAGAGTTCGTTTGAGCTGCACTCATAATGCCATCTAAGTCAACATTTCTAGCTGCAAATAAGGTAATAACACTACCTGAAAGCTCATGAAAACCCCAAAAGATAGTCATGAAAAAAGTAATTAGTACGGCTACAAAAAGCTTTTTACGTTCATCTAAAGTAGCTTTATACATTTCATAAGCTAGATAAACTAGAACGGCGACGCCTATACCTTTGAAAATTATATTGACAATATTTTGGTCAGCAAAAAACCCATCAGTAGCAATAGATTTATAAGATGACAATAAAATTGCAATTAACGGTGCTGAAAGTACTGCCAATATAGGTATCAATACGCCTTGTTTGATTCCCAACACTTTTTTATTCATTACCTCCTCTGTAGGCGGAAGTCCTCTATTACCAAACACATTCTTTTGAATCCCTTTCCAAAAAACAATCAATCCTGTTAACATTCCAATACCTGCAAGACCAAAACCATAATGCCAACCGTATTCAGCGGCTAACCAACCACATAATAGTGGGGCAACCCAGCCACCAATATTGATTCCCATATAAAAAATGGTAAATCCTGAATCTTTCTTTGGGTCACCCTTCTCATATAATGTTCCGACAAAAGTTGAAATGTTAGGCTTAAAAAACCCGTTGCCAACAATTATCAGAGACAAGGCCAAGAAAAAAGCCATATCATTTTCGATTGCTAAAACAAAGTGACCAATCGCCATTAAGATTCCTCCTAAAAAAATAGAATTTCTCATGCCTAAAATCTGGTCTGAAAGTTTACCTCCAATTACAGTTGATGCATAAACGAGCGATCCGTAAGAAGCGTAAACCGCAGCTGTCGCATAATCCCTTTCTGCTAAAGCAGAAAAAATAACGTCGACCATGTATAAGGTCAACAAAGCCCGCATACCATAGAAACTGAAACGTTCCCATAATTCGGCAAAGAACAAGTAAAATAATCCCTGAGGGTGCCCTAGAATCTGTTTTTGGTCTGAAAGATTATTGGTATCGGTCATAGAAGGTCTTAATTTTAATTATAATTTATTCTTAATGAAATCAGTCATTTTGTTGAACAGGTGAATACGTGTGTTGCCACCATAAATACCGTGATTTTTATCAGGGTAAATAGCCCATTCAAATTGTTTATCAGCTTGTATCAAGGCTTCAATCATTCGCATTGAATGTTGAACATGAACATTATCATCACCTGAACCATGAACTAAAAGATAGTTGCCTTTTAAAAGTTCTGGGTAATTGAATGGTGAATTGTCATCATAACCCCCAGGGTTTTCAGCTGGAGTTCTCATAAAACGCTCTGTATAAATAGTATCATAAAAACGCCAAGAAGTTACAGGTGCAACGGCAATTGCCGTTTCAAAAACATCATTGCCTTTCAACAGGCAATTAGTAGCCATGTGACCGCCATAGCTCCAACCCCAAATTCCGGTGCGGTTTTCATCAATATAAGGCAGTTCACTTAATTGTTTTGCCGCTTGAATTTGATCTTCAGTTTCAAATTTTACCAAATTCAAATAGGTGACTTTTTTGAATTCGCGCCCTTTAAAACCGGTACCTCTACCATCAACACAAGCAACTACATATCCTTGCGAAACTAACATTTGATGCCAATAGTCATTGGCTGAGTTCCATTTATTAGAAACATTTTGAGATCCAGGGCCACTGTATTGATACATTAAAAGCGGATACTTTTTTGAAGCATCAAAATCATTTGGCTTTATCATATACATATTCAAATCATTGCCATTTACGCTAATAGTAGAAAATTCTTTAGTGGCAATCTTGTATTGACTAAGCTGCCCCAAAAGACCTGAATTGTCTTTAATGTTTTTAACCTTTTTACCTGTTAAAGCTGTATGCAAGGTATAAATTGGTGGTGTTGTTGCACTTGAAAAAGTATTGATGAAATAGGTAAAGTCTGCGCTGAAATCTGCATTATTTGTACCTACCTGAACGGCTAATTTCTTTTTATCGCCCCCACTACTATCAACGCTATAAACGCCTCGATTGATCGATCCATTTTCAGTTGATTGATAATAAATGCGATCTTCATTTTGATCGTAACCGTAATAATTTGTTACTTCCCAATCGCCTTTTGTTATTTGATTCATTAAAGGCCCATCAGCACTATACATATATATGTGATTAAAACCATCTTGCTCACTAGACCATATAAAACTATCATCGGCCAAAAAAGTGAGGTTGTCAGTAATATCAACATAGGCCGTGTCTTTTTCTTCTAATAATACACGAACTGTATTATTCGTGGCATCTACTTCATGTAAAGTCAAGTGGTTTTGATGCCTGTTAATGGTTTGAACACTTAAATGCTTGGGGTTATTCATCCATTTTATTCGCGGAATGTAATAAGCGTTTCCTAAATCTATTCTGTCTATTTCTGAAGTTTTAGCATCGTATATATGTAATGAAACTTTGGCGTTCTCTTCGCCGGCCTTTGGGTATTTAAAAACCTCTTGGGTTTGGTATAAAGCACTTCCGTACACATCCATAGAAAATTCAGGAACATTGGTTTCATCAAAACGCAAAAAGCCAATTTTTGTTCCGTCTGAGTTCCACTCATAGGCTCTTACAAAAGCAAATTCTTCTTCATATACCCAATCTGTAATCCCATTAATTATTTTGTTCTTTTGACCATCTTTGGTAATCTGCTTGGTTTGATTTGTTTCAATAGAAAAAAGATGCAGGTTATTATCTTTTGCAAACGCTATCTCAGTATTGTTTGGTGAAAACTTGGGTTCTTGAATTTTTTGGTCTGATATTTTTATCAATGTCTTAGAAGCAATATCATAAACATAATAAATGGCCAAAAATGAATGTCTGAATATTGGGCTTACCTCAGTAGCTAAAAGTATTTTAGATTCATCATCACTGAATTCATATGATGAAAAACTATTTAATTCTTCAAAATCAGCCGAAGAAAATAAAGTGGCTGTTTGTTCAAGGGTTTGATAATCATATTTATCAATTCTATTGATGCCTCGACCTCTAAGTCTATTGAGCACCGTATACTCTTTACCATTTTTCATAGATCGAAGGGCATCAAGGCCTTCAGTTCTGAATTTGCCTTGGTAAATTTCTTCAACAGTAACATCTTTTTGTTGTGCCTGACCCGCAGTTACAAACAGAAAAGTCAAAATCAATAATAAATAGGAATTTCTCATGCTTTTAAAAAAATAATTAACCTTGTAAGTTTAGTGAATATTATACGAATAACCTCGATTCTTTTAAAAAAAATGGATTGATGTATCGCGTTAAAGTCAAGCAATGCTTTATGGCGTTTATATGTATCTTTACCTAAAGCATTATCCCCATGATGAAACCCATTGAAGGCTTTTCGAAATTGACGAAAATTGACAAGATCAAACTGATAGCCAACAATTATACTGCTGATCCAGAAGCTGCTATAAAACTACTTGAACAGTATTGGCATGAAGATGAAAAACTTCAGAAACTACACGATGAGTTTATTGAAAATACCCTCTCTAATTTTTTCTTGCCTTTGGGCATTGCCCCTAACTTTTTAATCAATGATAATTTATATGCCATACCAATGGCCATTGAAGAAAGTTCTGTGGTTGCTGCAGCGAGTAAGGCGGCTAAATTTTGGTTGAAACGAGGTGGCTTTAAAACAACGATATTAGGTACTGAAAAAATTGGGCAAGTCCATTTTATGTACACAGGCCCTGTTGAAAAACTGAACACCTTTTTTGAAAAAATAAAACCCACATTACTTGAAGAGGCGAAACACCTTACCCGTAATATGGAAAAGCGCGGCGGCGGGGTTTCAAACATTGAATTAAGAGACAAAACACAAGATTTAGCAAACTATTATCAGCTGCATTGCACCTTTGAAACCAAAGATGCTATGGGTGCGAATTTCATTAACTCTTGTTTAGAGCAATTTGCAACAACCTTTAAAGAAGAAGCGCAAAACTATGATGGTTTTACACATGAAGAAAAAGAAATAGAAATAGTGATGAGCATCTTGAGCAACTATGTACCTAACTGTTTGGTACGTGCTGAAGTTTCTTGCCCAATTGAACAGTTAGAAATTAAAGGTGCAATTACAGCCCAACAATTTGCTGAAAAAATGGTTCGTGCAATAACTATTGCCAAAATTGAACCTCACAGGGCAGTAACCCACAATAAGGGCATAATGAATGGCATAGATGCCGTTGTAATTGCCACAGGTAATGATTTTAGGGCCATTGAAGCTGGCGTGCATGCACATGCCGCTAAAGACGGATTATACAAGAGCCTTACCCACGCCACTATAGAAAACGGAATTTTTAAATTTTGGATAGAAGTACCCTTAGCTTTAGGTACGGTTGGTGGTTTAACAAGATTACACCCCTTGGTAAAACTCGCTTTAGAAATTTTACAAAAACCGTCTGCTGAAGAATTAATGCAAATTGTTGCAGTAGCTGGTTTAGCTCAGAACTTTGCCGCTGTCAGTTCTTTGGTAACCACCGGAATACAAGAGGGACACATGAAAATGCACCTTATGAACATTCTCAATCAGCTGGGTGCTAATGAAAACGAAAAGAAAATCATTGTCAATCACTTCAAAGAAAATAAAGTCACGCACAGCGACGTTGTTGCACAATTTGAGTCTTTAAAAAACAACTAATGTCTAAAGAATTTCATAGCAACGGAAAACTTTTGATTAGTGGCGAATACGTCATTTTAGATGGTGCCGTTAGTTTGGCGATTCCGACAAAATTTGGACAAACTTTAAAGGTTTCAGAACATTCTAAAGAACAACTTATCTGGAAAAGTTTTGATGAAAAAAATAAGGTTTGGTTTGAGGGTATCTATGATATGCAGCTCAATGAATTGAAATCATCTTCAGATACTGAAACTTCAACAACCTTAGTAAAAATTTTGAAAGCCGCTCAAGACATGAATCCTTATTTTTTAAAGGATGTAAAAGGATGTACTGTTGAGACAAAACTAGAATTCGCTCGTGATTGGGGCCTAGGGTCTTCATCAACCCTCATTAATAATATTGCGCAATGGGCAAAAGTGGATGCCTTTCAGGTATTATGGAATTCTTTTCAAGGTAGCGGATATGATATTGCTTGTGCGCAAAATGACACACCTATAACCTATCAGGTATTAAATCAAAACCCTACTGTTCATAAAGTAGTCTTTGACCCGCCTTTCAAAGAACAGCTTTATTTTGTGCATCTCAATCAAAAAATGAATAGTAGAGAAGCCATTCAGGCGTACAAAAAAAGAAAAACAACTAATAAGGCCTTATTAGAAACTTTTTCAGAAATAAGCAGGCAAATGATTCAATGCACTGAATTGATTCAATTTGAGAAGCTCATAGGGCAACATGAAGCTGAAATGGAAAAAGTCTTGGGCATCATAACCGTTCAAGAAAGATTATTTTCAGACTATACCGGAAAGATAAAAAGCCTCGGGGCTTGGGGCGGCGATTTTGTATTGGCTACGGGCAATGAAGCACCTGATTACTTCAAGGCAAAAGGCTATTCTACAATTGTACCCTATTCGCAAATGGTGTTGTAAAAAAAATTCCGAAAGAAAAAATCTTCCGGAATTAGTTTTTAAGAATGAGCGTTTTTTAGTAAAACGTTTCTCTTTTATCTTCAATTTCAGAAGCTTCTTTTAAAGCATTATATACTGCCGTATTTACTTTGCTTGCAGCAGTGTTCTTTAGAGTGTTTGCATAGGTACTATAATTCTCTACATCAGGTGCCAACTCCTTTGATATTACCTTAATCATAAAAACACCTGTATTACCTTCAATCAAGCCTGAAGTTTCACCTTCAGCCATAGCCATTGCTGTACCTACAACCAATGGTTCACTACCTGACCCCGGAATTGTTGGAGATTTTACCGTTAATGAATTTGCATTTGACATTGCTTGACTAGCATCAGAAGATAATGCCTCAATTGTCTTGCCTTTGTGTAAACTCATTATTTGAGACGCTTTTCTTTCTTTTCTGATTTTTGGAAGCACAGTTGCTGTGGCATCTGCCACTGACATCAAACCTTCTTTAAATGCTGCTGTCAATTGAACAACTGCATATCCGTCATTGACGTTAAATCTTTTGATGTCTCCTATTTCTGTTTCTTCATTAAATGCCCATTTCACAATAGAACGTTGATTGGTAAGTCCTGGAAGATTTTCATCTAAAGCTTTTATCTTATTTACAGGTCTAACCAAATAGTTACTTTCTTTAGCAAGGTCAGTGAATATTTTTCCGCCTTCAGTTGAAGCCATTTCAAATTTAGTTACATCAGTAAATAATTGATTTGAAGTTTCTTCAGATGGCGCAACCTCTAATGACAAATAACCAATTTGAACCAAATCAGCTTTATCATCAATTTTGATTACATGAAAACCAAAATCAGTTTCAACAACACCTAAAGCACCTTTAGGGTTATCAAAAGAAAAGTCATTGAATGCTGGTACCATTCTACCTTCTTGAAAGAATCCAAGATCGCCACCATTTGGTGCTGAAGGCCCTTCAGAATTATCTCGAGCTAAATCAGCAAAAACGGTTCCTGATTTCTTAGCTTCTCTTAACAACCTATTCGCTTCCTCTTTCGCCTCTTCTTTTGTTCTGATTACTGTGTCATCAGCAGTTTGAGACCCCACATATCTAATTAAAATATGACTTGCTTTAACTTCTCCGTTTCTTTTTTTACCATTCATTTTAGCAACTTTGTAGAAGTTACCATCTTTATAAGGCCCGTATAAGGCACCCACTGGTAAATTAAATAAACTATCAGCAAAAATCGCTGATATTTCTTTTTTAGATCTATAAACAGTGTCAAATTTAGTATCAGATTTAATATCTAAAAAAGTCGCTAAGTCAGTTGTATTTTTTAGACCAAGTTCAATCTCATTTGTGTCTGAAACTTCTTGGTCATTAATCATTTTTAGAATTCTATTTTTTACAGCAGCATCATCTTTTTCAGATGGTTTTTCTTCAAAAAGCACAAATTGAACATCTCTTGATTTTTCTTGCTGATAATCTTCTTTGTTTTTTTCAATATAAGAAGCAATCTCGCTCTTACTAACCGTAATTGTACTGTCAACAATTGAAGAGTACGGTACTCGAACATATTGAAAGTTTACTTTATCTGTTGCAAGCTTATAGTCTAACTGGCCTTCATTTAAAGTTGCACCAACACCAGCCTTTATTAAATTAAAGTAGGTTTGCTCTTTCGCGAGTTTAATAATCTCTTTTTCTGTTCGCAGCCAATTATTATATAAGAATTGATTTTCTTCAGCTTTCCAATCAGCTACTGCGCTCTTAAAAATGTTTTCATCAAAAATACCATTCGCATCTTGAAATTGAGGGTTTTGAGCGTAACCTGTGTTTTTCAAATAATTGATAATCTGGTCTTGTTCGATAACAACACCAAGTGTTTCAAATTGTTCCTCTAATATGGCGTTACGGATTTCTTGGTCATAAACTTGATTAACTAATTGTAACGATGATGCTGTTGGGCCTGAATTGTTTGTGGCAATTTCAAGTTTTTGCCTAAAATCATCAATTGATAATTCTTTACCATTTACTTCTGCCACTGAAGACCCTACTTTAACTCCTGACGTAAAAAAATCAGCAGTAAAAATACCAGATGCTACAAATGCAAAAAGAGCAAGACCAATTATTAAAATTAAAATTGTGGTTCGCTTTCGAATATTCTCTAAAATTGCCATTATAAAAGATGTTTTGAATAAGTGGGCAAAATTACCACTTTCTTTTCGAATAATAAAGAGGTCTTTACCTTAAGAATAATGATAAAGTTGTAGTCTGTCTAGGGTACTAATCTTTGTTATTCACTTGCAGTGTAACCAAATCAATCTTGGTATTCGATGATTCAAGAATTACAAATTTAAAATTTTCTATTTCTATTTCAGAATTTTGTTCGGGTAAGGCTCCTGTTTTACTAACTATTAAACCTCCTAAGGTTTCATATTCATCATCTTCAGGTAGCTCTAATTTATAGTTTTCATTTAAATAATCAACCTCTAATCGTGCTGAGAACTTATACGTATGCTCGTCTATTAATTCTTCTATTAAATCAGTAGTATCATGCTCATCTTCAATTTCGCCAAAGAGTTCTTCAACAATATCTTCAACAGTCATAATACCTGAGGTACCCCCGTATTCATCTAAAACTACGGCTATGCTCTTTCGTTTTTTAGTCAATACCTTTAAAATATCATGTATCAACATGGTTTCTGGTACAAACTCCACGGGTCTGAGAATACTCTTAATTGATTTTGGCTTTTTAAACATTTCATATGAGTGCACATACCCAATGATATTATCAACGGTATCTTTGAAAATCAATATTTTAGAATACCCAGTTTCTGTAAATAATTTTGCTACAATTTTAGGAGTCTCATGTAATTCTACCGCCGCAATTTCAGTTCGGGGTACCATAACTTCGCGAGCCTTAACAGCCGTAAAGTCAAGCGCATTTTGAAAGATTAGAATCTCAGAATCAACCTCATCTTTTTCTTCAACCGTTTCCATTTGTTCTGTAATGTAATCACCTAATTCAATTTTACTAAAAGCCAATTGTACCTCATCGCCGTCAGTTTTAAAAAAAGTTCTCAATATGAAGTCTGATATATTCATTATAAACCAAGAAATTGGCGAAAAAAGCACGTAAAATATGTACGCGGGTAAGGCTAAAATTTTCAATAAGGTGTTTGAATATATTTGAGATAACACTTTTGGCAAAAACTCAGCAGTGATTAATATGATCAAGGTTGAAATGACGGTTTTTGAAAAGAGACTAAAGTCAGTTAAGAGCAAATTCAAAAACCCACTGCTTTTTGGTAACCATTGTTGAAACCAATTCATTAAAACTTCACCCATAAAAAGACCGTAAACAACCAATGAAATATTATTGCCAATTAACATGGTAGCAATAAATTTGGAAGGTTTTTTAGTAAGACGTGCTAATATTTTGGCGAGAAATCCGACTTGTTTTTTCTCAATTTCAATATGTATTTTGTTGGCAGAAACAAAGGCAATCTCCATTCCTGAAAAGAATGCAGAAAAAAACAATGATAGTAGAATGATGAGTATTGATAGATCCAATGTTATTCTTTATTATCGCGTTTTCGCTTTTCAAATTTATTGAGATAATGTTTTCTAAAGAAAAACATGAAAGTGGTAATTACGGTTAAGAAAATAAATATATAGGCACGTGAACGATCAACACCCCAAAGATTAAAAGCCATGAAGGCTGATAAAACAGCTACGATTAGATTAATATAAACGGTAAATTTTAAATATTTATTCATTACTACTTTCTTTTATTAGCATTAGGCCATAGGTTTTATTAGCGTGTAAGTAACTTAGGTTTTTATTAAAATCCATGCCTTCTCCGTCCATAATTGTACCTTCTTCTGGGTTGGTGTATTTAAATTTTTCTTGTGTAAAAATCCATTCATTTGCCTGATCATAATACAATTGAGGGGCTTCTAGTTTTTTGCCATCGTGGCTTTCAATAACTACATTACCACGTAAATCTATTAAATTCGTTTCAGAATAAATAATACCATAGTCAGCGGTTATTTTACTTTTTTGATTTTTATCATCAAAAAAATCAACTACCAAACCTTCAGGAAATTTTTGATGCGGAAAACTAAGATTGGTAAAATCTTCATTTTTAGGGCTCGACAAAATTGAAATTACTCTTGATGAACCAGAGTCTTCAGTATTTATTATTGCATTCGCTTCAGTATACGTCAAAACAAAATTTTCGCCCACACCTATGGGAAAAACTTTCTTTTGCGCCTCATCACCAACACGTCTATAGGTGTCAGTACAAGACAAAAAAAGCATTGTGATGCTAACCATCACAATGCTTTTCATATACTTGAAATTATTTTTCATTTACAAACTTGGCACTTTTATGCTACCGCCTACCCAACAATTAAAATTTACTGTTTTACCAGCCATGTTTTTTTCAAAAATCATTGACTTTGTTGGTGCCTTAGCCATATAACTTTTTACTGATTTACCTGCTCTAGAACTTAATGAAGGGTCTACACGAGATGCCTTGCGAGCCATTTCAGCTGCTTTCCAGTACATCGCCAATTTATCAAAAGTAGTGGTACCACAATTGTTAGCACTTGATGCATATAAACTAGCAATTAATAAATACGCCTTACCATTTGATGGGTTCGCATCAATTGCCTTTTGAGCATACTTTCTAGCCGTTGACTTGCTACCTCTTCTATAAATAGTAGCAACTTTATAGGCTATGTTTGATTTTTTTCTTCCGTCAGTTTCAAGACCTAGAGCCTTATCAAAATTAGCTACTGCAGCACTTGTATTACCAGCTTTTTGTTCTAATGTACCTAAATACACATAAACGTCAGCCGAAGGGTCTAAATTAGCCTGAACCTCAACCATTTGTCTAAATAAAGGGTCATCAGTACATTCTTTACTAAACATTCTACTTACTGCTCTTTTTACCCAAGTTATATCATTTTTCTTGCCTTCAAAATTTTTCTGATACAAGGGTATCAAGTTTGTACAATCAGCTAACTTACCTAATTTTGAATCAATACTACCGGCAATTTTACCGTATGACTTTGAATTGGTTGTCGCTGACTTTAAACGCTTTTTTTCTTTAGAAGTTAACGTACCCGCCTCTTCTTTTGGTAACAATTTGCTGATAATATCAGTTAACTTGATATTCTCACTTTCTATTTTCTCAGTCACATTATCATATACATCAAAAACTTCTTGTAATTGATTTTTACCCTCGCCATGCAAATCAACCAAACTAGAGAAATATAAGTATAGGGCTTTAGGATTTTTAAAGTTTGCAAGATCGGTAGTAAAACCTTCGCTCAATTGCGCATAAACATCATCATTTGAAATCGACTTGTTATCATACTTAAACAAGACTTTTTTAATAATCATGTCAGCTTTCTTAGTTTTTGCAGGAAAATGAATCAACCTGTTTTCTAATAAGGTTAAATAATCAGTAGCAAAACCATCTTTATCAGCACCTGAAGATTTTTTATACTTGTCTTTTAAAATTTTCTCGCCTACAGAGTAAACTGCTAAGTTAATTTTAGGACAGGTTTCATAAACCATTTTCCATGGTTCATATGCTGCATCATAGTTTTTAACTTTTGCATGTTCTGCAAAAATGGAGAGATTAGTCATGCATTCCGCATTTTGATCCTGCGCATTACCAATCATCATGAATCCTAAAAATAGGATAATCGCTGTGTGGAATTTTAATTTCATTTTATACTGGTTTAAAGTGGTTAATGTATTCTGATTATTAATTGATTTTTGCTTTTCTAAACCATTGATCATTCAAAGAAAGTCCAATGTTTATTTTAAAATAGTTTTCTTCTACAAGTAACCCTTCTGTTGTTCCTCGTTTTCCAATTTCAAATCCGAGGTTTACATTTGAGTAACTTCTTCCTAACGGTAATCCAACTCCAAAAGTTATGCCAAAGTTATCTATTGGCGTACCATTTACAATCATACCCGTCTTTTCTATTCTATATCCTGCTCTGTATGTGATACGTTGCAGATATTTAAAAGAACTGTGATCTGGCACAAAAAAACCGCCAAAAGCTACAACACTTGCGTCTTCATATTCTAAATTATTTACGTCTAAAAACACATTGGTAAACTCACTCATTGCCTGATTCGAATATTCACCGCCCAAGAACCATTTTTTTTCTTCACCAATACCTAACCCAAAAGTTGTTTTTGTAGGCACATTAACTATGGTTTCTTTTAAACCATTTGCATCAAGATTAACGTCAATGGTTTCTATTTCAATTCCAAATGCTGAACTATCAGGATCCGCAACGAGAGAACCAATAGACTGCTCATTTCTGGACTCTAATTCTGTTTTGGCATTGATCCTGACATTGGTATACAAGGTCAAATTTTCACTTATTTTAGGAGTGTAATTCAATGAATAATTAAAATCTAGACCCCCTATTCTTGATGTTCTATTATCAAAGGTTGCCAATTGCACCCCATCAATAACTTGAGTTCTTGCATTCTCTAAAGTTCCAAAATTATAATTGGCAGACACCCCAACTCTCAAATTTTTAGTAATTCCGTATCCTAAAGAGACATATACTTTGTTTAGCCCCCCAATACCAGCAAAATTGTTAGTTACATCTGCACCTTGATCATTTGTTGAAAATGAGTCTATATTATAGCCAACAGAAGTCACTGGCAATATACCAAAACCAACACCTAAACCTTTGCGTAGCGCAAAAGCTACAGACAAATAATCAAGATTAGTAACACTTGATGATTCTGCTTCGTTCGCAGTTTTCAAATCTATATTTTGGTATGATGACCCAGCTGTGTAGGTAGTTATACCAAATGTTTCGTCAATTTGAAGACCCATACCACCTAAAGAAGCGGGGTTTTGAAGGTTGACATGTATGCTATCTGTATACATACCAATACCCCCCATCATATGATTTTCAACGGTAGTCGCTGTTCGCAAATCGCCTAAACCGAAGAAAGAATAAGGACTAACCGTGCCATTCTGTGCATTCATGCCAAAGGTTGCAAGACATACAAGGGCAAAAACAATTTTTTTAATCATTCAATTTTTGTTGTATTCCAATAGGTGGTTGAGGCCCATTAAGAGAAATTTGGAATCCGCAAATATGCCATTTTTTAGCCGCTTTGACAAAAAATGAGCGTCTCCACCTGTTAAAATAACTGTTAAATCTTTGTATCTAGATTCATATTGCAAGATAATACCTTCAATTTCTTTACAAACACCGTTAATAATACCACTGTGTATACTTGAATCTGTGTTAGTACCAATAAAATCTTTAGGATATTCTTTTTCTAACAGCGGAAGTTTCGATGTCTGATTATGTAGCGCTTTATATCGCATGTATACCCCCGGTGAAATCGCACCGCCTTGATACCTACTTTCTTTATCTAGAAAATCATAGGTAATACATGTACCTGCATCAATAACTAATGAATTACCCTTTGGGTTCTTGTAAAAAGCAGCAGTTGCCAATGCGATACGATCTACCCCTAAGGTTTTTGGTGATTTATATTCATTGGTAAAAGGTGTTCTTGAATTTTGGTCAAGCACATGAACTTTGCAATGGTTAGAAACTAAAGCTATCTCACTTTCTTCAAAATTTCCTACTGAAGCGATAATGGCATATTTAATATTTTGGTTCTCTTTAAAAATATGATTGATTTCATCAGAAAACGATTTATTTACTGAAGACGCTGACACATAAGGAGCTGTGGCTTCATAAACAATTTTATTTTTATCAAAAACTGCTAATTTGATGAGCGTATTTCCGGCATCTATTATAAGGTTCATAGTGCAAAGATTACAAATTGATAAAAAACTATTCTCTTTTTTCTTGATTTTGTTTGTATAAACTAAAATTGAAATTATATTTGCACCCCATTTAGGGCATGGTGCATAGCTCAGTTGAGAAGTCCTGAAGTGTTGGGAGACTGAAAATTCAAGTGTCCCTGGTTCCCCCGAAGTGTCGGGGCTGGAGGTCACAAAAAAAATGAAATATTGAAAATAATGGTGCCTTAGCTCAGTTGGTAGAGCAATGGACTGAAAATCCATGTGTCCCTGGTTCGATTCCTGGAGGCACCACCATCAAAACCCTGCTTCTGCAGGGTTTTTTGGTTTATAAACTTTTGTAAATGCATTATTTATATATCATCTATAGCTCGAGTATCGATAAGTATTACATTGAAGAAACACCCAATATCGAAATTAGAACTCAACAGCACAATTCACATTATTTTACTAAAGGATATACAAAAGCGGCTACTGACTGGAAAATTATACTTGCCAAAGAATGCAATTCTAAACAAGATGCAATCATTCTTGAGAAGTTCATCAAAAAAATGAAAAGCAAAAAATTTATTCAAAAGGTTATTACAAAACAAGAAATATTGAATGAAATTCTAATAGAAAATAAATAAAATCCTGGTTCCCCCGAAGTAAGCCTGTGCTGAGCGCAGTCGAAGTAGGGCTGGAGGCACCACCATCAAAACCCTGCTTCTGCAGGGTTTTTTGGTTTATGTTCTTTTGTAAATGCATTATTTGTATATTATTTATAATTCGAGTATTGACAAATATTACGTTGGGGAAACACCCAATCTCGAAAACAGAACTCAAGAGCATATCTAACTTTTTTATTACCCCATTAAAATACAAAAACAACAGACGAACTACTTACTTGTTCTGAATCTTTAATCGCACTTTAGCATTAAAAGTATACCCTTAGTCTAGCTAGAATGTTAATAAACCAACATAACAGCAATTCATCAAAAAATTTATTCTTAACTGAAAGTATGCCTGAAATTTACAGTATGAACCCCAAAATTCTTATATAATGAAAACAGTATTACTTATTAAAGAAATCTACTTAGAAGGCTTTAAAAACCTTGGTAACTTACTATTGAAAAGATATTTTAAGATTTTTGCTTGGATAACATTCGTCATGTTCATTCTGGTACTCTATGCTTTTATTTTTAGAGTTTCTACAGGATGGGCATTTGATTAAAGCAAAACCAAAGTATAAAACCAGAAAAACCGCAACTTTAAAAAGTTGCGGTTTTTTTATGCCTGAAGAATATATGAAATACTTGCTTTTACCATATTCTTTTTACTGCACTAATTTCAAAATCTTTCAACTCAATAACAGACTCTCCCATATTTTCGATAGTCAGATCTGAAAATGCTTCATTCGGAAAAAGTTGAGCCGTCATAACATACTGACCTTTATTGATAAAAACTTCTACTGAAGAATGGTCAATTAATAAACGAACTTCATATTTTCCTTCTGGTAATTTATTCACTGGCATCATTTGAACGCTTGCAAAATCTTCTTGAAAATCAACCTTTCCTGAATTTGTGCGATCTAATACAAATTGCTGTTCTTCTCCAAACATGGTAAGAACAAGTTCATCTTTTGAACTATTGCTTAATTTTAGTTGAAAGTTTTTTGCACTTGTTTGAAATTTTACCTCTGATTGATTTAATTCTTCAAAAGAGATAAGCTCATTACTTTCACTAACTACTGTGATATCTTTAGTATTCTTATTTTCAATAATTGATTCGAGATTTTCTATCGGATAATTAAATAGGCTATAATCATTTCCGATCTTTTTCAATGATAAATTTCTGGGTACGGTCATCGCACTACGCCACTTTTCTGTTGGCGTATCTCGCGCATAGGTCCAGTTACTCATCCATCCTATAAAAATAAGTTCATCATTTGGTGCATTGCTATACGTCACACCGGCATAATTATCTGTCCCATAGTCAAGCCATTTAATGTCAGTTTGATCTGTTGTGAATTTTTCTCCGTCAAATTCTCCAACAAAATATTGGGTACCGCTTCCGCCATTCGGAGCTCCAGGATTCATACTTATCAATAACACCCATTTCTCTTCATCGCTTCCTTCAACTTTTAATTGAAATAAATCAGGGCACTCCCAAACTCCACCATGGGCTCCTTTATCTTTTCCGAATTCACTTAATTTTGCCCAGCTTTTTAAATCAGGAGAATTCCATAGTTGTAAATGATCACCGGCCACAATACTCATAACCCATTTTTTAGTGGGTTCATACCACATGACTTTAGGGTCTCTAAAATCTTTTATACCATCATTGCCAATTACCGGATTACCTTCATACTTAACCCAAGTATCTCCGTTATCTAAGCTATATGCTATGCCTTGGGTTTGAAAATCTTTTCTACCCGCCTTTTCACCAGCCATAAGGTGATAGGTAAAAATTGCCACTAATGGCGGATTCTCTTTAGAACCAAAACCTGAGGTATTTTCAAAATCAACTACGGCGCTTCCTGAGAAAATCAAGCCATGCTCGTCAGGAAACAATGCAATAGGCTTATGTTTCCAAGTCACTAAATCTTTACTTGTGGCATGACCCCAGTGCATGGGTCCCCAAACAATATCTTCTGGGTAATATTGATAAAACAAATGATAAACGCCTTTGTGATAAACCATTCCATTTGGGTCGTTCATCCACTTTTCTTCAGGTGTAAAATGAAATTGAGGTCGGTAAGGTTCTGTATAGTAATTCGACTTATTTATTGTTGCTATTTGAGGTTCTTTTTCTTTACAAGAAAACAATGCAGCACTTGCTAAAATAAATAGCAATAATTGTGATTTTAAATTCATTTGAAAATCTTTTAAATTGTGTACGTCAGTTTTTAAACTTCTCTAAAATAGTATCTTTATAGCCTAATGAAAAGCAGCAAACGATTTCTTTTATACATTTTAATAAGTTTTATTTTTTCTTCAGGAGTATTTGCTCAGAAGAAGTTAGACAAAACTTTAAGGAAACTTAATAAACAAAGCGTACCATACGCTTATGTAAATGACCTTGAATTGACTGAAAATTTGATCATTTTTGATACTCGTGAAAAGGCAGAGTTTGATGTTAGCCACATTAAAAAATCAGTCTGGGTAGGTTATGAAAAATTTGAGTTAGAAACCGTTATAAATAATTTTTCTGATAAAAATGAACCCATCTTGGTCTATTGTTCAATAGGTGTTCGCTCTGAAGATATTGGCGAAAAATTACAAAAGGCAGGATATACAAATGTCAAAAATCTTTACGGTGGTATTTTTGAATGGAAAAATCAAGGCTTGGAAGTCTTCAATAATGCTGAAGTAGCAACTGACAGCATTCATGCATTTGATAAATACTGGGGTAAATTACTACATGAAGGAATTAAAATTTACAAAAAATAGTCTCAAAAAATACTATGCTGATAGTATCAGCAACATCGTAAAAATCTCATAATTGAAAAATCATCAAAGCAATACTTCAAAAAATCTAATTTTAATTTTTACCCGAAATCCGGAATTAGGAAAGGGCAAAACAAGATTAGCTGCCACAGTAGGCAAGTATATTGCCCTAGAAATATATAAATTCTTACTTTCTCATACCCGAAAAATAACTAAAAATCTAAGCTGTGTTAAACAGGTTTGGTATACAGAAAAAGTATGGCTTGAAGATGAATGGTCAAATGAAGTTTATGATAAAAAACTGCAAAAAGGCACCGATTTAGGCTTAAAAATGAAACACGCATTTCAAGAAGGTTTTGAAGCAGGTTTTGAAAACATCATCATTATTGGCAGTGATATGTTTGATTTAAAAGAAGATGATTTAGAATTCGCTTTTAAGCAGCTCGAAACCAATGATTTTGTTCTTGGTCCTGCTGAAGATGGTGGTTATTATCTTTTAGGAATGAAGCGCATGAAACAAGAATTATTTCAAAATAAAGAATGGGGTACAAATACCGTTTTGAAGGATACTTTAAACAATTTAGAAAAAGAAAAACTACATTTACTACAGCTTAAAAACGATGTTGATATTTATGAGGATATCAAAGATATTGAAGCCTTTCAACCTTATTTAAAAGACATATGATATTAAATGAAAAACAACTAGCAGAATCTACCCAATACCTACAAAGTAAAGGATTTGACAAGCCTGAAATAGGTATTGTTTTAGGCACGGGCTTAGGAAAATTAGCAGATGAAATTGAAAACCCAATTGAAGCTCATTATAATCACATTCCGTTTTTTCCTTTAGCAACGGTTGAATTTCATACCGGCAAGTTAATTTATGGTGATTTTCAAGGCAAGAAGGTAGTGGTCATGCAAGGTCGCTTTCATTTATATGAAGGGTATGATTTGATGGATGTAACCTACCCCATTCGAGTGATGCATCAACTCGGAATTAAAAAGTTATTTATATCAAATGCTTCAGGTGCTTTAAATCTCAATTTTAAAAAGGGAGACATGATGCTTATTGAAGACCATATCAATCTTCAAGGTAGTTCGCCATTAGCGTTTAAAAATGTTGCCAATTTTGGCGATCGCTTTGTTGATATGCTCGAACCTTATGATGTTGATATGCGTCAAAAACTAATTGAAATTGCAAAAAGAGAAGGTATTACATTACAAAGAGGAGTATATGTATCTGTAGTTGGGCCGCAACTCGAAACCAAGGCTGAATATCGTATGCTAAAAATTATTGGGGCTGACGCTGTTGGTATGAGCACTGTACCCGAAGTAATTGTTGCCAATCATTTAGAACTACCTATAGTAGCGGTTTCTGTATTAACTGATGAATGTGACCCAGACAACTTAAACCCTGTAAACATTCAAGAGATTATTGAAATAGCTGGTAATACTGAACCAAAAATGGTGAAGTTATTTAGAGAATTGACAAAACAACTTTCTTTAACGTAAGTATCTGAATTAACTTTCGTCAAATCAACTAATTCTAGAATTTCTTGACATGACTAAATTTCTTGTATTTGTACTTTTTGTATTTATATCTTGTGGTAATCAACAAGAAAAAACTACTGTCAATCCTTTAGACAAAGACGATTTAAACTCAAAAGAAACATCTCAAGCTGATGCAGCGCTAACTGAAGGTGAAAAAACCACTGATGCAAATTCTGAAAAAATAAAACAGCAGGTTGTAGCAGTAGAAAATAGTAAAGCGCCTTTTCAACCTCAAATCATTCAAATATCTTCTTCTTCAAAACCTGAAGCAATAGAAAAAGAAGATATTGAAGTAGCGAAAAAAGAAATTGAAGTTAGTAGTGAACCAATTGATAAAAACGTTGTAAACACAGAAAAACCAATAGAATCAGAGGTTAAAGAAAAAGTTCAAGAAAATCAGAAAGAACCAGAAGGCATTAATCATTCTACATGGAATAGCTTATTGACAAAATATGTTAATTCAAAAGGCGATGTGAATTACAAAGCCTTTAAAAATGATGTATCTGCCTTAGACAAATATCTTCTTCATTTGTCTGAAAATAGTCCTGAAAAGAATTGGTCAAAAAACAAAAAATTAGCCTACTATATCAATATTTACAATGCTGCTACTGTCAAACTCATCTTAGATAATTATCCGACAAAAAGTATAAAAGACATAAAAAATTCTTGGGGAAAGAATTGGGTTAAAACAGGAGATGGCTTATTATCTCTTGGCGATATTGAACATAAGATTCTTCGAAAAATGAATGAACCTCGAATTCATTTCGCAATTAACTGTGCCTCTTACTCCTGTCCGAAGCTTATAAATACTGCTTTCGAAGCAAAGACCATGCAAGCCCAATTAAAACAGGTCACACATGACTTTATTAATGATACAAGTCGAAATATAATTACCAAAGAAAAAATGCAATTGTCGAATATTTTCAAGTGGTATAAAAAAGATTTTACTGAAAATGGGTCGTTAGTAGATTATATAAAACCGTATACTAAAATAGAAATAAACCAAGATACAGATATTGATTATCTCAAATATGATTGGAAATTGAATGAAGAAAAATAACCCCAAAATAAGTATTATCATTCCTGTATTAAATGAAGCAACTTCAATCGCTAAGCTTTTAAGGTATTTAAACTCAAACAGCACTGCCAAGAATATTAAAGAAATCATTGTGGTTGACGGTGGTAGTTCAGATGAAACAGTGAATATTGCAACCCATGAAAAGGCATATGTTTTTCATTCTAAAAAAGGTCGTGCCAAACAAATGAATTTCGGAGCTCAAAAAGCAACTGGCGAGATTTTATATTTCTTACATGTTGACACCTTACCCCCCAAAAACTTTGACGAAACTATTCTAAAGGCTTTTTACCAAGGTAGTAAAGCAGGATGTTTTCGAATGAAATTTGATAGTTCAAGTAAATTTTTAGCATTCTTCGCATGGTTGACTAAATTAAACTTTAAAGTTTGTCGTGGTGGTGATCAATCATTATTTGTTACAAAAAAAATCTTTCAAAAAACAAAAGGTTTTAATGAAGATTATATTGTTTATGAAGACAACGAATTAATTGAAAGACTCTACCAAATAGTAGATTTCAAAATTTTACCAAAATACGTAATAACCTCAGCAAGAAGATACGAAGAACGAGGTGAAATTGCGTTACAATACCATTTTGGTATGATTCATTTAAAGCGGTATTTTGGTGCGAGCCCCGAACAGTTATATGAGTATTATAAAAGAAAAATAGCCGTTTAACGAATACGTCCTATCTCACCACTTTCAAAATCTAAAATAATTCCTTCAGATATCCACTTTGCAAGTGCCTGGCGGTTATCAGGTACCAAAATGCGTTTTTGATCTTTCTTATTTCTAATATTACCTATTTCTATAAAGGTCATGGCAGGATCCGTTCTCTTAACTAAATATAAATTGGTGCGATCTTCAAAAGTGCCAGTATACGTGCGATTGGGTTGATACTTTTTATATTTCTTCTGAAAAGTTTTATGAACACTTTCAGCTAGCTTTTTACCGTTTTTACTTTTTTCATGGTGATAAAAGAAAACATCAATATTCTGACCTACACTTCTACTATCAACATGAGTAACAATTAAACGTTGAAATTTACCGCGGTTTTTACGATGTAATTCATTTATCACATCAACCCTTTGCTTTAGACGGCGCCCTTGATTTAAAGGTATTTTTTTGTTTTTGTATGCTACTTCATCATGATCAATCTTAAGAATTCTTTCATCTCTAATTCCGTCATTAGGGTCTCTGATAATAACATAAACTAAGGCACCATGTGAAATTAATTCTTTCGCCAAACGCAACGTAATATCATAGGCATATTCATCTTCAGCTAAATCTTTACCGTTATACTTTGCCATTGCTCCTGGGTCTGGCCCCCCATGACCAGAAACTAAATAGTACACAGCATTTTTAAGTTTTGCGCTTTTTGCCTTTACTTTTTCGTATTTTTTTCCGAAAATTGGATACGTGCCTTTGACATACATCAAATTTTCACTTTCAATTTCTTCATTTTGCGTAACAGCACTTTTTGTATTTATATTCTTTTCAGGAATTTTATATGTTCTGCCTTCATAAAGATGCACACTATCACGAATATTCTCAGAATTCATTGCAATAAATTCATCATACACTTCATACGGATTTACACCTTGCTTACGAAGTAAAGACAAAATACCGTCACCTTTTTTAGCCGTAACCAAACTTTGGGCAGAACCCAAAACAAAACTCAATAAGATTAATAGGATAGAAAGTGATGAAATTTTCAAGCTCATAATATAATAGATTTCTATTACGGTAATAATCAATAACAGTGCCGTCTACAAAATTAACGAACCAAAACCTATATTAGAAATGAAAAAATAAAAATAGTTAACTAAATTTTTAACAGCCTTAGTATTAAAAATACTGCCCTATACCAAAAACAAGCCCTTTTGAAGCATCTTTAGTAATACCATAACCATAGTCAATTCTGAAAATGGCGTTGAAAATTTTCTTGTGTATGAGTCGAATACCAACACCCGGGTAAATTCGAATGTTTTGACTATCAGCAAAATCGCCCAATCTACCGCCGGGGTTACGCCATGACCCGCCATCGATAAAAACATTACCCTGAAGTACAAACCAATTTTTATCAACTAATGTATGGCGATATTCTGTATTGAAAACAATGGCTCCTGTACCTCTATCAATAATATTACCCACCCCGCGAATATTCAAATTATTATCAACGGTAAAAGGTGCAAAAGGTGTATCAATATTACTTGCTAAACCTAAACGCAATCTATTTGCCCAGTTTCCTTTTTTACCAAGCCTGTAGTAATAGCTAAAGTCATTAAAACCTATTAAAAATTCTGGTAGACTAACATCTGAACTACCTACATATTGAAAATTTAGCACACTTCTAAATCCTTCTAAATATTGGTAAAAGTATTCTAGATTATTGTAGTCATAAATTAATTTCACAAGATGCTTATCAACGTTTAATACTTGTGGTACGTCAGGGTTAGTTGCGCCAGATAAATAGGCATAATCTTCTGTAAAAAGACTAAAACCTAATTCAATTCTATTTTTAAAATCAAACTCATACAAACCTAAAATTTCAAACCCCTTATTGTTATAACTATAATCTGCGGTGGTATTATCAAAAAACACAGGTTCTTGAGTTGTGATATCTTGATAATTTAGGGCCAAACCAAATTGGTTACTAAATAGTTGTGGCGCTCGAATGCTCAATCCGTATGAATTAAAAACATTTAACTGATAAAAGCCCCCAAGTGTTATATTTTTTCCTAATAGATTAAACTCTTGAAGCCCTATTCTAAAAGCGAAATCATCATTTGAAGAAGTAAATAAATTCGCGAAGGGAATCAAAGTGAAATTCTCTTCAACAAAATAATGCACCGCAACCTTTTCTTTTACAACAGTATGTATTTCAAAATAAGCATGTGAAATTGCAGGTAAGCGTTTCAAACGTTCAATATCTTCTACTATTATAATGGAATCTAATACCATGCCCGTCTTTAGCTTGATTATATTCTTTATGAAAGAAGTTTTTGTTTTTTTAGCACCTTGAATTTCAATAGCTGTTACCTGACTTTCTTGCGCAAAGCCCTCGCTAAAAATCAAAAAAACTAAAACAAAAAAATAAGATTTCAATATGACTATTTTGTTATAATACTATCAAAGATACGGTATAGGTGCTATAAAGAAATCACGGCAGGTTACTGAATTTGAAAAGGTAGTTCTGATAAAAGATTTACCCAATTATCTTCACTCACGCCCATCAAAGTAAAGTTATATTCTGATTCAGAATTTAGAGACTGAGGAATACCTTGAGTAATATTCAATATCACATTGTCAAGATTGTAATATTGAAAGTTCTTCTCAAAAGTATAGGTGCCAGAAATAAAATCATTTGACGGTTTAGAGAGTACCTGAAAATAAATTTTGGTATCGTTATAAAGGCCATCTTTCCAAGAAAAAATGGGCATGTTTGTTGAATCATCAACAGTAATATTTTCTGAAATGAATTCAGTTGGCTTTGTATTTTGTTTTAACCGAATTGGGTTTGAAATACTTGTAACCCCATCTTCATCAAATGCTACAATTACCCATTTTTCTTGGCTTGAAGTAATTTCAAACTTTTTAAGAAAACCATTAAAAACATCAACTACCGGAAAATCAACCGCTACATAATTTTCAAAATTATTTTTATCAACGGTCTCATCTGTGGTTTCGAAATACCTAAAATTGGTTGTACCTGGTCTTGGATAGAAAAAAACATTTATAAGCGTGTTGTTTTCATTGTTTGCCGCGCAGGCGATAACATCATCAACCACAACTTCTTTGTTGACTAAGCTGGCTTCTAATGTTTCTCCAGATTCAATTGAATCAGTAGAACAACTGATAAAAATCAAACTCATAAGAAATATATAAAACCGAAACATATCAATTCACTTTATAAAAATCTTCAATTACTTTTTGAGCAGGTTTGTTTTGTGGTGTAAAACGATTGTTGTCAACTCCGCCTGCTTCATCATGCCATATAAACCATTTCCAAACATACCCGCCAGCAAACCAATCTTCTTTCCAAAATTCATCGAAAATAGCTTGAGTAGCATTCGCTTGACCTTCAAGATTTATTTGCTCTTGTTTGCGGTCTACAAGCCAGGGTTTTTTGGCAGTATAATCCATGCTACGATACCCAAATTCAGTAAATAATATTGGTTTATCAAAAGTGTCAGCCGTTGATTTCATTTCTGGTTTCCACTTCTGCCAACCTTCTTTTAGTTGGGCAACTGTTGGTGTTTTTTCTTCGGATAATGGAAAATAGGCGTCAATACCAATATAATCTAACTCGCTCCAAAAAGGAGTTCTAGTGTATTCATCCCAATTGGCTGCATAGGTCAATCTACCCTTATATATCTTTTTTACTTTGGTAATTAAGGAAGTCCAGAAATCAGGTCGATTTTTCACAAATTGCTCCAATTCAGTACCAATACAAAAAATCTCTGCATTAGTTTCTGCGGCTAGCTCAGCATACATCAAAATAAACTCTTCATAAGATTTTTCAAGGGCCAACCAATCGTCTTCTTTTTCTAAGGTAAAGGCACCAGTAAATTCGCCATGACGAATCCAGATTTGCGGTTTTAGAAGAACTTTAATTCCGTTTTTATGCAGCATTTCAATATACTGTCTACCGCCTTCTTTAGTCTCGCCGTACCATTGACGATCAGTATTAAAAACAACTTGGGGTGCACCCTCTCTGCCTATAAAGCCAAAAGGCATAACGGTTGCATGATTGGCATTGATCGTCAAGACCTCGTCAATATGTTCTTGTGTTACCTCACTTTTATTGGCAACAAAGCTGATGCCATTAAACTTTTCTTTGGTTTGACCCTTACAATAAAACTGCAATAGGCATAAAAAAAGAAGTCCTAATTTTTTCATAGCTTAAATTAAGACTTCTAAAATACTTCTTTTTAAATTCAAGTGACTAAAAAACAGCTCGCAAACCTAAGTTAAACGTTTCACCAAGTCCGGTATTAGTTCCTCTTACAAAATTTGTATAGAGCACTTCAAGATTTAATTCGTTGGTCAACTGATATTTTGCTCCACCACCCAAAGAGGTAAAGTTTTGTGAGAAATTATTTCCTAAATCTAGTCTTTGATTATGCTGACCTAAAACCAAAATTGTAAATTTTGAACTCGGAAAATAACTTAAGAACACCCCTGGCACTAAATTCAAACTATTGTTTGCAAAACTTTTGTTCTGGTCTCCAAAATTGAACTCTGTATTTAGTTCAGTAAAAAGCTGCCATTTCTTACCAGGAAATGTATAATCATAAAAGAATCTGTTCTGCCATGTAAATCCTTTTTGATCTAAAAAAACACCAGATTCTTCATCAATCTCGTTTTTTACTAGTGGTATAGACAGTGAACTTAAAATTGAAAAATTACCTACATTTTCAAAAGGCACAATCTTAATAGAAGGCGCAATTGAAGTTAAACCACTAGTAGTTCTTCTTTCTAAGCCTCCATTTTGCAAATCGAAATCTCTGCCATTAGCACGGTATTCGACAATCACGCCCACATTCACTCTTTTTGAATCTGAAATACCTGTAAACACCTCTAAAGAAGAGGTAAAGAAATTTTGTCGAATGCCTATTTCATTTTCAAATGTACTATCATCTTGGGTGTACAAATTATTGAATAATTTAATATCCCATTGTCCTTTTCCAATTAATTTAGATGGTGTTAGATTTTGAATAACACTACCTGTATCATCATCGTCATCATCTTGAGCTACTGTATTAAAAGTGACTAAAGATAAGGCTGCCAATATCAAATGGCTTTTAAAATAATTCATTGTAAATATATTTTTTAGAATTGTTACTTACTTAACTTCGTTTAATGTCCAATCATAAGGGTAATAAGACACCTTGGCATTCTCCGGAAGTTTTTCAGTTTTATAGTTATTAATAAAATCAACAAGGTTCTTGCCGTCTTGCTTGAAATCTTCAGGATACCATTCAAAAATTTGCGAAACCTTTACTTTATTTTTGTTTACACGTATAAAATTAGAATCATTGATTGCCAATTTTGTTTGAGTTTCTAACTGCTCATCTAAAGTTGTGGGCTTATAGGCTTGGCTTATTATTCGCGGACATCCTAGCCCTCCGCAAACCAAAACAAAATGAAAACGCGGTTCTTTCTGAAAATTTTTACGAAGCAACTTATTCTCTATATCATTAAGGGTAGTGCTTATTCCGCCAATTTCATAGGTGGTTTTATCAAAAAAACCAGTAGTTGTTGGTACATTTTTTAAAGGATACATATTAGTCAAACCTTTTATAACAGCTAGGTTATAACTATTAATCCAAAAGGCCTGATAGGTCTTCGCATCATCTTTAGAAACTGGAGTAACCTTTGCCATTTCTAACAAATCATTAAGTGCTTTTGGGTTCTCTTTTATCGACTTATAATCAACACGTCCGTTCTTGACATTTGCTTTAAAAAAGGCGTCAGACTTTGAAAAAAATTCAGAAGTGCCCTGCCCGAAAGCAAAAGAAAGGGTAAGAAATAAAACGAATATTAAACTGGTATTTTTCTTCATAATTAATTTAGAATTGAAATTCAAAACTGCATGCTATGTCGAAGCAATTACAACATCCCTACAAAAATAATAGACTTTTATGTTTTTTTTATGATAATTAAAATCAATGGGGCGCTTGTTCAAAAGTCTAGTTTAAACCTTACAAATCGTCTTTATATTTAAATCCTTTCTAAATAAACCATGACAATTAAGTTATTACCTTTATAAACGACCTAAGTGTCATCTACATCTCAAAAACTATATGGAACACATTGTAATTATAGGAAACGGAATAGCTGGCGTAACGGCCGCACGGCATATTCGGAAAAATTCTGACAAGAGAATTAGTATTGTTTCAGCAGAAACAGATTATTTTTTTTCACGTACCGCGCTCATGTATGTGTATATGGGTCATATGAAATTTGAACATACCCAACCCTATGAAAATTGGTTTTGGAAAAAGAATAGAATTGATTTGGTAAAAGGTTATGTGAATACCGTTGACCATCAAAACAAAAAATTAATTCTTTCTGAAGGAAATGACATTAATTATGACAAATTAATCATCGCTACAGGTTCAAAACCCAACAAGTTTGGTTGGCCCGGTCAAGATCTACCAGGGGTTCAAGGTTTATATTCTAAACAAGATTTAGACCAGCTAGAAGCAAACGCACCAGATAATAAAACCTGTAAAAGAGCCGTAATTGTTGGTGGTGGATTAATTGGTATTGAAATGGCAGAAATGCTACGTAGCCGAAAAATACCGGTTACCTTTTTGGTACGTGAAACCAGTTTTTGGAATGGCGTTTTGCCTGCAGGAGAATCTGAAATGATCAATGAGCATATTCTAGAACATCATATTGATTTGCGATTAGGTGTTAATCTAGATGAAATTCTTGCTGATCAAAACGGAAAAGCGAGAGCAGTAACAATCAAAGAAACCGGAGAAGAAATTGCTTGTGATGTTGTTGGTCTTACGGCGGGGGTTTCTCCTAATATAGCTTTTCTAAAAGAGTCAGGTATTGAACTGGGGCGTGGTGTCAAAGTCAACCGTCATTTAGAAACTAATATAAAAGATATTTATGCCATAGGCGATTGTGCAGAGCAGCATGAAAGTATTGATCAAAGAAGACCCATTGAAGCCGTTTGGTATACGGGTAGAATGATGGGCGAAACGGTTGCCCAAACTATTTGTGGCAATAAAATTGAATACAAACCGGGGCATTGGTTTAACTCGGCCAAATTTTTAGACCTAGAATATCAAACCTACGGATGGGTATTTAGTGAACGTGGCATGAAAGAAAATGAGCAACATTTTCATTGGCGAGATGACAAAGAAAAAATATGTATCACAATTGCATTTGACAAAGAAACCAAACAGTTTTTAGGCATCAATACTTTTGGTATTCGAATGCGACACGAAATTTTTGACCGTTGGCTTACAGAAAAACGTGATGTCAATCATGTTATGGAATATCTGAAGGATGCGAATTTCGATCCTGAATTTTATAAGAAATATGAAGATAAAATAGTTTCAACATTCAATTCAGAATTTGGAACAACAATATCTCCCAAGAAAAAAAGTTGGAAACGAATTTTTAGTAACGCATGATAGTTGACCATTGTTAGTTGATAGTTTTCAGAATATTAAATCTTGTCTAACCATCAACGAACAACGAACAACGAACAACGAACAACTATTTTATGAAAACAATACAAAACATAGGCATAGCCATTTTTTTAGTCGGACTAAGTATTTTCGCCTCATTACCATGTATAGGGTCCTTCAATTTAGACCAAAGTACTTTTGATGAAATGATTTCCAGTCAGGGAATTAAAAGTGAAATCTTTATCGAAGATTTGAAAAGCAAACTTGTTGATAAAGAAATCACAGGGCTTCAAGCCTTAGCTCCCTTGGTAAAGGATTCAAAAGAAAAAGCAAACGCCGTACACTCCAAAAACAAAGAATGGGATAAAAAAATATACAAGAACAGCCCTGAATTGGCAACCTTAATTCGCAAGAAATCAGGATACGGATTCATTCCTGAAAATAAAGGATTAATGTGGTTTTTGACCTTCGGGCTAGGGATTATTGGAGCCCTCATGTTCATCATTCCGCAAGTAGTAACCTTAGGTAAAAAAGGAATTAAAAATGACCATATTTATCATCAAAGTTCAACCAATAAAGGCTGGATAGCTTGGTTGGTATTCATCTTTCTTGTAAGTTTTTATTTAATACTCTATTTCAAACCTGAATACGCGGTCAATTGGACCTATCTCGTAGACCCAGTCAGCGAAAGTTTGAGCGGAAATCCCGCAGGACATTGGTTCGTTTACGGATTCATGTATTGCGTAGTTATGACAGTTATGGCAATTCGAATGTATATCAAATACCGTCATAATATGTACCAAATGGTACGTACTACTTCAGTTTTATTTTTTCAAATCGTATTTGCATTTCTAATTCCTGAAATCATGGTGCGCCTTCAAGCAGGTGATGATTGGAGTTATAAAAAAGGGTACGATTTTAAAAACGCATTTCCGTTAGACTATGATTTCTTTTTTAATTGGAATCTAAAAGAACTTATTGCAGGAGGAGGTCTTGGAATGTTTATTCTGGTTTGGGGAATTGTTTTGACCTTGGTAATTGTTCCTGTAATGGTTTATTTCTTCGGGAAAAGATGGTATTGCTCTTGGGTCTGTGGATGTGGTGGTTTGGCCGAAACTTTAGGCGACCCTTACCGTCAGCATTCAAGTAAATCTTTGTTTTCTTGGAAAGTAGAACGTTGGCTTATTCATGGTGTTTTAGTATTTGCGGTTGTAATGACTGGCTTTACCTTATATGGCTTTTTTGCTGAAACAGGAACAGTTCTGGGTATTAAAGTTCAAAGTATTATGGCTACCTATAGTTTTCTTATCGGAGCAATTTTCGCAGGAGTTATCGGCACAGGTTTCTATCCTATTTTTGGTAACCGTGTTTGGTGCCGATTTGGTTGTCCGCTTGCAGCTTACCTTGGTTTTGTTCAACGTTTTAAGTCTCGATTTAGAATTACAACAAATGGCGGTCAGTGTATTTCTTGCGGAAATTGTTCTACCTATTGCGAGCAAGGTATCGATGTTAGAGCCTATGCCCAAAAAGGCGAAAACATTGTACGCTCAAGTTGCGTTGGTTGTGGTGTTTGTTCTGCAGTTTGCCCAAGAGGCGTATTGAAATTAGAAAACGGACCAGAAGCCGGTAGAATTAACCCTACAGAGGTTTTATTAGGAAATGATGTTGATTTGATGGAGTTCGTGAATAAAAAGTAAATTTCAATTTGTTAGTTAAACCATATATTAGCGACATAATTTAAAATGAATTCTGTGTTTGCAAAGGTTTTTATGCTTATGACTTTCTTTTTATCCTTCGGAAATCCATCCGAAGCTGATTCTGCTGCTAAAAAGGAAAACAACATGTATCATAAAGAATATTATGAAACAGGTAAAACCAAGGCAGAAGGTTGGGTTTATAAAGGTGTAAAGAATGGTTACTGGCGATTATATCACCCAAACGGGCAACTTTCAGAAAAAGGTTATTATAAAAACAACCAACGTATTAAGTATTGGCACTTTTACAGCCAGAGAGGTTTGCGCGCTCAAGAAGGACATTATCAAAACGGAAAAAAAACAAATTGGTGGCTCTTTTATGATGCAAATGGTCGTATCAACCACAAATGCCAACTTAGTGCTGGTTTTAAGAACGGTTACTGCCTTACCTATAGTAGCGAAAAATTAACATCTGCCGAAAAATACAAAAACGGAAAGAAAATTAAAGAATGGTATAGTTTGAGTAGCTTTAAACGCGAAAATAATCTTTCTGACCTGAAATAAAAATGACTACAGCATTTGAAATTGATCCTGATATCAGGGTAATTATTCCTGCTTTCAACGAAGCTGATTCAATAGCAGCTGTAATCAACGAAATTCCAAACTCAGTCGTTGAGGTAATCGTAGTCAACAACAACTCTACAGATAACACCGTTCAAAATGCCGAGTCAGCAGGGGCTACAGTGTTGACAGAAAACAGAAAAGGTTACGGATACGCCTGTTTAAAGGGTATGGATTATATTGCAAAACAACCTAATTCTCCTGATATTATTGTTTTTCTTGACGGCGACTATTCTGATTATCCTGAAGATTTAACTAAAATTGTTGCACCCATTATCCATGACAAAATGGATATGGTTATCGGTGCTAGAGTTAAAGAATTAAGAGAACAAGGTAGTATGACACCCCAACAGATTTTTGGTAATTGGTTGGCAACCTTTTTAATGAAACTTTTCTTTCAAGCTACATTTACAGACTTAGGGCCTTTTAGAGCTATAAAATACACCCAACTATTGGCACTTCAAATGAAAGACAAAACCTATGGCTGGACAGTTGAAATGCAATTAAAAGCGCTAAAAAAGAAACTAAAATATACTGAGATACCTGTGCGCTACAAAAGAAGAATAGGCGTTTCAAAGGTGTCTGGTACGGTAAAAGGTAGTATATTTGCAGGCATTAAAATCTTGGGCTGGATTTTTAAATATAGTTTCAAATAAGATGAACTTAACTATCACATACATCATTTTATCAATTTATAGTATTGCATTGCTATTGATTTTCTTTTACAGTTTAGCTCAACTAAATCTTTTAATAAACTATTTGAGTAACAAAAGAAAAAATGAAACTGCACCAAAATTCAATCTTCTAGACCCCAAAGAAATTCCTTACGTGACCATTCAACTTCCTGTTTATAATGAGGAGTACGTCATGGATCGCCTTTTAGAAAATATTGCTAAAATTGAATACCCAAAAAGCAAACTTGAAATTCAAGTTCTTGATGATTCTACTGATAATACGGTTGTAGATACCGCCAAGCATGTTAAAAGATTACAAGAAACTGGTTTAGATATAACGCACATTTGCCGTTCTAACCGTCAAGGTTATAAAGCAGGTGCTCTAAAAGAAGGTCTTGAAGTTGCAAAAGGCGAATTCGTAGCCATTTTTGATGCTGATTTTCTACCTGACAGTGATTGGTTGAAAAAGACAGTCATCTATTTCAAAGATGAAGAAATTGGAGTAGTTCAAACGCGTTGGGGGCATATAAACAGAGATTATTCTACCCTTACCAAAATTCAAGCTTTTGCATTAGATGCGCACTTTACTTTAGAACAAGTAGGTAGAAATTCAAAAGGTCATTTCATTAATTTTAATGGTACCGCAGGTATTTGGCGTAAAGAATGTATTCTTGATGCTGGAAATTGGGAAGGCGATACGCTTACTGAAGATCTTGATTTAAGTTATCGTGCCCAATTAAAAGATTGGAAATTCAAGTATTTAGAAGATGTAGAAACTCCGGCAGAATTACCCGTAGTAATTAGTGCCGCTAGATCACAACAATTTAGATGGAACAAAGGTGGTGCTGAAAACTTCAGAAAGTCAATTTGGAGTGTTTTAAGTGCAAAAAACATAAATTTCAAAACCAAGTTTCATGGTATGATGCACCTTTTGAACAGTTCAATGTTCTTGTGCGTTTTTTTAGTGTCTTTATTAAGTATACCAGCCATGTACATAAAAGCGATGTATCCGCAATTAGATTGGGTTTTTGCCACCTTAAGTTTTTTCGTGGTAAGTACAATTATCTTATTTGTATGTTATTGGTTTACCTATAAAAGTATTCAAGGTAGCGGGTTTGATAATTTTGTCGATTATATCAAAATTTTCTTTACTTTTTTCTCGGTTGCCTTAGGGTTTTCATTACACAATTCAATAGCTGTTTTAGAAGGTCACATAGGAAAACGTAGTGAGTTTGTAAGAACACCCAAATTCAATATTAATAACCTAACTGAATCTTGGAAGGGAAATAAATACTTGGCCAAAAAACTTTCGCCAAATATGATTCTTGAATTTGCCCTAATGTGTTATTTCCTATTCGGAATGTACAGTGCCATACCTTTAAATGATTTCGGACTCTTTCCTTTTCATTTAATGCTTTTTATAGGCTTTGGTTATGTGTTTACTAAATCTATTACTTCTAGGGCTTAGTCAACTTTATTTATTCGGCTTCAATACCAAAAAATGGGCATCCATTACGGTACCGGTTACAATAACATCATTAAAAGGCACAGCAACGGTAGTAGCTGACATTTCTGAGCCATCATTCATATACACCTGTTCAATAGTATAATCACCCGTACCACGATATTCAATTTTTATGATTTCAGAAGGTGATTTTTCTGAATTACCTCGCTCATATGCTGCAAATGCTAATAAATTAGGGTGGGCTCCTATCCATAAATTACCTTCCTCATCAAATTCAATATTGTCTACTCCCGTTCCGCAATCTATATCTTCAACAAAATTCAGAGATCCATCTTGGTTGGTAGTATACACTTTTACTTCAAAGTTTCTTGGCGATGCTACAAAAAGTAAATTTCGTTTTTTATCATAATTAATTCCGTTTGCATAGCCAATGCCATCTGCTACTTCAGTATAGGTTTCTCCATCAAAATACACCACATTAGAGATTGACCATCCTGCATAATCTTCTAAAAATCTACCAAAACCAGCTTCATATTTATGGTCATTTGTAAAATAAAATCGATTCTCATCGAGCATGACCACATCATTCGGACTATTAATTGCCGGGTTGGTTATAGTTCTTTCATAAGTCAACACGGTATCTTGTAAGTTGAAAACCTCAAATGAATGGCCTTCTAGGGTGTGATTTACGGCCATAACGGTGTAGGTACTATCTTTTTTATACATTGATATGCCATGTGGCGCAAAAGGCTTTTTAAAATCAGCTGTCAGTTTTCTTACGGCATACGCCACTGAATTCAAATCAACTAAGTACAAGCCACCTATCTTTTGTTGACTTTCTAATTCTTTTTTACGCGGAGATGATGATACTATTGCCATGCCATACTCAGGTATTGACATAATATCTTCTGCACCTGCACCCGCTGCTGTAATTTTCTTGGCTATTTTGCCATCAAAAGTATTTTCTATGGTTCTAAAAAAACCTGTTGAAACCACAACATAAGCAGCATAAACTAATATTGCAATGAGTAAAAAAATCAATATTCTCTTCAAACCTTTCATAACCATATGTTCATTTGCTATTAAATTAACCCTTTCTAATTTTCAAAGCAATCATTAAGGATTAAATAAATTTCGTTTCTTAGCAGTACCACTACTCGACTATACATGCCAAATAGAATTATCACATACTGGAATCTTCACAGAGTGCCCATTTTGTTGGCATTCCTCAGTATGATTCTATACTACATCTTTGCGTATTATTTAGAACGAACAGACTTTATACTACTGTTTTCGCTTTTTGTTGCGCTTTTCATGTTATGTTTCAAGTTGGTTCAATTCGAAAAATGGAATTTTAAGTTCATACTAGTGATCGGAATACTCTTCCGATTGGTTTTTCTTTTTGCTGAACCCAACCTCTCACAAGATTTCTTTCGTTTTATATGGGATGGAGAATTGGTAAGTAATTTTATAAACCCATATTTGAATGTTCCCAATACTTTGATTGAACAATCTGATTTAGTTATTGCTAACGCACAAGAACTATATAATGGCATGGGAAGCTTAAGTGCAAGACACTATAGCAACTACCCACCGTTAAATCAAATCATCTTTGCTATTGCAGCACTACTTAGCGGAAAAAGCATTTTGGGCTCTATCATAGTAATGAGAGGCATTATTATTCTGGCAGATATAGGAATACTATATTTTGGGCGTAAGCTGTTGAAAAATATCAATCAGTCTCCGCATTTGATTTTTTGGTATTTTTTAAATCCTTTAGTAATTATTGAATTGACAGGCAATCTTCACTTTGAAGGCGTTATGCTCTTCTTTTTTGTTTGGTCTCTATACCTGCTTTCAGTTCATAAATGGCAATGGGCAGCAGTTGTTTATGCTTGTTCTATTTCAGTAAAATTGGTGCCGCTTTTATTTCTTCCACTTTTCTTAAAACATTTTAAGTTGAAGAAAAGTATTTCTTTCTATGCTATTATCGGGATAACCTCATTACTGCTTTTTGCTCCTTTTTATTCTTCGGATTTTATAGCGAACTACTCCAAAACTATCGGACTCTGGTTCTCTAACTTCGAATTCAATGCAGGCCTCTGGAACATCATCAAATACACCGGAATTCAATTCGATGCTAAACCCTGGGAGCTCATCAAAACCTACGGTAAAATAACTCCGATAGTTACAATTGTTGCCGTGTTACTTTTTACATTCCTTAGAAAAAATGAGAAACTACCTGTTCTTATAACTTCTATGCTTTGGGTATTGACGCTTTATTATTTCATATCAGCAACAGTGCATCCATGGTACGTTATCTTTCTTGTTGTTTTGACAGCTTTTACTAAATATAGATATGCTTTTATATGGTCATCAGCTATAGTGCTAAGTTATTTCGCTTATTCTATTGGAGACTTTAAAGAAAACCTGTGGCTATTGACAATTGAATATGTGGCTGTTTTTTCCTTCTTGATTTATGAACTTGTCGCATATCGTAACAAAACTTGAGGTTTTTGTAGAAAATTTCATCTGGATTAGGTGGGTTCAAGATAATTTGTACATTTACTCTGTAATGAAAGGACAAAACTACATACTATCTACTACGAGCATCCCTGCTCCAGTACGTCCATTCGCGCCCCGTCGCCGTCGCCCGTAAGGGTATACACATTTTATGGAACTAGGTGAGTCCAGTTCTGCATCAGCAAATCACATTTTATTATTTACAGTTTAAATTTCTAGAGCAATGAAAATCATTGTTGCTAATACATCACATTTTAAATACGCTCAGGTCATTTGCGATACTATCGCTGATTCGGCTAAAGTAAGAGGCACCGGTATTGCTAAACGTACTCCAGAATACATTCA
>CALFUL010000021.1 GCA_937929935.1 uncultured Flavobacteriaceae bacterium | reverse complement strand
GTGAAGCATATCCTGGTGACGTTTTCTACTTACACTCTCGTTTATTAGAACGTTCTGCAAAAGTGATTAATGATGATGAATTAGCGAAAGGAATGAATGACCTTCCTGATTCTTTAAAACCATTGGTAAAAGGTGGTGGATCTTTAACCGCATTGCCAATTATTGAAACACAAGCGGGTGACGTTTCTGCATATATTCCGACAAACGTAATTTCGATTACTGACGGACAGATTTTCTTAGAGCAAGATTTATTTAACCAAGGGGTTAGACCAGCGATTAACGTAGGTATTTCTGTATCTCGTGTGGGTGGTAACGCTCAAATTAAATCAATGAAGAAAGTTGCAGGTACTTTGAAATTAGATCAAGCACAGTTTAGAGAATTAGAAGCCTTTGCAAAATTTGGTTCTGATTTAGATGCTGCTACCTTGAATGTAATTGAAAAGGGACGTCGTAACGTTGAAATCTTAAAGCAAGCACAAAACGATCCTTTTACAGTTGAAGACCAAGTAGCGATTATCTATGCAGGCTCTAAGAACTTATTAAGAGATGTTCCTGTGAACAAAGTAAAAGAGTTTGAAAGAGATTTTATAGAATTCTTGAATGCAAAGCATAGAGGTATTTTAGATACATTAAAGTCAGGTAAATTGACAGATGAAGTAATTGATGTCTTGACAACGGTTGCTAAGGATTTATCTGGAAAGTATATAGCTTAAAAAAGTACGAAGTACAAAGTATTAAGTACGTAGCATAGTTAACTTAATACTTTATACTTAGTACTAAATACTATAATAAAGGATGGCAAATCTTAAGGAAATACGGAATAGAATTTCATCGATATCTTCAACAATGCAGATAACCAGTGCCATGAAAATGGTTTCTGCTGCGAAATTGAAGAAAGCGCAAGATGCAATTACAGCAATGCGACCGTATGCTGATAAACTTACTGAATTATTACAGAGCCTTAGTGCTAGTTTAGATGGCGATTCAGGAAGCAAATATGCTGATAACCGCGAAGTAAACAAAGTATTGATTGTTGCAGTTACTTCAAATAGAGGTCTTGCAGGTGCCTTTAATTCAAATATTCTTAAGCAATGTACCATCTTGTTAGAAGAAACCTATGCAGGCAAGCAAGTTGATTTTGTTGCGATTGGAAAAAAAGCAAATGACTTTTTAAGTAAAAAATCGACCGTAATTGCGAATCATAGTTCGCTATATGAAGATTTAACCTTTGATAATACTGCTGTAATTGCAGAAGAGTTGATGGAGAAATTTACCTGCGGTGATTATGACAGAATCGACATCGTATATAATAAGTTCAAGAATGCTGCTACACAGATTATTATGACCGAGCAGTTTTTACCCATAGAACCAATGGAAGGCGCTGTAGTCTCTAATGCTGACTATGTTTTTGAACCGTCTAAGATGGAAATTGTAGAGCAGTTGATTCCTAAATCCTTAAAAACACAATTGTATAAAGGTATTCGAGATTCGTTTGCTAGTGAACATGGTGCTCGTATGACTGCTATGCACAAAGCAACTGATAACGCAACAGATCTTAGAGATCAATTGAAATTGACGTATAACAAAGCAAGACAAGCTGCTATTACTAATGAAATTCTAGAGATTGTTGGTGGTGCTGAAGCTTTGAACAACTAAAATGTCATCCTGAGCGCAGTCGAAGGGCTACAGCGCAAAAAGTTTGAATATCAAATAAAACCTCACAGCAATGTGGGGTTTCTTTTTTTTATCCGATTTTTGCCATCGCAATGAAATCCAAAAAAACAGCCTTACTATTTATTTTCATAACCATTCTGGTTGATGTCATAGGCATTGGAATCATTCTACCCATTATTCCTGAATTAATAATGGAGTTAACAGGAGAAGGCACTGCTCTGGCTGTAATTTATGGCATGTGGCTAACTACCGCATTCGCGGGAATGCAGTTTCTTTTTTCTCCAGTATTAGGAGAAATTTCAGATAAATACGGAAGGCGCCCTATACTTTTAATTGCTCTTTTAGGTTTAAGTATTGACTACCTAATTCATGCATGGGCACCAACAATCACGTGGCTATTCATAGGTCGTTTTTTAGCAGGTATTACCGGAGCAAGTTTTACAGTCGCTTCTGCATACATAGCAGATATCAGTACTAAAGAAGAGAAAGCAAAAAATTTCGGATTAATTGGTGCTGCCTTCGGATTAGGATTCATCATCGGCCCTGGAATTGGAGGCTTTTTCGGAGAAATTGATATTCGATTACCATTCTATATCGCAGCAGGGTTGACCTTTGCTAATTTTGTTTTTGGCTATTTCTTTGTACCTGAATCTTTAGCTGTAGAAAACAGAAGACCTATTAATTTTGTGAAAATGATACCAGGTGTTTCGCTGGTAAGTTTGAGAAACTACAAAGGTGTGTTGTTGTTAATTTTTGCATTCTTTTTAGCAAACTTAGCTGGGCAAGCATTACCATCTACTTGGTCATATTATGGAATTGAACGATATGATTGGAGTCCTCAAGATATCGGAGTTTCATTAATGGTAGTTGGATTACTAGTGGCTATTGCACAAGGGTTTTTGGTTGGGGTTGTAGTTAAAGCCATAGGTAAAAAGAAAACCATTATTATTGGGTTTGTGTTATGGACTATTGGTATGTTTCTATTCTCGCAAGCCTCAGAACCATGGATGTTGTATGCGTTTTTAATTCCGTATGCCTTCGGTGGTGTTGCTGGCCCAACAATTCAAGGCGTTATTTCAAATCAGGTTTCTGAAAAAGAGCAAGGAAACCTTCAAGGCGCAATTACTGGCTTGGTAAGTGTAACAGCCATATTAGGCCAACTTACTTTCGCACCTGCTTTCTATTATTTCATTCGCTCAGAAGCACAAATATACCTGCCAGGGGCTCCTTATATTCTTGCTTCGTTGTTGCTCTTTATTGCACTTCTTTTTGCAATTTTTGCCATGAAAAAAATGAATTTAAAAGACGTCTGATTTTAATGCCTGCACGTACTTTGTTTGAGCGGTTTAAAATGTCTAATTTTACTACCTAACCTTAGCAATAAGTGAACCCGTTAAAAAAACTTTTTAAACAAACTGCTATTTATGGCTTAGCAACGGTTTTACCGAAGATGCTCGGTTTTCTTCTTTTGCCATTGTATACCGGAATATTAGAGACAGCAGGTTTTGGTAGAGTTTCTGTTATTTTTGCTTGGTTTGCCATTTTTAATGTGCTTTTAGCATACGGAATGGAAACCGCTTTTTTTAGATTTTATCACGGTAATGAAGACAAATCAAAAGTAGTATCAACTTCTTTAATTTCTGTTTTAGTCACAACTTTTATCTTTTTAATTTTAGGGCTGACTTTTCAGAATGCCTTGGCGAGTTTAATGGATATTGATCTAAAATATATTCGTTTTACTATATATATTTTGGCACTAGATGCCTTGGTGATTATACCCTTTGCATGGCTTCGTGCGGCTGAAAAACCAATGAAATACGCCGTAATTAAACTTATTAATGTTGTTATTAATTTCGGCTTGAATTGTTTCTTTTTACTTGCACTTTCAGGTCTTGCAGAAGGCAGTTCAGAAGGAATATGGAATTTCATGTACCAACCTAATAATGAGATTACCTACATTTTTATATCCTTATTAATAGCAAGTGCTGTTACCTTATCATTGATGTTAGGGGTGTATCTAGACATGAATTTTTCTTTTGATAAAAATTTATGGAAACGCATGATGAAGTATGCATGGCCCGTTTTAGTAGCAGGAATTGCTTTTTCAATCAATGAAGTTTTTGATAGAATACTATTAAAATATTTACTCGACCCATCTATTGCCGAAACCAAGATAGGGATGTATTCAGCCTGTTACCGTCTCGGACTATTTATGACCTTATTTGCCACCGCTTTTAGAATGGGAATTGAACCTTTCTTTTTCAGTCATTCTGACACTGAGAATCCGCAGAAAACCTATGCTCAGATTACCAATTATTTTGTAATGTTCGGGAGCATAATTTTATTAACTGTTGTTGTTTTTGCAGATGTTTTAAAAACGCAATTTGTTCGTGATGAAGCGTATTGGGAAGCTATGCCCATTGTACCCATCATTTTGTTAGCAGCATTTTTCTTGGGTATTTATCACAACCTATCGGTTTGGTATAAGGTCACTGATAAGACTCGGTTTGGCGCTTTTATATCAGTAATTGGGGCAATGATATCCATTGGTGTAAACTTCATCTTTATTCCTAAATTCGGTTATATGGCATCCGCCATAGCTACGCTTTTGGCGTATGGCACTATGATGGTGTTATCCTATTATTTTGGAAAATCAAGATATCCCATCCCATATAATTTTAGAAAAATTATTTTTTACTTAGGTATTTCTATTCTGTTCTCAATCTTATCGTTTTATGTTTTTGACAGAAACATTTGGGTTGGTATTATTTTATTAGCATTATTCCTTGGCTTGGTATATAAATTAGAAAATGAAAAACTGAGGAAAATATTTGTGAAGAAGTAGGATGCAGGAGTTATGAGTTATGAGTTTTGAGTTTTGAGTTTTGAGTTTTGAAAAGGGAAATAAATTAGTGATAATTGGTGTAATTTGTGTCAAATAATAATTTGAGGACAGAAGACATACCGCGTAGTGCGCAGCGCAAGGCGAATAAAGAATAATATTAATACAAGCGTAAGGCGTATAGCGCTAAGCGTAAAGCGAATAATAAATGAACATAAAGATTATAAATAAATCAAATCACGCCTTACCTCATTATGAAACTGGAGCCTCAGCAGGAATGGATTTAAGAGCCAATATTTCAGAACCAGTCACTTTAGAACCGCTAGAGCGTGCTATCATCAAAACAGGCTTGTTTATAGAGCTTCCTGTGGGCTTTGAAGCTCAAGTTCGACCAAGAAGTGGTTTGGCAGCTAAAAAGGGCATAACGGTGCTTAATGCACCCGGAACAGTTGATGCTGATTATAGAGGCGAAATTGGTGTGATTCTTGTTAACTTATCTAATAGTCGGTTTGAAATTCAAGACGGCGAGCGTATCGCTCAATTAGTCATAGCCAAGCACGAACGTGCTGAATGGATTACAGTTGAAGAACTTTCGTCTACTTCAAGAGGCGAAGGTGGTTTTGGAAGTACAGGAGTAAAGTGAATTACTTCAAGGCAGGCCCATGAGGCATTAAAAGAAATTCAACAATAATTTCGACCCAAACGTCGGAGTTTTAAAATCTCGATTATCGAGTAAAATTTATGAAAAAACTAGTGTTTTCATGCCTATTGTTTTTGGCCCTTTTGGCCTCATCGAATTTTGGTTTCGCCCAAGAACCTGCACCAGAAATTCTTGAAGAAGAAAGCGCTGAAGTTTTACTTGAAGAATATTCAGATGATTTTCAAGAGAACTTTTTTGAAGCCCTTAAGCAGAAAGGAATTGAGAACTATGATAAGGCGATTACCTTATTATTAAAGTGCAAGCAAATTAACCCTGATAAAAAGGTGGTTGACTATGAATTAGGAAAAGCCTATTTCAAGACTAAACAGTATGATCTAGCAAAAGAATACGCCCTTAAAGCCCTTGAATCAGAACCAGAAAATAGATGGTTCATGAATTCACTAGTTCAAGTGATGCTTAAAGAGCAAATACCTGTTGAAGAAATTATTGATTTGGTGCCTAATTTAAATGATAAAGCCCTTCAAAATTTAGCCTTAACTTTTTACAAACTAAAGCGCTATAAGAGTGCATTAGTTGTACTATCAGATATCAAGAAAAGTGATTTTACTGAAGAGTTAACTATAAAATTAAATGACGCTTTAGCAAATACCAAAAAAGTAAAACCTAAAGAACCTTCTAATACGGTCATAGAAAAACCTACCAATCAATTAGAAGTGTATAAACAAAAAATAGAAGAGTTACTTAAAGCTGATGATGCGGCAAATATGATAAAATTGTCTGAAGAGGCAATAGAAAATTTTCCGTCACAACCCTATTACTATTTTGCAAACGGATACGCTTTAAACAAAACAACAGAACATAAAAAAGCCATTGAAGTACTGCTTACCGGGCTAGATTATTTAATTAATGACGCAGCCTTGGCAAATAAAATTTATCAGCAATTGGCAGATGCTTATCGTGGCATCAATGATCTTGAAAAAGCCAACACATATTTGAATAAGATAAAGTCTCCATGAAAAAACTTTTTTTAGCATTGATTAGCCTACTCATTTTTTCTTCTTGTAAGTCGAAAAAAGTGATTACTGATGGTACCGTAGATAATGCGTTATCGGCAAAATCCATCATTAAAAAACACTATCAAAATGAGCTAGATTTTAAGACTATTGCTGGCAGAATGAAAATTGATTATTTTGATGGTAAAAAATCGCAGGGCACGACCGTATCTTTTAGAATGGAAAAAGATAAAGCTATTTGGATGAGTGCTACTTTGAGTCTCGTAAAAGTATATATTACCCCAAATAGAGTGTCATTCTATAATAAGTTAGGTAAAGAATACTTTGATGGCGATTTCTCATATTTGAGTGAATTATTAGGGGCTGAATTAGATTTTGAAAAGATTCAAAACCTTTTATTAGGGCAAGCTATTTTTGACCTGCGAGATGAAAAGTATCGCTTGTCGCAAAATGAAGCTAACTATCAATTAACGCCAAAAAATGAGCTTGATTTGTATAAGATATTATTTCAAATTGAACCAAAGAATTACAAAATGGCCATTCAGCAATTGTCGCAACCCTTAGAACAGCGTCTTTTAGAAATAAAATACAGTGATTATCAATTGAGTGGGGGGCATGTTTTACCGAATAACGTCCTAATTACTGCACTAGAAAAAAACAATAAAAACACCATCGATATTGAATACCGAAATATAGAATTTGACCGAAAATTATCTTTTCCTTATAAAATCCCGAAGGGGTATAAAGAAATAATAGTAGAGTAAAATGGCAAATAATACCGTTCGTTTTATTGTGTTGATTTGTTTCTTGGCGTTACTAATGCCCGGGCAGTTATACGCCCAATCTACAGAGCAAAAAGACCTTGAAGCGAAGCGAGAGAAACTACAAAATGAAATTCGAGAAATTAATCGTTTACTGTTTTCTGAGAAAAAATATCGCGGGTCAGTACTCGACCAAATTGCTGCCTTAGATAAAAAAATACATGTGCGTCAAAATTTGATTAGTGTAACCAATCAACAATCAAATTATTTGACTCGAAAAATCAATCTAAACATAAAGAAAATAGGTGATCTGCGTGATGAGTTAAAAGTTTTGAAAAATGAATATGCTGTTATTATTGAAAAATCATATCAAAAGCGTTCGCAACAAAGTAAGCTGATGTTTTTATTGTCTTCTAAGAACTTTTTTGAAGCCTTTAAAAGGTTTCAATACATGAAACAGTATACACAGTATAGAAAAGATCAAGGGGTTGAAATTATTAGTAAAACTGACGAATTAGCGCGACTCAATAAAGATTTGAATGAAGAACGTAAAGTTAAAGAAGTGTTACTAGTTCAAAACAGAAAGGCAAGAAAGACTCTTGTCGAAGAAAATAAAATTCAAAAAGAATTATTGGCAACCTTGAAAGCTAATGAATCAAATTATTTAGCTCAAATTGAAGAAAAGGAAAAAGAGGCAAAAAAAATTGATCGGCAAATAGAGAAGTTAATTCGAGCGGCAATAGCTGAGGCTAATGAAAAGAATACAGACATCAAAGCAAGTAGTGCTGATAATAGTAGGTTTTACTTAACCCCAGAAGCAGCCATCATTGCCAACAATTTTACGGCCAACAAAGGGAGTTTAATTTGGCCGGTTGAAAAAGGAATAAAAAGCCAAGGTTTTGGAGTGTATTCTGATGCCGTTTACCCAGGTATAAAACACGAAAGTAACGGAGTCATTATAGCAACAGATAAAGGTACCCGAGCAAGGGCTATTTTTAAGGGCGAAGTAATTGCCATATTATCAATACCTGGTGGTAAGAAAGGAGTACAAATAAAACACGGAAACTTTATTAGCACCTACTTTAATCTATCTGTAATTTTTGTAAACAAAGGCGATGAGGTTGACTTAAAACAAGAGATTGGAACTATTTTTACAAATCAAGATAGCGGTCAAACACTTCTGAAATTCTATTTATTTGAAGACACTAATCGTTTAAACCCTGAAGAGTGGGTGTATCAATTGTAGTATTGAGTAGCTAGACAAAAAGCGCTTTTAATTCAGTAGCTTCATTCGGCTTCATTTTACCTGCCAAAACTAAACTCAATTGTTTTCTGCGTAAAGCTGCATCATAACGTTCTTTTTCTAGATCATTAGTAGGTATTAAACCAGGAACTTTTTTACGACTACCATCATCATTTAAAGCAACAAAAGTGTATATACCTTCATTGGCTTTAGAACGCTTTCCACTAAATCTATTTTCAATCCAAACATCAATGAAAACCTCCATTGAGGTATTAAATGCTCTTGAAACAGCAGCCTCAACGGTCACTACGCTTCCTAAGGGCACCGCCTGAGTAAACGCAACATGGTTTACTGATGCCGTAACAGTTATTCCATCACTATGTCTACCGGCTGCAATACTTGCAGCCCTATCCATTCTAGCCAAAAGTTCACCGCCAAAAAGGTTTTTGAGAATATTAGTTTCTCCGGGCAGAACAATATCAGTCATTACCGTAAATGAATCACTAGGGGTTTTTACTTGCATGTCAGTAGTTTTAAGTAAAGATACAAGCAATCAAAAAGAAAAATTGAATTTTGACTTGATAATCGAAATTTAATGATTTTTAAGTTTGAATGCTTTGAGGGCTTGCCCTGAGGTAGTTTAATTATTTTTAGACAACAACCAAGCGTCTCTAGATTGAGTTTGCTTAATTATTTTGAGGTCTTTCACTGCATTCTCAGCATTGCTATAAGAGGCATAGGCAATCATGTGTAAACCATGCGCATTGGTGCCAATGTATTTAGGTTCAAAACCTCTACGTTTTAGCTGGCGCATTTTTTTATTAGCGTTATTTCTAAATCGAAAAGCACCCGCCACAATATGATGTAGGCGCTGACTTTTGGCCACCACTGGTAAAACTTCCTTTTCTTTAGTGAAATTCAATAAAAGTGCAGGTAATTCTATAGGCTCATGGTCAAAAAATGTTGCTTCTTGAATATGTTTTGAAACTTGTGCTCTAGCTTCATCTTCAGCAATTAATTGTTTATTACTATCCTCTTTAACAATCATGTAGCCAGCTAAAGCAGTTGAAATTGTTAATAAAAATAGTGCCGCATACTTTAAATACGGACGAGAAGTTGCTTCTCTTTTCTCAGGAGTAAAGATTAAAGGTGCTTTTTCCTCTAATGCAACAACTTCTTTTTTAAGCACTTCACGCGTTGTAGGTGTCGAGACTATTGAAGACAAACCAAATGAAGAGGTCAAGTAATTGACCTTATCAAAAGGCTTAAATGCAATTTTATCATTTGAAGTAGACCAAAGCTCGCCAATAGCGTTTAATGTAAGACGCTTATCGTTTTTTAAATGCGTTTGCCAATCTTTCGCAGTTTCAAGTACACGTTGCAAAACCTCTTCATATCTCAAGTTTTCAGCATTGGCAATATGCGAAATTAAAAGGCCATCATTTGAATTTACTTGTTGATTAAAAGAGAGGGTTTTACTAGGGGGGTAGATTGCATTTGAATCAGTATTTATTTGTGCTGAATTATGTTGCGTTATAAACGCACCAAATTCTGGCACAACCACACAGTCGTATCTATAAAGTAATTGTGCTATATAGTGTTCTACTACCATTTAAAACAAATATGATAAAAAAATTGACCTAACCAAAACACATGACGCATCTTTTATTAACATTATTTTTTGCGTAATTTGTCAAACACTATGCCTGATTTACAACTGCCTAAAGACGAATTAATTGCACTACTTAGATTACAACATGTCGCTCATATTGGCGATGTCTCAGCCAAGAAATTAATTGCTCATTGTGGTAGTCCAACAGCTGTTTTTTCCGATAAGAAAGAATCCTTATTAAAAATTGATGGTATTGGCAGCCATACATTGCGTAATCTTTTTAATACTGAACATTTAGAAGCGGCTGAACAAGAGTTTGAATTTATTCAAAGAGAAAACCTTAGTTATTCTTACTTCATGAATGCTGATTATCCCAGTTATTTAAAGCACTGTATTGATAGCCCTATTCTTCTTTTTAAACGAGGAAAGATTAATTTGGATGGAAGAAAAATAATCAGCGTTGTGGGCACTAGAAATATTACAAGCTATGGCACCGCTTTTTGCGAACGTTTTATTGAAGAAATAGCACCACTAAACCCTATTATAGTTAGCGGGATGGCTTACGGAGTTGATATTTGTGCACAAAAGGCGGCCGTAAAGAACGGCTTGCAAACCATTGGTTGTTTGGCACATGGGTTGAATCAAATGTACCCAAAAAATCACTCTAAATATGTGAAAGATGTTGAAAAAAACGGTGGTTTTTATACTGAGTTTTGGAGCTCTAGTACGCCTGAGCGTGAGAATTTTTTAAAACGAAATAGAATTATTGCGGGCATGGCTGAAGCCACCGTTGTGATAGAATCTGCAGAAAAAGGAGGTAGCTTGGTAACCGCTGATATTGCCAATTCATATAGCAGAGACGTTTTTGCGGTACCGGGTAGAGCAGAAGATAAATTCAGTTTAGGGTGTAATAACTTAATCAAACAACAGAAAGCACATATGTTGACATCTGCAGCTGATCTAGTTTATTTATTAGGATGGGATCTTGCTGAAAAGAAAATGCCGGCCATTCAAAAGCAGCTATTTGTTGAATTAGATACTGCTGAAAAATCAATTTATACGTACTTACAAAAAAACGGAAAACAACTGCTTGATACTATTGCTTTAGAATGCAGCATACCTATATTCAAAACATCTTCAACCTTATTGAATATGGAAATGAAAGGGGTTATTCGACCTTTACCTGGCAAGTTATTTGAAGCGATTTAAAGTAGGCTTTTAGTACCCTACTTTTGAACGCACTCTATGCAATACTTCATTGGCAACCTTTTGTGCTTTTTCAGCCCCTAAATGTAAAGCTTCATCAACCTCATTAAGGTTATTCATATAGTAATCGAACTTTTCTCTTGCGGTACCAAAACGCTCAAGAATGACATCATAAAGGGCTTGTTTTGCATGGCCATAACCGTAATTACCATTCTTGTAGTTGGCCTCCATCTCAGCGACTTGTTCTGAGGTGGCAAGTATTTTGTATAACGCAAAAGTGGTGTCGTTTGTTGGGTCTTTAGGATCTTCCATGGAGGTGCTGTCTGAAACAATGCCCATGATTTGCTTTCGTAGTTTTTTGTCAGTCTGAAAAAGATTAATCAAATTGCCTTTGCTTTTACTCATTTTAGCACCATCAGTTCCTGGAACATACATGGTACCTTCTTGAACCTGGGCTTCAGGTAAAACAAAAGTTTCTCCCATTTGGGTATGAAAACGAGAGGCTACATCACGGGTCATTTCAAGATGTTGTAATTGATCTTTACCTACGGGTACTATATTGGCATCGTATAATAAAATATCAGCTGCCATGAGCATGGGGTACGTAAAAAGTCCGCCATTGACATCTTCCAAGCGATCTGCTTTATCTTTAAATGAATGCGCTAAAGTCAAACGCTGATACGGAAAAAAACAGCTCAAATACCATGCTAATTCTGCCGTTTGAGGCACATCACTTTGTCTGTAAAAAACAGTTTTTTCAATATCGAGACCAAAAGCTAACCACGTTGCAGCAGTAGCGTAGGTGTTTTTTCGCAATTCATCTCCGTTTTTGATTTGAGTGAGCGAATGCATATCTGCAATAAAAAGAAAAGATTCATTTGCCGGATTTTCAGCCATTTCAATGGCAGGCATTATGGCACCAAGTATATTGCCTAAATGAGGGGTTCCTGTACTTTGTATACCTGTTAAAATTCTTGCCATAAGATTATATAAATCAAAAGACAAAGGTAAAACAAATCAGAAATACCAAAGGTATTTTTATACTTTTGGTTTCATGATTCAAATCATCAATAACATTGGACACGTCTGCTACCGTATTTGGTTTTACTTAATGGTAATGCTTCCTATTTTGATTTTCTTTCCTTTTTTATTGGCTACTACATTTTCTGAAAGAACATATCCTCAATTCTTTTGGCTTGCAAGAAATATATGGGCAGCACCTGTTTTATATTTAATGGGCTGTTTTCCAAAAATCAAATATGAACAAAAGGTCATCAAGGGTAAAAGCTATATGCTCGTGGCGAATCATACTAGTATGCTTGATATCATGCTAATGCTTAGAGTCAGTAAAAATCCGTTTGTTTTTGTGGGTAAAAAAGAACTTGTAAAAATACCTGTTTTCGGATTTTTCTATAAACGTGTTTGTATTATGGTTGATCGAGAAAACACACAAAGTCGAACTGCGGTTTATAGGCGTGCCCAAAAAAGATTAAATCAAGGTTTGAGTATTTGCATTTTTCCTGAAGGCGGCGTTCCTGAAGAGCATATTATTTTAGATGAATTTAAAAATGGGGCCTTTAGAATGGCCATTTCTCATTTAATTCCGGTAGTACCAATGACTTTTTACGACTGTAAAAAACGTTTTTCTTTTACCTTTTTAAGTGGTTCTCCGGGGCCTCTTCGAGCAAAAATTCACCCATTTCATGAAACTAAAAATTTAGATGAAGAAGCTAAATTGAACTTAAAGAATGAGGTGAGAGCAATCATATTAAATGATTTGCTTGTTGACCAAAAAACTAAGGCTTAGGTCTTAAAAAAAGCGACTATTAAAACCTAAAACTCAACCCACTGTATACACCCACAGAAAATGGTTGAAATGTACCATTGGTTTGTGAAAATGTATTTAACTGATATTTGAAAACGGGATCAAGGTTTAAACGAATGTTTTTAGAAATAGTATAGTTAAACCCAAGTCCGATATTGGCACTAAAATTCATGGTATTTAGGTTGTTTGCTTCGCCTAATTCAGTAGTTAAGTTCTCAGAAGAAAGTAATATCATATTATCTACTAGAAACAATGAACTTAAACCACCTATTACATCAACGCCAAATTTAGAATTGATTAAGGCGTATTCAAGTTCAATGGGTACCTCAAGATACCCAAATTGTTGTGACATGATGCCGTTTTGAGATGCAGTTGTGATGGCCTGAATATCAGCTGCCTCTGGCAAATCACTGGTGCCAATTATAGAATTTGACGAAGTACTGCTTGAAACAAGAACATTTCTTGATGTTGCTGTATAATTAATGTTATTAATTTGAGTTCTAGAAGAACTTTCAAGTGACGATGAAAATTCAACATCATTGGTATCGTAACCGTAATCTACTTTATGAATTCCTGTTCTGACTCGTAATCTTTTGTTAATATCATATGCTACTGAAAGACCGTAGCTCATTGAGTAATTACCAGATTTACTGTTAGCCGTGAAAATTGAATGAACAGGTGAGCCTTCTCCTATGGCATCAAAAAACACAGGAGCTACGCTTGGCCCAACTGACCATTTTGTGGTGTTGGTGTTGGCTATTTCTGTTTCTTCATTTTCTTGGTCTGCAATTTCATCAAAAATCGATTTTTTATTTTCTTCAATTACTTCAGCTTGAGTACTTTTCATATCTTTTTCAGCGATACTGTCTTCTTGATTAGAGCCTAATGTTTTTGAACTTATATTTTTTTCAAATGTTATAGCTTCTACCGGGGGGGGCGTTTTCTGAAACTTTGTATACTTTTCTACATTAGGCGTTACTTCAACAACCGTACTTTCTTTTACGGGTAGCGAAGAATACTCTGTTTTTTTTTGCTGTTTAAATTTGGCATGAACATCTGTTGTTACAATTTTCTGTTTTGATGAGCTTGAAACCTTTGAAGGTTTTATAGTTTCATGCTCAGCTACTTTAGTGCTATTCTCATCGCTATGTTCATTAGACGATTCGTGTATTGCATTCTTTTTTAAGGATGATTCATTAGTGTCAACAGCATTCTCGGTTTCAACTACGGTAGGAACGTTTTCAGTAGCAGTATTAAAAGGGTTAAATAGAAAAAATGATATTATTAAAAGTGCCGCAACACCACCCAATTGCCACCAAAACGGAATGACTCTTCTTTTCTTTTTTTGATCGAGTGAGGCTTCAATTTGATGCCAAACTTTTTCATCAGGTGCTTCAGAGAAGTTATTTAACTTCTCTTGAAACAGCTTGTCTAAATTCTTCTTATCCATTATTTATTATCTTAGGTAATAGCTCTTTTTTCATCTCTTTAGCAAAGAGTATAAACAATCCTATTACCGATTTGTTTTGATCTTTTTCAATGCGTTCTTTTAAAATAATTCTTGCCCTTGATAGGTTTGATTTTGAAGTTCCGATTGAAGTTCCTAGTTGTTCACTAATTTCTTTATGACTATATCCGTCTAAAACATACATATTGAAAGTCAATCGATACTTATTGGGTAAATCTTGAATATATTTTAAAAGAGTTTTTAAATCAATATTAGTTTCATGTGTTTCAACTTCAGTTTCTTCTTCTAGTTTTTCTGTAACGAGACTCAAATATTCAGTTTTTCTATATTTCTGCATTACAGTATTAATGGTAATACGTTTCATCCAACCCTCAAAAGAACCTTTATTTTTGAATTGTCCAATTTTTTCAAAAATGGTCATAAAACTATCGTGTAGATTGTCTTCTGCCTCAATTTTATTGCGTGAGTATTTAAGGCATAAACCAAAGAGTATTCGAGAAAATTTTCGATACAGTTCTTCTTGGGCTTTGCGTTCTTCTTTCTTACAGCGTGCTATAAGTTCTTCTAAACTCAAATTGTCTTTAGATTAAATAATCTTAATTAACAGGTACTTCTATTTCAAGATATTGATGTTCATCGTTTTGATCAACACCTTGCCAAAATCTAAAAGTATACGTTTGGTTGTATTTGCAAATGAAATCAAAAGTTTCTTTCTTCTCAGAGATTGTTTGCGCACAATTGTCCATATCAGTTCTGGCAGTACCAAAAACAACCACGTTTCTAATGGTTTCGTTTTGTTGCGTGACGTCAAAACCTCCAAAACCTGTACATTCATTAGGTAACTTATAGGTTACCTCAATTTGGTAGGTTTGGTTTAATTCAAACGAATCAGGCATAACAGCACTTACAATGCTGAGAGGCTCAAAATAGAAGTTTGGTTCTTGAGAATCAAGACTACAACCACTAAATACTAGCGCAACACCTATTAAAAATAAAAAAACGAACCTTTTCATTGGGTTTAATTTTCATTTTTTAGACGCAGTCTAATCGCAATGGTTGCGTATGCAATAGGTAAGCAATATTTATTTTACAGCGTTAATGGCTTCTCTTATTTTGCCATCAAGTTCTTCTAATAGTTCAGGATTATCTAATAAAAGTGTTTTTACGCCATCACGACCTTGACCTAATTTGGTGTCGCCATAACTAAACCATGAACCACTTTTCTTCACAATTTCATATTCAACACCTAAATCAATAATCTCACCCACTTTTGAAATTCCTTCGCCGTACATGATATCAAATTCAGTAGTTCTGAAAGGCGGAGCAACTTTATTTTTAACAACTTTTACTCGGGTTTTGTTTCCTTTAACGGCACCATCAGTACTTTTTATTTGAGTAGATCTTCTGATATCTAAACGAACAGAAGCGTAAAACTTTAGGGCGTTACCACCTGTAGTAGTTTCTGGGTTGCCGAACATCACACCAATTTTCTCTCTCAATTGGTTGATAAAAATAACAGTACAATTTGTTTTACTAATTGACCCTGTAAGCTTACGTAAGGCTTGTGACATTAAACGCGCATGTAAGCCCATTTTTGAGTCGCCCATTTCGCCTTCAATTTCACTTTTAGGCGTTAATGCAGCTACTGAATCGATTACTATGATATCAATTGCACCAGAACGAATTAAATTGTCGGTTATCTCAAGGGCTTGTTCCCCATTATCAGGTTGCGAAATGATTAAGTTATCAATATCAACCCCTAAATTTTCAGCATAAAAACGATCAAAAGCATGTTCAGCATCTATAAAAGCAGCAATACCACCTTGTTTCTGAGCTTCAGCAATAGCATGAATAGTTAAGGTAGTTTTACCAGATGATTCTGGCCCGTATATTTCAACTACTCTTCCGCGCGGATAACCCCCAACCCCTAAGGCAATATCTAGACCTAAAGAACCAGAAGGAATTACCTCAACATCTTCAAAGACGCTATCCCCCATTTTCATTACGGCACCCTTACCATAAGTCTTGTCAAGTTTGTCTAAAGTAAGTTTTAGGGCTTTTAATTTTGCGTCTTTTTCTGAGCTCATATTGTTTTTTAATTAAGGGAGACTAAATTAGTACTTCTTTTCTTTTGTTACAATGGTGACGCAACCTTTTTAAAAATCATACATCTAAAAAATGAGCTAACTAACTCAAAATGTTATCTGCTATTTACTCGTAGCGGGCAGTGGTGGCCAATACCTTTTTTAGTGTTTTGAAAAGTGCTATGAGAAAGATTAAATAGGTTGGTCATAAAAGAGTTTCGAATTTTCGGGACTCTTTTTTTTATTAAATATTTCGGTAAGTATATACCTGTTTACACTGCAAATATAATTATTTTTTTGGAAATATTCCGCAAATTAGGATTTTATCCATAATTAGAAGCTAGTACAGGTCTTACCTGCACATAGTTTTTATTGAACCCTTTTGAAACGCTATGATGGAATGGAAGCGCTGTAAGTACTTTTGATGTTACTTCTTTGATGGCCTTCTGAATCTATGTATTTTTGCCCTTTAAAATTAATTTCTTTTAACTTAAACAATTAGTATAGCATGCAACTGTACAATACATTAAGTGCCAAAGAAAGAGCAGCGCTTATTAAAGAAGCGGGACAAGAACGCTTGACGATCTCTTTCTATACTTACGCACACATTGGTAATACTTCGATTTTTAGAAATCATCTTTTTATTCACTGGAATGAGCTCGACGTTCTAGGCAGAATCTATGTTGCACATGAAGGAATCAACGCGCAACTTTCAGTTCCGGCAGAGAATTTTGAGGCTTTTAAATCGCATTTAGACAGCATCTCTTTTTTAGAAAACATACGTTTGAACATTGCCATCGAGCAAGACAATCTATCGTTCTTAAAGCTAAAGGTAAAAGTCCGTCAAAAAATAGTTGCAGACGGTCTGAATGATGACACCTTTGATGTAACTAAAAAGGGAATACATGTTGGCGCTGAGCAGTTCAATGCTTTAATCGAAGACCCCGATACTATTTTGGTTGATATGCGCAATCATTATGAAAGTGAAATCGGGCATTTTAAAAATGCGATTACTCCTGATGTAGACACCTTTCGTGATTCTTTAGATATTATTGAAAAAGACCTCGCTGATCATAAAGAAGACAAAAAATTAGTCATGTATTGCACCGGTGGCATACGTTGCGAAAAAGCAAGCGCCTATTATAAGCACAAGGGTTTTAAACAAGTGTATCAACTTGAAGGTGGTATTATTGAGTATGCGAGACAAGTGGATCAAAAGAAATTAGAAAATAAATTTAGAGGTAAAAATTTTGTTTTTGACCATAGAAGAGGCGAACGTATTTCAGATGAGGTCATTGCACAATGCCATCAGTGTGGCAAACCATGTGATACGCATGAAAATTGCGCAAATGAGGCCTGTCATTTGTTATTTATTCAATGTACAGAATGTGCTGAAAAAATGGACAATTGTTGTTCTACAGATTGTCAAGAAGTACATAACCTTCCTTTTGAAGATCAAAAGGCACTTCGAAAAGGCAAAGTAGTAAGTAATAAGATTTTCAAAAAAGGAAGGTCAGAGGTATTGAAGTTTAAAAAGTAATATCAATTGCTTTGACCACTTTCTTGCCGTCACAATTTATCCTATCTTTACCTTATAAGTTTAGTATGAACCTCTTTTGGTCAATTTCAACTGAAATGACCAAATCAATATATAAAATATGGGTTGTAGCAGTTGTTCGACTGGCAAAGACGGACAACCGCGCGGTTGCAAGAACAATGGTACTTGCGGCACCGACGGTTGTAATAAATTAACAGTATTTGATTGGTTATCAAACATGTCTCTTCCTAATGGCGAAAAACCATTCGCCTTTGTTGAGGTCCGTTTTAAAAATGGCCGCAAAGAGTTTTTTAAAAATCACGAAAATCTTTCTCTCTCTATTGGCGATACTTTAGCTACTGAAGCACAATCAGGTCATGATATAGGTATGGTTACTTTAACTGGCGAACTGGTTAAGGTTCAAATGAAAAGAAAAAAGGTTGATTATAAAGACCCTGAACTTCCTAAAGTATATCGCAAAGCTTCACAAAAAGATATTGATATTTGGCAAAAGTGCAGAGATCGCGAAGAAGAGATTAAAAAACGAGCTCGTGAAATAGCTATTATTTTGAAATTGCAGATGAAAATTTCAGATGTTGAATTTCAAGGTGATGGATCAAAAGCAACTTTTTATTACACGGCTGAAGATCGTGTAGATTTTCGTCAGTTAATTAAAGACATGGCGAAGGCTTTTGGTATTAGAATTGAAATGCGCCAAATAGGGTATCGTCAAGAAGCACAACGTTTAGGCGGAATTGGCTCTTGCGGCAGAGAATTATGTTGCTCAACTTGGCTCACTGATTTTAGGTCAGTTAGTACTTCAGCAGCACGCTATCAGCAACTTTCATTGAATCCTCAGAAATTGGCTGGGCAATGTGGCAAATTGAAATGCTGCTTGAATTTTGAATTAGATGTGTATTTAGACGCACTCAAAGATTTTCCTTCAGCAGATACAAAACTATTTACCGAAAAAGGATTAGCATTTTGTCAAAAAACAGATATTTTTAAAGGTAAATTTTGGTTCTCTTACAAAGAAGACCCAGCAAATTGGCACGAACTTTCTAAAGAACAAGTAAAAGAAATTCTTGAGAAGAATAAGAAAAAGGAGAAAGTAGTAAGCCTTGAAGAATATGCTGTTGAAAACTTAGTTGAGTTAAAAGATCAAATTGTTTTTGAAAATGTTGTGGGTCAAGACAGTTTAACACGTTTTGATAGACCTAAAAGAAAGAAAAACAACAAAAGAGGAAACAATAAAAAGTCGAATCAAAGAAATAAGAACAATGCTCAAAAGAGCAACCAGAATACTAAAAATCGAAATTCTAGAAGAAAAAAAAGGCCCGCCAAAAATGATTAAATATGTTGTAGTTCTTGCGTTTTTCTGCAGTCTAATTTCATGTAACTCTAACACGGTAACGTCTGACTACCAAGCTACTTATAATGGTTCATGGAGTAAAGACAATGTTATTGAATTCACATTTTCTGAAATAGATACAACCATAAACCATAATATGTATATCAACATAAGAAATGATGAAACTTTTGAGTTCAACAACCTTTTTTTAATTGCAGAACTCGATTATCCAGACGGTAAATCAGTCACTGACACTTTAGAATATGAAATGGCCTTACCTGATGGTTCTTGGCTTGGAAAAGGGTCGGGCAGTTTAAAAGAAAACAAATTTTGGTATAAAGAAAACATCATTTTTCCGTCTTCAGGCGTATATACCTTAAGAGTTTCACATGCAATGCGTAAAAACGGAAATGTCAATGGTATTTTAAACCTTGAAGGTATTACCGATATTGGGTTTGAAATAGAAAAAAGTAATAAGTAAAGCATATGGCCAAAGAAGTTAAGAAAAGAAAACCTCGGGCAAAAAAGAATCAAAATTCCTCTTTTTCAAAATTCATAAGATTTTTTTGGATGCTCTTTCTCGGGGGTATACTAGTACTAACACTTTTCTTTTTAGCTGCCTCATGGGGGTGGTTAGGGCCGCTACCCAGCTATGAAGAACTTGAAAACCCACAAACTAATTTAGCAACTCAAATAATTTCTTCAGACGGAGAATTATTAGGTAAATTCTATTTAGATGATAATAGAACTGATGTTGCGTATGAAGATTTACCTCAAAATTTAATTGACGCACTTATTGCAAGTGAAGATATTCGTTTTTATGACCATTCAGGTATTGACGCTAGAGGCACCTTAAGGGCTGTGGCTTTTTTAGGAAAAAGAGGTGGGGCGAGTACCATTACCCAACAATTAGGAAGACAAATTTATGTGGGTCCAAGGTCTAGAAATGTTTTTCAAACCATCAAACAAAAGGCAAAAGAATGGGTCATTGCAACCCAGTTAGAAAGAAGGTATACCAAGAAAGAAATTATTACCATGTATTTAAATAAATATGATTTTGGTAATAACGCAGATGGTATACGATCAGCGTCACGTATTTACTTTGGCAAAGAACCTATTGATTTAAAAATAGAAGAATCTGCAATGTTGGTGGGTATGTTACAAAACTCTTCCTTGTACAATCCGCTTCGAAGAGAAGAACTTACTCAGAAGAAAAGAAATTTGGTTTTTCGTCAGTTAGAACGCTATGAATACATCAATGAAAAGCAGAAAGATTCATTACAAGCGTTAGCAATTGATTTGAATTATAACCCTGAGTCACATCGCGATGGTATCGCCACCTACTTTAGAATGTATACCCAGCGTTTTATGAATAAATGGATAGCTAAAAACCCAAAACCTGCTTTAGAGGGTGAACGCGACAAATGGAATTTGTATTTAGATGGATTAAAAATTTACACTACCATAGACTCTAAAATGCAAGTCAATGCTGAAGAGGCTGTTAATATGCACATGAAGAAATTGCAGGCTGAGTTTTTTGTTCAAAATACACCTAAACGAAATAGAACCACCCCTTTTATTGATATTGAAAAAGAAGATATCGATAAGATCATGGAGCAAGCAGTAAAGACTTCTGAACGTTGGAGAAAAATGAAGTCTGAAGGAAAATCTGAAAAAGTAATTCGCGCCTCATTCAACAAAAAAAGACAAATGACTGTTTTTGATTGGACGGGTGAAAACAGAGAAAAAGACACCATTCTAACTCCAATGGATTCTATTCGGTATTACAAAGCATTTTTACGTGCGGCTATGATGTCAATGGAACCGCAAACAGGTCATGTAAAAGCTTGGGTTGGGGGTGTAGATTACAAACATTTTCAATATGATAATGTAAATCAAGGCTCGCGTCAAGCTGGGTCAACCTTTAAGCCTTTTGTATACGCCGCGGCAATTGATCAATTAGGCTTGTCACCCTGTTATACCTTGCCCGATACTGAATACTGTATTGAGGCATTTAAACACGGCAACTTAGAACGCTGGTGCCCCAGTAACTCTAGTAATAAATTTTCTGGTACTGAGTATACCTTAAAAAACGCCCTAGCCAATTCTAAGAATACTATTACGGCTCAATTAATTGATAAAGTAGGACCGAAATCAGTAGTGTCGATTGCAAAAAATGCGGGTATTACTAGAGATATTCTTGAGGTGCCATCAATTGCCCTTGGTACTGTTGATATGAATGTTTATGATATGGTAGGGGCCTATGGCATGTTTGCGAATCAAGGTGTTTATGTAAAACCAGTTATGGTTACGCGTGTTGAAGATAAAAATGGTACGGTCTTATATGAATACGTGCCTGAAACAAAAGATGTACTGAGTAAAGAGGTAAGCTATGCAATGATTGATTTGATGATGGGCGTAACTGATGGGGGATCTGGCAGACGTTTAAGAACCGTAGGTGTAGATAATTATACGCCATACTATAAAGAAGTAGTTACTGGGTATCCGTATCAATTTAAAAACCCTATTGCTGGTAAAACGGGTACTACTCAAAATAATAGCGATGGTTGGTTTATGGGCATGGTACCCAATCTAGTAACCGGAGTTTGGGTTGGTGGCGACAATAGATCTGTTCATTTTAGAGATGCTGCTTACGGGCAAGGAGCCACAATGGCGCTACCTATTTGGGCAATCTACATGAGAAAAAATTATGAAAATAAAGATTTAAATATCTCTTCAGGTGAATTTGAAAGACCCTCTAGAATGTCAATAGAACTTGATTGTGAAAAGTTAGAAGAAATAGATGAAAATGAAGAAGATCAAGATGACGATTTAGATGATATTGACTTTTAATATTTAAAAGGTATAATAAATTTAATGCCCTGACCTTTTAAAAGTTAGGGCATTTTCTTTTTAAAAGAGTAAATTAGTATTCAATTCAACTAGGGTCAATCTAAAAATAAAAAACATGATAAAGAAGCTTGTAGCTAATGTTCAGCAGGCTGTTGATGGCGTTCAAGACGGAATGACATTAATGCTTGGCGGGTTTGGTTTATGTGGTATTCCAGAAAATGCCATAGCAGAATTGGTGCGCCTAGAAGTTTCTGATATTACTTGTATTTCCAACAATGCAGGGGTCGATGATTTTGGTCTCGGTTTACTTCTACAAAAAAAGCAAATCAGAAAAATGATTTCTTCTTACGTAGGCGAAAATGATGAATTTGAAAGACAAATGTTGAGTGGTGAATTAGATGTTGAATTAACACCACAAGGCACCTTAGCCGAAAAGTGTAGAGCTGCAAAGGCAGGCTTTCCTGCTTTTTATACGCCAGCTGGGTATGGTACTGAAGTAGCAGAAGGAAAAGAAACTAGAGAATTTAATGGTAAAATGTATGTTTTAGAAAATGCCTACAAAGCAGACTTCGCTTTTGTTAAAGCATGGAAAGGTGATGAAGCAGGTAATTTAATTTTTAAAGGTACTGCTCGCAATTTCAACCCTTGTATGTGCGGTGCCGCTAAAATTACCGTTGCTGAGGTTGAAGAATTAGTGCCCGCAGGCACTTTAGATCCAAATCAAATTCACGTACCCGGCATTTTTGTGAAACGAATTTTTCAGGGAAAGAATTACGAGAAGCGAATTGAACAACGCACCGTAAGAAAAAAAGATTAGATGGTATTAAGGTATACTTGTAATGGCTGTAAACAAAGAAATCAATTTAAACCAAAAATGCATTCAAGGGCTGAATTACAAATGAAGTTTGGTGATACAGCAAAGGTAAATTGTGAAAATTGTGGTAAGGTTGATAAGGTACATTTGAATAAAATAAATGCAGTTGTCGATAACAGATTAGTGGTCGGCGGATTTATTGGCGGGCTTATTTTAGTTGTACTCTTCTTTGTGGTTGGAGGAAAGCTGGAAGAACGCTCTTTATCCACATGGAAATTAATAGCCGCTTCGGCATCTGCTTTAGTTGGTATTCCGACCTATTTATGGAATTTGGAGAATAAAGCAGTGGGTCAATTTAACAGATATGCTATTAAAAAATAGGACTAAAGTAAAAGGATATAACTCAAATAACAATTATTAATTTTACATTAAAGTATGTTAGACAAGAACGGAATAGCGAAACGTATAGCCAAAGAAGTTCAAGATGGTTTTTATGTTAATCTGGGTATTGGCATTCCTACTTTGGTTGCCAATTTTGTGCAAGAAGATATTAGTGTAGAATTTCAAAGTGAAAACGGCGTGTTGGGCATGGGACCTTTTCCTTTTGAGGGTGAAGAAGATGCAGATATCATAAATGCGGGTAAACAAACCATCACAACACTTAAAGGGGCTTCCTTTTTTGATTCTGCTACAAGTTTTGCCATGATCCGTGGTCAACATGTTGACCTAACTATTCTTGGGGCAATGGAAGTTTCTGAAAACGGAGATATCGCTAACTGGAAAATTCCTGGTAAAATGGTAAAGGGTATGGGTGGTGCCATGGATCTGGTCGCATCAGCTGAAAATATAATTGTTGCCATGATGCATACCAATAGAGCGGGTGCTTCTAAACTATTAAAAAAATGTTCGTTGCCTTTAACGGGTGTGGGCTGCGTTAAAAAGATTGTTACTAATCTTGCTGTTCTAGAAATTGTACCTGATGGGTTTAAACTTCTTGAAAGAGCTCCGGGCGTCAGTGTTGAAGACATAAAAAAGGCAACTGAAGGCACTTTATTGATTGAGGGAGAAATTCCTGAAATGAATTTATAGTTGTTATCAGGTAAATTCATCGATCATTTTTACCGTTTGTATTTTTCACATCATTTTTCATTCACTTCACAACAATAGTTTCGTAATCAGTGCGTTAGATACTACATTTGACCTGTTAAATAAAAACGCCCAATCTTACTAAAAAGAATTAAATATGGAAGCCCAAATAAACCAAACACAAGCAAACGAGGAAATTCAAGTGTATCGAAATGATTTCTTGAGTGGGGTAATGCTATTAATGAAAAGACTATTTATGCTTTAAGCCTTTTACCTACAAAATTTAAAAAGAGCGATTTTCCCCAAAATCGCTCTTTTTCTTTTCCTTATTTTTGAGATATATCTTTTGAAGTATGTCTATTAGCTTTCGAAAATGTGACCTTTCAGATTTAAATCAACTCGTTGCTATTTCAAAAACAACTTTTGTTGAAGCGTTTGAAAAAGATAATCACCCTGTTGATTTTAAAACCTACCTTGATGTCGCGTTTACCAACTCAACTATAAAAACGCAATTAAAAAACAATGATTCTACTTTTTACTTTGTTTTTAAAGATGCTGTTCTTGTCGGATATTTTAAATTGAACATTAACAAAGCGCAAACTGATATTAACGCTGATGATTCAATAGAATTAGAACGTATTTATGTTTTAAAAGAACACCAAGGAAAACAAATAGGCAAACGAATGTTGAGGTATGCTTTTCATATTGCATCAGAACAACAAAAGTCATATATCTGGTTAGGGGTTTGGCAGAAGAATAACAACGCCATAAGATTTTATGAAAAACAGGGCTTTCAAAAATTTGACACGCATCCGTATTATATAGGCAGTGATAAACAAACAGATTGGTTAATGCGATTTGATTTAAGTAACTTTCAAGCAGACTAGACTTTTAGAAAGATGAAGAATCTAATTACTATAGCATTTTTAATTGCCTATATTCCTTTTAGTAACGGGCAGAATGTTCAATATTTTCCTGAAAGAAATGCCGTTTGGCAAGAAAAGTCATCCAAAGAAATAAAAGTAAATTCAAAAAAACTTAGTGAGGCTGTTGCTTTTGCTGAAGCAAATGAATATTCTGGCTCTCGAGATTTACGCATAGCAATTTTAAAGGGGTTTGAAAGAGAACCTTTTCATCAAATACTTGGTCCTACTAAAAAGAGAGGTGGTCCTGCGGGTATGATCCTTAAAAAAGGGTATCTGATTGCAAAATGGGGAGATACTAAAAGAGTTGATATGACTTTTAGTGTTACCAAAAGCTTTCTTTCGACCATGGCTGGGCTAGCTGAAGATCAAAGACTTATTTCAAACACCAATGACAGGGTTGATTCTTACATCTGGGATGGTACTTTCGCTGGAAACCATAATTCAAAAATAACATGGCATCATCTTTTGCAACAAAATTCAGCTTGGTCGGGCGAACTATGGGGCGGTAATGATTGGGCAGATAGACCACCAAAAGAAGGGGGTATAGATGACTGGAAATTTGAAACGCCAAAAGAACCAGGTTCGGTTATGGAATATAATGATGTGCGTGTAAATGTTTTAGCATATTCATTAACACATGTATGGCGACAACCAATGCCTAAGGTTTTGAAAGAGCATGTCATGGATAAAATTGGTGCTTCTTCGACTTGGCGTTGGCACGGTTATGAAAAAGCATGGACAGAGATTGACGGAATCAGAATGAAATCTGTAACTGGTGGTGGGCATTCAGGAGCTGGTATATTTATTAGTACTGAAGATATGGCGCGTTTCGGACTTCTATTTTTAAATAACGGAAAATGGAAAGACAAACAAATCATCAGTGAATCATGGATCCAAAAAGCAACGACTCCGTCAGAACCAAATGTTAATTATGGTTATATGTGGTGGTTAAATAAGAAAGGCAATCGTCATTGGCAAGGTCTTTCTGAAAACATTTATTATGCCGCAGGTTTCGGGGGCAATTTCATAGTTATTGATAAAGAAAATGATCTTGTTGTAGTAACGCGTTGGCTTGAACCTAGTAAAATAGGCGATTTTATGAAGCTACTAAATACTGCAATTGATTAAAGTTTATTTAGTATTTCAGCGGCCTTAAAAAGCGTCTCTTCTTTTTTGGCAAAACAAAAACGAAGTTTATGGTCATTTCTATTTTCAACATTAAAAGATGAAATAGCAATGCTTGCAAGTTTATGGTCAATTATTAGTCTTTTAGCAAAATCTTCATCGCCATCTTTAGTTATTTCTGAATAGTCTAGCAATTGAAAATAAGTGCCTTCTGAAGGTTTAAAAGAAAAACAAGAATTTTTTATTTGGTCTAGAAAAAAGTCCCGTTTTTTTTGATAGAATTCATTGAGGGCTAAATAATGTTCTTCATGTTGAAGATATTTTGCCAATGCCCTCTGCACCGGATGATCCACACAGAAAACAGCAAACTGATGAACCTTTTGAAATTCTCGCATGAGAACTTCTGGAGCAGCACAATAGCCCATTTTCCAACCCGTGACATGAAACGTTTTTCCGAAAGAGGCACAAACAAAACTTCTTGCTGCTAAATCTTCAAAACGAGAGGCACTTTGATGTTCAGCATCATCAAATATGATATGTTCATACACCTCATCGCTGAGCAAAATAATATTTGTAGAACGTAATATTTCTTGTAGTTGAAGCATATCCTCTTTAGTGAAAATTCGTCCACTGGGGTTATGAGGCGTATTGATGATGACCATTTTAGTTTTAGAAGTAATCTTGGTTTTAAAATCATCCCAATTCACTGTATAGTCGGGATTACTTAACTGATAGTAAATGGAAATTCCGCCATTCACTTCAATTGCAGGTTCATAACAATCATAGGCGGGTTTTATGACGATAACTTCATCGCCTGCATGAACAAATGCTGTAATTGCCGTATAAATAGCTTGTGTTGCCCCAACCGTAATGGTAATCTCTTTTTCAGGATGATAGGTGTGGCGGTGAAGCTTTGTAATCTTTTCTGAAATAACCTCACGTAAACCATAATACCCTTTCATAGCAGCATATTGATTATGGCCTGCTTTCATGGCTTGACTGGTAAGTTTATAGAGTTCGGGGTCTGGCTCAAAGTTCGGAAACCCCTGTGATAAATCAATGGCATTGTGTTGACGAGCCAAATTACCAACTGTTGTAAAGATGGTTGTTTTGATGTTTGGGAGTTTAGAGATTACTCCTTTAATTTTAGTCATAGCATAAGCGTATGACTTAAAATTAAGTATTTACAACTTTTTACCGCGGCAGAAACGTATTTAAATACTGTTTATCACATTCGGCTATGAGTTGCCTAGCCAATGAATTGTCAAAAGAAATTTGAATTAACTCTACTATGGCTTTCGAATTTGAGTGCGTCAAACTATTGGTGCGATAAACTACATCTCTGATGGTAGAAAAGCTAATACCAGATGAAGCTGCTATATTAGCAAAATCATTTTTTGTTGAATTTCTTCTTAGGGTTTCGGAAAGTTTTTCTGTAATTGGTCTTCCATAATCTTCTGCTTTAAACATTGGCTAAAGGGTATTTACGGTTAATGTGAATAATTTGCATAGTTTGATTACGCATTTTGTTATATTTGATTGTAAGCGAATTACAAATAATGTAATTAAATTTCGCATTTTACAAAATATGTAAGATAATTACACAATATTACAATTTTATGCTAATATTAAAGCAACTCAGAAAGAAAAAAAATATCAGCCAATCTGAGTTGGCAGCAATTATTGGTGTGAGTTTACGAACGATTCAACTTTACGAAAAGGAGAATGCCAACATACCCATAAAAAACCTAAATAAGATTGCTGCATATTTTGAAATGGGTATTGACAGACTCTATGCGAAAGAGGTAAATGAAGACGATCTTGTTTATGATAACAGTAACAGTGATGTAAGAAAGGGGCATGCCATACGAAAACTTGGACCAGGAAAGTACTTGCTTTCAAGTCCTCTTTTAATAAAAGAGAGTCAACCTGGTTATGCTGATAATATCAATAGCATAAACTTTTTAAATTCCTTACCAAGAATTAGTTTTATAGTAGAACAGGTTTCTGTTGGAAATTATATGGCTTTTGAAATTCTAAATAGCTCTATGGATAATGGCCAAACAAATAGAATCCCGCAAAATAGTATTGTTTTGGGAAAACGCACTTCAACAAAAGAATTGCTGAAGCACATTAAAAAGGAAAATACTAATTGGATTTTAGTATGTTCGAATACAATAATGTGTAAAAAAATTACGCAATATGATAAAACGAATAAATCGCTTACGTGCCACAGTTTAAATAGCTCTCCAGAATATCCTGATTTTGAAGTATCTGTTTCAGAAGTTATAGAATTTTATAAAGTAATAAAAAGGCAATTAGATTAGCTAATCTCATTTTCAAGACTAGGATTTTTTAATCTAAAATCGATTTTTGTGCGAAATACAACCGTAGAGGTAATGTTTAGTAAGATTATTCTTTTAATGCAAAACTATTAATAACTGTGGAAGAATTCATTCAAGCCTTAGAGGTAGAATTTGCAAAAAAAGCTAACCCACAATTAGCAAAAGAACAAAAGGCATATTTGAAAAATAGGTTTGAATTCTATGGCATGCGAACTGATGATAGAAGGGGAGTTCAAAAACCTTTTTTGGTTAAAAAGTATTTGCCTTCAAAGTCTGAGGCTTTTCAAATAGCAAGGATTTTATGGAGCAAACAACAACGTGAGTTTCATTATTTCGCACAAGAACTTGCGTTTATATATTACAAAAATTCTGATGAAAAAGATATTGAGTTGTTTGAACACATGGTCTTAAACAATTCTTGGTGGGATACTGTTGATTTTATTGCCACAAAATTAATGGGAAACTATTTTAAAACTTATCCTGATAAGAGAGCTCACTATATCAAAAAGTGGCTTGCTTCAAATCACATGTGGCTTCGAAGGTCGGCACTACTTTTTCAATTAAAATATAAAGATGAACTTGATACGCATTTGTTGTCATCAAGTATTCATGCCCTTTTAGGATCTAAGGAATTCTTTATAAATAAAGCGATTGGATGGGTTTTAAGAGAGTATAGTAGAACAAACTCTAAATGGGTGCAGCAATTTGTTGAAGAAACGCCAGAACTCGCTAATTTAAGTAAAAAGGAGGCTTTACGTTTAATGAAATAAAAAATCCTAAACTCGATAGTATTCGAATTTAGGATCCTATTTAGAAAGTCTGAAAAATATTATCCTTTCACACTTGCACTATAATATTCTCGGTTCATACGAGCAATGTTTTCTAATGAAATTCCTTTAGGGCATTCTATTTCACAAGCACCAGTATTGGTACAGTTTCCAAAACCTTCAAGATCCATCTGACGCACCATGTTTTCAACACGTTCTGTAGCCTCTACTTGACCTTGAGGTAATAAAGCATACTGAGATACTTTAGCTGAGGTAAAGAGCATTGCACTTGCATTTTTACAAGCTGCTACACATGCCCCACAACCAATACAAGCAGCGGCATAAAATGCATCATCAGCATCTTCTTTATTAATCGGAATCGAATTTGCATCTTGCGTATTACCAGAAGTATTCACTGAAACATAAGCTCCGGCTTGTTGAATACGGTCAAACGAGCTACGGTCAACCATTAAATCTTTTATCACAGGAAATGCTTTTGCTCTGAATGGCTCAATAACAATTGTATCACCATCATTAAACTTGCGCATATGCAATTGGCAGGTTGTAATCATTCTATCTGGACCATGAGGTTCACCATTAATCATTAATGAACATGAACCGCAAATTCCTTCACGACAATCATGATCAAAAACAACGGGCTCTTCATTTTTATTAATGAGTTGCTCATTAAGAATATCGAGCATTTCTAAAAAGGACATGTCACCTTCTACTCCGTCTAAAGAGTAATTGACCATTTTTCCTTTCGATTTGGCATCTTCTTGACGCCATATTTTTAGATTTAATTTCATAACTGAAATTGTTATTTGTTATAGGTTAAGAGTTAATTGGCCTTAGCTTTAATTAGGTAATTGATGTATCCATTTAAAATTTTGATACAATCTGCAGTTAAGGATTTTAACGCTTCATATTTTTCGTTACTAATATAATTTTCATCTAGACTTACAATCAATTGATCTAATATTTCATAAGCCGAACCTCTTGATATTCTACAAAATTGAGCGTTTTCCTGATAATGGTAACGCCCATATCCCTCTGCAATATTATGAGTAATTGATCTAGATGCTCTTCGCATTTGAGATACTAATTCAAATTTCTCGTGACTAGGATAAGTCTTAATTAACTCACCTATTTCTCTTCTGAGTAAGGTTCCTTTTTTCCAACATTCTAAATCTTCAAAAGTTTTTACCTGACCCATTAACGATTAACTTTTTACCATTAACCTATTTATAGGAACGTGTTTTCAACTCAATATTTTCATACACTAATTCCTCCTTGTGAAGAACAGCATCTTTAGGTTCACCTTTATATTCCCAAGCTGAAGCGAATTTGAAATTCTCATCATCTCTCATGGCTTCACCTTCTGGTGTTTGGTATTCTTCTCTAAAGTGACCACCACAAGATTCATTTCTTGTCAATGCATCTTTAGCGAACAATTCTCCTAATTCTAAAAAGTCTGCAACACGACCAGCTTTTTCTAGTTCTTGGTTTATGCCGTTAGCACTACCTGGTATTTTTACATTCTCCCAGAAGTCTGCTCTTAAAGCAGAAATCTCATCAATGGCTTCTTGTAATTCTTTTGCATTTCTGCTCATCCCACATTTGTTCCACATGATTTTACCTAATTTCTTATGGTAGTAATCTACAGAATGCTCTCCTTTACCAGACATTAACTTTTCTAAACGAGCTTTGACTTCGTTTTCAGCGGTATCAAATTCTGGAGTATTTGTTGGAATGGTTCCTGTACGGATATCATTAGAAAGATAATCACCGATAGTATAAGGAAGCACAAAATATCCGTCAGCTAAACCTTGCATCAGTGCAGAAGCACCTAATCTGTTTGCACCGTGATCACTAAAGTTTGCTTCACCAGCAGCGTAGCAACCTTCAATGGTAGTTTGTAAATTGTAATCAACCCAAAGGCCGCCCATAGTGTAGTGAACCGCAGGATAAATCATCATTGGCGTTTCATACGGATTCTCATCAACGATCTTCTCATACATCTGAAAAAGGTTTCCGTATTTCGCTTCAACAACATCTTTACCTAGTTGGGTAATTGTAGCTTGATCCGGATTCTTAATTCCTGAAGTCAAAGCTTTTTCGTTACCATATCTTTCGATAGCGGCAGCAAAATCTAAATAAACAGCTTCACCTGTTTTGTTAACTCCGAAACCAGCATCACATCTTTCTTTTGCTGCTCTAGAAGCAACATCACGTGGTACTAAGTTTCCGAAAGCAGGGTATCTTCGTTCTAGGTAGTAATCTCTATCTTCTTCTTTAAGCTGACCCGGTTTTAGTTTCCCTTCGCGAATTGCTATAGAATCTTCTTTTCTTTTCGGAACCCAAATACGGCCATCATTACGTAATGACTCTGACATCAACGTCAATTTCGATTGGTGTTCACCAGAAACAGGAATACACGTTGGGTGTATTTGTGTGTAACATGGGTTAGCGAAGAAAGCTCCTTTTCTATGAGCGCGCCAAGCTGCCATTACGTTACTACCCATCGCATTGGTAGAAAGAAAAAATACATTTCCATATCCACCTGTAGCTAATACTACTGCGTGAGCTGAATGACGTTCGATCTCTCCGGTCACTAAGTTACGTGCTATAATTCCTCTTGCTTTTCCGTCTACTTTTACCAAATCCATCATTTCATGACGGTTGTGAGATTTAATTTTTCCACGGTTTATTTGACGGTTCATTGCTGAGTATGCACCTAAAAGTAGTTGTTGTCCTGTTTGACCTTTCGCGTAGAAAGTTCTAGAAACTAAAACTCCACCAAAAGAACGGTTGTCTAAAAGCCCGCCATATTCACGTGCAAAAGGAACTCCTTGAGCAACACATTGATCAATGATATTGCCAGATACTTCAGCTAAGCGATACACGTTTGCTTCACGTGAACGGTAATCACCACCTTTTACTGTATCATAAAAAAGACGGTAGTTACTGTCACCATCACCTTGATAGTTTTTTGCAGCATTAATTCCCCCTTGGGCAGCAATTGAATGCGCACGTCTCGGAGAATCTTGATAGCAAAATGTTTTCACATTATACCCTAGCTCTGCTAAAGTTGCAGCCGCAGCACCACCAGCTAAACCAGTACCCACAACGATAATATCGATGTTTCTCTTGTTTGCCGGATTGACAAGGTTAATATGATTTTTATAATCTGTCCATTTATTGGCCAACGGCCCAGCAGGAACTTTAGAATCCAATACGCCCATACTTAGTGTTGTATTTGGTTAAAATGGTGCCATAATGCAATAAAAATGAAACCAGCCGGAATCAAGATTGCATACACCTTAGTAAATATTTTTATCGCTGATGAGTATTTGTTATTCATACCCATAGTTTGAAACGAACTTGCAAAACCATGTAATAAGTGAAGTGCCAAAAGCACAAAAGAAATCACATAAAGAACAACTCTCCAGAATGGCTCAAATTTATGAACGGTTTCAGCATAGTATCTTGTTGGATCTTCTGGTTTTACATCAATATACTTATAAGACATCTCATGTGCCCAAAAATCATACATGTGCAAACCTATGAAAGCCAAAATTACGAGACCAGTAATAATCATGTTTCTTGATATCCAAGAAGCATTAGCACTTCCTTTATAGCTAGCATATCTAACGCTACCTCTTGCGGCTCGATTTTGAAGTTCTAGAATGAAGCCCATTACAAAGTGTATAATTACTCCAGCAATTAAAACAGGCTGAAGGGCATACTGTACTATGGGGTTGTACCCCATGAAATGTGACCAAGAGTTAAAGGTGTCTGGCGCTATAACTGAAGTTAGGTTAATTACGAAATGCTGGCCTAAAAAGAAAACCAAGAAAAGGCCTGAAAGGGCCATAACTACTTTTCGAGCAAGCGAAGATTTTAGTATTGCACTCATTTAGTTTGATATTTAGCTTTACAAAAATACAGCGTAACCAAGTTACTAACAAACTTTGAAGCTGTTTAGTATACTATTTGGAAGGAATCTAGAAAAGAAATCAATGAGGTTTAATTTAAGGTCTTTGTGGTATACTAATTTATTGTAGTTTTTTAATCGGTTTCTAGGAAGCCTTTCAATACTATTTACACCATTTTAGTCAAGATTGTTTTATTCTTAAAAATTTAAGATTAATTTCGACTAAAGATTAGTTATGAATATCGGACTTTTATCAGTAAGTATGAATGTCTATTCTACCAAAAGAATAGCAGAGGAGGCCGAGAAATTAGGACACAAAATTGAACAAATTGACCACACCAAGTGTGTGGTAAAATTGGGCGCAAACAAACCGCAAATTTTTTATTACGGTGAGAATATTACTAATGAATTTGATGCAATTATTCCTAGAATCGGAACCAAAGTAACCCGTCACGGAGCTGCTATTGTTAAGCAATTTGAAATGAATGGTATTTTTAGTACGGCCCGCTCATTGAGTATTACTAGGGCAAGAAATAAAATCAGAACACTTCAAATAATGTCAAGAAAGGGCATACCTATACCAGAAACTTTGTTTGCAATAAACCCTGATAATATAAAAGAACAAATTGAAATTTTAGGCGGAGCGCCTGTAATTATTAAGCTTCAAGAGGGCACTCAAGGTTTGGGCGTTATATTGGCAGAAACTAAAAAGTCAGCAAAATCAATAATCGACACCTTTTATAAAATGGATACAAGTGTTTTGTTACAAGAATATATTGAAGAATCAAACGGAGAAGATATACGCATCTTTGTGGTAGGCAATAAAATTGTGGCGAGTATGAAACGAACGAGCGAGGCCGGAGAATTTCGTTCAAACGTGCACAGAGGTGGTGGCACAGAAGAAATTAAACCCACCAAAAAAGAGCAACGTATCGCTTTAGAAGCCACTAAACATTTAGGTTTAGGGGTAGCTGGTGTTGATTTAATTCGATCTAGAAAAGGACCTCTTTTGGTAGAGGTTAACGCGTCGCCTGGTTTACAGGGTATTGAAGGAGCAACGGGTGTTAATATTGCTAAAGAAATCATTTTATACGTTGAGCGAAATGGACGTCGTAGAAGAAAATAAAGACATTATCATAGGTGGTAAAACAGTATCGCCAGGTGAAGAGAAATTACTTAAAATTAGTATTGATAGATTACCAACAGGTACTTTAATTGATATTCCGGTTTATGTCTTTAATTCTAAAAGACCTGGGCCAACAATCTTAGTGCAAGCAGGTTTGCATGGTGATGAAATCAACGGAATTGAAATTGTGAGGCGGATGATGTCTGAAAAACAATTCAATGTAAAAAAGGGGGCCGTAATCGCCGTACCTATTCTAAATATTTTTGGATTTATTCACTTTTCAAGAGACGTACCCGATGGTAAAGATGTAAACCGAAGTTTTCCGGGCACCAAAAAAGGATCAATGGCAAGCAGAATGGCCTATCATTATCTCAATGAAATTATTCATCAAATTGATTTCGGAATTGATTTGCATACTGGCGGAGGTCAAAGAAATAATTATCCGCAAATTCGATATACCCAAGAAGATGCGCAAAGTGCAAAACTTGCTGAAGTATTTAATGCCCCTATTACTTTTTCCTCGAAATTAATCAAAGGATCTTTTCGCAATGCGGCTTTTTCAATGAATAAACCAACGGTTGTATTTGAAGCAGGTGAAAGCATGCGGTTTGATGACTTTGCTATTTTAGAAGGAATGAAAGGTGTTTCTAATGTTTTAAATTATTTTGGGATGACTCCTGAAGCTGATTTAAAAACAAAAAATCAAAGAAAAACAACACATTTAACTAATCGCAGGTGGCTTAGAGCACCAACCGCTGGGATGTTTATTCCTAAAATCACTAATGGTAGCGAGCTAGTAAAAGGACAGGTTTTGGGTATTGTCACTGATACATTCGGCAAACGTACAAAACAAATCAAAGCTCCTTTTGACGGCGTTGTTTTTTGTATTAATCATCAGGCAGTAGTTAATCAAGGTGAGGCATTATTTCATGTTGGCGAACAAGATTAAAAGAAAATCTTAGTAGCTTTTTACTTCTTTTTGATCGGAATCCATATTTCTTCTTCTGAATCAGAGCTATTTTTTTTATACTTCTCGCCCAACAATTCAAAATGAGGTCTGTCATCTATAGTGTAGTCTGAATTTGGCAACCACTGACTCATAATAAAGCTCATGGTTTTTGGAAAATCACTTGAAAACCCTTTGTGAATAAAAATCGCGTACAAGCCACCAATTATTCTAAACGACAAGAAACCATTTGGTATGTTATTATGATTTTCAACTTCTATCGCAGCCCATTTTGTGAATTCAGTACTTGGGTTGAAGTTTTTAAAATAGTGTAAATCATCATACACTTGAATCGAATATAAATCAGTGCCAACAGTATTTTTAATCGCTGATTTTTGCATCATAAAATTACTCCAAAGCTCATAGGTTTTATTCTCAATCAATGACATTCTAATTGACTTTGCAATCAATTTCTTTTGGGGTAAGATTTCAATACGGACTTGCATTTCTATTCAAGAACAAATGTTGTGTTTTCTTTTTTTCCGTTCGCGTTTAATTCGATACTATAGTTTCCTTTTGGCAAATAGGTTTTACCGTTTTTGGCTTCTTTGAGCTCAGTTTTGTGTTTTTTCAAGTACGCTGATTTACCTGCTTTTGAAAAGGCTACGTCAAAAGATAATACGTTTAAACCTTTCATAGCACTAAGCGCTACATCACTAACAACAATACCCTCTTCAGTTTTTATTTGCGCTATAACTTCAGTTGCTTTTGAAGTGTAAAAATTAATATCAAGACCTGGAGTTTGTGCTTTGCGCCATGTACTAAAAGAATTACCCCATCTTGAAGAATGTTTCAAGTTTTTCACAGCAAACAAATGAAGTTCTTTTTTAAATAGGTCATCATTCATTTTTTGAATGGTTGAAATATCAGCTTTGTAAATACTTCTGCCATGGGTGCCAACCAAAAGATGTTTCGCATCTTTTTGAATGACTAAATCATGAATGGCAACATTGGGTATGCCGTTTTGAAAAGCTTCCCAAGAAGTTCCTTGATTAAAAGAAATATAAAGCCCGTTATCGGTACCCACATATAAAATATTTTGGTTTTCAGGGTCTTCAAGAATCACGTTTACTGGTGATGCCGGAATACCTTCTGAAATGCTTGTCCATGTTTTACCAAAATCATCACTTTTAAAAACATACGGACTAAAATTATCATTGCGATAACCGTTTAAGCTGGCATAGACTCTTTCTTTTTTGTGTTTAGAAGCTTGTACGCGACTAACCCATAAATTTTCAGGAAAAGTATCAGAAATGTTCGCCCAGCTACCGCCTCCATTTTTTGAAATTTGAACTAGGCCGTCATCACTGCCGGTGTAAATAAGTCCGAATTTAAAAGGTGATTCTGAAATTGTGGTTAGGGTACCATACGCGACATTTCCTTTTTTGCCTCCTTTTGTTAAATCAGGCGATATAGCTTCCCAATCATCGCCTTTATTCAATGACCGATGTAATTTGTTTCCACCTAAATATAAAATATCTTGATTGTGTGATGAGAGTAAAATAGGAGTTTGCCAGTTAAAACGATAAGGCTCTTCACCCAATTGATGTTTAGGTTGAATGTAGGTTGTTTTTTTAGCTTTAGTATCAAGACGATAATAATTTCCGAATTGAAAACCAGTGTAAACTATATTATGATTTCGACTATCAATTTCAACTTGCATACCATCGCCACCCATAATTGATTGCCATGGGTTTTGACCTGTTGAATGCCAGCGTGAATTTGATTTAGCGTTATGAGGTCCTTTCCAAACCCCATTGTCTTGTAAACCACCATAAACATGGTAAGGCTTTTGGTTGTCAACATTAATGGCATAAAACTGACCCACTGATGCTGAATTTAATTTTGTCCAACTTTTTCCATCATCATAGGTCATATTGAGTCCGCCATCATTACCATTTAATAAATGGCCTGGTCTTTTTGGGTTGACCCATAAGGCTTGATGATCTGAATGCACATTGTCGCCGTTGATTGAAACATAACTTTTACCAGCATCTTCAGATTTGATAATGGGCACGCCCTCTAAATAAATTTTGTCAGCATTATTTGGATCCACACGTATTTCGCCAAAATAGTAACCGTAGCTATAATACAAATCTTCAATATAGTTGTCATTTTGTTTTTTCCAGCTGACACCGCCATCATTGCTTCGATAGACCTCTGCACCTATCACTGGGGTGTCAAAAAGCATTGAATTTGCATTTTCAAGGTATTTGGCCAAATCAATTGGTTGAATCGAACCACTGCGTAACATTTGTTTTACATTCTCAGCACGATATTTTTCTTGAAAGTTGTTTGTTTTAAGAAAGGCGTTTAATTTTTTATCATCTAACTTGAGAAAATCTGCCGCACTCATAGTTTTAAAATCTTCTTTGGTTAAACCCAAAGTTTTCTTTTTAACCGCATCTAGATTTGGTCTTCTGAATTGATTATCGTGAACGGCGTAAACAGTTTTTTCGTCGTATACCGCAAGTCCAATACGGCCAACACCATCTCCGGTTGGAAAGCCACTTTCAATGGTAGAAACTTTTTTCCAGGTTGCGCCAGCGTCTGTACTTTTATAAATTCCTGAGGCGCTACCGCTACCATCAAAATTCCATGCTTTTCTATCTTTTTGCCATGAAGCTGCATACATGATGTTGAAATTGTTGGGAGCATGTACAAGGTCAATAATGCCGGCATCATCAGTAACATATAAAGTTTTGGTCCAAGATTCACCACCATTTGTGGTTTTAAAAATACCACGCTCTTCATTTTTTGTATAAAGATGCCCGGTTGAACCAACTACAACTTCTTCAGGGTTATTGGGGTTTATTACTATAGCGCCTATGTGATGAGAATCTGGTAATCCCATGTTTTGCCATGTCTTACCCTTATCAGTTGATTTTAAAAGGCCAATTCCTGCATAAGAAGACCTTGAAGAATTGTTTTCTCCGGTACCTACCCAAATTATTCCGGTTTGCCAATCAACAGCCACTTCACCCACATTTTGTGTATCTGAAGTGTCTAAAACAGGTGTAAATGATGTGCCATTATTATTGGTGTACCAAAGTCCGCCAGAAGCATATCCTACATAAAATTCAGTAGTATTTTCTGGGTTGACATCAACATCAACAACTCGGCCGCTCATGATTGTAGGGCCAATATTTTCGAATAAAACACTTTTAACTCGAGAGTTGTTTTCCATGTTCTTTTTCAAAACAAGTGAAGCGCTGATATTTTCTGTTGATAGGGTATTTGTTTGAGCGAAACAAAAACCAGAAAGGAGTACGTGAAGTAAAACTATTTTAAATTTCATAATGATTTTTTGATAAGTATTGAAAGGTAAGAAAAGTTGCTTAATTTTTTCAAAATAGTAATTCAATAAAGAATTTTAATAAAATATCTAGAGAAAGTATATAGAAATAGGGCAAAAATTGTTTTTAATAATTGCTTATGTATTTAAAATTTCGTTTATTTAATGTTATATAACCAACAAAATTTAAGAAAATGCAAGAGTATTTGCCATTGATTATTCAATTAGTAACGGGTGCCTTAGGGGGTAACGTAGCAGGAAAATTATTAAAGAATTTCTCTCTTGGAACAGCGGGAAACAGTATTGCCGGAATTTTAGGTGGCGGTATTGGAGGACAGATTTTAGGCATGCTAGGTATGGGTGCAGGAGCTGATGGGGCAGCTGAGGCTGCAGAAGCAGCTGGCAGCATGGACATTTCAAGTATTTTAGGTAGTGTTGCTAGCGGTGGCGTTGGTGGCGGTGCAGTGATGGCCATTGTAGGTGCTATCAAAAATGCCATGTCAAAATAATTAAATTAAAATTTAATGTTTTAAAGAGACCAATTTGGTCTCTTTTTTTGGCTTTAATATAAAGATTCTCTTGATAAAGGAAGCGAATAAGGATTCACTTTTTCTTATTTTTGAACAAAGCAATTTGAAAATGAAGTATCAGCAAATATCCAGTCAATTATTCAAAAAGAATCGAAAAAAATTCATGGCTAGAATGCAGCCAAAGAGTATTGCGGTTTTTAATTCAAACGATATTTACCCAATAAGTGCTGATGCAACCTTGCCATTTGAACAGCATCGTGATATCTTTTATTTGAGTGGTGCAGATCAAGAAGAAACGATATTAGTTCTTTTTCCTGATGCGATTGATGCCAAACACAGAGAGGTTCTTTTTGTGCGTGAAACAAATGAACACATTGCGGTATGGGAAGGCGAGAAATTATCAAAAGAAAAAGCAACAGAAGTTTCAGAAATTCAATCTATTTATTGGCTTTCAGATTTTGATAAAGTTTTCTTTGATTTAATGACTGAAGCTGAAACTATTTACTTTAATACCAATGAACACTACCGTCAGGCCGTTGAATTACAAACGCGTGAAGACCGTTTCATCATGGCATGTAAGCAAAAATTTCCGGCGCATGGTGTGGCGAAAAGTTTTCCAATTCTTCAAGAAATAAGAGGAGTAAAAGAAGCTGAAGAAATCGCTCTCATGCAAACCGCTTGTGATATTACTGAAAAAGGTTTTAGACGTTTACTCAGTTTTATAAAACCAGGGGTCTGGGAGTATGAAATTGAAGCCGAACTATTGCACGAGTTTGTTCGTAATCGATCTAAAGGCTTTGCCTATACACCTATTATAGCTTCAGGAAATAATGCGAATGTGCTTCATTATATCGAAAACAATCAACAATGTCATAATGGCGATATGATTTTGATGGATGTGGCTGCAGAGTATGCGAACTATTCTAGTGATTTAACCAGAACCATACCTGTTAACGGAAAGTTTACAGCACGTCAAAAAGCTGTTTACAATGCTGTTTTGAATGTAAAAAACGAAGCGACAAAATTATTAGTACCCGGAACTCTTTGGGCTGAATATCATAAAGAATGCGGTAAAATAATGACTTCTGAATTACTTGGGTTAGGGCTTCTAGACAAGGCAGATATACAAAATGAAGACCCCAACTGGCCCGCTTATAAAAAATATTTCATGCATGGCACTAGCCATCATATTGGTTTGAATACGCATGATTATGGCGAACTAAAAACACCCATGAAAGCCAATATGGTTTTTACTGTTGAACCCGGTATATATATACCTGAAGAGAAAATGGGTGTACGTATTGAAGATGATGTGGTTATTCAAGAAAGTGGCGCACCTTTTAACTTAATGAAGAACATTCCAATAGAGGTTGAAGAGATTGAGGAGTTGATGGCGAAATAAATTATCATTCTTGGATTTATTCCTAATATTTTACTAAATATGGATTATTTCCATAATTTAGTAATTACTTTTGTTAAGAATATTGTTTATTCGATTTATTTGCATTTTAAGCAATGTCTTTCTCTAAATTTGTAAGCAAAATCAACCATGAACACTAAGCTTTTAGTTAAGGCACTTGGCTTTTATCCTAAAGAAAATGCATCAGGAATATTTCAAAAGAAATATGATGCGTACGTTATAGAAGTTAATTTTGACAAAAAATCTTTCAATTTTGGAGATAAGATAAGAGCAGAAAGTAAGTCTACTCAAAACTTTTCGCAAGCAGAAAATTGGGTCGTTCTTGAATGTGTTGATAGGTTGCTTGAAAAAGGTTACAAACCTCAAAACATTACCCTAGAAAAAACTTGGAAAACGGGTCATGGAACTAGCGGAAGATTAGATGTTTTAGTAACTCATGATGATGGGGCTGCTTACATGATGATTGAGTGCAAAACATGGGGCAAAGAATATGAAAAAGAGTTAAGTAACCTTCATAAAAACGGCGGACAGCTTTTTACGTATTTTCAGCAAGATAAAAATGCAGATGTTATTTTACTCTATACATCTCAATTTATTGATGGGAAAATTCAATTTCAAAATGAAATCATCAATATTGAAAAAGAGTATAAAGAAACTTCTAACGTCAAGGATTTTTATGATCGATGGAATAAACTCACCAAAAATAATGGTGTTTTTGAATCTTGGGTAAATAGCTACAATTTTGAAAGCAAAGCATTAACTCTAAATGATTTAAAAGACATTGAAGAAGAGGATAGTAGTTTTATATTCAACCAATTTTTAGAGATATTACGCCATAACGTAGTTTCAGATAAACCAAATGCGTTCAATAAGATTTTCACGCTTTTTCTCTGTAAAATCTATGATGAAAAACATACCAAGCCTAATCAAGAATTAGTGTTTCAGTGGTTTTATGCTCCGTATACTTATGATGGAATTAAGTACCCAGCAGATACACATGTTTCTTTTCAAAAAAGGTTAACTGATTTGTATTCTAAAGGCATGAAAGCGTTTTTAGAAAAAGAAGTAACCGATATTTCTGATAAAGATTTTGATAAAAAATACGCGGGCTTAGACGATTTTACTAAACAAGAAATAAAAGATACGCTCACTAAAATTCGACTAGAAAAAAACAATGAATTTGCTATAAAAGAAGTTTTTAATTCAGATTCATTTGAAGAAAATGCAGTTGTTGTTAAGGAAATAGTTGAGCTACTTCAGAACTATAAAATACGTTACACCAAGAAACAACAATACCTTTCTGACTTTTTTGAACTTCTGTTGACTACAGGTTTAAAGCAAGAGTCGGGTCAATTTTTTACACCTGTACCTATAGCGCAATTTATAATTAGAAGCTTGCCAATTGACACTTTGGTAAATGAGAAACTCGAAAAAGGAGAGAAAAATAACTTGCTGCCTAAGGTAATTGATTACGCATCAGGCAGCGGTCATTTCATAACAGAGAGTATGCATGTCATGCAGCAACTGATTGATGCTAAAAACCCTGATGACTATCTTTCTGATACTTCTAAAAAGATTAGAAATTGGCAAGATGACCATTTTGATTGGGCTTTAAAATATGTGTATGGTATAGAGAAAGATTACCGTTTGGTTAAAGTGGGTAAAGTAGGTTGTTATTTACATGGAGATGGTCTAGCACAAATTGTGCATAGCGATGGTCTAGGAAATTTCAAAACTACTAAGGATTATAAAGGCGCTTTAAATCATGCAGATGCTGATTTTGAAAAAGAGAATAAACAGTTTGACATTGTAGTTTCAAATCCTCCATATTCGGTTTCATCTTTTAAGAATAACGCACGAAAGTTTTATAGTGAAAATGATTTTGAACTATATGACTACCTTACTGATAACAGTAGTGAGATAGAATGTCTGTTTATAGAGCGTACGAAACAATTATTGAAAGATGGCGGTATAGCCGGCATCATTTTACCGAGTAGTATTTTAAGTAATACAGGTATTTACTCAAAATCAAGAGAAATGATTTTGCAGTATTTTGAAATTATCGCCATTGCAGAGTTTGGCTCTAATACTTTTATGGCTACGGGCACTAACACTGTTACACTCTTTTTGCGCAGAAGAAATAACTATGATGTTATTAATTTTAAAAGTGCGATTTTTAAGCTTTTCACTAGTTTGAATGACATAACTATTAACGGTATTGAAAACCCTTTAAAAAAGTATATAGAACACGTTTGGGAGTCTATTTCTTTAGAGGATTATAAAACACTCTTACAAAAATCACCTAACCAGTCTATTCAAAATCAAGAAATTTACCAAGAGTATACAAAGAAAATAAAGGCTAAAAACGAGTCTGAAAAATGGACTAAGATCTTAGCTTTGGAGCAAGATAAATTGCTTCATTTTATTCTTGCATTTCCTCAAAAATTAGCGGTAATTAAAACAGGAAGTAAAAACCAAGAAAAAGCCTTTTTAGGCTATGAATTTAGTAACCGCAGAGGTAGTGAAGGCATTCACCCAATTCAGCGCAGCAAAAGCATTGACGAATGCACACAATTATATGATACCTCCAACTTTGAAAACCCAGAAAAAGCAAGTACGTACATTTACAAAGCATTTAATAATGAGTTTGATGTAGAATTGCCAGATAGCTTAAAGCAAAACATAAGTTATCATAGGCTGATAGACATGCTAACCTTTGACCGTGTTGACTTTGAAAAAAGTATATCACTTTCAACTAAAAAAAAAGTAAACTTTGAGAGTAGGTGGGATATCTCCACACTAGATAAAATGTGCGAAATATACCAGCCAAAAACAATTACTTCACAACAAGTCAAAGATAAAGGAAAGTACAAAGTTTATGGTGCAAATGGAGTCATAGGTTACTACTCTGAATATAATCATGAATTTTCAGAAATAGCAATCACATGTAGAGGCGCAACTTGTGGAAGGTTAAATTATACAGAGCCAAAATCATGGATTACTGGAAACGCAATGGTTATAAGACCAAAAACTGAATCATTACAAAAAGGCTTTTTGAAGATTTACTTGGCAAATATTGAATTAAATAGTGTAATTACGGGCACGGCACAACCACAGATAACAAGAACAAACTTAGGTCCTTTTCCGATTCCCCTACCACCAAAAGACATTCAACAAAAAATAGTTGCTGAAATTGAAAAATTAGAAAAACAGGAGCAGAAAGCAGTTGGAGAAATTAAGGAGCTGAGAAAAGGTATTGGAAGGATAATCAATAACTCAAAAGGTGGTTTAGTTAAACTTGAAGACATCACTACAAAAATTGGAAGTGGAGCTACACCAAAAGGCGGTAAAGGGTCTTATCAGAGTAGTGGTATTAGTTTAATAAGAAGTCAAAATATTTACGATGAAGGATTTGTAGAAAAAGGTTTAGCTCATATCAATGAAGAACAAGCTAAAAAGTTAGATAATGTGACAGTTGAAAAAAATGACATTCTCTTTAATATAACAGGAGCGTCTGTAGCAAGATGTTGTATTGTAGAAGACAAGTATCTTCCTGCAAGAGTTAATCAGCATGTTTCAATAATTAGAACAAATGAAAAGGCATTACCAAAATATTTGCAAATGACTTTAGTTGGTTCTTCCGTTAAAGAAAGATTATTAGAAATTGGTGATGGTGGTACTTCTCGTCAAGCTATTACAAAACTACAATTAGAAGAGTTCAAAATCCCTCTCCCACCATTAAAAGACCAAGAAAAAATAGTTTCTGAAATAGAGAAGATTGAGAAGAAAATTCAAACATTAGAAAAGCAAATAGCCGAAATTCCGAAACAGAAAGAAGCTACTCTGAAAAAATATTTAGAGTAAAGAATCCAATAAATATAAATACAAGAGAATAATTATTTAAAAGTGTTCCTTAATTTTTCCACCAAGCAAGTTAGAAACAACAAAAACCACCAAAGTCGGCAGCACCCACCCCAAACTGAATTGCGATAAAGGGATCCAACTAAGGTTTATTCCGTCAAGAATATGAGGGTTTATGCTACCTAAGAAATCAGGTAAACTAAAAATAATAGTAGTAATCACAACGGCCTTAAAAACTTTTGGCGATGCATACCTATCTGGTACTACATTCAACAAAATCAATATTATAGTTATGGGGTAAATAATCATTAGCGCTGGTATCGCAATAATTATAATAGAATGAAAATCAAGTTGACCAATTAATACGCCAACACAACTAGCGACAACACCCGTAATAATGTAAGCTTTTTGCGAGCCATTGAAAAGTTGTTTCACATAATCAGCGGTTCCTGTAACAATACCTACGGCGGTAGTGAAACAAGCAAGGGCGATGAGTATGCTGAGAATTTTATTGCCAAAAGTACCAAGTGAGGAAATGCTTATTCCTCTTAATAAATTTGCACGCTGCATATCGCCACTAAGTGTATTATCTATTTCAATATTACCACCGTAAAAAGAACCTACTGAAATTAATCCGGCATATATAAGAAGTAATCCTATGCCCGCAATAAATCCTGATTTACGAATCATTTCTTTTTTTGCTTCGAAAGAAGTATGCCCTCTTAAATTCAAAGAAATAATTACTACGGCACCAACAACTACAGCGCCAATGGCATCAAAAGTTTGATAGCCTTCTAAAATACCGCTGACTATTGGCGTTTTAAAAGTTGAGGTATTCATCAATCCATCCGAAGAAAATAAACCAATGGTAATTACTGCAATGAGCATTAATACAATGATAGGGGTCAAGAATTTGCCAATAAATGATAAAATTTTAGATCTATTTAAAACAAATACCAATACCAAAGTAAAATAGATGCTGCTGGTCAATAACGGACTCGTACCAAAGGATGGGTGTATTGCAATTTCATGCGTTGCTGATGCCGTTCTTGGCGACGGTATGGTTACTGAAATCAGATACACGATTATACAATAAATGGTGCTAAAGGCGGGTGACACTTTTTTGCCAAAATCATACATAGTGCCTTGCCGCTTGGCATGAGCAAGAATACCTAAGATAGGTATGACCACTGCTGTTACCATAAAACCAACAGTTACCCAAAACCAATCTTCGCCTGAGTTATACCCAAGAAGTGGGGGTAAGAGCAAATTGCCTGCACCAAAAAATAATGAGAAAAGGGCAAAAGCAGTTACTAAGGTTTCTTTTGTTTTATTCATGTAAGTTTTTAAAATTGGTTTGAAAGATAATCTAAAAAATGTGTCTAAGAAAGAGCTGTATTGAATTGTAAACTAGGTCATTCATCGAAAAAAATGTCATTCATCGAAAAAAGGCAATAATTAGAAATAGGTAGCCAATAAAATAGAAGAGCCTTGCGTTGGGGTAATAGAAATTTCGAAAGAGGTTTCAAATTTAAACCCAAGTTTTACCAAACAACGCCAACATGAAAAAAGTATTATGTAACTTTTTCGGACATCACTACTCCGTTTCAAAAAATATTACTCAACATATCAAAGAATATAAGTGTGTGCATTGCGAGAAGCATGTGACCACTGATGTTAGCGGAAACTTATCTGCGATAACTCCAGAGTTAGAAGACATCAATAAAACATTAGAAAAAATTTATCAAAAAAGACATAGAGCTGCAGCGCAAGTAGCTTGAGAATAATACTTATTTAGCATAAACTATGCTTTGGCACCGGATTTTAATTCTGAATTAAAATTTAAGATTTATTCCCGAAGATTAAGTTAGCACCTAAACTCTTATCTGTCGTTCGCCCCACAACAGCTTTGATAGGATAGCGCTTAATTTTTGGGAATTTTTTTAATGAAACTCCGATTTGTAAAGCATTACATGCGAAACAAATTGGGTAGTTGAATTAACCTTGCTGAAGAGCAAGGTCTTTTTTTGAGGGTTGTTTTTGCGAAACTCCTATTTGTAAAGCATTACATGCGAAACAAATTAAGTAATTGAATTAACCCCGCTTTTTAGGGGGGTATTTTTTTGTTAGCATTTCTTCAAATCCTTTTTTTTCGAGTATTTTTTCTGTAATAGTGTATGATAAAACCTATGGCTAGTATAGTTCCAAAAATCGAGGGTAGAAATTGACTATATGGTTTATAATTTGCCAAAATTATTCCTGTTGCAGCACCTAAGAGTGCAGTAAAAGCACCTATCATCTTATAAATGTGCTCATAGAGCCAGAGATTTTTGTATTTTTTTTGCGGTATAACATATCGCAAGAGGTCATAGGCAACAATTAGAAATAGAGCCCCAACAGTTGAGTAAACAATGCCAGGAGACCAAAAATATCCAAAAGATTTAAGGTAATATAAAAAGTAAATACCGGAACTTAAACTTACCAAAGCGATAACAATATCAATTACATTTGGCTTATTTGATTTTAGTTTTATTATTCTAAAGCCTGAATAAGCAAAGTATCCACTCAAGACTGTTAAAACCAGGAGATAAAAATTTCGAGCGAATACTAGTACGCCTAAAAGCCCAGTGAATACAACTACTGTGGTTAGAGCTAGGAATGCTACTCCGCTTTTTTTATGAAGTTTTGTTCCTTTCTTTGCAAGTAAAATGAATAATCCTAAAAGCAAAGCCAACGACCCTAATGTAACATGAACTATAATATTAACAGAATGCGAAAATGTGAAGTCTTCCATAGTTTTTTGATTTTGTTCAAATATCTATGAAGCTTTTGTTTCAGACGACTCAACCTTTAGGCTGAGTCTTATTTGTTGTATTTTTTTTGAATTCTGAAGGCGTGGTTTCGCAGAACTTTTTAAAATATCGATTAAAAGAAGATTTAGATTGAAAACCACAATCGAATGCGATGCCTAATAAGGTTAAATGTTCAAATTCTGAAGAAGAGAGTTGTAGTTTTGCTTCTTCAACCCGATAGTAATTTACAAAATCATAAAAGTTCATTTTAAAATGCTGATTGATGATTTGTGAGAGATGTGACTGAGAGATTTCACTTTGTTCGGCAAGTCGTGTTAAGCTAAGATTTTCATCTAAAAAGGGTTTTGTGATTTCCATATGTTCAGTCAATTGATTTGCCAAACTTTTTATTTTTTCTGGAGTAAGTCCTGACTTAGAATATGACGCTTTTTCAGAATAATTTTTATCCGCATATAAATTGAAAATTTCTTGAGTATCGAAATTCGAGAAAATTGTGGTTTGTCTGAACCCATAAAAACCAAAGGCAATCAAAATAACACTTAAGCAAATGCCAATTAGTGCAAAAGCATTTTTAATAGGGAAAAGTTGAAATTGAGTAGCGCCAAAAACTAAAAAAGAGGCTAGAATAAAAAGAACTAAATAAGAATACACTACATAATGCAACCACTTAAGATTAATTTTTTCATCAAAGGAGAAAAGGTTCACAATGGCCTGACTGTGGTTTTTGAGTAAAATTAAATCCCAAATACAATACACCAAACCTGAAATGGCTAAAGGGATGGCATAGTATTCCATCCATTGAGGTGAGTTTTCGAATAAATTTATATAGCCATGGATTAATCTCAAGTCAAGATTTTCTTTTTGTTGGAACGTAATAAAGATGATAACGTAAATGAAATACGCTCCTAAATGCAAAAGTGTAGTTTTCCAAGTAACACGCTTTCCAGTTAGTGATATAATATAAAGAAACAAAAGAGGTGCGCCAAGTAGGGGTAGGCTAAAAAGTAGAATTGCCCAAAGCCCATGAATTTCCGATTGATAAATTGAAAACTCGTACGAGCATATTTGACCTAAAACGACTAAAATCCACCCTAAAAAGAGATAATCGCTTTGGTTTTTGTTCCGCTTAAAAAGTAAGAGTAACAACATTAAGACACCAATGCCAAGCCCAGCATTTAAAATGATTTCCATATGAGTGGTGTTGTAAAGTGACTACAAGCTACTCAAATTAATTTCCTTCCGAAAAAGAATTCCAACCCTGAGCAGTTAATGGCACTTTAGTATTTGCTCGGGTAACCATGTGTTTACCTTCTTTAGCTTCAGTCATATGACCAATAACTGTTAAGTTAGGGTTGCCTTTTATTTTGTCGTAATCTTTTTGATTGACTGTAAATAATAGCTCATAATCTTCGCCACCACTAAGGGCCACCATGGTGCTATCAATAGAGAACTCTTCGCATGTTGAAATTACGGTAGGGTCAAGCGGTATTTTTTCTTCGTACAAATTGCACCCCACCTCACTCTGTTTACATAAGTGTAAAATTTCAGAGGAGAGTCCGTCACTAATATCAATCATTGACGTAGGGTTTACACCAAGAACTTTTAATAGACCATTAATATCTTTTCTGGCTTCTGGTTTTAGTTGTCTTTCAACCAGGTAGGTATACCCTACTAAATCAGGTTGACTATTAGGGTTCACTTTAAATACTTCATTTTCGCGTTCAAGAACTTGAAGGCCTAGATAAGCTGCTCCAAGATCACCTGTAACCACCAATAAATCATCAACTTGAGCACCGTTTCGGTACGTAATGTTTTTTTCATCAGCAACACCTATTGCTGTAACACTTATAAGTAAACCTTTGGTTGAAGAGGTGGTGTCACCACCAACAAGGTCAACACCATATTTCTTTGAAGCTAGGGCAATGCCTGCATATAATTCTTCAATGGCCTCTAAAGGAAAGCGATTTGAAACCGCAATTGACACTGTAATTTGGGTAGGCACTGCATTCATGGCATAGATATCTGAAAGATTTACTACCACAGCTTTGTATCCTAGATGTTTTAAAGGAACATAGGCTAAATCAAAATGGACGCCTTCAACCAATAAATCAGTAGAAATAAGTGTTTTCTTATTCTTGAAATCAAGAACGGCACTATCATCGCCAATACCTTTAATGGTACTTTCATTGACACAATCAAAACTTTTTGATAATCGCTCAATAAGACCAAATTCACCTAACTTCTCTAGAGAAGTATTTTCTTGACTTTTATTTTCAAACATATTGCAAAAATAAGTTGAATAGTCTAAGCGACCATAAATACTGTCTGATTTGTAGGGTTATTTGTTTTTGAACTGTTGTATAATTGAGTTTCTAAGCTCAATTTAAGAATCAATTAAATGTATCTTTGATATATAACAAACTTGATATGAAGTACTGTACCTTATTTTTTTGCCTTACTCTTTTAATTTTTTCATGTTCTAAAAAAGAAAATGAAGATAAAGAGAATGAAGAAATTGTAGTCGTAGAATTTTCTCAAAGTCAAGGAACAGACATTGAATCATCAGGAGCTAATCTTCCACTTTTGTTAGTGTCAGGTACTATTGAAAACAAGAGTACAATTACTGTTAATTTATCTGCGGAAAGTAGTGCCACAATTGATCTTGATTTTAATTTTGAATCTCCTTCAGTAGTAACTATTCCTATGGGTAATTATGACGGGTCATTAAGTTCTGCAATTGCTCTTGAAGGGTTGACTATTTTAGATGATGATTTGAAAGAGGGCATTGAAGACATTAAGATGTCTTTAAGTGAGCCTACTGGCGATCTTAGCTTAGGGCAACAAACGAATACCACATATACCATAACCGATAATGAAATTACTTCAATTCAATTTTCTCAAGAGACAGGTAGTGGTAGTGAAATCAAGGTCGAAAATCTACCCTTACTTTTGGTTAATGGCGTAATTCTAGAAAATACAACTGTAAAAATTTCTAGTTCTGATGCTGGCGGTGCAACCTTAGGAGAAGACTATACTTTTGACAATTCACTTGCTATAGAGATTCCGGCAGGTCAATATGACGGCACGTTGAATTCAGCAATTGAAATACAAGGGTTGTCAATAATTGATGATCAGGTGTTAGAGACTAATGAGAGTTTTCAATTAGCGATTACAGAGCCTACTAATGGACTTGAATTAGGGTTTATATTAGCAACAACGTATGAAATTAAGGGTGTTGATCCTTGTGAAAACAATTTTTCTGGTAGTTATCCTTGTAACGGTTTTGATATGATAGGCGCTATTTCATTAGATGTTTTTGAAGCTAATTCTGCAAATGATATATGGGGATGGACTGATAGTACAACAGGTGAAGAATATGTAATAATTGGTTTAGATAATGGCACCGCTTTTGTTCACTTAACCGATGATGAGAATTTTACCTATTTAGGCAAACTTCCAACCGCTACTTTTTCGAGTTCTTGGCGCGATGTTAAAGTGTATAATGATCACGCGTTTATTGTTTCTGAGGCAAGAGACCATGGCATGCAAGTGTTTGATTTAACCAAATTAAGAGATGTAACAAATGCTCCTGCAACATTTGAAGCTGATGCACGATATATGGGGTTAGGTAGTGCACATAATATTGTTATTAATGAAGATACTGGTTTTGCGTATGTAGTAGGTACATCAAGAAGTGATGCTTTTAATGGCGGCGCTCATTTTATTAATATACAAGACCCTAAAAACCCTATAGGCGAAGGTGGTTATGGCGAAAATGGGTATTCTCATGATGCGCAGGTAGTTACTTATAATGGCCCTGATTTAGACTATGCAGGAAGAGAAATTTATATTGGATCGAATGAAAACGAAGTCATTATTGCCGATGTAACTGATAAAGATAATCCGGTTAATATTTCAGCAGTAACCTATCCTAATATTTCATACACGCATCAAGGCTGGTTTACAGAAGATCAGCAATATTTTATTTTAGGAGATGAATTAGATGAGGTTGATGCTGGTTTTCAATCAAGAACTTTAATTTTTGATTTTAGTGATTTAGATAACCCTGTATTTTTTGAGACTTATTTAGGTACAACTAGTGCCATTGACCATAACGGTTATGTAAAAGGAGATGATTATTTTCTGGCCAATTACACAGCAGGCGTTAGAATACTTGATATTTCTGACATAGCAAATGGATCAGTGGTTGAAAGAGCCTTCTTTGACACCTTTCCTTCAACTGATAATGCTCAGTTTTCAGGCGTTTGGAGTGTGTACCCTTATTTTTCTTCGGGTAAAATAATAGTAAGTGATATTGGGTCAGGTTTGTTTATTCTTAAAGAGTCGAATTAATGAAATTTTTTTTAATTCTCATTGTAAGTTGTTGTTTGATTTCATGCTCTGATGAAACATCAATTGTTGCTTTAGATTCAAATTCGCGTTCGTCATTTTTAGGCGAGTTAGAATTTGTAAAAAGTTATGGTGGTACAGGTGAAGATACGGCGCAAGCTATTATAACAACAAATGATGGGGGTTACGCTGTTTTAGGTTTTTCAAATAGTACTGATGGTGATTTAAATGGTAAAACAATAGCAGTAAATGACTATTGGTTACTAAAATTAGATACTGACGGAAATATAGAATGGACCAAAACCTATGGGGGTAGTAAAGATGACCGAGGTCAAAGTTTAGTACAAACAAAAGATGGTGGGTATGCGCTAACAGGCTACGCCATGAGTGATGATGGTGATGGCAGTGTAAACAAAGGGTTTCATGACAATTGGCTTTTGAAAATAGATGCTGTTGGAAAAATTGAATGGGAGAAAAGCTTCGGATTTTCAGGGCATGATCATTCCTATGATCTACTAGAAACAGATGATGGCGGTATTTTTTTCGTGGGCTTTTTAGATATTACTTCGGCTAGAGCAGACGGAAATACAGAAAAAAGTAACACTACAACATTACATGGTGTTGGCGAATTTTGGGGTACTAAAATTGATGCTTCAGCTAATTTGCAATGGCGCGGGTATTATGGTGGCTCAAGCAATGACAGAGCTCATGCCGTAGTTCAAGCTGATGACGGGGGTTATGTGATGGCAGGTTTTACTGAAAGTGATGATTTTGATATTGACAATTCACGAGGAAGTTATGATTATTGGGTAGTTAAAGTTGATGCTCTCGGAAATTTCAAATGGCAAAATTCTTTTGGCGGCTCGGGTATTGAACGCGCTCAAGATATCGCTAACACCGCTGATGGAGGTTATGTGATAGTAGGTAATACATTCAGTAATGATACTGATGTTTCAAAAACCAAAGGGGAGTCAGATATCTGGTTGGTAAAAATAAATGACCAAGGTCAATTGGTATGGGACGCTTCTTTTGGGGGGGCTAAGTTTGATGCTGCTCAAAGCGTGACCTTAAGTCAAGACGGGGGTTTTATCATTGCAGGCAACACAAAAAGTATTGATCAAGATGTCAATGAAAACCAAGGCGAAAATGATATATGGTTGCTTAAAACAGATGCAAGGGGCAACATGATTTGGCAAAAAACTTTTGGTGGTCAAGGGTTAGACTATGGTTTTGATGTATTAGAAACCATTGATGGCAGTGTAATTCTAATAGGCAATAGTACAAGTCCAGATTTTATGGGTCTTACCAATAAAGGAAAATCTGATGCGGTGCTAATCAAGTTAAAATAGCCATCAAATTCTATTGAATAACAATACAATTTTCTACAAAAATTCCTCTATCTTATTTCAATAGTATTAAACTATTGTAAAATTTGTTTTTTAAATAGCAACAAAAAAGGTCAAAAGTAAGGAATGACGTATATTTGCGAACTATTTAGAAGTAAATTGAATAAGTATGATACAAGTATCAGAAACAGCAAAACAACAGGTAATCAATCTCATGTCAGAAGGAGGTTTTGATGCCGCCAAAGATTATGTTCGGGTTGGAGTAAAAAGTGGCGGTTGTAGTGGGTTATCTTACGAGCTTGATTTTGACAATAAGATGGGCGAAACTGATAAGGTTTTTGAAGACAATGATGTTCGTATCATAGTTGAAAAGAAAAGCTTTTTGTATTTAGTAGGAACGGTCTTAGAATATTCTGGCGGACTGAATGGTAAAGGGTTTGTATTTAACAATCCGAACGCTCAAAGAACTTGTGGCTGTGGGGAGAGCTTTTCTCTTTAAAGTAAGTTAAAGAGTAAAAAAGAAAATAAGTAAAAGTAAATATGGCTAAGTATACTTCTTTTGAAGATCTTGAAGTTTATAAAGCCACAATAGTTTTTACGGGCAAAGTTTATAAGTTGCTTAAAGAGCAACCTCTAAAAATTGATTTTGCGATGGTTGACCAGTTAAGACGTGCAACGATTTCAATTTCTAATAATATTGCAGAAAGATTTGAAAGAGAGACAGATAAAGAACTAATACGATATCTTTATTTTTCTAAGGGTTCTGCTGGAGAAGTAAGGAGTCTTTTCAATGTAATGTTGGAAATTGGTTATTTTGAAAAAGAAGAGTTAAAAGAATATAAGAATGAGGTTTTGAATATTTCAAAACAACTTGCTAATTACATCAAGTTTGTTAAAAAGAGAATAGTATAATTTTTACTCTTTCCCTTTTTAACTTTTTTACTAGAGAAGACATGGCATATACTGAAGAGGAATTAAAGAAAGAATTAGAAACCAAAGAATATGAATATGGTTTCTATACGGATATTGAGTCAGATACTTTTCCGAAAGGATTGAACGAAGATATTGTTCGTGCAATTTCTAAAAAGAAAAACGAACCCCAATGGATGACTGATTGGCGTTTGGAAGCTTTCCGTATTTGGGAAAAGATGGAGGAACCTGAATGGGCGAATGTTCATTATGAAAAGCCAGATTTTCAAGCGATTAGTTATTATTCAGCTCCTAAAGCTGCTGACCCAAACAAATCACTAGAAGATGTTGATCCTGATTTATTAGAGATGTACCGAAAGTTGGGTATTTCTGTTGATGAGCAGAAGAAATTACAAAACGTTGCAGTTGATATTGTTGTAGATTCAGTTTCAGTAGCTACAACATTCAAAAAGACCTTAGCGGAAAAAGGAATAATTTTTATGCCAATTTCTGAGGCGATTCAAGAGCATCCTGAGCTCGTGAAAAAATATATGGGCACTATAGTGCCTAAAACAGATAATTTTTATGCAGCCTTAAATTCGGCGGTATTTACAGATGGCTCTTTCTGCTATATTCCGAAAGGAGTTAGATGCCCTATGGAGCTGTCGACTTATTTCAGAATCAATGAAGGAGGTACGGGTCAGTTTGAGCGCACCTTGGTTATTGCTGATGAAAGTAGTTATGTAAGTTATTTAGAAGGTTGTACCGCTCCGTCACGCGATGAAAATCAATTGCATGCAGCGGTTGTAGAACTCATCGCTTTAGATGATGCTGAAATTAAATATTCAACAGTTCAAAACTGGTATCCTGGCAATGCAGAAGGTAAAGGTGGGGTGTACAATTTTGTAACCAAAAGAGGATTGTGCGAAAAGAATGCAAAAATTTCTTGGACACAGGTTGAAACAGGTTCAGCAGTAACTTGGAAATACCCTTCGTGTATTCTAAAAGGAAATAATTCAGTTGGAGAATTTTACTCTATAGCAGTAACCAATAATTATCAGCAGGCTGATACAGGTACTAAGATGATTCACTTAGGAAAAAATACCAGAAGTACAATCATATCAAAAGGCATATCCGCAGGAAAATCTCAGAATAGCTATAGAGGATTGGTACAAATAGGTGCAAGAGCAGCAAACGCTCGAAACTTTTCGCAGTGTGATTCACTATTGATGGGTAATGAATGTGGCGCACATACTTTTCCGTATATCGAAGTGAAAAACAAATCAGCGCAAATAGAACACGAGGCAACCACAAGTAAAATTGGTGAAGACCAAATTTTCTATTGCAATCAAAGAGGTATTGAGACCGAAAAGGCAATTGCTTTGATAGTCAATGGTTTCAGCAAAGAAGTATTAAACAAACTTCCTATGGAATTTGCGGTGGAAGCACAAAAACTATTAGAAATTAGCCTTGAAGGCTCAGTAGGGTAAAAAAATGGGTCCTCCCCTTTTTTAAAGGGGAGGTGCCGATAGGCGGAGGGGTTTTGTAGAATCTCTAAATTATATTAGAAATGAAAAGTTATTTACTCATCGTATTAGCAGCAACAGTTCTTGCTTTTTCTTGCAAAGAGGTAAAGAAAGATGTAAAAGAAGAAGTAACTGAAGTAGTAAAGCCTGATGTAAAACTCTACACTTTTGATGGCGGTACAGTGATGGTAAATAACTTAGAATTATTCTCGCAAGACACCACCTATCAAGGTCAGACCAAAGAATTTTCAGATGCTTTTTATGTAATCAGTCATCCGAAAGGAAATTTAATGTGGGATGCTGGACTTCCTGAAGGATTAGTTGGTTTGCCTGAACCGTTTACTTCACCTGACGGAAACTTTACAGTTTCACGAAGAGATTCTGTGGTAAATCAATTGAAATCCATAGAAATGACCGTTGATGACATTGACTATATTGCTTTATCGCACACTCATTTTGACCATAGTGGCCATGCGAATACGTTTAAGAATTCTAGGTGGTTGGTTCAAGAAACAGAGTATGATTTTATAACTAGTGAAGAGTCGCAAAAAACAAACACAGATAATTATAATGCCATAAAGGAGCTTACAAAACCCCAAAAATTAAAAGGGGATTTTGATGTATTTGGAGACGGAAGTGTAATTATCAAATCTGCGCCAGGTCATACTCCAGGACATCAAGTTTTATACCTTGATTTGGCTGAACACGGACCAACATTGTTAACAGGAGATTTATATCATTTATATGAAAATAGAGAACATAAAAGAGTGCCTATTTTTAATTTTGATGTTGATCAAACTCTAAAAAGTATGGATGCTTTTGAGGCTTTTGCAAAAGAAATGAATGCGAAAGTTTATGTACAGCACCAAAAAGAAGATTTTAATAAAATGCCTAAGGCACCTGAATATTTAAAGTAAGACGTATGCTTAAGATTAATGATTTACACGCGAGTGTAGAAGATAAAGAAATATTAAAAGGAATCAACCTAAGTGTAAATGCTGGTGAAGTACATGCAATTATGGGCCCTAACGGTTCGGGCAAAAGTACTTTAGCTTCTGTTATTGCTGGTAAAGAAGAATTTGAAGTCACTAAAGGTAATGTTGTTTTAAACGGAGAAGATTTAGAAGATGATTCGCCTGAAGATAGAGCTCACAAAGGGGTGTTTTTATCATTTCAGTATCCGGTAGAGATTCCTGGTGTTTCGGTAACAAACTTTATGAAGACTGCTATCAACGAATCTAGAAAAGCAAAAGGTCTTGAAGATATGCCCGCTAAAGAAATGTTGAAAATGATTCGCGAAAAGGCTGAGATGTTAGAGATTGACCGTAAGTTTTTGTCGCGTTCGCTCAACGAAGGGTTTTCGGGTGGTGAGAAGAAACGAAATGAAATCTTTCAAATGGCAATGTTAGAGCCTAAATTGGCCATCTTAGATGAAACTGATTCTGGTTTAGACATTGACGCCTTGAGAATTGTGGCTAACGGAGTCAATAAACTGAAAAGTAAAGACAACGCAGTAATTGTAATTACACATTACCAACGTTTATTGGAGTATATCGTTCCTGATTTTGTGCATGTATTGCATAATGGTAAAATTGTTAAATCTGGAGGCAAAGAATTGGCTTTAGAGCTTGAAGCAAAAGGGTATGATTGGATAAAAAACGAGGCGGTAGTTTAAAAAAGTATAAAGTAAAAAGTAAATGGTACAGAGTACTTATTACTTAATACTCATTACTTAATACGTAAGTAAAAATGGATTTAAAAGATAAATTAGTTTCATCCTTTATGGCGTTTGAGAACAACGTTGATATTGAGCACCCGGTGCATGATGTGCGAACCGAGGCGATGAAGAATTTCGAAAAAAAAGGATTTCCTTCTAAAAAGGAAGAAGCCTGGAAGTATACGTCATTGAATACACTTCAAAAGATTGATTTCAGTATTTTTCCGAAAAAAGAAAAGACACTCGATTATAAAGATGTCAAAAAGTATTTCATACACGATATTGACACGTATAAAATTGTTTTTGTAGATGGTGTTTTTAGCTCGCATTTATCTGAGACTACGCATGACGGGGTTGATATTTGTTTGATGAGTTCAGCCTTGACAAAACCAATGTACAAGCAGGTAATTGATGTCTATTTCAATAAAGTAGCATCTAAAGAAGAGTCTTTAACAACATTGAACACTGCTTTTAGCAGAGAAGGAGCGTATATCTATATTCCGAAAGGAAAAATGCCTAAAAAACCAGTAGAAATCATCCATTTTGCTACAGGTAATGAGGCTTCATTAATGCTTCAGCCACGTAACCTAATTGTGGTTGAAGAGAATGCTGAACTGCAGGTCATAGAGAGACATCAAAGTTTGACTACTAACGCGGTTTTAACCAATTGTGTTACTGAAATTTTTGCTGCCAAAAGCGCTAATATTGATTACTATAAAGTACAGAATGATTCGGCTACTGCTTCGCTAATTGACAATACGTATATTGATCAAAAGAGCAAGAGTTTTGTAAATGTGCATACGTTTTCTTTTGGCGGAAAGCTCACAAGAAACAACCTGAATTTTTATCAGAATGGTGAGTATATGGACTCAACCATGAAGGGTGTTACCATTTTAGGCGATAGACAGCATGTTGATCATCACACCTTAGTACATCACATCGAGCCTAATTGTGAAAGTCATCAAGATTACAAAGGTATTTACGGCGAAAATTCAACAGGCGTTTTCAACGGAAAGATAATTGTTGATAAGATTGCCCAAAAAACCAATGCTTTTCAACAAAACAACAACATTCTAATAAGTGATAAGGCAACTATTAATACAAAACCGCAACTAGAAATTTTTGCAGATGATGTAAAATGTTCTCATGGTTGTACTATTGGGCAACTTGATGAAGATGCAATGTTTTACTTACAATCACGCGGAATTCCTGAGAAAGAAGCGAGAGCCCTATTAATGTATGCCTTTGCAAACAATGTTTTAGAAAGTGTTCGTATTCCAGAGTTAAAAGCTAGAATCAATAAACTAATTGCAAAGAAATTGGGCGTTAACCTAGGGTTTGATATTTAAAAATGAGAAAGTCAAGATTTATTCTTGTTGTTCTATTTTTACTCTCGAGCTTTTTAAAAGCACAAGAGGTTCAATTCGGCCTTAAAGGTGGCTTGAGCTATTCTTCAGTAATTGGCGATTTAACAGATGGATTAAAGTTTCGTCTTTCAGGTCATGCAGGTGTTTTTGTTGAATTAGAATTTTCAGAAAACTTTAGTTTTAAACCTGAAATACTGTATTCTTCGCAGGGGTTTCAATTTAGTTCTGATCTTGCTACTATTCAAAATGGCGGTGTCGTTTCAGATGAAAATGATTTCAGAACAAATGTGCAGTATAACTATTTGGCAGTACCCATTTTAGGTAAATTTTATTTAAACGACAAAGTTGCCCTTGAATTTGGGCCTCAATTCGCTTTTCTCTTAAATCAAGTCTCAAAAATTAAAAATCTAGATCAAGGTGATGATTCAATACCAGAAAACAAAAGTACAGTTTCCGGAAATTTTCAGTTAGATTACGGGGGTGCTGTTGGTCTTGATATAAAGTTTGCTGAAAATATATCTATTGCTCCACGCTTTTATATAGGCTTACGCAATCGCTTAAACGGTATTGGTGCTCCTCTTCAAAACTTCAATGCCGCAATACAATTATCTGCGAATTATAGTTTCTGATAGGACTTAACAATTAGTTAAGTGAGTTTTAACGAACTCTTGTGTTACAATTAACAAAGCCTTACAACCTTCAAGTTCTTCATTGATTTAGGTTTGTAACAGACAATACTGTCAAATCAAAAACGATAATCAGATGAAACTAAAACTACTATTTGTATTTCTTTTTCTTTTTTCTTTTCAAACTTTCGCTCAAGATAAAAAGTGGAGTATCGAAACAAACTACAGTGTTGTACCCCAAGATGGTTTCGGAGGAGGTGATAATGTTTTAGATCTAGGTTTAAAATATAGATTTGTAGACTTCGATTTTGTGCAATTAGGAATAGGAGTTAATACAGGCTTTTCAAAAGACAAATATGAAGGATCAAACCTTGCAGTTGTTGGAGAAACTAATGGATTCTATTTTCAGCCTAGAGCATTTGCTGAATTTATCATACCAGGCATTGAAAAATTGAGACCGACTGTAGGTTTGGGCTATAGTATTGTTAATTCTGATACTGATTTGGTTTCATTAGGAGAGCCCATTATATCTAATACCACAAATGGCGGTTTTAATTTTAATTTTGGATTGTCTTATGATATCACGAAACGATTTTTTATTCAAGCGCAATATGATTTTATTAATTTGAGAGTAAAAGACGAATTTATTTTTCAAGGAGAGCTAGTTCAACCCAATTTTATTGAGAAATTAAACAATATCATAATAGGAGTAGGTTTCCGGTTTTAATGAATTCTGATTGCTTCAAAATGTGATTTCATGTGGATAGTAAGTATCTTTGTATATCAACGCAATGACCATGTTTGATGTAAAAAATATCCGCAAAGATTTTCCTATACTAACTCGTGAAGTAAACGAAAAACCTTTGGTCTATTTTGATAACGCCGCGACCTCTCAAACACCGCAGCAAGTAATTGATGTGATTGTAGATTATTATCAGAATTATAATGCAAATATTCATAGAGGGGTGCATGCCTTATCACAAGAGGCGACTGATAAGTATGAACAGGCGCGCTTAAAAATTCAAAAACATTTTAATGCTGCAAAAGCTCATGAAATAATATTTACCTCGGGCACAACGCATAGTATCAATATAGTGGCAAATGGGTTTTCAGCCATCTTGAAAAAAGGAGATGAAATCATAGTTTCGGCTTTAGAGCATCATTCAAACATTGTTCCGTGGCAAATGTTATGTGAACGAACGGGGGCTGTTTTGAAAGTGATTGCTATGAATCAAAAGGGTGAGTTACTGTTGAATGTTTATGACGAACTACTTTCTGATAAAACAAAATTGGTTTTCTGCAATCATATTTCGAATGCCTTAGGCACAATAAATCCCATAAAAGAAATTATTGATAAAGCACATGAAGTCGGTGCTGCTGTTTTAATTGATGGGGCACAAGCGGCTCCGCATTTAGTGGCAGACGTACAAGCCTTAGACGTTGATTTTTACACAATTTCTGCGCATAAAGTTTGTGGGCCAACAGGTGCTGGTATGCTGTATGGCAAAGAAGAATGGTTAAATAAACTGCCGCCATATCAAGGGGGTGGCGAAATGATTGCTGAAGTTACTTTTGAAAAAACAACCTATGCTGATTTACCACATAAATTTGAGGCAGGCACACCCAATATTTGTGGTGGTATTGCTTTTGGGGCGGCGCTAGATTACATGAATTCTATTGGTTTTGAGGCAATTGCAGCGTATGAAAATGAACTTCTCGAATATGCCACCCAGAAATTACTTGAAATTGAGGGGTTAAAAATTTACGGAACAGCCAAGAATAAGACTTCTGTCATATCTTTTAATATAGAAGAATTGCATCCTTATGATATAGGTTCTATTCTAGACAAATTGGGTATTGCTGTTAGAACAGGGCATCATTGTGCGCAACCCATTATGGACTTCTTCAACATTCCTGGTACGGTTCGTGCTAGCTTCTGTTTTTATAACACTAAAGAAGAAATTGATGTTTTGGTAGCGGGTGTGAAAAGAGCAAAAAACATGCTACTCTAAATGTAACGCTAGTGTCTTCTTAAATTATTGATAACCAAACTTACTTATCGTATTTTTGTTGATAAATTATTTTCTCCCCTTTGGGGAGATTAATAGGGGCTTATGCAAATACAAGAAATACAAGAAGAAATCGTAGATGAGTTCGCAATGTTCGAAGATTGGATGCAGCGCTATGAATATATGATTGACCTAGGTAAGGCGTTACCCTTGATTGATGCGCAATATAAAACTGATGAGAACATCATAAAAGGTTGTCAAAGTAAGGTTTGGGTGCATGCAGAGTTAGAAGAGAATAAATTGGTTTTTACTGCGGATAGCGATGCGATAATAACTAAAGGAATAATAGCTATCTTAATTCGGGCATTTAGCAATCAAAAGCCCTTAGATATTATTGAGGCCAATACTGATTTTATTGATGAAATTGGGTTAAAAGAACATTTATCACCAACCCGAGCAAACGGATTGGTAAGCATGATAAAACAAATAAAATTATATGCTGTGGCCTATCAAACACAGGTAAAATAAGAGAAGATGAGTGAAGAAAATACAACAGTAGATACCCAAGAATTAGGTGAAAAAATTGTAAAGGTTATAAAGACAATTTACGATCCTGAAATTCCGGTAGACATCTATGAATTGGGGTTAATTTATGACGTTTTAGTGAACGAAGATAATGACGTTAAAATTTTAATGACGTTAACTTCTCCTAATTGCCCAGTAGCTGAAACTTTGCCTGTTGAGGTTGAAGAGAAAGTGAAATCTATTAATATGGTAAAAGATGTTGAGGTAGAAATTACTTTTGATCCGCCATGGACTCAAGATTTAATGAGCGAAGAAGCCAAACTTGAATTAGGGTTGCTTTAAATTTTTTAATTCTGTCTGGTCGAGCGCAGTCGAGACCTATTTCCAAAACAAGAATTCAAAAACAAGATGTCAGACGAAATTATAAACCGCGTTGCGCAAAGCAAGTTAATCACCTTTAACCTTGAGGACTATTACCCTGAAGGAGAAAGGCAGGTTTTAGATATTAAAAAGTGGCTTTATGAAGATTTAATTTTAAAAGAAAAAGAGTTCAGGGGGTATGTTTCTGAATTTGATTGGAGCCAGTTTAAAGACACTTATGTTGCTATTCATTGCAGTTCTGATGCAATAATACCTGGTTGGGCATACATGCTGATTTCTTCAAAATTGCAACCTTTTGTTAAGAAAATGGTTCATGGCAACCTAGAAGATTTAGAATCAGCTATTTTTCAACCCATTATTGAAAACCTCGATGTTTCTTCTTTTAAAGAAAAATATATTATTGTAAAAGGGTGCACCAATAAACCCATACCTATAAACGCCTATTTGTGGATAACTACCAAGCTTCAAACAGTTTCTAAAAGCGTAATGTACGGCGAGGCATGCTCTGCAGTGCCACTTTACAAGAAAAGATAATTGTTAACAACTCAATTGTTAATTTGTTAACAATTCTTACCTTTGCATCTAATTACAACTTTTAAACACTTAACATTAAACATTATGAAAAAATTAGTTTTTGCAATTTTTGCAATTTTCACTTTTACGTTTGTCAATGCACAAACTGACGGAGCCAAGGCAGATGAATTAAAATCATTACTTGGTCCCAAAGCAGATTCTATTGCTGCTATTCAAGGAAGAATAGATGCTATTCAAGGCGAAATAGATGGTTTGCCTGGTTGGAGAAAAGGAATTTTTGGTACTATTGGCGCCAATCTTTCAGGTTCTAATAACTGGTACCAACAAGCAACTCCAAATAATTCTGCTGGTAATATTGGTATTGGTGTTAATGGATTTGCCAATTTGAAAGAAGAAAAATTCTTTTGGAACAATTCATTAAATGTAAACCTTCAATGGGTTAAGTTACAGGATAAAGATGCTGAAAACCCATTAGAAGATGCTGACAAGTTTAACCCAACTACAGATGTAATCAATATAAGCTCATTATATGGTTATAATTTAAGTCCAAAATTCGCAATTTCAGCATTAGGAGAATATCGTTCTTCTATTAATTCATTTAATAACCCCGGGTATTTAGATATAGGTGTTGGTGCTACTTGGTTGCCTATTGATGGTATGGTAGTAGTAGTTCACCCTTTGAATTACAATTTCATATTTGCTGATGCTGATTCTGATTTTGAATCTTCTACTGGCGCCAAAATTGTTGTTGATTACACAAGACAATTAGGGGCTGTTAATTTTAAATCGAATTTCTCAACTTTTCAAAGTTATAAGAGTGGAGATTTATCAAACTGGAATTGGATTAATTCTTTTGGATATACTTTATGGAAAGGAATTGGAGTTGGATTGGAATTTGGTTTAAGAGGTAACCAACAAGAATCTTTTGCTTTTGGTACTGACGCAGGAACAACCTTAGCTGACACTGATGCCAACACACAAACCTATTACTTATTCGGAATTAATTACTCTTTATAGTAGCGAGAATAAACAAATAGATATCATAAAGAAAGTCCCGCAATGTGCGGGACTTTTTTTTGTAAGTAGGATTCTTCAAATTTGGTTGAAAATTAAAATAAACTTTAGCTTTTCAGTTAAGATTAGAATTATTTGGGATTAACTAATTTCAAATACAAGACTAAAGTAATCAGTGACCTTAGTTTTGGTAAACTTTTGTTGTGAACATGAACTTGTATGTTGTGAAAAGGTTTTAAATATGCAGTGTGATCGATGAATTACCTATGATTTTATTCAATTTTTGGGTAAATAAAAAGCCCTGATTAAAAAATCAAGGCTTTTGTTAAGTAGGTATTGTTCTTTTAAAAATGTTCTTTTCAATTTTGTCTTTGGGTAAACAAAACTTTAGCTAAGGGTTATGATCAAGGTTCGATTTGGGTAAAACACTAACACTTAATTACACTGTAAAGATAGGTTAGCTTTACAGTATTTCTAAATTATTGTTGTGAACCTAAAGGCATTTGTTGTGAAAAATACGAGTGGTATTCTTTCTTCGATGAACAACACTATAAGAACCAAAATTGACTAATATTCATCAAGGTTTTCAGGGTATAAAAAGTTGTTATACGGAAAACGAGTAACATGAATTTCACGAACCTCATTATAGACTCTCTTTCTAAACTCAGTTAAGTTTTCTTTATTTAAAGCTGATATAAACAAAGCACGATCTCCTACTTTGTCCATCCAAGTTTTTTTCCATTCGGCAATGGTAAAATGTTTTCCTGTTTTTTCAGTTATCAAATCATCTTCTTCAATACTCTCATGATGATATTGATCAATTTTATTAAAGACTAAAATTGTTTTTTTATCTGAACTTTTTATTTCAGCAAGAATTTTATTTACAGCATTAATTTGTTCTTCAAATTGAGGATGCGAAATATCAACAACATGTAATAGTAAATCAGCCTCTCTAACTTCATCTAAGGTGCTTTTAAAGCTCTCTACGAGTTGTGTAGGCAGCTTTCTGATAAAACCAACAGTATCACTCATTAAAAAGGGCAAGTTGCCTAAAACAACCTTACGTACTGTTGTGTCTAAAGTAGCAAAGAGCTTATTTTCTGCAAAAACCTCACTCTTACTAATAACATTCATCAATGTTGACTTACCCACATTGGTATATCCTACTAAAGCAACACGTACTAAAGCGCCTCTATTACCTCGTTGAGTAGCCATTTGTTTATCAATCTTTAACAATCTCTTTTTCAATAATGAAATTCTATCACGAACAATTCTACGATCGGTTTCAATTTCAGTTTCACCCGGGCCACGCATTCCTATACCCCCTTTTTGGCGTTCAAGGTGCGTCCATAATCCTGTTAATCGGGGTAATAAAAACTCATATTGAGCTAATTCAACCTGAGTTCTTGAATAGCTAGTTTGAGCTCTTTGCGCAAAAATGTCAAGAATCAAGCTAGTACGATCAATGATTTTACAGCGCAAAAGTTTTTCAATATTTCTTTGCTGTGCAGGACTTAGTTCATCATCAAAAATTACAGATCCAATTTCGTGAGCTTCAACATATTCTTCAACCTCTTTCATTTTACCGCTTCCAATTAAAGTTTTTGGGTTGGGTATATTCATGCGTTGTACAAAACGCTTTTTTACTTCTCCTCCTGCGGTATAGGTCAAGAATTCAAGTTCATCTAAATATTCATCAACCTTTTCTTGACTTTGATCACGGTTGATAATTCCTATCAAGACTACACTTTCATACTCAAATGATTTTTTTTCGAACATACATTTTGCAAAGTGCGAATTTATGAATTAGAAAACTAGCTATCTTTACATTTTAATACCTTAAACCTCTAAAAATGTTTTTTTCATTTTTCAAAAAAAAAAGAATTGAAAACCTTTACGCTGTTGGTTTCTACAATTTGGAAAATCTTTTTGATACCATAGACGACCCTGATACCTTAGATGATGACTTTACCCCAAACGGCATTAAAAAATGGTCAAACAAAAGATATCAGAGAAAGTTGTTTAAGCTTGCCAAAACTATTTCTGAGGTGGGTAATGACATACCCAATAAATTTCCGGTAATCATGGGTGTTGCTGAGGTTGAAAATGCGATGGTTATAAAAGATTTATTGAAGAGCAAACCCCTACAAAGTGCAAATTATGGTTTTGTTCATTATGACTCTCCTGATGAACGCGGTATTGACACGGCCTTGATTTATATTAAAGATAATTTTGAGGTTATACATTCTGAGCCCATTACGCTGTTAGTTTATGAAAAGGATGGCGTACGTGATGCAACGCGAGATATCTTATATGTTCACGGAAAATTGAACGGCGAAAAGGTTCATGTTTTTGTCAATCATTGGCCTTCAAGAAGAGATGGTCGCTCTGAAACTAGTTTCAAACGGGTTAAGGCAGCAGAGCTAATTATTGAATTCATGAAGAAAATAGAACTGAATGATGCGGCACCTAATTATATCATTATGGGCGATTTCAATGATGGGCCTGAAGATGAAAGCATTCAAAAATTGATGCAAACAAATCAATTGTACAACCCCATGGAAAAGTTAATTACGCCAAAGCGAGGTAGTGCTAATTACAAAAATTCATGGTCATTATTTGATCAGATTTTGGTGTCTCATAATTTTCTTAATTATGAAAAAGGAACCCATAGTTTTGCTGATGCCAATATTTTTGATGAAAAATTTTTGACTGAATTTGATGGCAAGTATAAAGGCAATCCGTATCGAACTTATTCAGGCAAGAAATATATAGGCGGGTATAGTGATCATTTTCCGGTCTATATTCAATTAAAACTTAATGAGTAGTTTTAAACCTTCTTGATTTCGCTCTCATCAATCAAATCATCATTGCGCAATCTTAGAAATACCTGCGCTGTGGTAACCACATCTAATTCACAATAATTGATGATACGGTCTAGGTCTTTGTCTTCATAAAATACATGTCGAACCATACTACCATCAATATCTACTTTTGGCGAAGGAATACCAAGAATGTTGGCTAACAATTTCAATGAGGTAAAATGTTTGTAATCGCCAAATTTCCATAGTTCCATCGTGTCTAAATGCGGAATTTCCCATGGTTTTTTTCCAAAAAAATTAAGTTTATAAGGTAATTCAACACCATGAATGATCATTCTTCTGGCGATATACGGTATATCAAACTCCTTCACATTATGCCCACAAAGTAAATGTTTGTTTTTGCTAAAATGGTTGATCAAAAGAGACTTAAATTCATTGAGTAATTTCTTTTCTTCGCCATGAAATGAAGTAGTTCTAAAGGTTCTGATATCTCCTTTAAAATTAAAATAGCCTACAGAAATGCAAATAATTCTTCCAAATTCAGCCCAAATACCTGCGCGTTCGTAAAACTCTTCTGGGGTAAAATCATCCTTTCTTTGATATTTAGATTTTTGTGCCCATAGCTCTTTCTTCTCGTCATCAAGTTCATCAAAACGCTCTTTTTCAGGAACAGTTTCAATATCTAAAAACAAAATATTTTCAAGTTCTACCCGATCTAACATCTTATTTGTTTTTTAAAAGTAAGCGTGATATGGGGGTTTTAAATATACGCACAAATTTGAATTAGTAAGACATTCAAATTCTAGGTTTTATTCGATGAATAGATGAACGGTCGACCCTTGCTTTGTAATTCATCGAAATATGGGCTTGAATCGCAATATGCTTTTAATGTAAATCGTTGATTTATAGTTTTCTAATATTTCTTAAAGCCCCAAATATGAAATCATCACACATTCAAATCAAAAATTTAGCTTTAGTGCTATATATAGGTCTTGTCTTTTCATGCAGCAGTGATGCGGTTATTGATGAATTATGTACCAATGCGGGCACCTACTTATTTGTTGAAAAAGACGGTTTAGTTAACGTTGAATTTGAAAACGCCGAATTTTCTGGAGACTGGAAATTTAAAAACAACGGTAATTTTTCAGGTAAAGGATATATGGTTTGGGAAGGAGACCAATATTTGCATAAACCAGAAGAGGGGTTTGCAAATTTTACAATCAAAATTCAAAATCCGGGAACATACAGGTTTGTATGGAAATCGGCAGTTTTAATTGGTTCAAATGGCACCGATCACAATGACAGTTGGTTGCGTTTTGCAGATGCTCATAACTTTTACGGATTAAAAGATAATACGGCACGGGTTTATCCTGATGGTACAGGTAAAAGCCCTATTCCGGCAGGAGCTTCACATGACGGATGGTTTAAAATATATCGTGGCGGTAGTGATTTAGATTTTAAATGGCAATCGAGTACCAATGATCATGACGCTCATGATATTTATATTGATTTTCAGAATGCAGGTATTTATACCATGGAAGTTGCCCCAAGATCATCGGGTCATGGCCTAGACAGTTTTGTTCTTTTTAAAGATATTGAATTCAATACGGCTACTTCAGAAACTAATGAATTCAGTACCATAGAATGTAATTAGGAAAAAAGCGATTGTTGTTTTACAGGATTTTCATGATCCAACAACCATTTTTTTCGATGCAAGCCACTGGCATAACCTGTCAATGACCCATCACTGCCAATAACTCTATGGCACGGTATCGCAATTGCTATCGGGTTTCTTCCGTTTGCGCTAGCAACCGCTCGAATCGCTTTTACATCACCTAAAATTTTTGAAAATTCTAAATAGGAGAGGGTTTTACTGTAGGGTATATCTAATAAACCCATCCAAACTTTCTTTTGAAACTCCGTTCCTTGTGGGTTCATCTCAAAAGAGAATGTTTTTCTACTACCGTCAAAATATTCTTGAAGTTGGTCAACAGCCTCTTTTAAAGCTTCAGGAATAACTTCAGAAAAAGCTTCTTCATTATCTAAAAGTGTAATTGATGCTACCCCTTTTTCATCTGCCATTATCTCAGTAATACCTAGCGGAGTATGAATACGTGCTGTTTTCATGAAATAGAATTATTAATCGCAATCTTCGTCTGAAACTTTTGTTTCATTGGTAATTATGCCTGTCTGACGCGCACGAGTCTCCCATTTCTTACGGGCTAAATGTTGAAGATCGGCTACGTTGTCACTTTCATCCATGATCTCTAAACCTAATAAGGTTTCGATCACATCTTCCATGGTAACCAAGCCACTTACTGATCCATATTCATCTACCACTAAGGCAATATGCTCTCTTTTACCTACAAATAACTCAAACAATTTTGGTATGGGCGTATTACGCTCAACAACTTTTAGTTCTCTTTTAATATCTTTTAAATTCTTGTTGCCATTGCCATGTACTAATTCCTCAAGAATATTATCTTTTAAAACAAACCCTGTAATGTGATCTTCTTTATCACTAAAAACAGGAATACGAGAAAATCTCATTTTTGAATTATCGTCAAAAAAGGCCTGAATCGTATTTGTTTCATCAGCAATTTTCATGACCGTTCTTGGGGTCATTACATGCTTTACTAGTACTTCATCAAAACGTAATAAATTTTTGATAATCGTGCTTTCTGATTGTTCAAAAACACCATCTTCTTCGGCAATATCAGCCATCGCAGTAAAATCTTCTCTACTCAACGCACTACCATGATGACCTTTTCCGCCAACTAATTTGGTAAACAATTGAAGCACCCACAGTAAACCAGTGTATTTCAAGAAAAGCACCATTATGGTTAATGTTTTTGCTGTAAAATTGGCCAGGCTTTTCCAATAGGTAGCACCAATTGTTTTGGGTATAATTTCAGAAGCCACCAAAATTAAAATGGTCATTAAAGTAGATACCACACCTACCATTAAATCTTCAGTGAATTCCATTCCAAAAATAGAACGGGGAGTGCTGCCGTATAGCTCAGAATATGCAACCTTTGCTTGAACACCAACAAGAATAGCACCAACGGTATGGGCGATAGTATTAAGCGTTAAAATGGCAATTAAAGGCTTGTCAACATCAGCTTTTAAAGTCTCAAAAGTTTCAGCGTAAGCCTTACCTTCTTTTTTCTTAACACTTATAAAAGTGGAGGTTATGCTAAGTAAGACAGCCTCAAGTATCGAACATAAAAATGAAAAGAAAATCGAAATGAATGCGTAAAAAAGTAATAAACCCATAGTATTAAATATGCGACTAAGATACCAAAAAACAAGAGCTAATATTTGGTTATTCTGAAGATATAATTGCTTTGTAGAAAACTTGTTGTAATGCCCCCCGAATATTATGGGTATATAAATTTCTATTTTCACGTGTAGGTTGAACTCTGTTTGATAAGAAAATGAAAACCAATTGTGCTTCAGGATCTGCCCAAACAAAAGTACCTGTAAAGCCGCTGTGACCAAAACTTTCAGCACTCACTTCTGGGGCCGGATATGCTTTTGAAAGTGGTAAACTTGAATTATTGAGTAAAGGTTTGTCAAAGCCTAAACCTCTGCGGTTGTCATTTTCAGAATATTGAACTCTTGTGAATTCTAATAATGTCTCTTTGTTGATAAAACGTTCTTGATTGTAGGTTCCGAAGTTTAAATAAAGCTGCATCATTTTAGCTAAATCTTCAGCGGACCCAAATAAACCAGCATTTCCAGAAACACCGCCCAATAAAGCTGCATTTTCATCGTGAACCCATCCTTTTACCACAGATTTTCGAAAAAGCGTATCTTTTTCTGTAGGCACAATTTTGTTCGGATAATTTTTAAATTCAGGTAAAAAACCTAATGTTTTTGCTCCTAAGGGGATATAGAAATTTTCATGAAGATAACTTTCATATGACTGCTCAGATAGTTGTTCAATGAGCTTCGGAAAAATTAAAAATGTGAGTCCCGAATATTTGTATTTTTTTTCTCCTACGGATGATTTCTCAATCATTCGATACATTTTTTCATTAAAATTATTTCGAATGAAGAAGCCCTTATAAGCCTTTTTTGAATAGTTGTTTTTTCGGGATGCTTTGACGTATCTTTTTTTAAGCTTACCATTTTTTTTCAGCACCTCATTTAAAAAAACAATATAAGGTTTAAGACCTGACTGATGTGCCAATATTTCTCGTAGCGTTATGTCTTTTTTGTTATCGATTTGTTGCCAAGGTTTCCAATAATTGCTAAAGGGTTTATCTAAATCTAGTTTACCATCATCAATTAATTTCATGAGCGCAGGTAAAGCCGCTGTTATTTTTGTGACCGATGCCAAATCGTATAGGTCATTTAAAGCAACTGGCTGTACCTTATTGTAGGTGTGAAAACCATAGGTTTTGTGAAAGATGATTTTTGAGTTTTTAGCCACTAGTAGTTGCGCCCCAGGAAAAGCATTTTGATCAATGGCCCAGGCCATTATAGAATCCACTTGTGTATGAATAAAAACTGAATCTAATTGAACTTCTGAGGGGTTGCCATATTCTAGTTCTTTGAGTAAATCGAGATTCAAATCAACTACGCTACCTTTCTGAGAATGGGCGGTTAACATAAATATACCAAAAAGTATAAAAAGTATTTTTTGCATTTTTCTAAAGCACTACAATTCCAAAAATCATGGAACCTATTGATAGCTAAATTTAGATTCCTAACGTCGTTAGGAATGTCAAATCGTTATCTTATCCCATAAGTTTTACGGCATCTTTCGCAAAATAACTAGCAATAAAGTTGGCACCCGCTCTTTTGATTGAAATCAATTGTTCCATCATAACTGCATCATGGTCTAGCCATCCTTTTTCTGCCGCTGCCTTGAGCATTGCATATTCGCCGCTTACTTGATAAACGGCAATGGGCACATCTACTTCGTTTCTAATTTCACGCACAATATCAAGATAGGCCAAACCGGGTTTGATCATGACAATATCAGCACCTTCATCAATATCTTGTTGGGTTTCAGAAATGGCTTCAAATCTGTTGGCTGAATCCATTTGATATGTTTTTTTATCCTTAGGCACATCTTTTATAGCAGCTGGAGCAGAATCTAAAGCATCGCGAAACGGGCCGTAAAAGGCGCTCGCGTATTTTGCACTATAACTCATAATGCCGGTATTCACATGGCCTTCATCTTCTAAAGCTTCCCGAATGCTGAGAATGCGACCATCCATCATATCACTAGGGGCAACAAAATTTGCTCCAGCAGCAGCATGGCTAACACTCATTTCGGCAAGTACATCCACCGTATCATCATTAACAATTTGACCGTCTTTCACAATGCCATCATGACCAAAAGATGAATAGGGGTCTAGGGCCACATCAGTCATAACCAACATATCTGGGCAAGCATTTTTAACCGCTTTTATAGCGCGTTGCATGAGTCCGTCAGGGTTCAATGCCTCAGTGCCTTTATTATCTTTTAGAGGGTCAGGTACTTTTACAAAAAGAAGTACTGCGCAAAGCCCCATACCCCAAAGTTCTTTTACTTCTTTTTCAAGATGATCTAAACTCAGTCTATAGTAATCAGGCATAGAGGTAATTTCTTCTCTAACCCCTTTACCTTCAACTACAAAAAGCGGGACTAAAAAATCACTGGGGGTCAGAATTGTTTCGCGCACCAAATGGCGGATCGATTCATTTGCTCTTAAACGTCTATTTCTACGTAGTGGATACATGTATTCATTGTTATAAAACAAAGATAGTGCATCAAATACTAATACTTTAGTATTGAGTTTAAATGCATAAATTGTGATTTAAAACCTTTGCTTTAGCAACGTATATTTTTGGATGACATATTACCGAAATCTCTTAGTGAATTTTAGACCTTTTCAGTTGGCAGTATATCTTGTAATTGCTCTTTTTTCATGTATTTCTTTTTCCCAAAATGAAAATCCAGAATTACAAAAACAGATCGATAGCATCTATTCTTGGAATAACAATAATGAAATAACTAAAGCAATTCATGAAACTGAAGAATTACTAAAAGGGGTGTCTGACTATAATGAATATGACAAAGCTGTCATATATACAGTAGCTGGAAATATTTATTTAGAAAATAATTCTAGGTTAGCACTTGACTATCTAACTAAGGTTTCTGAAATCATTGATAAGAATAATCTCAATGAATTTACACCACAAACTAAAATTTTGATGGCTTCAGCATATTCTGATCTCTTTGAATATGAAAAGGCTTTTAAACTGTATTATGAATTGATTGAATATGATAAATACCCTACTGAGAAAAATAAAAATTTGGTCTTGTTTACAGCAAGATCAGAATTAGTACGGCTAAATCAGATTATTTGCAGAAACGGTTCAGCATTAGACCTTTATGTAAAGATGTTTAATATGGAGCTTGACTCAGTATTTAATGACACATCTCATTCGAGCAATTGGAGACAGTTCTTGGCTTTAGCAATAGCAAATATTCATGGCGAATTTGGAAATACTGATTCAGTGAATCTGTATTTAAAAAAGTATGAAAAAGAGGTGCAAATAAGCGGTAAAGATTTTATGAAATTTAGAACTTTATTTAATGAAGGAAACCAGGCTTATCGTGAAGGAGATTTAAATAAAGCACTAACAAAGTACAAGAAATATGGAAGTGAGCAATTTGGTGATTATGCTCGAATGCCAAGCCAATTATTAATAAAAATGAGCAGTATTTATCTTGATTTAAATAAAATAGATAGTTCAATTGTTTATTTGAATTACATTGCAAATGGCCCTTCTTATTAAGAATGAAAACCGTTACTCGATCCAGAATTTTTCAGTTTATCGCATGAGATTTATGAACAAAAAGGAAGTAAGGAGTTGAGTGAAAAATATCTAAAAGATTTGGTTTTTTATCTTGAGAAATATAATGATGGAAGAATGAAAGTTATGGAGGGGTTGCATGGTATTGAAACCAAAGACCTTCAAATAAAGGAAAGAGAGGCAAAAAGCAAACTAGAAGACTATATAAGTTACTTATGGTATATGATTGGAGTTTTAGTGTTATTTACAACGCTTTTCATAATCTTTAAACAAAAGCAAAATCAGGCAAAGTTTAATACGCTAATGAACAGACAGCGTATTGAAAATAGTAAAGATTTGAATGAGACGGGTATTTCTCAAACAACACAAGCATTAGTCATAAAAGATGAAAAAGTTGCAGAATTGATTCGACAAATTGCCCGACTGAATGAAGAAGGGTTTTTTCTTAAACCCAAAACTACGCTTTATAATACGGCTAAAAAGTTAAAAACAAATACATCATATCTTTCTAATGTAATCAATAATCATTTGAATACTACTTTTAATGCATTTGTAAACGAGATTCGGATTAATTACATTGTTACTGAGCTAAAAACTAATAACCAAATGCGGCAATATTCTGTAAAAGCTATTGCAGAAGAAATTGGTTATAAAAGTGTTGATTCATTCACTAAATATTTCAAACAAAATACAGGCTTGTCACCTTCTTTATTTATTAAAAAAGTGAATAAAGAGCACTAAAATTGAATACTAACGTTTTTAACTTCGTTTTTAGAAAAAATGTAGTTAAAATATTAATAATCAGTGCTTTGTAATCTTATTTGGCTCCCTATTTTTATAAAAATAGGGTTACTTATTTTGCATTTCACATTAATTTTACCCTTTCTTTGGCACAAATAAGTAAGGGTTAATTTGTAACATTAAAAGAGAAATTAACACCTACCTTGTAAGATTAATAACCGTAAAACTAAAAACTATGCTTTTAATCACCAATTTAAACAAAACCTATCCTAATGGAACCCAGGCCTTGAATAATGTGAACCTTGAAATAGGAAAAGGAATGTTTGGACTATTAGGCCCTAACGGTGCCGGAAAATCTACGTTGATGCGTACCATTGCCACACTGCAACTCGCTGATAGCGGTTCAATAGAATTTAATGATATTGATGTTTTTGAAGAACCAGAAGAAATAAGAAAGGTTTTAGGTTATTTACCCCAAGATTTCGGAGTGTATCCAAAAGTGTCAGCAGAAATGATGTTAGATCATATTGCCAAAATAAAAGGAATTCAAAGTAAAACTGACAGAAAAGCCTATGTCGCTGATTTGCTAAATAAAGTTAATCTCTACAAATTTAGAAAGCGAAATCTTGGAGATTATTCTGGGGGTATGCGTCAACGATTTGGCATTGCTCAAGCTTTGATTGGTAATCCAAAACTTATCATTGTTGATGAACCTACTGCAGGTTTAGACCCTTTAGAGCGTAATCGTTTTCACAATCTTTTAAGTGAATTAGGTGAAGATTCAGTTGTAATTCTATCAACACATATTGTTGATGACGTTATCAATTTGTGTACTAATATGGCCGTTTTTAATGAAGGTCAAGTGATGGTGCAAGGGCATCCGCAAGAACTTTCGAACTCTTTAAACGGCAAAGTATTTCGTAAGCAGATTGCCAAAGAAGAATTGGAACACTATGAAAATGAATATAAAGTCTTATCTAATTATTTAAGAGGCGGTACATTTTATGTTAATGTCGCGGCTGATACTAACCCAGGTGTAGGGTTTGAAAAGGTTAATAATAATCTTGAAGATTTTTATTTCTATAGTATTAACCAAACTCAAACCGTGTAATTATGAAAGAGATATTCCTTTTTGAGTTAAAATATAGATTACGCAGACCTGCGACTTATATTTACGCAGCTTTGCTGTTTTTGATTCCGTTATTAATAGCTGTTTTTGAAAGTTCTGTAACGGCGCAGTTTACCAATAGCCCTGATGCCATCATAGGTGTTCTAGGTCCGGTAAGTATCATTGGCATGTTTTTTTATGCAGCAATAATGGGGGTTCCTATTTTTCGAGATGCAGAGCACCATACGGCTCAGACGTATTTCACTTTTCCGGTAACCGAAAAAAGTTATGTACTAGGTCGTTTCTTAGGTAGTTTTACCATTGTTACCCTAATCAATATTGGGGCAATGCTAGGGGCCATTATAGGCTTTAGTATCGGTGCGCTTCTTGATCGGCCTGATTATGGGGTGTATACTGGTTTTAATTTTGCTTCTTATTTCTATCCTTTTTTATACATACTTACGTTTAATGCATTTTTTATAGGTAGTCTTTTTTTCGCATTGATGGCCTTTTTTAAACGCATGCCTATTTTGTATTTAGGGGGTATTTTATTTTTAATTTTAAATACGGTAACTGATCAGTTGTTGTCTAATCTTGATACGCAGTGGTTATCAGTTTATGTTGACCCCTTTGGCGGATCAGCTCATAATTATCTTTCTAAGTACTGGTCAATTGATGAATTAAACACGAACCAGTTATCGCTATCTGGCAAGTTTTTGTTAAATAGACTATTGTGGTTAGGCATTGGTATAGTTGTTTTTCTTTACACCTTGTTTCGTTTTTCATTCAAAGGCTTTTTGTCTTCTAGCAAAAAGAAAACCACCAAAGAAGATAATGCCGTTTATTCAGAACAACAAGTTCCTGCAATTCAACAAATTTTCTCAAAGAAGACTGAACAATCTAAATTATGGTCACTGAGTAAAATAGAATTTCTTTCAATTATCAAAGAACCTGTTTTTATTGTTTTGTTTGTTTTAGGGGTTTTGATTGCTGGGCTGGTTGCCTTTCAGTCAAATCAAGTATATGGTACGCCATCATTACCGCTAACTAGGTATATGGTTGCTCAAATATTTGGGGGCATTAGTCTGTTTTCGAGTATTATTCTAATCATTTATGCAGGTGAAGCTGTGCATAGAACTCGTAAAAACAAAACCTTTGAGTTTTATGATGCCTTGCCTGTGAGTAACAATACGCTTTACCTTTCTAAAATTATTGCGCTGATTGGTACCGCTATTCTTTTAACACTTTTAGGTATTATCGTGGGTATGTTATTTCAAACTATTAATGGCTATTTTAACTATGAATTGAGCATGTATTTTGTTTATGGTTTTGTTGATGTTTTTCCGCAATACCTAATGATTTTATTACTTGCATTTTTTATTCACGTCTTATTCAATAATAAGTTTTTAGGTCATTTTATTGTTGTTCTAATTTATATTGGATGGCCCATTCTAGTTGGCTTGGCATTTAAATCTTCAAATCCGCTAGTGACGTTTTCTTCAACAATTTCAGGCTTTTTAAGTGACTTAAATGGATTTGGGCATTACCTAAACGGAAAATTTTGGTTAAATGCCTATTGGATCTTGTTTACCTGTATTTTGGCGGCTGTTGGAAAAATATTCTGGAACCGTGGATTTGTATCAGGCTTTAAAGAGCGTTTTCGATTAGCGGCCAGCCGATTCAAAGGAAAAACTATAGCCTATACTTTACTCTTTGTGTTAAGTTTTGTTGGCGTAGCAGGGTATAGTTACTACAATTTAAAAGTTTTGAATACGCTTGAAGATGGTAACTATTATGAGAAATCTAGTGCAGATGCTGAAAAGAAATATGGCAAATATATTGACAAGCCTCATCTTAAAGTACTTGCTTTAAAAGCAGATATTGCAATATATCCAGAAGAAAGAAAAGTACGTGCTAAGGGTAATTTTAAAGTGGTTAATAAATTTAAAGTACCTATTGATACCTTATTACTTGAAATTAATTTTCCTATTGCAACCACAACCATTGAAAAGGTTGTTTTTGAAAATACTGAGATTCAACCTTTTTTAAAAGACAGCGCATACCGTTTGTTTATATATAAGTTACCTAGAATAATGCAACCAAAAGACACGGCTAACTTATATATAGAGACTAAAGCGATAACCAAAGGTTTTACAACAAGTCGAGAAACTGAAGTCTTAAATAATGGTAGCTTTTTTACGCATAGTATTTTTCCTAGATTTCACTTTGAACGCTCACTTTCTGATAACGGAGTGCGAAAAAAATATGACCTTGAAGAGTTAGATTATTTGAACTCGCCACGTACTGATAGCTTGGCTTTAAAAACTAATTTATTTAGTTCAGATGCAGATTATATTGATTTTGAAGCAACGGTTAGTACTACTGCTAATCAAACAGCAGTAGCGCCGGGGGTATTAACTAAACAATGGGAAAAAGATGGTAGAAAATTCTACCACTATGATTTAGAATCAAAAACTGACCTTTTCTTCAATATTGTTTCTGGCGATTATGAGATACATAAAGATTCTTGGACGGCACCTAGTGGTAAAAAGGTAGCTATTGAAATTTATCATTCTGAAAAGCACAAGAATAATTTAGAGCATTTTATTAACGGGCTCAAGGTTTCTTTAGAGTACAATTCAAAGAATTTTTATGAGTATCCTAATTCTATAATACGCATTATTGAATTTCCTGCTCATTCTAATTTTGCTCAGTCTTTTGTAACAACCATACCCTATTCTGAAGATTTTGGTTTTGTGGCTGATTTTACAAAAGCTGAAGATTATAACTATGCTTTTAGAGTTACCTCGCATGAAGTAGCACATCAATGGTGGGGTCATATAGTTACGCCTAGTAATACAACAGGGGCAAATATTATTTCAGAAACACTAGCTGAATATGTTTCTTTAATGACTATGAAACATGAGTATGGCGAAAATGGAATTAAAGGGTTTTTAAAGAATTCTTTAGATACGTATCTCTCAAATAGATCATTTAGCTTTAAACCAGAACGCTCTTTAATCAATGTTGAAACGCAAACCCACATTTGGTATGAAAAAGGGTCTATGATTATGTATGACTTGCAAGATGTGATCGGTGAAGACAATATCAATACAGCGTTGAAATCATTTTTAAATGAATTTAAATATAATGAAAATGGGGTGTATGCTACGTCTGAAGATTTGTATGAGGCGATTTATGAAGTGACACCCGATTCGTTAAAATATAAGGTTGATGATGGCTTCAAAGAGATTGTATTGTATGAAAACAGAGTGCTTGATGCAACAACTAAAGCTATCGATAATGACCAGTGGGAAACCACTTTTACGGTTAATTCAAAAAAGATTTATTATGATGATACAGGCAAAGAACGTGAAGTATCTAAAGTCAAAAATTTGATTGACATTGGTTTGTTTGGTGAAGATGTAGTTGATGAAGATGGGGTAACCATAAAAAATCCACTTTACTTTGAAACCAAATGGTTAAAGCCTGGTGATACTACGTTTACCATGGTTACAGATGAGAAACCTTTGAAGTCGGGTGTTGATCCTTATAACAAATTGATTGATAGAAACAGTGATGATAATTTAATATCTGTTGAAGAATAAAAGAACATAAAAAAGGGTGGTTTAACCGCCCTTTTTTATTACTAAAAACTAATACCTTTTAGTTTTCTTAACGAAGTATCACTCTAAATTTCTGATAAACTTTTCTACATTGAAATGCACATCATCTTCACCTTGTTGATCAAACGGATTTTCTAAATGCGATTGAATGTTATCTAAAGCGACTAGAATAACACTAAATAATATAGGCACTGCAAATTGTAGTCCATAGCTATAACTGGTAACACTTTCCGCAAAATGAGGCCCGTAAATGATTGGAAGTACCACTATAAAAATATCGCTATAAGTTCTTAAAGTACGTGGCGTTCTATATTGATAAATATGTTTTATGCGTTCAAAAGAAATCATCATTTTACTTAAAAACTGATTCGAACGTGAGGCTTCGCCTGAGGGTAAGCCATGTGAACGCATAGATTTTATAAAAACAGAAAGATTTTGAAAACTAGTATATACTTCTTTTTCGTAGGTCTCTAGTTCGTTAATAGGATGAGTGAATATTTCACGACATGAATGAAGTAAACTTTCTAAATGTGTTTTAAGTTCGGTTTTCAATTCTTGCGGCGGATTTTCGAGCCAATGTGATACGGCAAAATACAAGGCTCGCCCGTGGGCTTTTATAGAACCGTATTCATCTAACGCCACTTCGCGACGTTTATAAGCACCCCCAATTGAAAAAACAATGGGAAAAACAATAGCAGTGCCAATTAGGGTTAATGGAAAATCTGCTTTGATCTCATAGTATAGACAAAAGGCTGTAGAAGCAATAGAAAGAAAAGTAATCAGTAAGGTCTTCCAATTGATAATCAGAACAATTCGAGAGATATATTTAAGCATGGCGGTATGGTTGATTATTCTTTTTGTTTACTCTTCAAGAGGATAGCTTTTAACCGTTCTTTTCGAAGTTGGGCCTCTTTTTTAAGCTTGGTCTTTTTGAGTTTGAGAAGCTTGGTATGCTTCGCTTTGTTACGCGTATTTTTTTCTTTTCCAGTTTTGGGCATACTATAAAGTTAATTAAACCCAGTCTTTTGGTTGCTTCAATACACTTAAAAGTTTGGCTTCTTCACTACCTTCTTCAGGCTGATGGTCATAGCGCCATTGCACATGAGGAGGTAAACTCATCAAAATACTTTCAATACGGCCGTTAGTTTTTAAACCAAATAAAGTGCCTTTATCATGCACTAAATTGAATTCAACATATCGCCCTCTTCTTATCTCTTGCCAATCACGTTGAAGGGTAGTAAAATCAAGATCTTTGCGTTTTATAACGATGGGTATATATGATGCTAAAAAACTGTTACCTACTTCAGTCACAAAGTCATACCATTGGGGCATACTCATTTCATTTGTTGCTTTGCAATAGTCAAAAAAGAGTCCGCCAATTCCACGAGCTTCATTTCTATGGGTATTATAAAAATACTCATCACAACGCTTTTTATAGGTGGAATAGAAATCGGGATGATGCGCATCGCATGCTTTTTTACAAACTGAATGAAAATGAATAGCATCTTCGTCAAAAAGATAATATGGGGTCAAATCTTGACCGCCACCAAACCATTGATTAACAATGTTTCCGGCTTTATCATACATTTCAAAATACCGCCAATTCGCATGTACCGTTGGCACCATCGGATTCTTTGGATGTAGCACCAAACTCAATCCGCAGGCATAGAAATCAGCATCTTTGACACCAAAATAATCTTGCATACTTTTGGGTAGTTCGCCATGTACACCTGAAATATTGACCCCTCCTTTTTCAAACACCTTACCATTGGTAATTACGCGTGTTCTTCCGCCACCACCTTCGGGGCGTTTCCAGTTGTCTTCTTGAAATGTGGCCTCACCATCTATTTCTTCAACCTTAGCAGTTATGGTGTCTTGTAAATCTTGAATATATTGATAGAATTGATCCTTAACCTGAATGTTTTTAGTATGACCTACAAGGTTTTCAAAACCTTGTAGGTCTATTTTTTCTCCAGCATCGCCAGAGCTTTCTCTGTGTACAAAAGCCATGTTGTCTAAATTGTCAAAAAGATTCAGAACCTCTTGTGATTCTATTTCAAGAGTCGAACTTGCTTTTTTAGAAAAATAGGACGGATAAGAAGAAAATTGAAATTTTGTAAAATCGTCTACAATACCATGATTTTGAGGATTGGTATGAATATAAACAATTAGGTTTTTTAGATACGTTTCATCATTTACTAGGATCCGTTTAAAATGTTTTTCGAACAAGCTACCGGTTCTTCCCACTCTTTTATTAAACGCTTTTGCGTAGGCATTCATCAGATTTGAAAAAGCTTGTACGGCCTCTTTACCGTCTGACTTTATTTTAACGGCCATATGATAATGGTTGTCCATTAAGCAATAAGCTAATACAGCTATTTTTTCTGAAAGATGGGTATTAACAAGGTCAAGAAAATACCGTTTGTTTTCGTCATTTTGAAAAATGACACAACCATTAATACCTCTATTGTAGATATGATAATAACAATCTTTTTCGATAGTTTCAAGTTTCATTCTCGTCCATTTAAAATTAGACCTACAAGGAGGCCTTTGGCAACGCCTTGCAGGTCTTTGTTAGTTCATATAATTCCATATCAAGCGGTGCTTCGTTAGGGGGTGTATGCGCACCTTTTAAAACCTTTTGCCACGTAAAGCTACATTTTTCTGCCACACGAATGCTTGCATTATTTGAGTGATGTGCTATGATTTGAAGTGTACGTAATTGTTGTTCTTCAAAGGCCCATTCTGAAATAGCTTTAACGCTTTCAGTTATATAGCCTTTACCTTCCACTTGGTATCCTATGGCATAGGCAAGTTCGCCTTGTTTTTTATCCCAATCTAATTCTTTTAAGTAAATCAAACCTATTACGGTACGATTCTCTTTTTCCTTTAAAACAAAAAGAAACTCTTCCTTAGCAGTGAATTGTTTGACCTTAGTTTCAACGAATACTAGAGATAAATCGGGGTTCAAATTTTGTGCTAAGGTCTGCGGAAAAAAGCGCTTTAATCTATCGGCATTTGCCACACAAAAATCACAAATGCGCCATGCATATTTTTCATGTATGGCGTCAATATAATACTCTTTGAAATCATTAATCATTTTTTAAGTCCTCCCTAAATCCCTCCCAAGTAGGGACTTTAATTTTTTAGTATTTTAAATTTAGAACTAACTTCAATTTTTTCAATTTCATTTTTGTTCCTCCCCATTGGGGAGGTTAGGTGGGGTCTTTTACACGAGTAATCATTCTCTCCCCCTCGGGGGAGCTAGAGGGGGCGATACTCTTTAACGGCATCAATAAAGGCTTTTGCATTCTCAACGGGCACCGTGGGTAAAATACCATGACCAAGGTTGACAATATAATTATCCTTACCGAATTCATTAATCATTTGAGTGACCATCTTTTTAATTTCTGCCGGAGGCGAGAATAAACGCGAGGGATCAAAATTACCTTGAAGTGTAATCTTTCCGCCGCTTAGGTAGCGTGCGTTTCTTGCTGAGCAGGTCCAGTCAACTCCTAATGCAGAAGCACCTGATTTGGCCATATCACCTAAGGCGAACCAACAGCCTTTTCCAAAAACAATTACCGGAGCTTCATCCTTTAAAGCATCAACGATCTGCTGCATATATTGCCAAGAAAACTCTTTGTAGTCAGTAGGTGAAAGCATGCCTCCCCAAGAATCAAAAAGTTGTAAGGCATTGACACCCGCTTTTACTTTAGCTTTAAGATAGGCGATTGTAGTATCTGTAATTTTTTGAAGTAAAGAATGAGCTACTACAGGTTGGGTAAAGCATAACTCTTTGGCTTTATCAAAGTTTTTACTTCCTTGCCCTTGTACACAATAGCAAAGAATCGTCCAGGGTGAGCCTGCAAAACCTATAAGGGGCACTTCATCGTTTAGCTTTTCTTTAGTTGCTTTGATGGCTTCCATGACATAACCAAGCGTGTCATTGATATCAGGTATAATAACTGAATCTAAATCTTTTTGAGAACGAATGGGGTTGGGTAGATACGGTCCGAAATTAGGTTTCATCTCTACCTCAATATTCATGGCTTGCGGAATCACTAAAATATCGCAAAATAATATCGCAGCATCCATGCCATATCTGCGGATGGGTTGCACGGTAATTTCAGAGGCTAATTCAGGAGTTTGACAGCGCGTAAAGAAATCATATTTCGCTTTGATTTCCATGAACTCAGGAAGATATCTACCTGCTTGACGCATCATCCAAACAGGAGGTCTTTCAACCGTTTCGCCCTTCAGGGCTTTTAAAAATAAATCGTTTTTTATCATAACTGGATATTAGCTGCTAGCCTTTGGCTTTTAGCTATTTTTGATTTTCTGAATTAAGCTATTTATCATTTTTGCTTCTTTATTAAGTAAGTCAAAAACTGGTTTAAGCTCTTCGGATTTTATAAATTCTAATTCTTTGGCAATTATTAATTGTGTTTCTACTTCGAAAAGCGAACCCATCGCAATTTCTAAATATCGTTTGAATTCAATTTGGCTATTTATACTGCACCCTTCTGCAATGTTGGAAGGTATAGAAATGGCAGCGCGCGTAATTTGACTTCTTAAACCATATTTTTCTTCAGATGGCAGAGAACTAGATGACTTAAAAATGAGTTTTACAATTTCAATTCCGTTTTTCCAAATGTCAAGTTTTCTAAAATCTCGCATCTTAAAATGTATTCTATTTTATATTTTTTGCCAACAGCCATCAACCATAATGCTCATTAACCAAAGCAATCAAACGCTCTGTGTCAGGAATCTTAGCAACTCGAACATCTTCAAAATGTTTACGTGCTTCTGTGGCAGTTGTTTCGCCTATACAATAGGCAATTTTATCTGCTTTATTTTTCAACAAATAGCTTTCAATTGTTGACGGACTATAAAACATAACGCCTTCTACACCTTCTTCAATGGCAACTGAATCATGCTTGGTTTTGTAGGTTTCAATTTCAGTAACCTCAATATTATTTTCTTTTAAAATAGTGGGCAGGTCATCAAGGCGAATGTTACTACAGAAATAGGTTAATTCAGTGCCTTCAAGATAATCAACTAAGTACTCAGCTAGTTTCTTTGCACTTTTTTCCATGTGGGTTACCTTGCCTATTTTTTGCTCAATGAGTCGGCGTGTTTTGCGCCCCACGCAAAAGATATTCTCAAATTTTAAATCTTGAGAAGAAACCATAGTCAATATAGATTCTACAGCATTTTTACTAGTGATGACCACATTGCGAATTGGGGTTTTTAGAATTTTTTCAGGAATTCTAGCCGGACTAACTTTGATAAAATCATCAGATACAACCTTTAGTTTATCATTAAACAATTGTAGTTGATCCTTGGTTATTTTTTTAGTAGAAAATATGTTTGTTTTGCGTTCTACATGTTGCAATTCGCTCATCAAACGTTTACCTCCTCTACTTAAGATGCTATTAACGCAATCTTTAGCTAAGTTTTGATGATTACCTACTTCAGCACTAAACTCAGATTCTAATCTTTTGGCGCCATCAACAGTAAGTAAAACTCCTTTTAAGGTTATCTGTTTGTTTTCAAAATCCATTTTAGCATGTGCTCCAATAGGCGCTGAGCAGCCCCCTTCTAGTAGTCTTAAAAACTCACGCTCTATTGAAGTGCACAGTTCAGAAGGTTCATGATTCAATTGTTGACAAGCGGCTATAATTTCTTCATCTTCTTCTCTAGCAACTACAACAATGGCTCCTTGAGCTGGTGCCGGAACCATCCAGGTAAGTCCTATAGTATCTTCCGGATTCAAATTGATTCTGTTTAAACCAGCCGCAGCAAAAATGGCCCCGTTCCAGTCATTTGAATCTAATTTTTCAAGCCTGGTATTAATATTACCTCTTAAATCTACAATAGTATGCGTTGGGTACCGATGCAGCCACTGTGCTTTTCTGCGAAGACTACCCGTTGCAATAACGGCATCTCTTTCGCTAAGAAACTCTTGATTTTTTTTGTACGCTAAAATATCAAGATAATTACCACGCTCTAAAACTGCCGTTTGAACAATGCCTTTTGGTAAAGCGGTGGGCACATCTTTAAGAGAATGCACTGCGATGTCAATTTCGCCATTAAGCATAGCAATGTCTAAGGTTTTGGTAAAAATACCTGTAATTCCTAATTCGTAAAGAGGCTTGTCAAGAACTAGATCACCAGTTGATTTTACCAATATCAATTCTGAATCAAAACCTAAAGCTTTCAATTGATCTTTGACCGTATTGGCCTGCCAAAGAGCGAGTTCGCTTTCTCTTGTTCCTATGCGTATTATCTTATTCATTTTGAGCATCGATTTCAAGTTGAAAGATTTTTTTCAGTAATTCGAGACTGTGATTCGCATCAACAGTATCATCTTTTAAATGGTTGGCAAATTGTTTGGTAATCTTTTGAATAATTCGGTTTGAAACAATATCAGCTTGATCCTTGCTAAAGTCTTTTTGTTTTTTTGATTGATAATCGATCTCTTCGTCTTTGATATCGCTTAATTTTTGTTTCAAAGCTTTAATTACAGGCGCAAATTTTCGAGTTTCAAGCCACTTAATGAAACCGTCTTTAATTTCTTCATTAATAGCTTCAGCTTGCGGAATAAATTTCTTTCTGCGTTCAAGGGTTTCATCAGTAATTTGCGAAAGTTGGTCTAAATGAACTGTGGTAACCATGGCTAACCCTTTGACATCATCAGCCACATTTTTAGGAATTGATAAATCTAAGATTAATAGCGGCTTTTTGCTATGAATAAGGCTTTTGGTTATGGTGGGTTTCTGAGCTCCTGTTGCAACAATCAAAACGTCTGTGGTTCTAATTTCAGTTTGTAAATCGCCATAATCTTTAACCACCAAATTAAATTTACCTGCAATTTCTTCGGCCTTAGTTTTGGTTCTATTGATTAGGGTAATATCAGAGTTTTTGGTATGTTTTATTAGGTTTTCACAAGTATTTCTTCCAATTTTTCCGGTGCCAAAAAGTAAAATTTTCTTGTTTGATATATCGGGCACATTTTTAAGAATGTACTGCACTGAAGCAAAAGCTACAGAGGTGGCGCCAGTAGAAATTTCTGTTTCTGTTTTAATGCGTTTACTGGCCTGAATAACGGCATTGCATAAACGCTCAATAAAAGGGTTCGCAATAGCTATTTTCTTAGAGCGCACAAAACTCTGTTTGAGTTGACTTATAATTTCAAAATCACCTAGAATTTGACTGTCAAGACCGGTACCAACTTTAAAAAGATGGCTAATAGCATCATTGTTTTTATATACGTAGGCAACCTTTTGAAATTCTTCTACGGTACCCAGTGAATGATCACAAAGTAGTTTAATCAATTGAAAAGGATGTTGGGCAAAACCATGTAATTCCGTGCGATTGCATGTTGAGGTAACTAAAAGACCATCAATACCTGATTCTTTGGCTTGAAGTAAAAGGGTATCCATCGCTACAGCATCTAAATTGAATTTGCCTCGAAGGTCAGCATCAGCCTTTTTATAGTTAAGACCAATGGTGTAGAAAGAATTAAACTTTGAAATATGGTATTCTTGCATGCAAAAATTTACAAAGGCAAAAATAAGTCGGTACTTTTGTTAAAAATAACGCCACAAGTTCAATTAATAACGGTGAGCGTTTTTTTAGATGTATTTACTAGTTATTTGGTTGTAATGCACTAAATTTATATGAAATACTGGGTTTACTAGGGTTTTATTTAAAATGTTTCTAAATAAATAGTATTAAAATTTATTTTAAATGGAAGTTAAAAATGTCGCTGAAGGGTCTTTTAATGAAGTTTTAATTGAAGAAGGGTTTTACGTACTTAAAATACAGAATGATGCTTCTGAAATTCAACATGTTAAGCGTAAAATTAATAGCTCTTTTATTCAGTTTCATTTTTGCTTGAAAGGTCATGCTAAATTTGTTTTCAATGACGGAAACTATGCCTTAGACCTTTCTGAAGAAAACTCTCTTTTGTTATATAATACGCAACTAGACCTGCCTTTAAATGTAAATTTGAATGCGAATTCTTGGCTGGTTAGTGTGGTGATGACTATTCAAAAGTTTCATTCTTTGTTTTCTCGCGAAGCGGATCACATTCCCTTTTTAAGTGAAGAGAACAAAGACAAGAAATACTACACACAAGAAGGTTTTAGTCCGGCACTTGCTGTGATACTAAGTCAAATGATGAGTTATAATTTGCACCCTTCTTTGAAGTCATTATATATTAAAGGCAAGGTGTATGAACTCATCTCTTTGTATTTTAATAAGGGTTCTGAGGCAGATATTGAACAATGTCCTTTTTTGGTAGATGAAGAAAATGTACGTAGAATCAAGCAAGCGAAAGAAATTATAATTTCAAGAATGGCTGAACCACCCAGTTTAAAAGAGCTTGCTAGTGAGATTGGCTTACCATTGAAAAAATTAAAAGAAGGTTTTAAGCAAATTTATGGCGATACGGTGTACAGTTTTTTGTTTGATTATAAAATGGAATTCGCCCGAAAAATGCTTGAAACCGGCAAGCATAATGTGAATGAAGTGGGCCTAAAAGTAGGGTATAGCACGGCAAGTCATTTCATCAGTGCATTTAAGAAAAAGTATGGTACTACACCTAAGAAATATTTAATGGGCAGCGTAAATTCTTGATTAAATGAATTTAAATCAAATAACTGTTCCTTCCATAAACGTAGAAAAAGCGATTTCTTTTTACGAAAACTTAGGACTAAAACTTATTGTGAAATCATTACCTCATTACGCTCGTTTTGAATGTCCTGAAGGCGATGCTACTTTTTCAATTCATCAGGTAGATGAGAAACTAAGTGCAGACGGAATTTACGTTTATTTTGAATGTGCAGATTTGGATGATCAAGTAGCAATTTTGGAAGAAAAAGGAATTGTTTTTGAAGAATTACCTACGGATAAAAGATGGTTGTGGAGAGAGGCTAGATTGCGTGATTTAGATGGAAATCAGGTTATTTTATATTACGGTGGCGAGAATAGAAAAAATCCGCCTTGGCGCATATAATTTCACAAAGGTCTAACGACCATAATACCCGTATTCTTTTTAATTTTTTTGATATAATCAACTAGAGGTAAGGTGGTCACTTCAACCTGGTTAGAAGAAGTCGAAGCATGTAACAAATGTATGCGACCATCTTTTTCACGCGTGGCAATGCCGGTATGGGTAATATCTAAACCATTAATTGATGTGGTTAGGGCAATTAGGTCTCCGGTTTGAATCAAATGTTCATTTTTTTCAATTTCTTCTTGTGCTAAAATACAAAGCGGTTGCATGTTCAAATAGGCTTCTGAAGCTTTAATTTTTTCAAAATTGGTGTCATCTTTTAAATACGGATACAACTCACGGTGCGTACTCATAAAGTCGATTTTTTTTGTCGTCTCGCGCCCTCCAATTTCAGCCGTAATATCTTTGACTAAATTTTTACTTTCATTGTTGGCAATCCATTCTGAAAAATAGTGTAGGCGTGACGCATAGCCACTGAGTTTTCCATTTTTATACCGAATGGTTTCTAAAGCCTTTGTAAAGGCCGTAAAATCAGTTTTTCCTTCCTTTAAAATATGACTAAAAGCCAGCACATTTTCTATATAGGTAGTACAATCTAAACCTTGTAAATTAATGACCAAAGATTCTTTTGTGCCTATCTCAAGTGTTTTGGCGACATAGGGAACACCCAGAAACGTTTTTCCTATTGCTGCCAAAGTTTTTCCAAAGTTATCTTCAAGCAAACCATCAATGGCAATTGTTTTGTCTTCAAATGCCTGCTTATCTTTTTCAGAACAGGTAATTTGTTGCCCCCAAAGCATCACACTAAAAAAAAGAAAAACAAAGGTTATTATACTCAACTTCATGGCAAGGGTTTGCCGTAAAATTACGAATTTATCTGTCTGAAATCGAAATTGATTATACGACTATTAGAAAACAAATTCATCTTGCTCGGGTTCATATGCATAACATCACTTATTTTTGCAACTTGAAAAAGAAATGATTCTTACAAATGCTGAACTTGTTTCAGCACCTCTATACGAATAAAAGAAAATTGTAACTTATGAAGGGTGTATTACTGGTTAATTTGGGCTCTCCTGATAGCCCTACTGCGAAAGATGTAAAGCCATATTTAGATGAATTTTTGATGGATGAGCGCGTTATTGATGTCAATAAAGTGTTACGTACTATTTTAGTGCGTGGAATTATTCTACAAACCCGTCCTAAAAAATCAGCTGAAGCCTATGCAAAGATTTGGTGGGATGAAGGTTCACCGCTTGTAGTAATCTCAGAACGTTTTACAGCTAAAGTCCGCAAACAAACTGATATGCCAGTTGCCCTAGGCATGCGTTACGGAAGCATGTCAATTGAAAAGGCCTTGCAAGAACTCAAAGAAAAGGGAGTAGATGAGGTGCTATTGGTGCCTTTGTATCCGCATTACGCTATGTCATCCTATGAAACAGTTGTGGTGAAGACAATGCAAGTAAAAGAGGCGTCATTTCCTGAAATGAAAATTACCACCTTACCTGCTTTTTATAAAAGTTCAGAATACATCAAAGTACTTTCTGAAAGTATCGCTGAGGGCTTAAAAGGTTTTGATTACGATCATATATTATTTTCGTATCACGGTATTCCTGAACGTCATATTCGTAAAAGTGACCCGACAAAATTTCATTGTAAAATTGATGGAAGCTGTTGCAGTGTAAACTCAGTAGCGCATAATAGTTGTTACAGACACCAAGTGTATGAAACTACTGAAATGGTCAAAAATTACTTAGGATTACCTGAAGATAAAATTAGTACTTCTTTTCAATCGCGATTAGCGGGCGATCCATGGTTAAAACCATATACTGATTATGAGTTTGAGCGTTTGGCAAAAGAAGGTAAAAAGAAGTTGGCTGTTGTCACTGCGGCTTTTGTTTCTGACTGCCTAGAAACTCTTGAAGAAATTGCTATGGAAGGTAAAGAGCAATTCGAGGAAGCTGGTGGCGAACATTACAAACATATTGCTTGCTTAAATGACAGCGATGCTTGGGTAAACCTGATGGCAAAATGGGTAAATGAGTGGCAAGCTAAAGAGGTGTTGCCTGTATAAAAAGCTATGCTTAAAGCCGTTTTATTTGATATGGATGGAGTTATTATTGATTCTGAACCCTTACATCACAAAGCATACTACGGTATGTTTGAAGAAATAGGCATTGAAGTCTCTGATACACTTTACGAAAGTTTCACGGGCCAAGCGACCTTGAATGTTTGTAGTCAACTAGTTGCTATTTTCAAACTCAATAATCCACCAACTGAATTAGTTCAGATTAAACGCCGCATTTTCGCCGATCTTTTTTTTAGCGATCCTAATCTAAAATTACTTGATGGCGTAGAAGATGTAATCAAAGATTATTATCAAAACGAACTCACATTAATTCTCGCGAGTTCGGCATCAATGCAAACGATTAATAATGTTTTTTCGCGTTTTGAATTAGATCAATATTTTAAGGCAAAACTAAGTGGTGCAGATTTGAGGCAATCAAAACCGCATCCTGAAATATTTTTAAAAGCCGCTGAAGCTTCGGGGTTTTTACCGTCAGAATGTATGGTTATTGAAGATTCCACTAACGGAATTAAAGCCGCGCATGCCGCCGGTATTTATTGTGTAGCATACCAAAGTCCTCATTCAAAAAATCAAGACTATCACCTTGCCAATAAAGTGGTGAGTTCATTTAGTGAAATTGGTTTTGAAGCGGCGAAACTTCTATTTACGTAAAGCGTTGAATTTAGGGTTTCCCTTCTCCGTAATATAATGAGGAAAAGCTCGGAGATTCAGCTTTTCGGAGAAAAGCGCCGAGTTTTGCGAGTGGTTTTAAGACATAGTCTTAAAAATATATAGGAGAAGGTGTCTTTTCTTTTGTTTCGTTTTCTTTGGACAGGCAAAGAAAATGAAAGTAAAACATTAAAAGAATTGAATCTCAATTGTATACTTCACTTCCAAACACATTCCCTTTAAAATAAACTTCCCTTCATTTTGGCTTGATCCAAAACGAAGCAAAAAATCAAGAAGTTTTTATAGGAAATTTTTGTCTTCGACAAAACCGTGAATGCCCCTAACGCTTCATGCTCTTTTTCGCTTTGCGAAACGCACTTCCGCTTGCGGCATCACTATTTCTAAAAAACCTTCGGGCAAAAAACTTTCTTTAACTATGATGTTGAACTTAGGGTTTCCCTTATCCGCAGAAAAAAGAACAAAAGCTCGGAGGTTCAGCTTTTTTGTGAAAAAAGCACCGAGTTTTGTGATTGGTTTTAAAATTTCCTTTGGAGAAGGAATCTTTTCTTTTGTTTCCTCCGCGCTTCAGCTGGCTCATCAAATCAAAGGCAAACTGTGCCTTTACTTTTCCGCCCAAGACAAGCAAAGAAAATGAAAGTAAAACCTTGAAACTTTAAATTATCCTTACTTTTAAAAATAATTAGAAAGAAAAAATCTATCTCCAAATGAACATAAAATCAATAGTTTTAGTAGCCTTTGCAATGAGCGTAATTCAATGTAGCCAAAAAGAAGAAACACCATTAGCCACATTATATGTCGGCACCTATACTGATACAGAGAGTGAAGGTATTTATAAGTTGCAATTTGATACAGCTAACGGAAAGATTGTGAGCAACAATTTAGCAGCTGAAATCACGAGTCCGTCATTTTTAGCAATTTCAAAGGATAAAGACTTTCTTTATGCCGTTCAAGAAACCAATGATTTTGAAGAGGGTGCGGGAGCTGTAACTACCTTTTCAATAGAAAATGATAGTCTGAAGAAATTACAAACTGTTTCAAGTAAAGGGGCACACCCCTGTCATATCAGCATATCTCCGACAGGAAATAAAGTTGCAGTTTCTAACTATACAGGAGGTAATGCAAGTGTTTATGATGTTTCTGCGGATGGTATTCTAACCGGACCATCAGCAATCATCAATCACAATCAAATAGATACTACAAAAACTGCCCATACACATATGGCGCAATGGCTGAATGGTAAAATTTACATTGCAGATTTAGGCTTAGATGCTGTTTTAGGCTATGAAATGAATGCTACCGGAGAGGCAACACCAAGCTCCGTTTTGGAACTACCTGAAGGAGCAGGACCAAGGCATTTTACAGGTGCCCATAGCGGAAAGTTTCTGTATGTGATTAACGAATTAAATTCTAGTATCTCCGTTTTTGAAAAAGACGCTACAGGCAAGTTTAAAACCATTCAAAACGAGTCCACTTTAGCAGCAGATTTTAAAGGAGAAAGCTTTTGTGCTGATATTCATTTGTCTGCTGACGGAAAGTTTTTATATGGCTCTAATCGAGGCGAAAACACCATCGTCATTTTTTCGGTAGACCAGCAAACAGGACGATTATCGCTTGTTGACCGTGAATCAGTACACGGTAATTGGCCTAGAAACTTTACTATTGACCCAACTGGAAAATACCTATTGGTAGCGAATCAAAAAAGTAACAACATTACGGTGTTTAAAAGAGATGTAGAAAAAGGAACACTTACTTTTTTGCATGAAGAAGCAGTTTCAAAACCTGTTTGTTTGGTGTTTTTGTAAAGCGATATCTTCTAGGTTTAAATAGTAAGCTCGCGAAACGAATTTTTTGTTTGCGGCGCTACTATTTCTGAAAAACCTTCGGGCAAAAAACTTTCTTTAACTATGACGTTGAACTTAGGGTTTCCCTTATCCGCAGAAAAAAGAACAAAAGCTCGGAGATTCAGCTTTTCTGAGAAAAGCGCCGAGTTTTGTGATTGGTTTTTAAACAAAGTTTTAAAATTTCCTCTGGAGAAGGCGTCTTTTCTTTTGTTTCGTTTTCTTTGGATGCGCAAAGAAAATGAAAGTAAAAACATTAAAAGAATTGAATCTCAATTGTATACTTCACTTCCAAACACATTCCCTTTAAAATAAACTTCCCTTCATTTTGGCTTGATTCAAAACGAAGCAAAAAATCAGGTGCTACAATCTATTGACCTCAATAAACTTTCACATGGAGTCTTTTAGCTGCGGTAAAGATAGTTTCAGTGAAGACGTTTTTCATGGTTTTCTCCACCGCGCCACCTGGCTCATCAAATCAAAGGTACACTGTACCTTCGCTTTTCTGCCCTATGCTCTTTTTCGCTTTGCGAAACGCACTTCCGCTTGTGGCATCACTATTTCTGAAAAACCTTCGAAAAAACCAAGTTTAACAAGCTATACAACTCTCTTTTCTAAACTTTTTTATTTCGTTTTCTTTTGCCAGAACAAAAGAAATTATAGTATAACAATTTGAAGTCGTATTTTGGCATGAATAATGATTCTAAAACAATCAAAACCAGGGGGCATGATGTTAAAAAGAATAGTTTTCGGAATTTTAATAACACTACTAGCTTCTTGCGGAAGCGTAAAAAAACATAATGCTAGTTTAGGAACCTTCTACACCCCTGTACAACTTAGGCAAGATGTTGATTACACGTATAAAAAAATACAAAAACTACACCCCAATTTATACCAGTATATTTCAAAAGAAGAACTAGACCGTAAGTTTGATAGCTTAAAGGGTAGCATTACTTCGCCTTTAGATGCTAAAGCGTTTTATTTTCAACTAGCTCCGGTAGTTTCAGAAATTCGACAAGGTCATATTTCAGGCAGTTACCCGAAAAGAAAATTCACTAAAAAAGAGCGGAAATCAATTTCAAAAACAAAAATTGATTTCACAGAAATAGACACCAAATATATTGAAGACGGACTTTTTATTTCTAGAACAGGACCTAAAGATTCAGTTTTATTAAAAAGTCAAGTGATTGCTATGGGTACTGAAACAGTGCCTGAGTTGTTTACCAAATATCGAAATACGTTTTCTCCTGACGGGTTTAATACCACCTTACAAAACAGACATATAGGAAAAAATTTCACGAGCTATTACGCCAAGCATGTGAATCATAGAGATAGCATTAAGCTTATTTTAAAGCAGGGAGATTCGGTTTTTGTAAAACAGTTTAAACGCTATTTGAAAGATAGTACAGCTTTAAAAAAAGCAAAGATTGACACCACAAAGCAAGTAGAAAAAAAGAAACCTTCAACGAAAAAAACACCTGCCGAAAAAAAGCAAGAAAAGGCAAAACAGAAACTTCTTAAAAAGTATAAACGTAACTACGGCTATGTCAAAAGTAGAGACCACTATATCAGAAGTTTCAGATTTGTAGACAGTGCTGCGCAAATTGGCTATATGAAGGTAAGACGTTGGAGGTATGGTCCGGTTAAAGATTTTCTAAAAGAAATCTTCACGAAGCTTGACTCCGCCAAAACCAAGCATCTGATTTTAGATTTACGAGGTAACCCGGGCGGAAGCCTTGATCAAGTTGCAGATTTTTATGCCTATCTGGCTAAAGAAGATTATGTTTTTGTAAAACCTGCTGAGGTAGAAACGCGTTTGCCTTTCACGAAGAACTTTTACAATCGGTATTCGAATCCCTTATCTGTGGTTGTTCAATCGATTGTATTTCCCTTTTTTGCAGCAGATAATTTGTACCGTACCCGTAAGAAAGACGGACAATTATACTATCGTTTTAAGCAATCCAAAACAAAGTCTCCGAATGAATTACGGTTTAAAGGCAAGGTCTATGTGCTGATTGATGGAGGTTCATTTTCTGCTTCTTCAATAATAGCATCAAAGTTACATGGTGATAAGCGCGCTATGTTTATAGGTGAAGAAACCGGGGGCGCTTATAATGGTACGGTTGCTGGTCAAATGAAGATAATTACGCTACCCAATAGTAAGGTTACCTATAATTTTGGTGTCATGAATATTGGTACGCCACATCAACAAGAACCTGATGGCTTTGGTATTAAACCAGACGTTTTTGTAGTGCCTACCGTAGAAGATTTTCTTAATGACGTTGACACCGAATTAGAACGTACTTTAGAGATTATAAGGGGTAAAAATTGAAGTTTTTCTTTTAACTCAAATGTTGAATTTAGGGTTTCCCTTATCCGTAGTATAGTGAGGAAAAGCTCCGAGATTCAGCTTTTCGGAGTAAAGCGCAGAGTTTTGCGAGCGGTTTTAAGACATAGTCTTAAAAATATATAGGAGAAGGTGTCTTTTCTTTGGATGCGCAAAGAAAATGAAAGTAAAACATTAAAATAATTGAATCTCAATTGTATACTTCACTTCCAAACACATTCCTTTTAAAATAAACTTCCCTTCATTTTGGCTTGATCCAAAACGAAGCAAAAATTCAGGTGCTACAATCTATTGACCTCAATAAACTTTCACATGGAGTCTTTTAGCTGCGGTAAAGATAGTTTCAGTGAAGACGTTTTTCATGGTTTTCTCCACCGCGCCACCTGGCTCATCAAATCAAAGGTACACGGTACCTTCGCTTTTCTGCCCTATGCTCTTTTTCGCTTCGCGAAACGCACTTCCGCTTTTGGCATCACTATTTCTTAAAAACCTTCGAGCAAAAAACTTTCTTTAACTATGACGTTGAACTTAGGGTTTTCCTTATCCGCAGAAAAAAGAACAAAAGCTCGGAGATTCAGCTTTTCAGAGAAAAGCGCCGAGTTTTGTGATTGGTTTTAAAACAAAGTTTTAAAATTTCCTCTGGAGAAGGCATCTTTTCTTTTGTTTCGTTTTCTTTGGATGCGCAAAGAAAATGAAAGTAAAACATTAAAAGAATTGAATCTCAATTGTATACTTCACTTCCAAACACATTCCCTTTAAAATAAACTTCCCTTCATTTTGGCTTGATCCAAAACGAGGCAAAAAAAACATTTTTTATTCCCACCGCGCCACCTGGCTCATCAAATCAAAGGGATATTTTAGCTCCCCTCCGTTTGCAAGGAGGGGAATGAATTACCCGCTCTTTTGCGGGGGAGAAAGGGGAGGTATAAAAAGAAACTGTTACTTTGTAACATGAAAAAGAAACCCCTTTCTCTCAGTAATATTGTTTTCGCTGTATTTCTGGTACTCTTAATCATACCTCAAACCAGATCCCCTATTCAAGTAGCGGTTAATAAAGTAAAACTATTAGTCTGGTCGCCATCAGTTTTAGATGAAGAAGACCAAGCGCAAATAGCCCCTTTCGGGTATGAACTAAAAAATTTAGAAGGTCATAATCAAATGATCGAAATAGGAAATGGTAAAATCACTTTTATCAGTTATTGGGCAACATGGTGCCCACCTTGTATTGCCGAATTACCGAGTATGGAAGCCCTGTATCAAGACTTTGGTCAAAAAATCGATTTCTTACTCATTACCAATGAAGATATAGCAGTTGTAGAGCAATTTATAAAAAAGAAAAACTATAGCCTGCCTGTTTATATTGCCCGTATGAACCCGCCTCAAGAATTAACACATAAGAATATACCAACTAGTTTTTTAATTGATGCAGAAGGTAAAATCATCATTAAAGAAACCGGCTCTGCGGACTGGAATAGCAAAAAAGTAAGAAGGCTTTTGGATGGTTTGTTGAAAAAGTAAATTTCTGGCCCCCTCATTATTTTAAAGGCGACACAGCGTCAACTGAGGGCGAGCTGCAGCGTTGGCGAGAAAGCTCTTTTAAATTTGTGAGGCACGAGCACTTTAAATGTGCTTGAACTTGCGTTGGCTTATTTCGTATTGTATTTCTTATAATTCTCAGCCTGAGTAAAAATCTCTTGATACACTTCATCTTTATCTACTGGAGGATATCCAAATTCATCCAATAGTAAAATCAAACCAACTTTTAATGCAGATTTTATATCGTCTCGTTTACTCCAATCAGGAAACTTAGCTTGACTATCCACTAACTCTTTTACTTTCTTAGCCAATGCAATTAGTTTTTCTTCAGGATATGTGAAGTCATATTTCTTACATAATTCTAATAGAATATCATAAAAAGCTTTTTCCTCAAAATCAATTCCGAGTTCGTCGCCAGAATCAAATTCATCACGTACTTGCATTATCATATCTGTTAATGCATCAGCCATTTCATCATATACTTCACTACGCAAGACATCATTTTCGCTACGGTCGTTGTAGTTAGCTACTAAAGTTTCCATTTTCTTAGTGAAATCAACACCTTTTACTTGGTTTACTTTTTTGATTTCTCCAATCGCTTTGGCAAGTAATTGTTGCAAGAGTTTAATCTTAGTGTTCGGCATTTTTATTTTGTCCAACTTTGCCAAATAATCATCATCAAATATATCTTGCTCACTACCTGCTTCTTCTCCAATCTTAAATATTTCTTCCACACCATCACTTTGTAAAGCGTCTTTTATCATCTCTCGCACTTTAGCATTCATTTGTGCGGTATCTGGTGCGTTTCCTTTGGTTAGTTTAAATACAATAGAACGAACTGCTAAATAAAAATGGGTGTAATCTCGTTCTATTTGGGTTAGCTTTTCACTTCCTGTACAAATATCATATGCCGCTTTTAAGCGTTTTACTACGCCCATAAAACGAGTTTCTAACGCTTTGGTTATCTGAGCATATTCGGCTGCGCTATTTAAGGTGTTTAGTTGGTCTAGTGGTGTGCCATTAAAATATTTAGAACTATCAAACTTATGAAAGAGTTTGCCCAACACATCTAGTTGGTCTCGAACAGCAGATAATGAAGCATCTATATCTTCAAAATTATCTTGGTCGCCTTTGTTGTATTTGGCTAAAGCTACATTCATTGCTTTTTTAATGCCGATATAATCGACTACTAAACCTTTATTTTTTCCTGCGAACTTTCGATTTACACGAGAAATTGTTTGTATTAAATTGTGTTGCGAGATTGGTTTGTAGATATACATACTATCTAAAAACGGCACATCAAAACCAGTCAACCACATATCTACAACAATGGCAATTTTAAAGTTCGATTTTTCGTTTTTAAACTGTCGGTCTAGTTCTTTGCGATATTCTTTTGTACCCAACAAGTCGTACATTTCTTTTGGGTCGTCTTTACCACGTGTCATTATCATTTTAACACGTTGCATGGGTTTTATTTCTTTTTTGTCTTTGTCTGTTAATTCTGCCCCGTCTTCTGCTATTTTTATTTCTGCCCATTCTGGACGTAAAGCTATTAAGTTTTGATAAAAAGCATACGCAATTGTTCTACTACTGCACACAAACATTGCTTTTCCTTTTACGGTTGCGCCCTCATTAATTCTGTTTTCATAATGGGTAACAAAATCATTCGCTATTTTCTTTAGAATATCTGGGTCGCCCAAAACAGCATTCATATTGGCGGACTGCTTTTTACTTTCTTCTACTTGATAATCGTTTGCACCTTCAGCAGCAGCCTCGTTATAATAGGCTTCTATTTTTGCAAGCTCACTATTATTTAAAATCACTTTTGCTGCTCGTCCTTCATACACGATACGAACCGTAATTTCATCTTTTACAGATTCGGTCATTGTGTAGGCATCTACTACTTTTCCAAAGACATCTAAAGTTGCATCAATAGGTGTTCCTGTAAACCCTACAAATGTTGCGTTAGGCAAAGAATCGTGTAGATATTTTGCAAAACCATAGGTCTTTTTTACCCCTTTTTCGGTTACCGTAACTTTTTGGTCTAAATTGGTTTGGCTACGGTGTGCTTCATCAGAAATACAAATAACATTTGCTCTTTCGGTTAATAAAGCCAAGTCTTCTGTAAACTTGTGTATGGTCGTTAAAAACACGCCTCCAGATTCGCAACCTTGTAATTTTTCTCGTAATTGTTTACGGCTTTCTACACTTACAATTCCGTTATCACCTACATAGTTTTTGGCATTGGTAAATTGTGCTGAAAGCTGGTCGTCTAAATCAGTTCTATCGGTAATTAACAAAATGGTTGGATTACCAAAATATTCGCTTTTCATTAATAAGCGCGTTAAGAAAAGCATTGTAAAACTCTTACCGCATCCTGTTGCTCCAAAATAAGTTCCACCTTTTCCGTCTCCACCAGAACCATCTTTATTTTTTTGAGCAAATTTAATATTGTCGTATAATGCTCTAGCAGCATAATACTGCGGATAACGACACACAATTTTCTCGTCCTTTTTACTACTATCTGGCAAGTAAATGAAATTGCGGATGATGTCTCTAAATCTATCCTTGTGCAACATTCCCTGCACGAGCGTAAACATAGCATCTATACCATCTACATCTTTGGCTAATCCTGCAACACGTCTCCAAGCATAATAAAATTCATAAGGTGCAAAAAATGAACCTGCTTTGCTATTTACACCATCAGAAATTACACAAAAAGCATTGCAAATAAATAGTTGCGGAATGTCTCTTTTGTAACGAACCGTTAATTGTTCGTAGGCATTATGTATCGTTGCTTCTTCTCGTATGGCAGATTTAAACTCAAACACCACCAAAGGCAAACCGTTGATGTATAAAATACCATCTGGAATACGTTTTTGGTTGGCTTCGGTAATTTCTAATTGCGTAACAAACTTGTAACTATTAGTATCTCCGTAATTGAGTTGTGGTTCGGCTACTATAGTTTCTATATTCTCGCTTTGTGTTTGATTCTCTAAGCCTGAAAAATCAATTAGTTGTATGTAAATATCTTTTTGTGAAGCATCTTCTCTTTTTAAAATAAAACCATCAGAAAGCATTCGCATAAAACGCTTATTACTCTCATATAAATCGGATGCAGGTAAGGTTTTTAGTTGTAGAATAATACTATTGACTTCGGACTCGGTTAGGTTTTCTGCTTTGTATTTTTCAAGTAAAAAACTACGCAAATCATCTGCTAATATCACTTCGTCTTCCGCACGGTTTAAGGTGTTTCCCAAATGATGCGGATAGCCTTCATTGCCTATCAATTCTGAAAAAGCAGCTTCTAATTGCGCCTCTGTAAATTTTTGACTCATCCGTTTTATTTTTATAGACTTTCGTAATATGCTTTTAATTTCTTAGACATCAGCTTACGCCTTTCTTCTAAAAACTTTGTGTAATCTTGGTGTGTTGCTTCTTTAATAAAAGACGGAATATCGTTTGTTTTAATATTTTCTTCTAGAGCAGATTCGGCATCTAATGTGCTAATTTCATTAACACCTTCGTTTATTTGGTTTCTAATTTTACCTAAATATTCAGTAGGGGGCATTTTACCCACTTTTATGTTGGTAGCTTGTTCTGTATATACAAAATTAGCAACTTGGTTATATGCTTTTTGAGGATAACCGTTGTTTATTAAATACTGTTTTGGGAAAATATGATGTATGTCTCCTCTCTGTTTTATTAAACTGGTTATTGTCATTGATTTTGATAGGAAAGCAACCGAATTACTATTTACCTGAGCAGCTAAATACAAATTATACCCATTGTTGTTAACGCTCGTACTTTCTAAATCGTTAATTAAACCAAAATCCCAAAAGCCTTCCCCTAAATGGGCTTGCTCCATTTGTAATAAATATGCTGCAACCCCTTTTTCATTTATTTGTTTGATGTCTTCGTCTATTCTAGATTCTGCCGAACCTGAATAGCGACCAATAAATATGGATAATATCAACCATCTTTTTACATAGCCTTGTATTTCTGGTTCGCTCATCCCGTCATCACGAAGTTTTAAATACAATGCGTATGCAAAATTTATACTGTTTTGTGACGAAATGAGCTTTCTGCTTATTAATCCTGTAGATTGGAGTATCATTACAAACCTTTGGTAGTTGGTTTGGTTAACAAAGGCTTCTAAGCCGTCAGATAATTTTTGATAACTGGCTGCTGATATTTCACCTTCGTACGTTCTGGTCTCGAAGTTTCTACCAGATAATAAAGCGACCAAATCGCTAAATTTACCACGACTAAATTTAAAGGTAAAAGCCACTCGAAGCATATCAATATAATCGGGGCAATACAATTCATCTGTATTTGCGGCTATCCATTTTATGCCTTTGTAATAATTACTTTTTGTAAAATTGGTATCGTTATCTACAATATGCTTATGGAAACTTTTATCTACCAACAAACGGCAGAAATAATCTACCATTTTACGCATTTTGTTTCCTCCGTGTTGCTCGTCTGAAGCAATTTTAGACATTACAAAGTCGGCATTACTTAATACAACGCCTTTTTGATTGATACGAATAAATATTTCGGTTACGGTATCAATATCTAAGCTCGCATCTAACTCTATAATACCAACTTGCTTACTTTTTATCTTTTTAAGCTTTTCAATTCTATCTTCTATTAAATCTTCATCCGCATCTGGATTATCTTTTAAGTATTGACGTATAGCTTTAGTAATTGAAATTTCATCATTTACAATTGGATTGATATTGTTAATCCATTCTGGGCTTTTCTCATAGGCTTTATTAAGCACCTCAAATCTTTCGTTTAAGGGATTAAAAGCAATACGAATATTAATTTCTTTATAGTTTTTATTTAAAACACGTTGCCCAACAATGGCAGCTGTTAATGCTGTAATTCTTTGTTGTCCATCTATTAATACTTTTTTACCTGCCGATAATTCTCCATTTTTTAATTTAACATCTGGGTTTCGCCAAGTAATAATATAACCTACAGGATACCCTTGGTACAATGAATCTATTAAATCCCTTACTTTTGCAGCTTTCCAAACAAAAGGACGTTGAATTTCTGGTATGGCGATATCGCCAGATTTTATCCAACTTAATAAGGTTTCTACAGGTTGTTGGTGTACACTATATTTTGCCATTTATTTCTTAGTTAGTTTGAAGGTTCTTCTGTAAATTTTTGACTCATACTCAATAAAATTGTTTTTCCGAATTCAAATTAAATAAAAACTACCTGAAAATCAGGTAATTACAATATTATCGCTAAATGAAATTAAATAAAAGATAATTTGTATTCCGAATTCAAATTAAATGGCCCTTTATGTTATTTCTCTCCCTTTTTTAATTTTTTACCATCTTATCAAAATCAGATTCAATGTGCTGTGTTTTGTTAAACTTATCATATTCTGTAAAAGCTTTGCTTTCTGCTTGATTTTTTACCCAAACCTGCTAAAACCTTGTATTCATTAAAACTTAGAAACTTGTTTACGCTTAAGGCCAATTGCTCCATAGTAAACGTATTTTCGCGTTCATTAAACCTTCGATATAATCAAAATACCTTGTTACGGTACGCTCTAGTTGTTTAATTTCTTTTTCTGGCAGGTAGTTTTTAGCGATGTTGGTATCAGATTTAATGACTCTACCATCGGGTGCATTTTTCCAAGAAGTTAAGCCCATATTTTCTTTTTTACTATCTGCTTTTAAGTAGATAATTTCTGCTGCCGTTTTACCTGTGATAGCGTAATGAAATTTATTTTGAATAGTAGCATAAAACTTCTTAGTTGTAATAGCTTCTGGGTCATAATCGATACTACACTCTGCAAAAATATCAGTTACTTGTTGGTAAATTCTTCGTTCGCTTGCACGTATAGAACGTACACGCTCTAATAGCTCTTTAAAATAGTCTTTGCCAAAAAGTGTTTTGCCTTGTTTTAGCCGTTCATCATCTATGGTAAAGCCTTTAATAATGTATTCTTTTAGGGTTTGGGTAGCCCAAATACGAAACTGAGTGGCTTTGGTAGAATTTACTCTATATCCTACAGAAATTATGGCATCTAAATTATAAAAATCAACACCTTTAGTTTGTGTTTTACCTGCAATAGCACCGTGTTTAGTGGTTGTTTCCATTTTGGAAATAACCACTTCTTTTTTCAATTCGCCACTCTCAAAAATATTACTTAAATGCTTGCTAATAGCAGGCACACCTACACCAAATAAGGTTGCCATTGCTTTTTGCGTGAGCCATACAGTTTCTTCTTTAAGCACCACATTTAAACGCACATCATTTGAAGGAGTGGTATAGCGTAAAAAATTAGTTTCTTGCATTGCTTTTATCTTTTTCTTTATACAAGTTCGGCTTTAGGTACTACCTGTGTCATTTTTGCTAGTAATAGACTTTGAAGTTCTTGGAGGGTTTGGGATTGTTTGGTGTTTTCTCTAATTCTTTTAAAAAGTAATTCAACTCTAGAATTAAATTTCTTTAATTCTTCCCCTTTAGAATTGATTAATTGTAAGTTATTCAAAAGTTCAGATGTAGTACTAGGAACAGCAGCTCCGTGATTTAATGCATAAAAATCAATACCACATAGAAAGTAATAAATATAATATCTGCAATATGTTTCTTTAATTTTTGAATAAAACATTGTATCAACCGACCAAAAAGGCTCATCAACTAATAGAATATTCTGTAAACTTCCTTTTCGTGGAATCAAGACACTCGGCTTATCGTATAGAATATCATTTACATATTTCATTATGCCACCTGAACCATATAAAGGAATGTTTCCCTCCGATAAATGCTTATAATCCTTACCGTATTTAATTTCGATAAAGTAGGAAACCTTCTCCACACTCCACCCAACAGGAATCTCCTTTTCCAACTCCTCATTATACACCATTTTACCACCGTCAGCTTTATAAGGTTTGCCATCTTGGTTAGGAAAGTTGAAATCTACAAACCAATGTTTGTATAAAGCTTGTGCGGTGGCTTCTAGGTTTTGGTTGAGTTGGTTGTTTAATTTTATGCGGTTTGTTACTGTATTGTATTCAGTTACTATTTGTTGTTGTTTTTCTATGGATGGGATTGGGAGTTGCGTATCACAAAGTTCTTCCCAATCAAAAACTTCTCTTGCACTTCCGTGCGATTTAAAACGAGCAAAACGGTCAAATTCTGGTCTTCTAAACCACATCATTAAGTATTCTGGCAGTAATTCTTGTTCGTCTATAACTTCAAAAACTGTGTAGGCTTGAGATACAATTGCAGTTTCGTGCTCTTCTAATAAAGCAATAGAAATTTTATCTCCATTTCTAGAAGTAACAGGACCATAAGCAAATTGATTTTGCTTAATGATTTTGTATGTCTTCATATTTGTACCAATAGTATTGGCAATAGAAGGCATTAATACTTTTCTAATACTTACACCTAACAAAGTAGTTACCTCTAATTCTTTATTTCTAATATTTACAGGCTGTATGTAATCGCCCAAACGTTTATAACTCATAACCCAAGTTTTTAAATACGTTTTGTAAATCGGCTTTCGAGGCTTCTTCTTGCGCTAATATATCTTTGAGTTCGGTTTGTAAACCTTTCATTTTGGTGTCAAAATCAATATTTTCATCTCGGTTTACAAATTCTATGTACTTACTAGGTACTAGAGAGAAATCCTTTTTTTCTACTTCTTTTTTATTAGCGGAGTAGCAGTATTCCGGAATATCTTTATAGGTTGCTGTATCTGTTTGCCAGGTATGAAGCGTTTGTGCAATGTCTTTTATTTGAGCAGGAGAAAATTGAATGTACTTTTTCTCAAAAGGTTCGCCTTGTTGGCGTAAATCCATAAACAAAATTTCTTCTTCACGCTCTCGGTAATTTCTAGTTGCTGTTCCTTTATCTACTATTTTTGCAGTTTTGTTTTTGTTTAAAACCCAAAGTGTAACCGAAATATCTGTAGTATAAAACATATTTCTAGGTAAAATAATAATGGCTTCTACCACATTATTTTCAATCAGTTTTTTACGTATTTTAAATTCTTCGCCACCACCAGAAAGTGCTCCGTTTGCTAATATAAAACCAGCGACTCCGTTATCGGAGAGTTTAGCAGCCATATTTAAAATCCAACCATAATTGGCGTTAGATTTTGGCGGCACGTCATAGCCTTTCCAACGTGGGTCGTCAGTGAGTTCATCTTTTCCTCTCCAATCCTTTTGGTTAAAAGGCGGGTTTGCCATGATGAAATCGGCTTTCAGGTCTGGGTGTTGGTCGGCTCCAAAAGTATCGGCTGCTTTTTCGCCCAAATTGGCAGAAATACCCCGTATGGCTAAATTCATTTTAGCTAGTTTGTAGGTAGTATTGGTATATTCTTGTCCGTATACAGAAACCTCTTTTTTGTTTCCGTGGTGTTGCTCTATAAACTTTACAGACTGCACAAACATACCACCAGAACCACACGCAGGGTCATAGATAATACCTTGATACGGTTCTATCATTTCGGCAATCAAGTTTACAATACTTTTTGGGGTGTAGAATTCTCCTTTTCCCTTTCCTTCTTTAATGGCAAATTTGGCTAAGAAATATTCGTACACTCGCCCAACAATATCGTTTTGCTTGTCGGCGATGGTGTTTATCTCACTTATTTGGTCAATTAGCGAAGCGAGTTTGGTTTTGTCTAATCCTAATCTAGAAAAATAATTGTCTGGTAATGCGCCTTTAAGCGCAGGGTTGTTCTTTTCAATGTTGTGTAAGGCGGTATCTATTTTTAGAGCTAAATCATCTTGTTTAGCATTGGCTTTTATAAAAGACCAACGAGAGGTTTCGTTTAAGTAAAACACGTTTTTTTCATTATAGAACTCTTTCATTTCTATAAATTTTTCGTGTCTTTCGGCTATAATTTCAGCTCTGCGTTCTTCAAACTTATCACTGGCAAACTTTAAGAAGATAAGTCCTAATACTACATGCTTGTATTCGCTAGATTCTACCGAGCCTCTTAGTTTGTCACAGGCTTGCCATAGTGATTCTTCTATCGATTTTTCTTTTACTTGTTTTGCCATTTTTAATAGGTTGCAGTCGTTTTGGTTAGAAATCCCAATGTACTAAATCCCCCATAACAATTACAAACAGAAATCTATAATATCACAATTAATTGCATTTTTTTAATATTCCCCATTTCACTACATTTAGAGAGACTAATTTCAACTAAGGGGTTTAACACAATTCTTCTAAAATGTCAGTTCAAGTGTTTTGATGACTTAACGCAGTTGAAGTCAGCAAAATTTATCGAGAACAATTTTAGAAATGCTTTTTCTCGATACAATTCAATTTCATTGAATCACTCGAAATGACGCATTTATGAAATGGTAAACCACAACCAAAAGAACAGAAAATGAAAAAATTCTACACCCAGCTAGGCCTATTGGCCTTAGCCCTATTATTTGTTACGTTTACAGCAAACGCACAAAGAAGAAAGAAAAAAACAACACCTGTAAAAACAGCTTTTAACCAAGAACTCTATTCTAGTATGCAGTACCGATCAATCGGTCCGCATCGTGGTGGGCGTTCTGCTGCCGTAACTGGTGTGCCCGGTGAACCCAATTTGTTCTATATGGGATCTACAGGTGGTGGGGTCTGGAAAACTTTAGATGGTGGCCGTACATGGGCCAATATTTCTGATGGCTATTTTGGCGGTAGTATTGGTGCCGTTGAGGTATCAAAAAGTGACCCCAATGTCATTTATGTAGGCGGGGGAGAAAAAACCCTGCGTGGTAATGTATCTTCAGGTTACGGCATTTGGAAAACCGAAAACGGAGGTAAAACATGGTCATCTGCGGGACTCAAAAATAGTCGTCATGTACCCCGAATTAAAATCCACCCTACCAATGCCGATATTGTATATGCGGCCGTACTGGGTAATATTTATAAGCCTACCCAAGACCGTGGGATTTATAAAAGTACCGATGGCGGAAAAACATGGGTCAAAAAATTATTTGTTAATAACCAATCGGGTTTTGTGGATCTGACTTTAGACCCCAACAACCCCCGTATTTTATATGCTTCTTCATGGCGTGCGCAACGTACGCCTTATAGTTTGAGTAGTGGTGGCGATGGTTCGGCTTTATGGAAAAGTACCGATAGCGGCGAAACATGGACCGAGATTTCAAAGCACGAAGGTTTTCCACAAGATACTTTAGGTATTATTGGTGTTACGGTTTCGCCGAAAAACTCAGAGCGTGTTTGGGCCTTGGTAGAGAACAAGAAAAAAGGCGGACTCTACCGTTCTGAAAATGGCGGAAAAGATTGGACACAGGTAAACAGCGAGCGAAAATTACGCCAACGTGCATGGTACTATACCCGTTTGTATGCTGATACTGAAGATGAAGATGTGGTGTATGTGCTCAACGTACGCTACCACCGTTCAACTGATGGCGGAAAGACCTTTAATACCTTCAATGCACCGCATGGTGATCACCATGATTTATGGATCGCCCCTGAAGATTCAAAGCGCATGATTATTGGCGATGATGGGGGCGCCCAGATTTCTTATGATGCCGGTGAAACGTGGAGTACCTATTACAACCAACCTACGGCGCAGTATTATCGGGTAACTACTGATAATTCGCATCCGTATCGTATTTATGTGGCGCAGCAAGATAATTCGACTTTGCGCGTAAAGCATCGTTCTGATGGGCGCAGTATTAGTGAAAATGATTGGGAGGTTACCGCAGGTGGTGAATCTGCACATATTGCTGTAGATCCTTTAGATAATGATATTGTCTACGGAGGTTCTTATGGCGGATTCCTTACCCGTGTAAACCACAAAACAGGAACTGTAAGAGGTATTAATGTGTGGCCTGATAACCCGATGGGATATGGTGCAGAGGGAATGAAATATCGTTTTCAATGGAATTTTCCTATTATGTTCTCGAAGCACGACCCGAAGAAATTATATACCTTTTCGCAGCATGTGCATATGAGTACCAACGAAGGGCAAAGTTGGGATATTCTTTCTGAGGATTTAACACGGAATGACCCTACAAAACTAGTTTCTAGTGGCGGACCCATTACGCAGGATAATACGGGAGTAGAATATTACTGTACTATTTTCGCAGCAAATGAAAGCCCTTTAAAAGAAGGATTATTATGGGTAGGATCTGATGATGGATTAATTCATGTTTCTAAAGATAGTGGTGCCACTTGGGATAATGTTACCCCTGCGGGGATGCCTGAATGGAATATGATCAATAGCATTGAACCTTCGGCTTTTGATGAGGGTACTTGCTATGTAGCAGCAACAAAATATAAGCTAGGCGATTTTAGACCGTACCTCTATAAAACCACCGATTACGGGAAGTCTTGGACAAAAATAACGAACGGTATAAATCAAGAGCATTTTACACGCGTAGTACGTGAAGACCCGAAAAGAAAAGGCTTACTTTATGCGGGTACTGAAACAGGAATGTATGTTTCTTTTGATGATGGGGCGAATTGGAGTCCGTTTCAAATGAACCTTCCTATTGTCCCCATAACTGATTTGGCAATTAAAGACAACAACCTCATTGTAGCCACTCAAGGGCGTAGTTTATGGATTTTAGATGATCTGACCGTCCTACATCAATTAGATGCGGCGAAGAAAAGCAGTGCTGCTATTTTATACCAACCTAAAGACAGCTACAGAACCGGTGGTCGCTCAAGTTCAGAGCCTTCAAAAACCGAAGGAGCGAATCATCCTAATGGTGTGATATCACATTTCTATTTGAAGAATTTAGGTGATGATGACAAAGTAGCGATTACGTATACAACCATGGCGGGTGATACTTTAGCATCCTTCAATAACACAGCAAAAGAAAAAGACAAAAAACTAAAAGTAGAAAAAGGAGGTAATACCCATGTCTGGAATACCCGTGGCGAAAAGGCGGAAACCTTAAAAGGAATGATTTTTTGGGCAGCTGGTTTCAATGGCCCAAAAGCGGTACCGGGTAAGTATAAAGTCCATCTAAATGTAAATGGTTCGAGCCAAACCCAAGAGTTCAATATTATTCCGGATCCAAGGGCTGAGGTTACTGTTGCCGATATGCAAACGCAGCATGATTTTATTTCCGAAATCAATGCAACGATCAACAAGGCACATGGTTCTATTAAGAAAATCAGAGGCGTCAATAAACAACTAGATGCCTTTACGTCTCAATATAAGGATAATGATGCCACAAAGGATTTAGTGGAGAAAGCTAAAGCCATGAAAGAGGAGTTTGGTAAAATCGAAAAAGCCTTGTACCAAACGCAAAACCGAAGCGGTCAAGATCCTTTGAACTTCCCGATTCGTTTGACCAATAAACTAGCGCATTTGAATCGATTAGTAGGCATGGGCGATTTTCCGCCAACTGAACAAGATATGGCAGTACAAAAAGAAATGACGGGTAAAATAGAGTCTCAGCTAAAAGCTTTTGAAGCTATGGTTGATTCAGAAATGAAAGAGTTTAATGCTGCTTTTAACGAGCTGAAATTGAATTATTTGTTTGTGGAGGAGTAGGTGTTTCTAGGTTCTCCCCCGAGGCTTCGGGGCGCTCGAAGTGACAGTATAGTTGTAAGCTATTTGTGTTCGGGAATGATTAAATTCTCGGCATGACCAATCTTCCTAAGCTGTCAGGTCGAGCGGAGTCGAGACCGATGTTACTGGTAATAAAGTCGCCTCCAACAAAAAAAGTTCCTAAATATGAAATTCTACTACGTCTACATGGTCGAATGCTCAGACGAATCAATTTATACAGGGCTAACTAACAATGTAGAACGTAGACTAAAAGAACATAACTTTGGATTAAACGATAACTCATACACTTCTAAAAGAAGACCAGTAAAACTTATTTGGCATCAAGAATTCATGCAATTTGTGCAAGCTGAATATTTTGAAAAGAAAATTAAAAGATGGAGCCGAGCTAAGAAATTAGCTTTGGCGAATGATGAATTTGATATGTTGCCTTTGTTGGCTGAATGTAGAAATGAAAGTCATGCTAAGAATAAAAATTTAGATAAAAAATAGAAATATGTGTTCCTAAGCTTCTCGACTCCGCTCGAAGTGACAGATTAGGTGTAAAAACCAACCACTACTGTCATGTCGAGCGGAGTCGAGACCCTAGAAACACCAAAACTCGAACAGCACCTAAAAACCCAAAATGAAAAACAATCTAAAACTCCTAATTCTAGCCCTTTTAACCACAACCATAACCTTCGCTCAAACGGCAGAAGACTATTTTAAACCCATGAAATTTCGAAATATTGGTCCCTTTCGAGGGGGGCGTAGCGTTTCTGCATCAGGAGTAGTGGGCGACCCAATGACGTATTATATGGGCACGACTGGTGGCGGTCTTTGGAAAACCGAAGATGCTGGCCAACGATGGAATAATATTTCGGACGGCTTTTTTGAAATGGGTTCTGTGGGTGCGGTTGCGGTTTCAACCTATAATTCAAATATTGTTTATGTAGGTATGGGCGAGCATGCGCCACGAGGGGTAATGTCTTCTTATGGCGATGGCGTTTACAAATCTACAGATGCCGGAGCGACGTGGAAGCATATGGGACTCAAAGCAACGCAACATATTTCACGGGTGATCATTCATCCTACCAATCCTGATATTGTGTATGTAGCCGCGCAAGGGCAATTGTATGGCCCCAATAAAGAACGTGGAATTTATAAATCTACCGATGGCGGAAAGACTTGGAAGAATACCTTGTTTGTTAATGAATTAACTGGTGCTGCTGAGCTTTCTATGGATGCGAATTATCCTGAAATTATGTATGCGGCCATGTGGGAACACCAACGTAAACCCAATATGGTAGTCAGTGGTGGCGAAGGTAGCGGCTTGTACAAATCAACCGATGCTGGCGAAACCTGGACGGAGTTGACGGAAGGCCTTCCTGAAGAAAAAGGAAAGATGGCAATTTCTGTGAGTCCAGCGAATTCAAATAAAGTATATGCCTTGATTGAAAGTGATTCAAATCAAGATAAAGGCGGACTTTTCGTCTCGAATGATGCAGGAAAAACTTGGAGTATGGCAAGTGGCGATAACCGATTGGTGCAGCGTGCTTGGTACTATATTGAGGTATTTACCGATCCACAAGATGAAGATATTGTTTATGTCATGAGTGCCCCGGCCCTCAGATCTTTAGACGGAGGTAAAAACTGGGAACGTATTACGGGCACCCATGGTGATTTTCATGATTTATGGATTAATCCGAAGAATTCTTTGAATTTTGTGATTGCAAATGACGGCGGAGCAGCCGTTACTTTTGATTTCGGAAAAACATTTTCTTCGCAAGTGAATATGCCTACGGGGCAGTTTTATCGTATTAATACTGACAACCTTTTTCCGTATAACATCTACGCTGGGCAGCAAGATTACTCGTCAGCGATGATTGCAAATATGTCTGTTGGGCGAGGCGGACTAACCATGTCAGATTTTAGTCCGTCAGCAGGTGGTGAAAGTGCGTTTTTAGCATTCGATCCAGATAACCCGAGATACGTGATGGGCGGTAGTTATTTGGGTACGATTGAAGTTTTAGACATGGAATCAAAAGCATCTACAAATGTTATGGCTGCGCCGATTCAGTATTTGGGTAGAGAAGCACGAAACATGAAATATTTGTATAATTGGAATGCGCCAACTTTACGTTCGCAGCATGAAGAAAATACCTTTTATCACGGTGCGCAATTACTTTTAAGAACGCGTGATATGGGTGTTACCTGGGATGAAATGTCTCCTGATTTAACCCGTGATATTGATTCAAAACAGGGCAATGGCGGTGGCCCGTATACCAATGAAGCAGTTGGGGCAGAGAATTACGGAACACTAGCTTATGTTATCGAATCTCAGCATGAAGCCGGGGTGTTCTATACAGGTAGTGATGATGGGTATGTGCAAATCACAAGAGATAATGGCGAAAGCTGGCAAAACATAACGCCGAAGAATTTAGGTGAATCTTTAGTGAATGCGATTGAGGTTTCTCCGCATGATAAGGCAACGGTTTATGTAGCAACAACCAAGTATAAATTCAATGACCATAGCCCTGCAATCTATAAAAGTACCGACTACGGAAAAACTTGGGCGAGTATTAATTCTGGAATTCCTTACGGATCTTTTACCCGTGTAGTTCGCGAAGACCCAACTCGAAAAGGCTTGTTATATGCCGGAACAGAAAAAGGGCTATATCTGTCATGGAATGATGGAAAAAGCTGGAAGCCATTTCAATTGAATTTGCCAAAAACGCCGATTACAGATATTAAAATACATCAAGGTAATTTGATCGTTGCCACTTCAGGAAGAGCGATGTGGATACTCGATGATCTATCTATGTTAAGCCAATATGAGGCAACTCAAAAAGGCATGAAACTGTATCAGCCAGACGATGCTATGAACGGTTCGTGGTATAGTCCGATGAGTGGAAAAACGGATAATTTTAAAGGAACGAATACCTTAGCTGGCGTTAACCCGGCAAACGGCATGGTAATCTACTACGAGCTTCCGAAACTAGACAAGGCCATTACAATCACTATGGATATAAAAGATGCTGCCGGAAATACCATCCGTAGTTTTACATCAGAAAGAGATAAAAATTACATTCCTCATAACGGTGGCGGACCAAGACCAGCTCCGGTTTTATCTAAAAAAGAAGGCTTAAATCGTTTTGTATGGGATATGAAAACGCCCATTTTAAAAGGAATAGCCAACACCTATATTGAATCACGTTTTGGAGGTCATGTAGTGCCACCAGGAACCTATAGAATTAACGTAAAGGCCGGAGATAAAAAGAGCACTACAGAAGGTAAAATAGTAGCAATGCCTACCTATAAAACCACCCCTGAACAGTATGCTGAATATCACACCATCATGACTGAAATGGAAGGTCGTTTAAATGAAATGCATGATATGGTGAATTCTTTATATAAAGTGCAAAGCCAAATCAAAACGGCATTGAAAGGTGTAGCGGATGCATCAGTTAAAGAAGCAAGCGATACGCTCTTAAAAGAATTAGACGCTTGGGATAAAGACATGATTCAGCGTAAGTCACAAGCCTATGATGATGTAGAGAATTTTCCAAATAAATTCACGGCTGAGTACCTGTTTTTAATTGATGCTACAAACAGTACCATACCAAGAGTAAACCAAGCGTCTAAAGACCGTAAAAAAGAACTAGATACCCAATGGAACGTGCTGAAAAGTAGGGCAGATACCTTTATGAAAACGTCAATTCCAGAATTAAATAAAAAACTATGGGAAGCCGGTATTGGTGCGATTCGCATGTAAAGAAATAAAATTGCTTTACGGCGCTGCGTGCCTTATCAAATACAAATAAATGGGGTAATGGTCTGAGTACCCACCAATATAGCTACCCCCTGCATAGGTGCGTATCGGGTACCCTTTGTATCTGCCGTTTTGATCGGTTAAATAAGAGGGGTTAAAAACGTTTACTTTCCAGAAAGAAAACGCTTGTTTGTCTTCAGAAATTAAGTTGCTCGAAATGTAAAATTGGTCAAAGAGATTCCATTTGTCTCGGTAAGCAAGCGAACCAATTCCTTTTTTGAATAATTTCTCCATGGGGTTGAAAAGGTCTATTGCTTCTAAGTCTTGTTGTTTTCCTTTTGTTTTTAGAATTTTTTTAAAGCTGTCATTGTTTGGGTCATCATTAAAATCACCCATTGAAATAATTTTAGCATCAGGATCTAAAAAGCGTAAAGAATCTATGATGCGCTTATTTAATTTAGATGCAAGTAATCGGTTAGGTCTACTTCTTAACTCGCCACCACTTCTTGAAGGCCAATGGTTAACAATAAAATTGATTTCTTCAGCTTCTAAAAAACCATTGACTACCAATTGATCTCTAGTGTAATCTCTGTAACCGTCTTCATTCGATAAAAGCAGTCTGTGGCTTTTGAAATTTCCAGGAATAAAAACTGATGGTTTATATAATAAAGCTACATCTATTCCTCTTTCATCAGGCGAATCAAAATGAATGATTTCATAGTTTTTATTGATGAGATTTTGATGGGTAACTAGGCTTTTTATAACCCCATGATTTTCAACTTCACATAGCCCAATAATATCAGGTGAGGTGTTAGTTATCTCGCTTCCTATTTCTGACAAGACTCTTGAAATATGATTGATCTTTAAGTCTAAGCGTTCTTTTGTCCATCGATCTTTACCGTCAGGTGTTCTGTCATCGTCATGAATTAAACTGTCATTTTCAATGTCAAACAGATTTTCAACATTGTAAAAAGCAATGGTACGAATCTCATAGTTCTTTTTTTCTTGTGAAACGCCAAGTGATACAAAAAAGAGTAAGAAACCTAGGATACTAAATTTCAATTTATATGCGTAATTAAAATACATTAAGAAGTTGTTCGAGGTCAATAATAATCTAAAACTGATGATATATAAATATAGGGTATTAATCATATAAATAGTATTATACAACACAATACATACATATATTCTTACAAATTTAATATATTGTAAGCTAGATTTTTAATACTATTTATTATCATGCGTTCGATTTTAACACTCGTTATTTATTTTCTAACGCTGACACTCATAGTTGCTCAAAAGACATTTCAAGTTTCAGGTAAAGTGTTTGATAACCATGGTAAAAACGCACTTGAAAACGTTGGTATATCCGTAGAAAATAAAAATTATAAGGTAAATACTGATGCCAACGGATTCTTCAATCTTGAGTTGAATGCACCAGATAATTACATCATTTCTATTTTTCTTGTTGATTATGTAGTCAAAAGAATTCCTATTCATATTGAAAATCAGCATCTCGAATTAGGCATTATTTATCTTGAAAGAGATATAGCTACAGAACAAAATGATAATTTAATTTCACTCACTGATGCCGAATTATTTGATGATGAAATAAGTGCTCATACATCGGGTTTATTACAGGCTACTAAAGATATTTTTTTGAACAAGGCGGCATTTGATTTCGGACAAGCTTTTTTCAGAGTTCGAGGTTATGACTCGCAATATGGAAAGGTGTTTTTAAATAATATACCCATGAATAAAATAAGTAATGGCAGGCCGCAATGGAATAATTGGGGCGGGCTAAATGACGTTACTAGAAATCAACAATTTCGACACGGACTAAAACCTTCAGACCAAACATTTGGATCTATTTTAGGCACAGTAAATATTGATACAAGACCTAGTGGAATGCGACCCGGAACTCGATTTTCATCATCTGTTTCTAATCGCACATATGCCAAAAGAGTAATGGCAACACATACTTCAAAGTTTAAAAATGATAAAATTGCCTATAGCATTTCAGCTTCAAGAAGATGGGCGCAAGAGGGCTACATTGAAGGTACATTGTATGATGCCTTTTCAATTTTCACTGCGGTAGAATATAAACTCAACAAACAAAACAGTTTTCTCTTTACAGGAATAGTAGCTTCAAATAGAAGAGGCCGTTCTTCAGCCATTACAGAAGAAGTTTTTGATTTGGTTGGTAACAGATATAACCCGTATTGGGGAAATCAAGATGAAAAAATTCGAAATTCAAGAGAACGTAAAATTTCAGAGCCACTATTTATTTTCAATCATTTTTTTACATCTGATAAAATTACTATTAATTCAAGTGTAGCCTATCAATTTGGTACTAACAAGAGGGGTAGAATCGGTTATTATAATGCGCCAAACCCTGACCCAACCTACTATAGAAATTTACCTAGCTTTTATATCAATAGTTCAATAGGAGCAAATTTTATAAGTGCCAATAATGTTGAAGAAGTTTTTCAAAATGACCCCCAATTAAATTGGAATAACCTATACACGGCTAATCAATTAAGTTCGCAAAACGGAAAAGCAGCGTACTTACTTTTTGATGATACAATTGACGACAAACAAATGCTATTAGCTTCAAATGTTAACTGGCAACTTAATGCTGAAGTGAAATTAGATTTAGGCCTTACCTATCAACATTTGAATTCACACAACTATGCTAAAATTAATGATTTATTAGGGGCTAGCTTTCATGAAGACATAGATCCATTTTCAAATACACTGAATGATATAAACGGCAACCTGCAAAAAGAAGAAAAAGAAAAATTCAATTATAATTATCGCGTTGAAGCATCTCGTTTTGAAACATTTATTCAAGCCAACTATTTGAAAAAAAAATTCGGCGCTTTTTTGGCGGCGAATTATTCTAAAACAAAAAACCAAAGGGAGGGCTTGTTTTTAAATGAGAGATTTGATAGTTCTTCCTTCGGAAAAAGTCAATCTATTAACTTCAAGGGTTTCGGTTTTAAAGGGGGAGTAGATTATAAAATTACTGGTAGACACTCTTTAGTTTTTAATGGTGCATTTATAAGAAAGGCCCCAATACTTCAAAATATTTTTGTGAATCCGAGAGAGAATAATCAAGTAGTTTCAAACATTCAAAATGAACACATAAAAACGGTAGACCTTAATTATTTTATTCGCTTACCACAATTGACCGGAAGAGTTACAGGTTTCTCTACGCTTTTTGAAAATACTACCGATGTCAATTTCTTTTTTGTTGATTCAGGGGTTGGCTCTGACTTTGTTCAAGAAGTTGTTTCTGATTTAGATAAGTTGCATCAAGGATTAGAAATAGGACTTGAATACCAAGTATCGTCAACTGTAAACCTTACTGCGGTAGCAGCAATTGGTAATTATGTTTATGCCAATAATCCTGAAGTAGCTATAAATTTTGATACTGCAGGCTTAGAAGATGAATTAATTAACCTTGAAGGTAATCTTGATTTGGGTATTGCAAATATTAAAGACTATAAGTTAGCACAAGGGCCACAACAAGCATATGCGCTAGGAATTAATTACAGAGACCCAAAATACTGGTGGGTGGGTGCAACGGCTAATTATATGGCTGAAAATTATGCGAATATTTCAACCCTTTTACGTACTGATAGTTTCTTTCTAGATCCAGAAACTGGCAATCCTTTTCCTGATGCGACTGAAGAAAATGTCAATAAACTTTTAGCTCAAAAACCCCTTGATGATTTTTATCTTTTGAATTTAGTTGGGGGTAAATCATGGCTTAAAAATGGCAAGTATATCAGCATTTTTGCTAGTGTAAATAATGTTTTCAATCAAACTTTTAGATCTGGTGGATATGAGCAAAGTAGAAACGGAAACTTTGGTCAACTTAGAGAAGATAGTTTAAGTGGCACGCCCTCTTTCGCTCCTAAATATTGGTATGGTTACGGCAGAACCTACTTTTTGAATTTGGCCTATAGTTTTTAGAAATATGGAGAAGGAAAAATCGATATACATGAAATTTGCACTTCTATTATTATTCGGAGCTACTTTTTTAGGCTGTGTTGACAGTCAAAACTTTGAAACCTTATCAGTTAATTGTGATAATGATTTAGTTGCCAATAGCTCTTATTCTGAAGTTAAAGCGTTGTATGTTGATGAAACTGTTCAAATTCAGGAAGATTTAATCATTGAAGGTTATGTAACTTCCTCAGATCGTGAAGGTAATTTTTTTAGTGTGCTTCATTTTCAAGATAAACCAGTTAATCCAACTGAAGGATTCAGAATTGAATTTGATTTGATTGATTCGCACTTGTTTTTTCCTGAGGGAAGTAAAATTTTGATAAAGTTAAAAGGACTCTACCTCGGAAAAAGTAGTGATGTCTTTAAGTTAGGAGGAACATTATCTGTTTTCGGAAATATTTTTGTTGGCAGATTACCAGCTGTCGCAGTGCGAGAACATATTTTTCTTTCATGTGATGAAACATCTGAACTACTTCCTACTGCTGTGGCTATTAATGATTTTGAAAAAACCTTAACCAATACTTTGGTGCAAATACGTGATGTGCAATTTGTGGCTGATGATTTAAACCAACCCTTTGCGTTAGAGAGAGAAGAAACAGAACGTACTTTGACTGACTGTGATGGCAATGAAATAACCCTAATTAATAGTGGATTTTCTGATTTCTTTGATGAAACCTTACCTAGTGGTAATGGATCAATAACGGGTGTTTTGTTACGTGAAAGAGAAAATTATAAATTGGTCATAAGAAGCCTCGATGATATTAATTTTTCAAATATGCGTTGTGAGTAGAAACCTCTAAGACAATAAATGGAACCGAATATTTAAATTTCTTGGCACTTAGTGTAAATTTATATAACAACTATTTTTGCCATGCCAATGATAGAGTAAATTAATAGAAAATTTACTATTGAGTGAATGAAATCTCAAGTTGATAATCAAATGAAAGTTAATTTAAATATTAAATAAATTCCATTTTTTAAACATAAGATAGTTGTAAACTGCCAACGAATCTCCACCAAACTCCATTTTCTTTTTTCATGATACTATAGGCCAAACCTCCGCCCATATGCGATTCAATCATTGAATGAGCAATAATTGCTATTTCTTGATCTTCTAGGAAATAAATACCGCTAATTTCTAAACTCGGATACTCACGATGAGATTTACGTGCTTTAACGACGTCTTTATTATAGACTTCATAAAAATCTTTAGAATGATTTAACAGCAATGGTATATAATTCTTTAATTCATTGGTATTAAATTTCCAATCATTCTTTCTTTCCTCATTGTATGTTTTTTTCAAATAGTTAAAATCTTTTTCTGTAATCAGATTCTGATATTTTTTCAAAGAAAAGGCAATTGGGCATTTTAATTTAAGAAGTGCGGTGTCAGTACTATTTTTGCAAATACTATCTGAAGATTTATAAGCCTCTATATACCTTTTATAATTGCTTCTGAAATTGATCAGATATTTTTGTTGTTTAATATTTTTATTGACATAAAAAGAATCTTTATGGTCATATTTATTATTTAGAAAAGCCTTTAAAACCTCTAAATGTTCATTAGTAAATTCATTCTTCTGTTTTTGAGAATGGCAAGAAGAAACAAAGCTTGCAAATAGTATCAATATAATTCTTTTCATATTTTATTTATTTACACGGGTCACCTTTCGGATTAATTGCACCACTTTTTGAATTGTTGTCTTCTGCCTCATTCCTAGTAGCAGCTCTAAAGCTCTTAGCTGATCCTACTGGATAGAAGTGTTTAAATGTAGATGTCTCTGTAAGTCCACCCCATGCAAGATCCTTGTAATACTCGTCTTTTTCCTTTGCGCCATCCCATTCTTTTAATGCTTGCATTATTGGGTCAATAAATGTTCTTGACATTTGCTCATGTTGCAATTGTAGTGATAAGTTATCAAAACTCTTATTTCCAATATACTGCCACAGCATAGGAATGTTCTGTAGGTCATCTTCCGTTAAGGTAGTGTCGTTATTTAGTAATGCATCATCTACAATGGAAAGAAAATAGGTATGTAACATTTCATGTAGAATAGTACGTGCTATTGATATTTCAGTTGCAACATTTGTATAATCTGGATTAATATTTGTCACATATTTGAAGGGTATTACAGAATTATCTATATTTATTTTCCAATCCGTTTCTGCACTATTATTTAAATCAATAGTTGGCTTCGCAGATTTTAGTTCCCAATCATATGCTGCTTTTGGAGCTCCAAATCTTGAAATAATCATCGCCATATCGTTTTGTTTTAATGTCTTAAGATCTTCAAGAATTTGACTAGTACAAGGATTAAGTTGACTGGAAACAATTTTTTCCTCAATTACATAAGCTTTTTTATTCAAGGTGTTAGCCGCAACACCGCCGCTTGGACCCGATTCGCAATCGGTACAATCTCCTTGGCTAGAATTTTTCTCTAGTGTACTACTGTTATTACCATTTGGACAAGTTACTTCTAGAACCCAATATGAACCACCACCATCTCCACCGCAACTTTCCGGACCATGAGTTGTGTATTGGTTTCTCCCTCCACAGGCGTGAAAGTAACTATTATATTCACAACTTCCTGATGCTCCTGGACCTGACCCACCAGAAGAAGCACCCCCGCCACCACTGTTTCCAATAGCGCCATTTGTGACATCACTTTCGAAGCATGGGTTATTGTCTCCATTTGCTAAGTGTTCAGGACAATCATTTTTTGAGAATAAATCACTTTCAAAAAAATCAGTGTATTTATACTGGGCTAAGGTTCCATTAAATTTTGAAAAATGATAACCACTTTCTTCCCACTGGTCATAATATTCTTCCCTACTTGAATACTTTAAGACAATAGGAGTTGTTTTGTTTCCAATAGAATCGACACCAATAACCAGATTGTACAAAATTGTTTCAGGCGTATCTTCGAATGTAAAGTTGAAAGAGTAATTCTTGTTTTTTAATGTATCTAAGACTTCAATAATGTTTTCTACGTCAAATGTTGGTAATTCTTTACCCTTTGCTGTAAAGATTCCCTTATTAGTTTTAGATTCAAAGAACTCTGCAATTTCGGGTATTTCTTCAATGGATAAAGTTTTCGTGTGAAAAGTCTTTGTTAGTGAAGTGTTTTCTGATTCAATCGGAATCAAATCTTCCAAGCTTTCATTACAACCAAATAATATAAATGTTAGGAGTAAATATTTAATCATTTTTTTGTTTTCATATTGGCTGAATTTTTAATATTCTAAGAATGTTAAATTATGTATGTTGCTCTTAAATTGTTAATCAATAATTTAAAAATAGTATTAATAACACAATATTATAGGTAATCGACTACAATTATTAATTTTAATGAAAATAATTTTGACCATCAAGCTTTTAGGTCAATAAAACCAATGAACAGTAGTAGCTTGTTATATGCGTGACGGAATATAAATCTTAGTCTGTTTCAGGTCTATTCATCGCTAAAACAGTTTATTGATGATGATTTAAACCAACCCTATGCATTAGAGAGAGAAGAAACAGAACGTACTTTGACTGACTGTGATGGCAATGAAATAGCCCTAATTAATAGCGGATTTTCTGATTTCTTTGATGAAACCTTACCTAGTGGTAATGGATCAATAACGGGTGTTTTGTTACGTGAAAAAGAAAACTATCAATTGGTTATACGCAACCCTGATGACCTTGATTTTTCAAATACGCGGTGCGAATAGAAACCCTTAAGCCAATAAATTGCACCAAATATATATATTTGGTTCTTACAAGGTTTAAATTTACTTTAACCCTTGGTTTGTTATAAGTAGACAAAATTTACGTAAAAGAATATTATGGAAAAAGATGGAGACCATAAAAAAGAGAGAAAAGGCATCGTAAACCCTAAAGTTGTGAGGCTTCTTAGTTTTATTATAATAACATTCTCTCTTGTTGCTTGTACCGTATTATGCATTTTAGCCATTTGGGAGTTTACCAAAACCGATGCCGTCTGGAGAGCTATTACAACTTTTGGTGTAATCAGTTTAGCAACGGGAGTTTTTGCTTTCGTTAACGAGAGATTGGGTTGAATTAATGGTTGTAAAATGCAAGTAAAGAATTATGTTAGTATAAATAAAAATGGGTAAATCTAAAAAATGATTTTACAAATCGTTTCTAATGTTCAAATAAAAGATATTAGAAAACTTTAAGCCGACAAATTTTGAGCCTGATATTCTTATCAACCAATAACAACAGTAGAAGATCCATTTTTATTTACCTCTATAGGTTATCATTGAGGTATTTTGATTTGGTGGTAAGGCTATTGAAATACTGAAGTTTGATAATTGCCAAATAATAAAGATGGGATCCTCCTCAAAAGAACAATCTATAGATGTTGAACGCTCTTGAACCCCAATATACCCATGCGTTATAACACGATCGTGAGTAATTTTATTAATTGGACCTTGTTTAAACATTTTAGTTGGTTCGCCATAAGTTTTAACCATTAATTCATAGAAGTCTTTTTCGATTTTGAAATCAAAACCGTAAGCGATTTCTTGAACAATACCCTCAAGGTCAGTGGTAATAAGCTTCGTTCTAATATTTGCTCCAAAAATTGAAGCTTCATTAATCATGTATGTTTTTTTGTCTTCTTGTTGATTGACAAGATTAAGTTCTGATTGTTTTGAAACTTCGGCTATAGTTTTGCCGATGTATACTTCGGGATTAGGATCCTGATTTATCATAAAGGTAAAAATAAAAAAAATTACAAAATTCATTTCTTTTTATTAACCACAATTTTTTTTAAACCAACTCGTAGTATATGGTGCTGGACTTCTTACTGTAAAAGCGTCTCTAGTACTAACTGTTCCGCCATAAGCAGCCATTTGAGCCCTTAAATTATTCATAAATACTTGCTGAAGCAAATGAACCGATGCATTAGGATGACTCTCAAACCATCTTTGGGTTGCGTCTGCAGCGTTACCAACAGCTTGCGCAGTTAATGTAGCTGACCTACCATTGGTCCATGGGCTGGGCATAGTAAAAAATAGTGAAGGATAAGTTATTGTATTAACAATAACGTTGGTTGTAGTTGGATTGACAGTTTCATATGCTACGAACGTATTGTTTAGACCCAGAACTTTTGCACCTTTTATATTTCCAACATTTGAGTATTCAAAACTGGAACAATCTGGAAACGGCCAAAGCAGCATATTAATCGGAATGTACATATCCGAATCGGGACAATCGTCTTCATTTTTTTTATTTGTTTTGGAACTTTTTTCCATGGTACCGTCTGTTCCAAAAGTACCAAAACTACCCTCACCTACTTCGACTGAACCCGTACTTGCCCCGGGTCCTGGGTTTGAATCAAAAGTATATTCGCCAGAGGTTGCACCTGGTGCCGGACCACCTGTAGAAGCACTACCTCCATTACCAGAAGAACCCCCGTCAGAGGAGCTATCACTGGGCACACTATCTATGTCAATATCTTCAAAACAAGGCTCACCATTATATTTTCCGCTATTATTATATTGATTTAGGAAGTTATCAATTTTAAAAACTGTAGCTTTACCATTGAAATTCCTTTTCGAACTGTTGTAATACTTTATTTTTTCTTCTACAGAATCAAAAGTATATTTAATCACAAAAGGTGAGGTGGTGCTTTCATCAATTCTTTTGGTTACAATAAGATTGTAAAAATCTTTTGGATCAAAATTTTCACTAACTAATTGAAAAGAATAAGTTAAATTTTCAGCAGAATCCTTAACAACTAAAACACTCTCGTCCAGAACGCGAACTGTTTCAGCAGACTTTAATGTTCGCAACTTACTTTCAGATTTTTCAAAATAATTACCTATTGAAGCATTAATTTCTGGAATATCATTAGATGATAAATGACTTAATTCGTAATTAGATTTTGATTCAAAATCAATAATTTCTTCTAAATCGTCATTACAACCTGCGATAAATGATATAATTCCAAATAAAATTAAAATTTTTAAAATCGAAACATGTCCTTTAAAGTTTTTCATATGTGATAAATTATTTTTAAAACAGTTTATAGAATTAGATGTTTGAACACCTAAAATATATAAAAAAATTAATTTTATAGGAAAAAACTTATTTATACGTTTTTAAACAAAAACTATTAAAATATATCTTACAAATAGATTATTGAAATACTCATTTTAAATGAAGTTTAAAATTACGCAGACAAATTCTGCGCTTGGTATTCTTGCCAGCCAATAACGGCAGAAGAACCATTTTCGTTGGCCTCAAAAGAATGGTAGATAATCTTTTTATTCAAATCAAGTATAACGGGCCAATTGATACCGTCAGAACCTTGACCTAGTAATTTATTAATTGCAGTTTCAACTAAATCACCTCTTACTGCACCAACAATACGTACATCAGTATTACTGGGGTTTACACCAGAGAGACCAATATAAAAATCTGCTGTGCTACCTGAGAATGAGCATTTTTCTGATTCGGGGGAAATTTGTGTCTTTTTTTCTTTTGTACTTTGAGATACTATTTCCATAGTAGAAAATTACACAAAATATAGAATTAGATTTTTGGTTTGCATCTCATACTTATTAACAAGTTTTTAAAGAAAGGGTCTTAACTTATGTTTTTAAAGGGGTAAAGGCTTTGGCAAAATTTCAGTTTAAAACAAAAAAAGAGGCGACATAAAAAATGCCGCCTCTTGTAACTTATTTATTTAACTATTATGCCAAGTCAAAACGATCTAAATTCATCACTTTAGTCCATGCTGCAACAAAATCTTTTACAAATTTCGCAGATGAATCACTTGAACCATAAACTTCTGCATACGAGCGTAGTTCAGTGTTAGAACCAAAAATTAAATCAGCTCGTGTACCTGTCCATTTTACATTTCCTGATTTTCGATTACGACCTGCAAATGTGGTTTCATTACCAGAAGTATCTTCCCAATGGGTATTCATGTCAAGAAGATTGACAAAGAAATCATTGGTTAAAACCTCTCTTTGATCTGTAAAAACACCGTGTCTTGATTTATCAAAATTGGTATCTAATACACGCATACCTCCAATTAAAACTGTCATTTCAGGCGCAGTAAGTTTCATTAACTGGGCTCGGTCAATAAGTAGTGCTTCAGCTGATGCTTTAAAATCTTCATTCTTATAGTTTCTAAATCCGTCAGCAGCAGGTTCTAAAGCTTCAAAAGAATAAGCATCGGTCATTTCTTGGGTTGCATCAGTACGGCCAGGTGTAAATGGCACTTCAATAGATTGTCCTCCGTTTTTAGAAGCTTCCTCAATAGCTGCGCATCCTCCTAAAACAATTAAATCAGCTAATGAAATCTTTTTATTTCCTGAATCGAATTCATTTTTGATTCCCTTTAAGACATCAAGAACTTTGGCCAATTCAGCAGGGTTATTCACTGTCCAATTCTTTTGTGGTTCTAAAGCGATACGCGCACCATTGGCACCACCACGCTTATCTGAATCGCGGTATGTAGAAGCAGAGGCCCATGCAGTAGTAACCAATTGTGAAATTGATAAGCCAGAAGCCAATAATCGTTTTTTCAATTCTGTAACGTCAGCATCAGTCACCAAATCGTGGTCTACTGCCGGCACTGGATCTTGCCAAATCAACTCCTCTTTTGGCACTTCAGGACCTAAATAACGTGAAACAGGACCCATATCTCTATGCGTTAACTTAAACCATGCACGCGCAAAGGCATCTTCAAATTCCGCAGGATTTTCATGAAAACGCTTTGAAATTTTTAGATAATCCGGATCCATTTTCAACGCCATATCAGCATCAGTCATCATTAAATCTTGCGATTGCGTGGCATCGCCAGCTCTAGGAGCTCTTTTTGCCTTTGAAGCGTCAGTGGGGCGCCATTGACTTGCCCCTGCCGGACTCTTAGTTAACTCCCAATCATAATTCAACAACACATCAAAATAATCATGATCCCATTGTGTAGGGTTCGGTGTCCATGCACCTTCAATTCCACTGGTAATAGCATCGTCAAGTACTCCTGATTTATAGGTGTTTTTCCAACCTGTACTTTGTTCAGCCATAGTGGCCCCAGCAGGTTCAGCGCCAACATATTGGTCTGGATCCGCAGCTCCGTGTGCTTTTCCAAAGGTATGACCTCCAGCAGCCAAGGCTACAGTTTCTTCATCATTCATGGCCATTCTGCCAAAGGTTTCGCGCATTAATTTTGCAGTACCCAATGGGTTTGAAGATCCATTTGGCCCTTCAGGGTTAACATAAATTAAGCCCATATGTGCAGCACCTAAATTAGCTTCAAGTACATATTCACCTTCTGAAAAACGTTCTTTATTTCCTAACCATTCATTTTCAGAACCCCAGTAAATATCTTCTTCAGGTTGCCAAATGTCTTCACGACCTCCACCAAAACCAAAAGTTTTGAATCCCATAGATTCTAGGGCACAATTACCAGTAAGTATCATTAAATCTGCCCAAGATAATTTGCGACCGTATTTTTGTTTGATAGGCCAAAGCAGTAAACGAGCTTTATCTAAGTTTCCGTTATCTGGCCAGCTGTTAAGAGGTGCAAAGCGTTGAGACCCTGAACTTGAACCACCGCGACCATCTCCAATTCTGTAGGTTCCTGCACTGTGCCATGCCATTCTAATCATAAAAGGGCCATAGTGACCATAATCAGCAGGCCACCAATCTTGTGAAGTGGTTAAGGCATCAACAATATCTTTTTTAATCTCAGCTAAATTCAACGTCTTAAATTCTTCAGCATAGTTAAAATCGTCATCCATTGGGTTTGACAATTCTGAATTTTGACGCAGTACATTCAAACGTAATTGATTAGGCCACCAATCTTGATTAGATGTGCCTTCACCAGCTGCTCGAGTCATTTCTCCGTTCAAAAACGGACAATTTTTTTCATCACCAGTTCCCATTTATAGTTGTTTTAAGATTATTATTCTTTGATTTACAAGTAATGTAAAAGTATTGATTTGTTCTCATCTTGCCATTGATAATACCTTAAATTGTTTTATTATAGTATTGAAAAAATCTATAGTTGTAATTTTGGGTTTTATGATACAATTTTAAGGTGTGCACCGAATAGTTTTTTACTTTTAAGGGTATGAATCTAAATGAGACTTTTTTTAATGAAATCAGGGCTAACAATCTTAAAGTAGTTGGGAAATTAATTAAAGAAAACCCTGAATTAATTTCTGCTAGAGATCAACGTGGTTTTTCACCTCTTATCTTAGCAACGTATTACAATCATTTAGAAATAACAGATTTATTATTGACTTCAGGCGCGCCTATTGATGCAGTTGATGCTTCAGGTAATACGGCTTTAATGGGCGTTTGCTTCAAGGGTTTTTCTGAAATGGCAAATTTACTAATTGCAAAGGGTGCTCAGTTGAATGAACAAAACGCCATGGGTAGCACGGCCTTGATTTATGCGGCCACCTTTAATCATTTAGAGATAGCTAAATTGCTCATTTCAAAAGGAGCAGATACAAGCTTAAAAGATGGGCGAGGTAATACGGCTCTTGATCATGCTAAAATGCAAGGCAGACCAGAATTAATTGATGTATTAGAAAAGATGTAAACCATGACAAATTCACTTGAGGTTGCTTTAATTCAATCTGCTTTAGTTTGGGAAAACCCTGAGGAGAACAGAATTGCTTTTTCTAAAAAAATAGACACGCTTTCTTCGGATGTTGATGTAATCATCTTGCCAGAAACCTTTACTACTGGTTTCACCATGAATCCGCAACAAATAAATATTGAAGAAGGAAAACGCACGCTTGATTGGATGCTTGAATGGGCAAAGAAAAAAGACGCTGCCTTGATGGGAAGCATGGTTTTTCATGAAAACGGAAATTTTTACAATAGACTACATTTTGTTTATCCAAATGGCACATATGAAAAATATGATAAACGACATACGTTTACTTTGGCAGGCGAACACAAAGTCTTTAAAGCAGGTACTGAAAAATTAATTGTTACCTACAAAGGATTTAAAATTTGCCCCTTAATCTGTTATGATTTGAGATTTCCGGTTTGGTCAAGAAATACTGAAGCGTATGATGTTTTGATATTTATGGCGAATTGGCCTAAACCTAGAATTTCTGCTTGGAACACCTTGTTAAAAGCAAGAGCCATTGAAAATTTGGCCTATTGTATTGGTGTCAATAGAATTGGATTTGATGAAAACGGCTTAGAATATCCAGGTAATTCTGGCGCCTATGATTGTTTGGGTAAACAATTGGTTTTTTTAGAAAAAGAAGAAAATGTTACGCTCAAAATTTCAAAAGAACATGTCTTAAAAACAAGAGAAAAATTGAAATTTCTAGACGACCAAGATTCGTTTACTTTTGAATTGTAAAGGTTTCAATTTTTTCCCAATTTGCTCTCAATTCAATAGCGTTTGGGTAGTAACTAACTTTTTCAGGGTGTTGTTTTTTTAAGAAATTACCAGTATCCCATTTTTTATTTTTATTGGTATCTTGTATAACACGCAATATATAGGTGGCGGGTTCTATTGAATTAAAAACAATGGCTTGCGGTTCAGTACTGTAAAGTTCTAATTGTTTTTCACCTTGCTCATTGGTCAATTGTACCAAAACAGGATATTCAAAATCGCCCTGTAAATTAATGGTTAAATTACCGTACTCATCTAGTTTTTTTGTGGCTAAATTATACGTTAAGGTGTCATTAGTTTGATTAAATAAATCAGTAATAGCACCAGGTAATAATTCAATATTATAACTCGATTCAGCAATTATATCAAAATCAAAATCGGCTTTATTTTCTAGACTATCGAGTTTAACTTTAAAATCAATGAAAACAGAATCTTGATTCATTAGTTTCATTTTACTTGTATCAATTTCAGATATGGGTGTAGTGTTTGAAATGTGAAATGATTTATTTAAATCAAGATATCTATTGGTGCTCGCATTTAATTGCATTGAATCAATTTCAACTTTTCTTGATTTGATAGTAAAAGTGTCAATGACTTTGCGCCTTTCATTTACAAGCTCGAAGACCATAGAATCAATTTCAAAAGGGGTAAACCAAAAATTCAGCGTATCTTTTTTGGGCTCTTTCAATATTTTGGTAAGCACTGTGTCAGGCAGTTTAGTTAAGGGGTTTATTTTTATATTTTCTTCACCGCCATAGTACCCAAAGACAATTCTATTTTTTGCCTTAAAGCTTGGTACTGAAGCACTATAATTGGGTATTTCTTTGAAAAGTGTAAGTAGATAGGTACTATCTGTAGGCAATGAAACCGTGTCTTTTAGAAAAGCTATTTTATCAGTGTTTTGATCAAATAAATAGTTCTTACCTACATCTTTCATAGCGAACAATGCATAATTACCTTCTTTGATGTTCTGTAACTTAAAAAAAACAGTGCTATCAAGGGTGTTGGCAATGTAATTGGGTGGCTTTTTAAAGATTGTAGAATCAGTATACGTTGTATCTAATTCATAGAGCATTACACTAATGAAATCATCAGTTTCTTTATTGAAAGCATCTTTAACCACACCTGAAACTTCAAGAGAATCAATGTAGTTACCCGTTGAAAAAACATAGGTTAAAAAATTACTAGGATTACCTTCATTATTGTCTTGAACACTTTGACCAAAATTAAAGGTATAGGTAGTGTTCTCTCTTAATGTATCTTTTATGGTTATTTCTATTAATTTTGAAGCTCCACCCTGGGGGGCAATATCAGGCGCGTATTTTAACGGCGGCGAAACAATTAATTGATTTTGAACATCTTTTAATTTGACATACTCATCAAAGAAAAGTTTTATTGTTTTTCCTGTAAAATTGACACTACCATTTTCTGGTTGTGTTTTTATTAAAACAGGTGGCGTTTCATCTTTTGGACCTCCAGTGATACGACCACGACGACCACATTGCAAAATTGAAAATGCAATTAAAATAAAAAATAGAAGTGATAAAAATTTTCTAATCATTTGGGGTGTTTCTGTATAACAAAGAAACAACTAATTTGTCATTATTGAAATTGCTGAACTACAGCCATACTTGTTAAATAAATGGTAACACCCTCTGCCTCATGAAGTGTTTTAGCACAGGTTTCCATGGTTGCGCCACTTGTAATTACATCGTCAACTAAAAGAATGCTTTTGTTTTTAAGTTTATTAGGCTGAGATAAGGTATACAATGCTTTAGTACTCTGCCACCTGCCAATTCTTCCTTTTTTAGTTTGCGTTTTTGTGTTCGCGGTTTTGATTAGCACATCAGTTAGGTATTGGGCATTTAAGTGAGTGGACAATTCTCTGGCAAACAAATCAACTTGATTATACCCACGTTTTTTCAATTTTTTGACATGTAAGGGTACAGGTATGACCACATCAATTTTACCTAGTGACGGATCATTTTGAATGATTTGTCCGTACCATTTACCTAAAAATGAACCAATTTGTTCTTGGTTTTTATATTTCAAATGATGTATTAAACGTTGAATGATGCCGTTTTCTGTAAAGAACAGAAACGAACTAGCCTTTTTCACAACAATTCGACCATAAAAAATACGGTCAATGACATTTTCTTCGTTAAAGTTATACTCGGTAAGAGGCATATGATTTCGACAAACGGTACATAGATGTTCTTCTCCTCTAATTAAATGAGCATTACATCCAAAACACACCAGTGGTACCAGTATATTATTGATGTCATTTAGTATCTTTGAAAGATTAAAGAGTAACAAATCTTAGTAAATATTTAAAACTACTTAAAAGCCCCAACTTTTCTGATGGACAGTCAAGATACCAATTTCAATTATAAAATTATTATGGTCGCTTTATGCGCTGTAATTTTAGGTATTTTAATTGCCTTCTATTTCAGCTATGTCAAGTCTGATGCTAAAATCTCATATTTAGAAGACCAAAAAGAGCTTTTAATGAAAGATTTAACGTTGATGAAAGCTGATGTTGATCGTCTTTCTGCTCTTGATGAAATGAATGATATTCAGTTACAAACCTCTAAAAACCGTATTGAACAATTGATGGATTCAGTTGGAAAATTGAATTTTACGGTTGCAAAATTAAGAGAGTTTCAGGGTGAACTTAGAATTCTTCAAACCAAAAATGATAGTCTTGAACTTAAGAATGATTTTTTAAAGTATAACAACAAACTGTTGACTAGTAAGTATAATAATAGTCAAAAACAGATACAAGAATTGCGAAATACTTATGCTGCAATTAGTGAAGAAGAAGCACAACAAAAGCGTGAAATTAAAGAGCTTTACAATGAGATTAATTCAAAAACGTACCTTGAATTAAATGGTATTCTAGCGCATTCTTATAGAACAAAGTTGGGTAAATTGATTCAAACCAATAAAGCTTCTGCAATATCTAAACTCAAAGGAGAGATTGTAGTTGATGCTGACCCAACAATAGCGGATCAACAAAGAGTATTGTATTTACAATTTTTAGGTCCTAATAAAAATGTCATTGAAGACAATGCGAACACCATTACTGTAAATGGTAATATATATAGTAGACGCATTGAATTTTATTTTGACGGTAAATTAAATGAGGTTTCTGATTTCGTGACCATTCCTGAAGGATCACTTGAAGAAGGAACGTACACCTTGAATGTTTTTGAAGATGAACGCTTACTCGAAAGCATTGAATTTCAATTAAAATAAAGGTTTCAAGCCATTTTTGAACACTATTTGTTCTTTTTCACAAAATCATTTGTTTTTATTTAGTAGGATTTAAAACTTAAAACTTAGAAAATTCTATTTTTGCCGCATGGCAAAACAAGAAGATACTTTCAAGCGAGTAATATCGCATGCAAAAGAATATGGTTACGTATTTCAATCAAGTGAAATATATGATGGGTTGAGTGCAGTTTATGACTACGCACAAAACGGAGCCGAACTCAAAAAAAATATTAGAGAATATTGGTGGCGTGCCATGGTTCAGCTAAATGATAATATTGTAGGCTTAGATGCTGCAATTTTTATGCACCCAACTATTTGGAAAGCTTCTGGCCATGTTGATGCCTTTAATGATCCACTTATTGATAATAAAGATTCGAAAAAGAGATACCGTGCTGATGTTTTAGTTGAAGACTATGTGGCTAAAATTGAAGGCAAAATTGAAAAAGAAGTTAAAAAAGCCGCAAAGAGATTTGGAGAAGCTTTTAATAAAGAAGAATTTTTATCTACTAACCAACGTGTTGTTGATTACCAAGAAAAGGCGAATACTATTTTAAAACGGTTAGGTAAATCTTTAGAAAATGAAGATTTAACTGATGTAAAAAATCTAATTGAAGAATTAGAAATAGCGTGCCCATTATCTGGTTCAAAAAACTGGACAGATGTGAAGCAGTTCAATTTGATGTTTGGCACTAAGTTGGGCGCTTCTGCAGATACTGCTATGGATTTATACCTGCGCCCTGAAACGGCTCAAGGTATTTTTGTAAACTTTTTAAACGTTCAAAAAACGAGTCGAATGAAGATACCGTTTGGTATCGCACAAACCGGAAAAGCTTTTAGAAATGAAATTGTAGCCCGCCAGTTTATTTTTAGAATGCGCGAGTTTGAACAAATGGAGATGCAATTTTTCATTAAACCAGGCACTCAAAAAGAATGGTATGAACACTGGAAAGCGCATCGTATGAAATGGCATTTGTCATTAGGTATGGGCGAGGATAATTATCGTTTTCATGATCATGAGAAGTTAGCACATTATGCTGATGCTGCAGCGGATATTGAATTCCGTTTTCCTTTCGGATTTAAAGAGTTAGAGGGCATACATTCTAGAACTGATTTTGACTTATCAAAACATCAAGAGTTTTCTGGAAAGAAATTACAGTATTTTGACACTGAAGAGAATAAGAATTATGTGCCTTATGTGGTTGAAACTTCAATTGGTTTAGATCGTATGTTCTTAGCTATTTTCTCAAACTCACTTGTAGAAGAAGAATTAGAGAATGGTTCAACACGTACGGTTTTAAAATTACCTGCGGTTCTGGCACCAACAAAGGCAGCTATATTTCCTTTGGTGAAAAAGGATGGATTACCAGAATTGGCAAAAGAAATAATTGAAGACCTTAAATGGGATTTCAATGTGCTTTATGATCAAAAAGACGCCGTAGGGCGCCGTTACAGAAGACAAGATGCCAACGGCACGCCATTTTGTATTACCGTAGATCATCAATCACTAGAAGATAAAACCGTAACCATACGTCATCGTGATACTATGCAACAAGAACGCGTTGCTATCGTTGATTTGAAATCGATTATTCATAAAGAAGTTGATATGAAAACGTGGTTGCAGAAAATGTAATTCGATTTTACAGTTTATACCCTAAACGAATACTGCCGTAAAAATTACGTGCATCGCCGGGGTAAAAATAGCGTGGTTCGCCACCGCCAAAGCCTTGGGTATTGATTAAAACAGATTGTGAATAGGTTGCATCAAAAAAATTATTAATACCAAAATCAATACCTAGGGTTAATTTATCTGAAAGCTTGTTGAAATAACCCATTCGAATATTCGCAATAGCGTAGGGGTCACTAAACAAATCAGCAGCATCAGTTAACGATATTTCACTGACATGCTGTACCGTTAGATTGCTATAAAAGTTTTCAAAAAAGCGAGCTTGAATGCCTGAGGTGCTACGGTGTTTTGGCACCCCCGTTAATTGATTACCTGAAAAATCTTCTTCTTCATCAATAAATTCAATAAAAGTATGATTGGTAAAGGTGTAATTTATAAATGGTGATAGATGTACATTTTTTGTCAGTTGCCAATTATAACTAAGACCCAGTTCAACGCCTTGATGACGGGTTTTACCGGCATTTTTACCCACAAAAATATCTTGTTCAATACGTTCGCCCACTAAAAGGTTATTAATATTCATTTGATATAAAGAAAGGTTTAATTGCAACTTTCTTTCATCTGTATATAGCTGTGTGCCAATTTCATAATTAGTGCCCGTTTCTTGAGAAATATTAGGGTTTACAACGCCATCAGGGTTTAATGTTTCTTCTAAGGTTGGGTTAGAAAAGCCCCGACTAATATTAGCAAAGACCCTGTGATTTTCTGATGCCTTATATTGAAGATTTAAGGAAGGTAATAGAATGGCCTTAAATTCTCTTGTGGCACTTTTATTGTCAACCTCATCATTAAAAATATCGCGGTAATCATAATCTGTTTTGTTGAGGTTGAGCCCAAATTGAGCAGAAAACTTTTCGGTAATCGGAAGCATGAGTATAGCAAAGGCATTCAATTGACTTCTAAATTCTTTATTTCTACTTACAACATCGCCTTTCAAACTTCCGTTTTCATCATTGTCTCTCCATAAATTTTGAAATCTATCCCAATCATATTCATCTTTTAAAAGTTCTGTTCCGAAGGAATAATTCCCTTTTTTATCCTTAAAATTGAAAGACCCAAAAAACCGAGATCTAAAACCAAATCCTTTTGTTATTTCGTCAAAAATGCCAAAAGGTGCAGCCTCTGTTTTATCCAAATAAGAATAAAAGACGCTGGTTGTGTTTTCAAATTTTTCACTGAAGTTATGATTCAATGATAGCCCTGCAAGCGTACTGTTATTCTCTTCAAAACCTTGAGAAACGCGCCATGTAAAAGTTGCTTGTTGTGGGTCTTCAGCAAAGGCAGTCGCACCTAGCGAACTTGGAATTTGAGCTTTATAATCTATATGATTAATTAAAAGTGAAATTCTATTTTTTACATTGATTTGATAAGAGGTGTTCAACAAAAAACCATCTCTTTCAAAAGCACTATTTTGACGATAGCCATTGGTTTCTAAATGTCCGTATTGAAGACCCAATCTAAGTTTTCCGTCAAAATGATTGAATGAAAGATTATTTTTTAAAAGTCCGTATGAACCCGTTGTAAAATTGTTTGAAAAGTTCGTTGATTTTCCCAAGGCCTCTTCGGGGCTTAAAATAAGTGCACCCCCTAAATTGGCTCCAAAACCTGTTGCTTTGGGCCCTTTAATGACTTCTATTTGGCTAAGATTTTCTAAATCAAAAGCTTCAATAGTTGAAAGTCCGGAGCCATCTGTAACCGGAATATCATCATAATACATGCGCAGCTTATCAGTGCCAAATAGGGTTCGTGCGCCAACGCCTCTAACCGTAATACGATTGGTGTTCAAAGCCCCTGAAAATATGTAAACCCCCGGAATTTGATTCATGGCATTTACCATTGAAACCGGACTGTAATTCTGAAAAGTTTTTGCGGCAATAACTTCTGATGAAATTAAACCAGATGCATTTTTTTTCTTCAAGGCATCTAAGAGAATAACCTCATCAAGCTGCGTTATCGAGTCTTTTGCAATTTTTTGCTGTGCTAAAAGAACATTGGTCAGTACTAAAAAGAGGCAAAAACAACTTTTAAACATCACTACTTTTTACAGCTAAAGTACATGAAGTTTATAAAGTATTTAAGGTTCTGAAAATAAAAGTATTGATTGCAGTTTAGAAGCGATAACCCACTGAAACACCACCGCGACCAACAAGTGCTGTAGAAGCATTAGTGTTCAAAAGATTTCGACCAATACCTGCGTAGACCTCAGCTACGAAACCATTGCCAGTAACAAACTTACCGCCTACTGAAACACCAAAAGCAACATTGGTATAACTTTCATTTCGGTCAAACTCAAAAGTAATTTGATTGAAAACTTCATCTTCTCCACCATGAATCATGCTAAAGCCCTCAATAAAAAAACCTTTCGCATATGAACGCGAAAAATATTGACGATAATATGGGGTTACTGAAAATTTTCGCCCATAATCTGGTAACTCAGCATCATCATTAATGCCAATATTAAATACAAAACTTACACCAAAAGAAGATTCTTCATTTATGAGGCGTTCGTAAGCCAAGTCACCGTATGAGAATATAATAAAGTTGGTAACATTGATTTTTATTTCATCTTGAGCTTGATCCTGGGGATCATTATCTTGGGCGTAAGAAATAAAACCAAATAGAAGAATAGAAAGGGCAAGAAAGATATTTTTCATAGCATTTTTTGTTTTAGTGAATATATAACAATGCAATAGTTATTTGCCCTACTTTTATTGTGTTTTTTATTTTAATCAAATTTAGAATCTAAACCCTAAAGACAGTCCGGACCTATATATAAAGGGGCTTTCAAATTCTTGTTCTTTCATATTTCTGCCTATGCCCGCATACACTTCCATACTCAATTTTTGACCAAAAGTAGACCACTTTTTGCCAATTCCGAGGCCTATGGCAAGGTTTGAATAATCATAATTTATATCGCCTAAATTTAGTTCTAAATCAGTTTGACCAGTATAGTATAATCCGAATACTTCAGCAAAAAAGCCACTTTTAGGTTGCAAGCCAAAATAGGCACGTAAATTTGGCCCAATGCCAAAATTGCCTGTTCTACCTAATGGGTTTGCGTTCATATACATAGTGCCACCAATACTAGTATCAGGGGTAAAATAATATTCATAGGCACCCTCAACAACGGCTGAACTTAAAAAGCGCCCCATATTAAATCTTAGTTCGTGGTTGTTAAAACCATCATTATACGCCTGAGCACTGATATAAAAAGAAGTAAACAGTGAAAGTATTAAAATAGAATTTTTCATAACAAGTATTTTCATTGAGAGAAAATCAAATGTCGTTCCAAACTTTTTTAATGGTTAAAACATTCTTTACTTTCGAGTAAAATTCAAAGCAATGAAAATAGTATCATATAATGTCAACGGAATTCGCGCTGCCTTGAAAAAGGGCTTCATTGAATGGGTACAATCAGTAGACCCTGATGTAATTTGTTTACAAGAGATAAAAGCGCAAGAGAATCAACTTGATTTGTCTGTTTTTGCCGATGCAGGATATGCGTACAATTACTGGTATAGTGCACAAAAGAAAGGGTATAGTGGTGTTGCAATTTTATCAAAAACAAAACCTGACCATGTAGAATTAGGTACAGGCATTGAAACTATGGATTTTGAAGGACGAAATATCAGAGCTGATTTTGGTGATCTTTCAATCATGAGTATGTACTTGCCTTCGGGTACTAACCTTGACCGCCTAGATTTCAAGCTGAATTATATGGCTGAAATTCAAGAATACTTCAATGAACTCAAAAAAGAGAAACCTAATCTTGTGGTTTTAGGAGACTATAATATTTGCCACGAAGCAATTGATATTCATAACCCAGTTGGACTTAAAAATGTCTCTGGGTTTTTACCAGTAGAACGTGAATGGATTGGTAATTTTCAAAAAAGCGGGTTTATTGATAGCTTCAGGCATTTTAATAAAGAAGCTGATAATTATACCTGGTGGAGTTATAGGGCCAATGCAAGAAACAATAATAAAGGTTGGCGCCTAGATTACGCCATGGTTGCTGAGTCTTTAAGAAGCAGGCTTAAGCGTTCAGTTATACTTTCAGAAGCAAGACATAGTGATCATTGCCCAATTTTGGTTGAGCTTGATCAAAACTAATTATTAAACTTCATTGCCATAAATTTGCTACTTTTTTTATTGAATTTTAACTATTTATGAAATATACAAACTTGCCAAATACTGATGTTGAAGTCAGTAAAATATGTTTGGGCACCATGACTTGGGGTAATCAAAACACAGAAGAAGAAGGTTATGAACAAATGAATTTTGCTGTAGAACATGGCGTTAATTTTTTTGATACGGCAGAATTATATCCCATACCAGCGCATCCAGATCGTCACTCAGTCACTGAAAAAATTATTGGTAATTGGTTTAAGAAAAAAGGAAATAGAGATCAAATTATACTCGCTTCTAAAATTGTAGGTAAAGCGCCTTTTACCAAATTTATCAGAAGTACAGGATTCGCTAAAGATGCGATTATTGAAGCCGTTGAAGGAAGTCTAAAGCGCTTACAAACTGATTACATTGATTTGTATCAATTGCATTGGCCAGAGCGCAACACAAATTATTTTGGCAAACGGGGCTATGTTCATGCTGCTGATGATTATTGG
>CALFUL010000020.1 GCA_937929935.1 uncultured Flavobacteriaceae bacterium | reverse complement strand
CATCTGATAAATCATAAGTACCTACTAAATCAGTAAGTGCGTTGTTACCAGCTTCTAATCCTTCTAATCCGTCAGCATAACTTAAGTGCCAAATAAGGCAAACTCCTGCTCCTGCTCCATCAAAATTAACGGCTTCAGGTGTTGGAGGAAGACCAAGAATGTTTCCTTGCTCATCAGTAACTACCCATTGTGAATTAGGACCTTTAGCGCCTTCAACACTCACGCGTGATACACGATCTTCTTCGCCATCACCAACGCAAAAATGGAAAGGTTCTTCATTTAATGTGCCGCCATTGACGCTAGATTGACTCCAGGCGTACATCCCCGACAATAAGGTAAACATAAGTACAAAAAGTTTGGGGCTTTTGTAATAATGTAGTTTTCTTTTCATTTGATCTAATTTTAAATTTCAATCAAAATAAGGTCAATTCCACATTTTAAAGGTCACAAAAACTTAAACTTTATAGTGAATTTTGTTAGTATTTTGTGAGACATGCGACTAGTATCTTGATAAAATCGAACTCGAAACTAATGATATCAGCAAATTGGGGGCGTAATTTAGCTTTTTGCCAATTTTAATTGTACTGTGATATTATTGTGATACTTTTTAACTTCATTCGTATCAGTTAATTATGAAACAAATTCTCATTATAGAAGATGATCCAGAAATCATAAAATTACTGGAGATACATCTAAGTAATCTTATCTACACCACTTCTAAGGCGTTGGATGGCGAAGAAGGACTTAATCTGGCGCTTCAAAACGAATATGACTTGATTTTGTTAGACCTAACGCTACCTACAATGGATGGCGTAACTATATGCAAACGAATACGTGAGAAAAAAAATACGCCTATCATCATGCTAACGGCAAAATCAGAAGAAATTGATCGTGTTTTAGGATTAGAAATGGGTGCCGATGATTATATAACAAAACCTTTTAGTATCAGAGAATTATTGGCTCGAGTGAAAGCCGTAATGCGAAGAACTGATGTTACAAAGTTTGAGAAAAAAGAGACTTCAACTATTACGGCAGATGGCTTACTGGTTGACATTGAACGCAGAAAAGTACTACTCAATGACAAAAAAATAGAATTATCGCCTAAAGAATTTGAACTCTTGGTTTTAATGGCATCAAATCCTGGTAGAAATTATAGTAGAACTGAATTACTTGATGTTATTTGGGGCTATAATTTTGAAGGATATGAACATACCGTAAACTCGCATATCAATAGGTTACGAGCAAAAATAGAAACTGATATGGCGCATCCTAAATATATATTAACCTCTTGGGGCGTTGGATATAAATTTAATGAAGATATAGTAACATGAGTACCAAAAAAACGTTAACACCAAGACTGGTCAAAAAACTGTGGTTCGCCTTCATCATTTTGGTAATTATGATGGGGATTTCATATATCGGAATTACCGAATATTTTGCCAATAAACACAATCAAGAAACCACCCAACGCTTAAATGCTGATGTTGCACAACATGTGATTGATGAGAAGTTTCAAAACGTTTCTCCCTTTTTACAAGATGGTAGCGTAAATAAGTCTTTATTCGGCGACTTAATGCATGATATGATGGCCGTAAATAGAGGTATAGAGGTATATCTTTTAGATGGCAATGGCGCAATATTATATTCTGTTGTTTTAGACCCCAACGATGCCAACGCAACCAAAAGTGTTGCTATAGCACCTATAGAATCTTTTATTAGTGATGGTGGCGAAAATTTCATATTAGGTGATGATCCAAGAACCCCCGGTGAACAAAAAATATTTTCAGCTGCTCCCTATTCCGTGGATGGAAGAAACGGATATGTATATATTGTTTTAGCTGGAAAAAAGTTTCAAGAAGTTAGCAGTACGCTAATGCGACAATATTTTGCAAAACTAGGACTTGGAGCTATACTTCTAACAACCCTATTTGCCGCGATAATTGGTTTAGTGGCTATTTGGTTTTTAACCAAAAATTTACGCTTGATTACTAATAAAGTCCGTCAATTTAGTGAAGGAGATTTAACAGCTCGAATAGAGAATCCTGATGCGTCAGATATTTCAATTTTTGCTAATTCATTTAATGAGATGGCTGATACTATTACCGGAAATATTGATAAAATGCAATCTCTTGATTTATTAAGAAGAGAACTGATTGCGAATGTTTCTCATGATTTACGTACGCCGCTGGCCATACTTAAAGGATATATTGAAACGCTACAAATGAAGAGAGATTCATTAAGCGAAGAAGAAAAGAAAGAGTATTTACAAATTACACATGATAATGTTGATAAGCTATCAAAATTGATTAATCAACTTTTTGAGTATTCAAAATTAGAGGCAGAGCAAGTAACACCGGTTAAAGAACCATTTTCGATTACAGAATTATCGCATGATCTTATTGCTAAATTCAGTGTTTTAGCTGAACCAAAAGAAATTGTTTTAAAATTAGAAAACCCTAAAGAAAACAATTTGGTATACGCTGATTTGAGTTTGGTTGAACGTGCTTTACAAAACCTAATTGAAAACGCTATTAAGTATACTAAACCAAAGGGTAAAGTAACTTTGTCACTTTTGAAAAAAGGAGATGAAATTGAAATAAAAATAAGCGATACAGGTACAGGCATTCCTTTGAGTGAACAACCCTTTATTTTTGACCGTTACAAACAAGTTGATGAAAGCGCTAAAAAGCGAGGGTCAGGACTCGGATTAGCGATTGTAAAAAAGATTATGGAATTGCATGATACTACAATAACCGTCTTAAGTAAACCAAAAGAAGGAAGTTCGTTTATTTTTAATTTACCTACTTATAAGAGCTAATTTTATAATTCATTAATAAAACTTCCGTATAAATCTTTGAATTGAAATCCTTCAGTAAATCTGTTTTTATTCAATTTTTTATAAGATACTAATCCCCATAAAACAATTTCTTTGAGAAAATATACATCTTCTTTTTTATAATCTGCTTGATGATCTTTGATTAATTGATTCAATTCAGGAATACTATCTAATGCTCTTTTATATTCTTCGTCAGTGAATTCATCAAGTAACTCAAAACCTTCGCCCTGAAAGAACCAATGTAAAAGTGCATCATAAGGGGTTTCTTCATCTTTACGTTCTAATTTATTAATCTTTGGAAAATAAACCGGAAATATCGACTTCACAGCTTCGTCTAACAAAATAGCCGCTACCCCATCAGCACCTTCTTGCTCGCCTTCATACACCAATTCAATTTTACCCGTAATGGCCGGAATAATCCCCATAAAATCACTAAGGCGAACCATTGTTTGATCTGAACCGGTAACGAGTGCCCTTCTTTCTGCGGTGCTCAATAAATTTTCAAAGGCCGTAATACTTGTTCTCGCACTTACACCACTCTTAGCATCAACATACTCACTATTACGTGCTTCAAAACTTATTTGTTCAAGCAAATCTTTGGCCAATTCTGGTACATAAATGATTTCTTTTTGGCGTGCATCAAGCTTTGCTTCTTGTGCTGTGATTTTCCGAGCCGTTTCAATATCATCAGGGTAATGCGTTAAAATCTGAGAGCCAATTCGGTCTTTTAAAGGGGTAACAATACTACCTCTATTGGTATAATCTTCTGGGTTAGCAGTAAACACAAACTGAATATCTAAAGGCAACCGTAATTTAAAACCACGTATTTGTATATCGCCTTCTTCTAGTATGTTAAATAATGATACTTGAATTCTTGCTTGTAAATCAGGTAACTCATTAATGACAAAGAGACAACGATTCGCTCGCGGAATCATGCCAAAATGAATCACACGATCATCAGCATATGACAATTTTAAATTCGCCGCTTTTATGGGGTCAACATCGCCTATTAAATCTGCGACAGTTACATCAGGCGTGGCCAATTTTTCATAAAAACGATTCGAGCGATGTAGCCATGAAATGGGCGTTTTATCTCCTTTTTCTTTCAGTAATTCCATCGCATAGCGCGACATGGGCTTTAAAGGGTCGTCATTAATTTCTGAACCTTCAATAACCGGAATATATTCATCTAATAATTCAATCATCAATCGCGCTAGTCTGGTTTTAGCTTGACCTCGCAAGCCTAACAAATTTATATTATGGCGCGAAAGAATAGCCCGTTCTAATTCAGGAATTACCGAGTTCTCATAACCCCAAACTCCTGAAAAAGTAGTTTCTCCTGCTTTGATGCGTTCTCTTAAATTATCTCTAAGTTCATCTTTGATGCTTTTAGACTGATAGCCTGCTTTTTTTAGCGCTCCTAAAGTTGCAATTTCTTTGTGATTCAATTTCATATTTTTTTTAGATGCTAGACAAAAGATTCAAGACTTTGCTATAACCGTTGATTAGCAACGGTCTTTATTCTTGTCTCTTTGTTCTTTACAATTATTTCAATTTTTTTTTACTTCGTACTTCAATTCAACGGCTTCTCTCTATTCTAATTTCGATTTCGGCTCCGCTCAATCGCCATTATTTCAAGTGCTGACTGAGCGTAGTCGAAGTCACTTCAACCGCTTCCTTCTATTATTCTCATAATCTTCAAAAATCATTTCTCCCAATCCCTTTAAACCAGTAAAAAATGCCTTTCCCTTATTTGCTTCCGTAAAATGACGAATAAATTGCATTAAATACGGGTCTTCAGCAATCATAAATGTGGTTATCGGAATATGTAATTTTCTCGCTTGACGTGCCATATTGTAGCACTTCTCAACAATATAGTCATCAAGACCAACACTGTTTTTATAATAAGTACCGTCAGGCAGTCGCAAACAACTTGGCTTGCCATCAGTAATCATAAAAATCTGCTTGTTGGTATTTCTTTTTCTACGCAGCATATCCATAGCCAATTGTAATCCGGCAACGGTATTGGTGTGATAAGGCCCCACTTTTAAATACGGTAAATCTTTAATAGGTATAGGCCATGCATCATTACCAAAAACTAAAATATCAAGCGAATCTTTGGGGTACCGTGTAGTAATTAATTCAGCCAAAGCCATAGCTACTTTCTTGGCAGGTGTGATACGGTCTTCGCCATACAAAATCATACTATGACTGATATCAATCATTAAAACCGTACTCATTTGAGCTTTGTACTGTGTATCTTCAACCACCAAATCTTCTTCACGCAATTGAAAACTACCTATACCATGGTTGATCTGCGCGTTTTTCAAACTCTCAGTCATTGAAATATTTCCTAGGTCATCACCGTAGCGGTATTCGCGCATATCTCCCGTATGTTCATCTCCTTGGCCTGATTTACCAGTTTTATGATTGCCAGCACCACTGCGTTTTAGTTTTCCAAATATTTGATCAAGGGCTCTTTGACGAATAATACGCTCCATCTTAGCTGTGATTGAAATAGTACCACCTTTAGCATTTTCGTCATCTTCGCCTTCTTCACCCATTGTACCACCCCCGTCTTCAAACTCCTCACGAATAAATCCTTTAGCTTTTAAATCTTCAATAAAATCATCAATGGTATATTCATCATCAGTAAGTTCATATTCTTTATCTAATTCGCGCAACCAATCAATGGCTTCATCAAAATCACCTGAAGTATGGGTAATTAATTCTTGAAAAATATCGAAAAGCTTCTCAAACGGACTCTTTCCGGGGGCTTCATAGGTTGAAAAACGAAAACCTTTTCTTGTCATCATTGTCATTCTATAAAAATACGACATTTGATTAAAGCACTTAGGGTTTTAAAGAAATCTTAACGCCTAGTTATTATTCAATTATTGCATAGAAATTAGCAAATAGAATCATAATAATTCCCTTAATTAACGATAAAAGAATACAAAATCAATATTTAATTGTAATTGCGAATAAATACTCACAATTTATTTTTTCATCTAAACTCGAAAAGATTAGATTAATTCAATCGAGAAAAGAAAAACACTCTAAAAAAGCAGATTATAGCTAATGACTAAATCTATTATTAAAAACAACAGGAATTTAAAATAGTTTATGTTCCAATGATTAATAAAAAAATCTTATGAATTTCAAATTATTATTATTAATATTTATCAACCTTGAAATTGCTTATTCCCAGGAAATAAATAAGTTTATTGAAATTGAATCCTATGTGGTAAGAATATATCATAATAACATACAAGTTGGCACTGGATTTGCCTATAGACAAGATAGTAAGGAGTATATAGTTACGAATTATCATGTTGTAGAAAAACACATAGAAAATCTTTTAAGAAACGATACAAAATCAGAAATACATTTTTTACCGGCATCAGTTTGGAAAATTTTTGAGAATGGCACGACTGTAAGTTCATCTAATGATAAAAACAGTTCAAGATTTGTCAAATATAAAGAAAAACTTCATTTACCTGATAAAATTAAATCAAGAGGAAGATTTCAAAATTTTGCTAAATCCGTTGATCTGGTTGTTCTTAATCGCAAAGAAAAAAACTCCAATACTAAAGCAATAAAGTTTTTTGAAAACTCTAAAATGTCTTATTTGGGTGCCGAAATATATTGTGCTAGTTTTCCATTGTCAAGCTATCATATGAATTTATCTAAGGGAATAAGTTCCCGAATGATATTGCATCCTAATACAATGGATCCGCAAAAGACTAAACAACTTCAAAAGCAGGGCTATCACTTCGCGCCTTTTCTTGGATATGGGGATTACGTTGCTACCTCTGGAAGTTCAGGAGCGCCTGTTTTTATGATAGATAGTTTAACAAAAAGATTAATTTTGGTGGGAATCAATAGAAGCACTTTTAACCCTCATGGAAAAATGTTACAAAAGTATTCAAAAAAATACCAACAAAAACTAGATTCCATTGGTTCTAATTTTAATAATAAGAATAACACCCATCAAGAAATAATGGAGAAGTATATATTATTTTCGAATATTGGAGTTAACACTATCGGGGTAAATCAGTTTACCTCAGCATCTAACCTAAACGGTTTAATTTTAAAATTGCAGGGTCGGTATTAATTCGATACTACTCTTATGAAATCATATACGTCTTCGAGAGCCATAAATTAAGTAATCTTCCAATCTTCTAGCTCAACGGGTCATAGAAGTCGATTCTAAGAATGACAACACAGAAATTACGACTGAGTATGCAACTTAAGATAAGGTAAAGCTGCATTTCATCGAAAAGATACATCCAAACATCTGGTTTGCTTCGTAAATACTATCCCTAAAACCCAAAATCTTAATCCTATGCCTACTATGCAACGTACTTCGCTATTTCGTATTTTTATTTTTACCCTCCTATTATGTGCTGTTTTCTCGTGTTCAAAAGATGCTGTTGATATGACTATTCCTGATACAGATGTTGTCGCAGAAGACGATATGACATCTGAAAATTCAGCTACTACTGACACCGATTCTGAGAACTCTGATTCAGATACTACTACTACTACTACTACTACTACTACTACTACTGATGATTCAGACAATTCTGATACTGACACTTCGTCTAGTACCTGTACTGATCCCGGAAGTTTTGTGTTTAATGAGGAAAACGGACTCGTATTAGTTGAATTTGAAAATGCAGCCTATTCAGATAGTTGGGCTTTAAAAGCCGCCGGAAATAGTTTTTCTGGCGATGGGTATTTGGTTTGGGAAGGTTCACAATATTTCAATCAGCCCGGTAACGGACTCCTGACCTACACCATCAAAATTACCAACCCCGGCACCTACCGTTTTCATTGGTTCAATTCGATAACCGCAGGAAATGACGGCACCGAGCACAATGACTCTTGGTTGCGATTCAATGATGCTGATGATTTTTACGGTCAAAAAGGCAACAGTGTAGTGTACCCTAACGGTTCAAATAAATCGCCAAACCCAGCAGGGTCTTCGCAAGACGGTTGGTTTAAAATATATCGCAGTGGTGGCAATCTTGACTTTATTTGGTCAACCCGTACCTCTGATCATAATGCCCACGAAATTTATGTGCGCTTTGATACCCCTGGAACCTATGTTATGGAGGTCTCGGCACGTTCTTCAAACCACGCGATTGATAAATTTGTATTGTTCAATGAAAATTGGTCAGAAGCTGATGCTACCGCTAGTGAAGCGTTTAGCACCATTACTTGTGACTAATCATCATATGTCCCCTATTGAAAAGCAGCATCTAAATAGATGCTGCTTTTTTGTTTTAAAATACTTGCCTTTTACTACAAACTACTGCTGTTTATAACTCCTAATAAGTAGGTTTTTTCTTCAAGCCCTAATCTGTTAAATTTATGGGTGCTTAAAAAGAGCTGAGCGTACGTAGTTTGATCCTTTACTGTTCATTGCTCACCGTTAGCCTACATGTAATCAAATGACAGATAGACAAGAAATTTTAAGTCGTATTTTAAAATCTGGACCACTACTTCAATTGGCATTTTATCAAGTGAATGAAAACTTTTTTGAATTACCAGATGATGAATTTTGGATTATTGACGGAGGAATTGAATTAAAGTTTTCAGGTGGGGTTGTTTCAGCTGCGTGGGACTCATCATTAGATTCTTATATAATTAAAAATGATTCCGTAAAGAACATATACAATCAAGACAACATATTTCAACTAGAAACTGAAAACATAAAGAACTTGACTACGTTTGTGGGACAAAAGGTCATCGATGTACATTTCAAAAGTCTTGAATTTGAATTTATCGTAGATTACACCATGCGGGTTGAAAAAGAAAAGCGCTGGGTTCAATTAGTTATAGAATTTGAAAATAAACAACACATTCAGATAGCTTTCATTGATTATATTCTCGAAGAAAATAAAGCACCGAAAGACTTTTCATTTGACTTAAGTACAGATTTGCTAATCACAACTAAGAAAATAATCGAAATAAAAATCTAGGCTAACATTACCTATGAAAAATAGCGGTTTAATTGCTAAAACCAAAGTGAAATAATAATAAAAAAGATCCATATTTAACTTAAAAGTTAGTGCTTTAAAACCCGCTACTTTTCTTATACTAGACCGTTAGCACAAATATGAAAAAAGCAATTCTAATAATATTATTCCTTAGTCTGAACTTCTGTTTTTCTCAAATAACGATTGAACATCATGAGCTATCCGATTGTGCAATTGAATTAACAAATCAAAAAGTAACATATGACCCAAGTTACTTCTCAATTGATTATCCAAATGGAGATGTGCCAAGTGACAAAGGTGTATGTACAGATGTCGTTATACGTACTTATCGAAAAATTGGAATTGATTTACAGAAAGAAGTACACGAGGACATGAAGCTGAACTTTAGTTCTTATCCAAGAATATGGGGGCTTAAAACAACTGATAAAAATATAGACCATCGAAGAGTTCCGAATTTGATGACCTATTTTAAAAGAAAAGGAGCAGCGAAACCAATTTCTAACAAAGCGAATGATTATTTGCCAGGAGACATCGTTTGTTGGAATTTAGGCGGAGCAATAACTCATATCGGAATTGTAGTCAATAAAAAATCACAAGATGGAAAACGAAATTTAATTGTTCATAATATCGGTGGAGGGCAAGTCTTAGCAGATTGTCTGTTTGACTATAAAATTATTGGACATTATCGATATGAAAAATAACCGTAACAATGCCTAAACGTAATGCTAACTTTAGAGCTAAACCCAAAGGTCTGTGTATATTTATGATGTCGCTAAATTTAAAAGCTTAACGCCTTGTGCTTAGTTCAAGCGTTTGAGAATATTTAAAAAAAATACTTTGATCGAAATTCTTATCGAGTTAAGGCAATACACTGTATACCTAATACTTGGGTTGTTTTTTATTGTCCTCGTTCTATTTTTACATTATTCCATCACTAAATCTACCCGAAAATTACGAATTGGAATAGTAGTTCTTTTATGTATCGCATTCCTAATTGTCGGAATGAATTTCGTAATTGCCGTTTCCTTGCGTTCAGAAATAGCTGAAAAAGCTGAACCAAATCTAATTTGTTCTTTATAATAGGTGTTGTAATCTACGCCTAATTGGTAATGCGGAATTAATCACATTTTACCAGAATCATATTCAAAGGTTTCTCTTGCGAAATAATCCACATATTTGGGTGTGAAAATCCGCTTGCCTGATTGTACACCAACTCATCAGTTTCTTTCATTTCGCCGTACAAGGCTTTGACCTTGAACTGTAGCTCAAGTTCTTTCTTTTTACGCGATATTCTGGTGTTGTAGCACATGCCTTGATCGCCTGTGGTTTATTTATTCCGTTTTTTTAATTCAGCTTCTATATCTTTTAATGTAAAGCCTTTTGCTTGTAAAAGTATAAGATAGTGAAATAACAAATCAGCACTTTCATACAAGAACAGTTCATCATTAGTGTCCATCGCTTCAATAACGGTTTCTATCGCCTCCTCGCCTACTTTTTGGGCAATCTTATTAATCCCTTTGTCAAACAAGGATACTACGTATGAATTATCATCCTGACGTAAGGTGGAATTTAAAAAAGCCTCTTTTTTGCGCTCTTTTATAACTTCTTCTAAATCTGACAAAAATCCAAAATTTGAAGTATTGTTTTCATTCCAACAGGTGTCACTTCCAGTGTGACACGTAGGTCCTACAGGATTAACAGTTATCAATAAAGTGTCATTATCGCAATCATTTTTAATAGCAACCAGATTCAAAAAGTTTCCACTCTGCTCGCCTTTCGTCCAAAGTCTTTGTTTAGAACGACTGTAGAAAGTAACTTTTTTAGTTTCTTGGGTTTTATCAAGAGCTTCTTGATTCATATAACCCAGCATCAAGACATTCTTTGTGATGGCATCTTGTATGATGGCGGGGATGAGAGCCCCCGCTAACTCCCCCCAAGGGGGAGGACTAAAATCTATTTCTTTGTTTGTTTTCATATTTTTTTTCTGACACCTATATAATATTAAACGGATCCTCCCCTTTTCAAGGGGAGGTGGCGTTAGCCGGAGGGGTTAACCACCCCGTACTTTGGGCACCCCTCCTTGAAAATAAAAAGGGGACCTTCATTATTTCAAATTCGAACGGGAATTCCGTTTTTCTGTAATTCTTTTTTTAAATCTTTTATTTCTATCTCCTTAAAGTGAAAAACACTAGCCGCAAGGGCAGCATCCGCTTTTCCTTCTAGAAAAGTATCTGTAAAATGTTGCACTGTTCCTGCTCCACCAGAGGCAATAATCGGAATATTTAGTTGCGTTGATAATCTTGATAAAGCTTCGTTGGCAAATCCGTCTTTGGTTCCGTCATTATCCATCGAAGTAAACAAAATTTCTCCTGCTCCTCTCTTTTCTACCTCTTTCGCCCATTCGAATAAATCTAATTCAGTGGGTACCTTACCACCAACCAAGTGTACCATCCATTTACCATCGATCTGTTTCGCATCAATTGCGACTACAATACATTGTGAACCAAACTTTGCGGCTAAATCATTAATTAACTTCGGATTCTTAACCGCTGAAGAATTAATAGAAACCTTATCAGCCCCATTTTGCAATAGCATATCTACGTCTTCAACGGAAGAAATTCCGCCCCCAACGGTAAACGGAATATTCACTTTTTCTGCAACGCGATACACTAAATCAGCCAAGGTCTTTCTTTTCTGCTCTGTCGCAGTAATATCAAGAAAAACCAATTCATCAGCGCCTTCTCTGCTATAAATCTCGGCTAATTCTACGGGATCTCCGGCATCACGTAAATCAACAAAGTTGATGCCTTTTACAGTACGGCCATCTTTGATATCTAAACAGGGAATGATTCTTTTTGCAAGCACTTTTTTAGTATTAAGTAATGAGTATTAAGTACATGGTACTTATCGTTTGCTCTTTGAAGTAAGTAATAATAGTACTTTGTACTTAATACTAGGTACTAATTACTTCTTACTTATTTTTCACATTCAAATCGTGTCCGTCATAAAAGCCTAAATCTGAATTTTTCAACTGTTTTGTCCAAAACGTAATTTGACCTGTATGGTATGAATAATGCTCTACTGCATGCAGGGCAACCCCAATACCCGAAAAATAAAAACCTTGTACTTCCCTTTTTCTAATCAGTTGTTCTATTGATGCGTCATTAACAACTCTTTTAGCGGTTTCTACTGTCTCAGTAAGTTTTTGAAGCAATTCAGCTTTTGAAAAACCTGAGGTAGTTGAAAATTCTATATCACGATTTCGATTATCTTCTTTTTCTCCTAAGGAAGAAATGACATACTGCGTAATATTGCCACAAATGTGTAAAATTAGATTACCAACACTATTTAGTGATTCATTAGGATTTTTCCAGATTTCTTCTTCTGATAATTGTGCTAATGAAATGGTATTCATTCGTGTACTTTCATCGAAACGATACAGTGTATTTTGAACAAATTCTTCACGTAATTGGTCTACCATAATTAATTGTTTAAAATATAATTTTCTAGTTGTTTTAGGCTAATTCTGTTTTCATAGATTGCTTTGCCAATAATGACGCCTTCACAACCTAGTTCAGCTAATTTAGGAAGTTCATCAAAAGTTGAAATTCCGCCAGAAGCGATTAGTTTTAGTGGTTTTTTAACCTCGTTCTCGACTCCGCTCGAACTGACAGCGCTGATAATCTTCTTGTACAGTTCAAACGAAGGCCCTTCTAACATACCGTCTTTACTAATATCAGTACAAATTACATATTGAATTCCTTTTGGCTTATACGCTTGAATAAAAGGTAACAATTCTTCATTTGATTCTTCTTGCCAGCCCGATATAGCAACTTTTTCATCTAAAGCATCGGCCCCTAAAATTATCTTTTCTGAGCCATATTTGTCAATCCAACGTTCAAAAATTTCTTTGTTTTTGACGGCAATACTACCCCCAGTTATTTGATTTGCACCGCTTTCAAAAGCAATTCGCAAATCATCATCAGATTTTAAGCCCCCACCAAAGTCGATTTTCAAACTAGTCTTAGAGGCAATTTGTTCTAAGACCTTTTGATTTACAATGTGTTTCGATTTTGCACCATCTAAATCTACCAAATGTAAATACTCAATACCGTGTGCTTCAAACTCTTTTGCAACTTCTAAAGGGTGCTGATTGTACACCTTCTTCGTGTCATAATCTCCTTTTGAGAGCCGTACACATTGCCCGTCTATAATGTCTATGGCTGGTATTATACGCATGCCGTTGGTGTATTAAGTAAAAAGTACAGAGTACAAAGTAATATGTGCATCATTCTTTATTTTAAAGATTTTTGAAGAGAATAATTTATGTTCTTAATCTCAGAACAAAGCTTCATGGCCTTATCTATTTCTATTTCGGGAATCAACTTTAGACGTAAAATCAAAATCAATTGTGTTTCAAGTTCAGCAGTTGAGCCATTTGCAATACTTAAAAAGTGTCTGAATTCATTTTTTGAATTTCTTCCTGCTCCCTCAGCTATATTAGATGGAATAGAAACACTACACCGTTTTATCTGAGATGTTAGTCCAAACTTCTCATCATTTGGTAATTGTTTAGCTAAAAAGTATACTAATTCTACCAGTTGCATCGCTTTCTCCCAAACTTTCAAATCTTTATAATTATTCATCTTAAAAACTATTAATCTTTGTACTTAATACTTTTTACTTAGGACTTCTATCTAAGACTTAATCCTAAGAAAATTTAAAAGAATTTTCTCCCCAACTACGCTACTTTTCTCAGGATGAAATTGCGTGCCGTAAAAGTTATTTTTTTGTAATGCTGCGCTATATTCTTGTCCATACTTACAGGTCGCAATGGTCTCATCACATAAAGGTGCATAATAACTGTGTACTAAATAGATATGTTCATTTTCTTCTACTTCGTTGAATAGATCTGATTTCAAATTATAAATTTGATTCCATCCTATTTGCGGAATTTTCACTCCCCCTTTGGGGTTTGAGGGGTTAAACTTTACAACATCTATATCAAAAATTCCTAATCCCTCTGTAGTACCTTCTTCTGAAGCGTTACACATCAATTGCATTCCTAAGCAAATACCTAAAACCGGCTGTTTTAAATCAGCAATAATTTTATCTAACCCACTCGCTCTAAGCTTGCTCATTGCACTACTCGCCTCGCCCACACCCGGAAAAATAACTTTATCAGCCTGTTGAATCTCTTTAAGATCATGACTCAAAACAGCCTGGTATCCTAAACGCTTAATTGCGAATTTGATACTCTGAATATTTCCTGCTCCGTAGTTTATGATTACAATCTTCATTTTTTTTAAGTATTAAGTAATGAGTAATACGTACAAAGTTAGTAGTCAAAAGACCTATTACTTTGTACCTGATACTTTATACTTTTTTATAAAACCCCCTTTGTACTTGGTAACACCATCTTTTCTACATCACGTTTCACTGACATTTTTATAGACTTCGCAAAAGCCTTAAAAATGGCTTCAATCTTGTGATGCTCATTTTTTCCTTCTGCTTTGATATTCAAGTTTGCCTTAGCCCCATCAGTAAATGATTTAAAAAAGTGATGAAACATTTCTGTAGGCATATCGCCTACCATTTCGCGTTTGAAATCAGCATTCCAGACCAACCAGTTTCTTCCTCCAAAATCAATGGCCACCTGCGCTAAACAATCATCCATTGGTAAACAGAAACCGTAGCGTTCAATACCCAATTTGTTTCCTAATGCCTTATGAAATACCTCGCCAAGAGCAATTGCCGTATCTTCAATAGTATGGTGTTCATCAACTTCTAAATCGCCGTCAACTTGAATATCTAAATCCATTTGACCATGACGTGCTAATTGATCAAGCATATGATCAAAAAATGCGAGTCCCGTTTTGATATTACTTTTTCCAGTTCCATCAAGGTTCAACTTGATTTTAATATCTGTTTCGTTTGTTTTTCTATGGATTTCAGCCGATCTATCCTTTAATTTCAAGAATTCATAAATCTTCTCCCAATCATTACTCTCCAAAGCAATTACGGTATCTAATTCATCTCTTTTTACCGTTATTTCTCCTGTTCCTAAATTGGTGTTGTCGTTGATAAAAATTCCTTTAGAACCCATGTTTTTTGCAAGTTCCATGTCAGTAAGTCTATCTCCAATGACAAAAGAATTCTTTAAATCATATTTCTCAGAGAAATATTCAGTTAATAACCCTGTTCCAGGTTTTCTGGTGTCAGCATTATCTTTCGGAAAAGTTCTATCTAAAAACACCTTATCAAAAACTACACCCTCATTCTCATAAGATTTCATGATAAAATTGTGTACGGGCCAAAACGTATTTTCAGGAAATATTTCAGTGCCCAAACCGTCTTGATTGGTAATCATAACCAATTCATAATCCAATTCTTTGGCAATCTTTCCTAAAAACGTAAATGCTTTTGGATAAAATATCATTTTTTCGAAGGCGTCAATTTGCTCATCAGCAGTTTCTTTGATTATTGTACCGTCGCGGTCTATAAATAATACTTTCTGGCCCCCTCGACCCCCAAAGGGGGAACTACTTTTAATACTCATTTTCAATATATTTTAAAGTTTCAATTAACTTTTGATGCTCGTCAGTTGTTCCCACAGTGAAACGTAGTGTATTTTGACATAAAGGCTGCGTACTGCGATTACGAATCACAATACCCTTATCTAATAGTTGTTTGTACCTTTTATTGGCATCATCAACTTTAACCAATATAAAATTTGCATCAGATTGATATATAGTTTCAATAAAAGAAACTTCTTGTAATGCCTTAATTAGCTTCGTTCTTTCTTCTAAAATAGTAGCTACTTCTGCACCAACTGCTTTAGTATCTAAAACTCTTTCTAATGCTTTTTGCTGTGTCAATCCGTTTACATTATACGGCGGTTTTATTTTATTTAATACTGCTATTATTTCTTCGGAGGCCATGCAAATTCCTAATCGAATACCTGCCATTCCGTATGCTTTAGATAATGTCTGCGTAACCATCAAATTGGGAAAATTATTTAGTTTTGAGGCCCAACTCTCATTGGGAGAAAAATCGATATAGGCTTCATCGATAACTACCAAGCCGTTAAAACTATGTAGTAACTGCGTTATAGTATCTTCAGAAAAACTATTGCCTGTAGGATTGTTAGGAGAGCAGATAAACACAAGTTTTGAATTCGCATCAATAGTTTTCAAAATGGCTTCAACATTGGGTTTAAAATCTTTAGTTAGCAAAACTTCTCGATTTTCGATGCAGTTGATTCCAGATAGCACATTATACATTCCATAAGTTGGTGGCAACGAAATGATGTTGTCTTCTTTAGGCTCACAAAAAGCTCGAAATAATAAGTCAAGCACTTCATCGCTGCCATTACCTAAAAGAACATTTTCTTTTTTAACACCCCTCTGTTCTGCCAAAACAGCTTTCAAACTTCGTTGCTGCGGATCTGGATAGCGATTAACCCCATTTTCAAACGGATTCTCATTGGCGTCTAAAAAGACCATATCAGAGCCATCAGAAACATATTCGTCACGCGCAGAAGAATAAGGCTTTAAACCTTTTACGTTTTCTCTTGTTATATTTTCTAAACTAAAATTCATAATAAATGTATTAGGTCTCGCATCTCCCCCGAGGCTTCGGGGCGCTCGATGTGACAGCTAGACCAGACAATTCTTAATTTTTCATTTTTTAAATTAACCACCCCACCCTGCGGGCAGCCCTCCTTGAAAATAAGGAGGGGATTTTTTACATCTGATATTATTTTAAACTTTCTAATCTCAATGTTACTGCATTTTTGTGTGCATGTAAGCCTTCAGCTTCAGCCATCAGCTCAATCGCATTTCCAATATTCTTAATTCCTTCCTTAGTAATTTTTTGAAAAGTCATACTTTTCATAAAACTATCTAAATTGACACCACTGTATTGTTTTGCAAATCCGTTTGTGGGTAAGGTGTGATTTGTTCCCGAAGCGTAATCTCCAGCACTTTCAGGGGTATAATTTCCTATAAAAACAGAACCAGCGTTGCAGATGTTTTCAATATAAAAAGCTTCATTTTTCACGCAAACAATAAAGTGTTCAGGGCCGTATTCATTGATTAAATCTAGTGCTGTTTGGTCATCTTTCACATAGATTAACTTACTATTTTCAATGGCTTTTTGAGCAATTTCTTTTCTTGGTAGCTCATAGAGCTGCTTTGTTATTTCTTTTTCTACTTTTAAAATCAGTTGTTCAGAAGTAGAAACTAAAATAACTTGACTATCTACTCCGTGTTCTGCTTGACTTAACAAATCAGAAGCCACAAAAGCAGTATTAGCCGTGTCATCAGCAACCACCAGCAATTCACTAGGACCTGCGGGCATATCAATGGCCACGCCATGCTTTGTAGCTAGTTGTTTTGCTACCGTTACATATTGATTTCCTGGTCCGAATATTTTATACACTTGCGGAATAGTTTTAGTACCAAAGGTCATTGCTGCAATCGCTTGAATTCCGCCAACTTTATGAATTTTTGTTACTCCGCATAAAGCAGCAGTAAATAAAATAGCAGGATTTATTTTTCCTTCTGAATTTGGAGGTGTGCACAAAATAATTTCTTCACAGCCTGCTAAATTCGCAGGAATAGCCAACATCAATATAGTTGAAAATAAAGGTGCTGTTCCACCAGGAATATACAATCCTACCTTCTGAATTGGTCGTTTTTCTTGCCAACACAGCACTCCTTTTGAAGTCTCTACCTCTATTTTATCAGTCTTCTGAGCTACGTGAAACTTTACAATATTTCCTATTGCTAATTCAATAGCTGCTTTTAAACGCTCTGAAACTAGTGCTTTCGCTTCCTCTATTTCTGAAATAGTCACTAAAAATGAATCTAAAGAAACGCCATCAAACTTCTGAGTATACTTTTGAATTGCCACATCTCGATTCATTTTAATATCCTTAAAAACAGAATTTACGATAGCTTCAATATCAGCCACAGTTTGGGTAGGACGTTTAAGTAAGGCTTTAAAATCTTCTTTTTTTGGATTATATATTTTGTTCATTATAGTACCATTTTCTCAATTGGGCAAACCAAAATTCCTTCAGCACCTGCTTGTTTCAGTTCATCAATAACTTCCCAAAATTTGTCTTTGTTAATTACCGTATGTACAGAGCTCCAACCCTCTTCTGCTAAAGGAAGCACTGTGGGACTGCGCATACCGGGCAATAAATTAATCACATCATTCAGCTTTTCATTGGGTGCGTTTAACAATACATATTTAGATTGTCTTGCTCGTAAAACTGATTGAATACGGAATTGTAGCTTCTGAAGTAATTTTTTTCGTGCTTCATCTATTTTCGGCGAAACGGCCAAAACCGCTTCGCTATTCAGCATGACCTCTACTTCTTTCAAGTTGTTCTTAAATAAGGTGCTGCCACTAGATACAATATCACATATAGCATCTGCAAGCCCAATGTTTGGAGCTATTTCAACAGAACCGCTAATAATATGTAGATCTGCATTTACGCCTTTGGTTTTTAAATAATTTTGCACCGTATTTGGGTAACTTGTAGCAATCTTTTTGCCTTCAAAATCTTTTACTGAATCATAGGTCATAGATTTTGGTACAGCCAATGAAACTTTACATTTAGAAAAGCCTAATTTTTCAACAAACTCAATATCTACACCCTTTTCAATTAGAACATTTTCTCCTATAATAGCAATATCAACAACGCCATCTCTTAGGTACTGCGGAATATCTCCGTTACGTAAATAAAAAACTTCCATCGGAAAATTTCTCGAAGAAGCTTTTAATTGGTCTTTGCCGTTATCAATAGATATTCCGCAATCTTTTAAGATTCGAAGCGAATCTTCATTTAACCGACCTGATTTTTGAATGGCAATTCTAATTTTCATTTTACTCTTTTTTAGTAATAAAAAAACCCGTTTGATTTCTCAAACGGGTTTTAAATTTATCTTGTAATACTACAATACATCTTTACCTCGCTTGATAGCCAGTTAAAAAATGATGATGTGTATTCTTGTTTCTCATTATTACGTAAATGTAAAATTTAAATCCTTCCTATGAAAAGAAATTTAAAAAAATCACAAATTGTGAATTTTAGTTATTTCCTAATATAAGTGGTAACCCAGCTTCTCCTCCTCCAACAATAACAACTTTAGAGTTTGGAGATTTTGATAGCTCTAAGGTCGCATCAATACCCTTATCTTGTAAAATCTTATCAGTCAATGAAGCACTTAAAATTCTGTTGGCATCAGCTTTACCTTGAGCTTCGATAGTAACTTTTTCAGCTTCTTTCTTCGCTGTAACAAGTCTAAACTCATATTCTAAAGATTCTTGCTCTTGCTTTAATTTACGCTCAATAGCATCTTTAATAGTATTAGGTAAGGTTACATCACGCACAAGAACTTCATTTAACTGAACATTCTGCTTTTCTAAAATTAACTTAGTTTCTTCAAATATTTCATCTTGAATGGCATCTCTTTTACTTGAATATAATTGTTCAGGAGTATAACGCCCGACTACACTTCTTGCTGCACTACGAATAGCTGGCTTGATCACACGATCTAAATAGTTTTCACCTAAGTTCTGGTGTAAGAATCCTAATTCACTATCTACAGGCTGGTACCAAGCTGAAGCATCAATCTGAATTTCTAGTCCGTTTGATGATAATACTTTCATTTTTTCAAAAAGCTCTTGTTGACGCACTTCGTAAACAAAAACCTTGTTCCAAGGCGCAACGATGTGAAAACCTTCACCCATTGGCGGTTCATCTGTTACCACACCTCCTCCGAAGGTCTTGTATAATACTCCAGCTTCACCAGAGTCAATTGTAACCGCTGATTTTGATATTAAAATAACTAATGCTACGAGTAAAAAAACTACTGGTAATGCAATTTTTGGTAATTTATCCATTGTATTCTATTTTAAGTTAGTCCGTTATATTTTCTAATAAACCATTCAGCAGTCAAGGCTGCTATAATTAGGGCTAAAAGTATGCGAAAATCTATTAAAGATACTATATTTTTTGTGCTTTTTTGTGTTGGCGAAAATTGTTCTGATTCATAAAGCTCAGTTATAAGGGTATTGCTCTGGTTAGGATAAAATAACAGTCCGTTAGTTTTATTTGCTAATTGCCCAAGCTTTTTATAATCAGTAGTCAACAACTGTTGTTCAATATCAAATTCTAATACCGTAAAACTTCCTGATTTTGACCTATTTTCATCTTTAACTTTAACCGTAAAATTGTAATCATCGGCAGGTAAATCAATGACATCAAATTCATAAAACCCATTTTTTAAAAGCATGGGTAAGGTTTTAGAATAAGTCTTTGTCTTATTATTTATAGTAATTGAAACATTCGCATTAGGATCAAAGACAAAAGACGCATCAAAATATGATGCTTTAATGGTAGTGTTAGTGCCGCCATCATAGATTCGATTGTATTCAATATTCAATCTACTTTTAGCTTTATTACTTGATAAGTATAACATGAGCTTACCAATAAACTCATCAAAATTCTCAAAATTACTTTCATTACGGTAACTCTGCATGCGCCATTTCCAGATGTTTTCGCCCAGTAATAGTAGTTCTTTATTGTTGTTTTTTTCGCTACTGAGTAAAAGCGGAATTTCAGTAGTACGCCCTAAAACATTCATATAAAGTAAGGTCTCATAGTCTTGATTTGAAAGGGGTCCGGCATCACTTGCTAATGGCGGAAAATCATCTAATTTGAAATTTGAAATATCAAAACTAGAAAAGGCCGAATTTCTTTCAGGACGAACTTCTTGAATAGGGTAGCCTACTTCAATTTCGTAATTTGATGGTAATCCGTTTAAGAAATTTAAATCAGCAGCGGTACCTGCCACGGTAAATAGACCTGCCTTTTTTTGCTTTATGTAATCAAAAATAGTTTTAAAACTTCGTGTTGGTTGATACAAAATAAAAACATCAATATCTTCAAAACTCTTTTGTGAGTCTGTAGGTTTCTTAAAAACCACAGATCTTTGTCTGTTTGATTCTATAGCCTTTTTAAAAGTGCCTAAATCTGGGTGCAATACCTCTGATACAATGGCGACCTTGGTTTTTTCGTCTATAACTTCAATGGCCAATTTTTTACTATTGTTTTTGGTATTTCGCTCATTATCGAGCGCTGATATTTCAATTGTAACAGGCTTAACCCCTACTGAATTGGCTTGTATAGAAGCATTTAAAACAGTTGATGTATTTGAAGGGGATAAATTTACCGCTTTAGAAAAAACGGTTCTACCTTCAATTTTGATGCTGTACTGTGCCTTTACGTTATTTTTACCTTGATAGGATACGTATGTTTCTACAGGAAATTTATTCTTTAAAAACGCATACTTATTACTATTTACCTGATCGATTTTGATATCTTCATAATTGGTAGTATCACCAAATGCAATAGGATAAACGGGTGTTTTATTGGCGTCATTCAAGTAAACATAGTCTCTACCCAGTGTTTGATTACCATCAGTCAGTAAAACTATAGCCGCATTTGAACCTTTGTAAATTTCATTTACCGCGGTCAAGGCCGATGCAATATTGGTGTTTTTTTCAGTAAAACTAAGGTCTTTACTTTCGGTTAAGGAGGCTCCAAAAACATACTTTTGAAGCTCGAAACGATTCATTAAATCAGTATTGTCTTCAAGGTCTTTAATGAATGTATTCATTTTCTCATCTTCAAACTTCATTGAAGATGAATTGTCTGTCAGAACAATCAAATTGGTTTTTTCAAGTGTATAGTCTGTTTTGGTAAACTCAGGGTTAATTAATAAAAGAAGTACACCAAATAAGGATAAGAAGCGTAAAAGAGCTAGTATATAATGAAGTTTACTCTTGCTTTTTATATGCGTATAATATTGAAAAACAGCAAATGAAAGCGCTGCTAAAGCAGCTAGAATAATCAATAATACGGTAGTTGTTTGCATGTATCAATTATCTCTTTTTTCAAAATCTTCTTTTGATTTATCTTCGATGCGTTTAATTACAAAATAGATAAGTAGAATGAATAGGCCCCCATAAAATAAAAACATTAAAAGGAAGGGTAAAAATTCAAATGGCATTATTTTAATTTTACTGCAGTACCATAAGCTAGCATTTCTGCTGCACCCTGCATTACTTGAGAGGTGTTGAATCTAACATTAACAATTGCATCAGCACCCATACGTTGTGCATCTTGAACCATTCTTTGAATCGCTTGCTCTCTGGCTTGTGCTAATAATTTTGTGTATTCTGAAATTTCGCCTCCTACTAAGTTTTTAAGTCCCGCAAAGATATCACGCCCAATGTTACGTGCTCTAACGGTACTACCGCGTACAGTGCCTAAATTTTCAATAATTTCTTTACCTGAAATTGATTCTGTGGTTACAAAAAGCATACTTTAATTTTTTAAGTTAACATTCCACCATCCACATTCAGAACTTGACCGGTAACATACCCAGATAAATCAGAAGCAAAAAACAAACATGCATTAGCAATGTCTACAGTTTGGCCGCCTCTTTTTAAAGGAATTCCGTCACGCCAACCTTGTACTACTTTCTCATCAAGCTTGGCTGTCATTTCTGTTTCTATAAACCCAGGAGCGATGGCATTACAACGAATATTTCTTGATCCTAGTTCTAAAGCAATTGACTTTGTAAAACCAATCATACCCGCTTTTGAAGCGGCATAATTAGATTGACCCGCATTTCCTTTAACTCCAACAACACTACTCATATTGATGATAGAACCCTTACGTTGTTTGAGCATGGTACGCTGAACTGCTTTGGTCATATTAAATACAGACTTCAGATTGATCTCAATAACTTTATCGAAATCTTCTTCACCCATTCTCATTAAAAGATTGTCTTTTGTAATACCGGCATTATTGATTAAGACATCAATTCCGCCAAAATCTTCTAAAACCTTGGTCACTAAGTCTTCTGATTCAGAAAAACTAGCGGCATTACTTTTATAGGCTTTTGCCTTAACACCTTTAGACGCCAATTCTTTTTCTAATGCTAAAGCAGGAGCCTCACTTGAACTATAGGTGAAAGCAACATTTGCACCATGATCTGCAAATACCTGCGCGATACCCGTTCCTATTCCTCTACTCGCTCCTGTAATAATTACATTTTTTCCTTCTAATAATTTCATTTATACAAACCTCTTTAGTTGTGTTTCAAAGATAAGGGTTGTTTACAGAAAGATGAAAAAAAAAATCCTGTCTTCTAACTATCGAAAACAGGATTTTCTCTTTATTATAATTTATTGACCAAAAATAGTCTTGATTTAATTGAAACTTAAATCAAGACTGCTTATGAACCAACTATAATTTTATTGGTGCAGGTTTTTCATAATTGAACAGATGGTCTACATCAAGTTCTTGAACTTTTCCAAATTTCTCAAGAGCCTTAATGTTTATATCTTTCTTATTCCCAATAACCATTAAATCATAGTTAGAACCTTTGATATTTTCAGTAAAGAAATTACGAAGATCTTCGATTGTCATTTTTTGAATCGCCGCATACATTTCTTCTTTATTATTCTCAGTCATTCCTCTTTTCTTTAAACTTTCATGCGACCAAAAAATATTTGTTTTATTAACACGCTCAGCAGCCATTTGCTTTAAAGTAGATTCTTTAGCAGCACTAAAATTCTCTTCTGCTTCAGGCATATCATTCATAAGCTCTAACATTGCATCCATAGCTTGATCCAATTTATTTGCCTGAGTACCTACATAGGCATACACATAATCAGGATCGTTTGCTTTACTAGCACCTGAATACGCTGAAAATGCAGAATAGGCAAGAGACTTGGACTCGCGAATTTCTTGAAATACTATAGAAGACAACCCACTTCCAAAATAGGTGTTGAAAAGAGATGAAACTGCCATTTTTTTCGGATCAAAAGTATCTCCTTTTGCCATGAAAAGCATTTCAGATTGTACCATGTCATAATCAACAAAGTACACATTACTACCCATATCTTTTCGCTCATATTTCTTAGCTTCTGGTATGGGTAATAGCTCATTTGCTATAGTATGTTTTGCTTCGATAGCTGCTATACCTTCATCTTTATTTTTACCATAATAGAAAAAGTGATGCTCATAGTTCCTTAGGTTTTTAACTGTTTCAACTAATTCTTCTGGATCAACAGTCTTTAATTCTTCAATGGTATAAATATCTCTTAGACTTGAATTTTCACCGTACTGACCGTAATCCCAAAGACCTGACCACATGATTTCGCCTTTATTTGATCTGGTTTCCTCGCGTTGTTTTGCCATTTTTAGCACATACTTATCATATGCTAAAGGATCAGCTTTTGCGTTCGCCCACAGCTCTTCAAGTAAACCTAAACCTGCATCAATATTTTCACGCAAGCCAGATAAGTAGATGCCTGATTTATCGTTTTGAGAATATACGCCGTAGTTAACACCCAATTTGTAAAACTCCTTTTTAATATCCTCAGCTGTTTTTGTATTAGTACCCACATATTCAAAATAGCCAATCGCTAAATCTAGCTTTCTGTCATGGTCTTTACCCATATCAAAAAAGATATACAGCTGTGCTAAATCATTGATGTCATTAGCTACATACTCATATTTTAAGCCGTTGCTTAAAGTACTCGTGGTAATTGCACTGGCGTAATCAATAAATTGCGGCTTAATATCAGTTGTCTCCATAGCGTTGAAATTTGTCAAGAATTCTGATTTCTTATCTCTGTTCAATGCTATTGGAGTAATTCCAGGATTCTCAACTTTTACCTGATTATCATCTTTACCTTTTCTCTTGTATACCACGGCATAATTATCGCCGTAGAATGAATTCGCGAAATCAACAAGCTCTTGTTTCGTTACTTTTTTCATTTCATCAATACGTTTTACTGTATTTTCCCAATCTTGAAAGTTCACGAAAGACTTTACATAAGCATATGCTACAGCTGAAGAATTTTCAAATCTGCGCATTTCATTCAATTTTAAATCATTGGTCACAGCTTCGATCATCCAATCATCAAACTCCCCTTTTTTAATCAGTTCTACTTGCTCTAAAAGCAGTTTTTCAGCTTCCTCTAATGTTTGACCAGATTTAGGCGAAGCATATAATGTATGCGAGCCATAATCATTATTGAAATTTGTGTAAGAACCACCGCGCTGTACCATTTGCTTTTGATTCAAATTCAAATCAATTAATCCAGCGGTACTATTCGCTAAGATCATGTCAACTAAATCAACATAGATAGATTGCTTTGATCCCACTCCCTCTGTTCTATATGCCAATTGCATGGACTCTGATTCCGGACCATTAACTTCTTTTCTTACGACTTCAGTCATAGCATTTTCAACTGGTCTTGTTGGATGAATTACTTCTTTATATTCAAATTTCCCGAAAGCTTCGTTCACCTTTTTAATGGTTTCTTCAAATTCGATATCACCAACAAGTACTACTGCCATATTGTTTGGCACATAATAAGTATTAAAGTAATTATGAATAGCCTCCATAGAAGGATTTTTCAGATGTTCTGAGATACCTATTGTAGTTTGTTGACCATAAGGATGCGTTGGAAACAAAGCTTCGTTCATCGCCTTATATGCCTTTCTTCGATCAGAATCTTGTCCTCTATTGAACTCTTCGTAAACCGCCTCTAGTTCTGTATGAAATAAACGTAAAACCAACTGACTGAAGCGCTCAGATTCTAAGCTCAACCATTTGTCAAGTTCATTTGTTGGAATTTTGTTGGTATAAACAGTTTCTTCATTAGACGTCCATGCATTTGTACCTTGAGCACCTAATGATGAAACCATCTTATCATATTCATTTGCAATTGAAATTTTAGAAGCTTCTAACGAAAGGCTGTCAATTGATTTATAAATAGCTTTTTTGACCTCAGGATCTTTCTCTGCTTTATGCTTTTCATACAAATCAGAAATCATAGCAAGCTTTACTTTCTCTTCTTCCCAGTTTTGAGTACCAATCTCATCAGTACCTTTAAAAACCATATGTTCAAGGTAATGGGCTAAACCAGTATTATCAGCAGGGTCATAAACAGAACCAGCTCTTACTGGAATATAAGTTTGAATTTTAGGCTCATCGGTATTCTTACTGAGATATACCTTCAAACCATTGTCTAAAGTGTATAAACGTAAGCCTGTTGGGTCATTAGAAACTGATTCATATGAAAATCCGTTTGCATCTTTGACTGTAGTAGTTTTTACAGCATTTGTTGATTTGTTATCCTTGCAGGACGTAAAGAATAAGATTCCTGCAACAACAAGTAAAATAACTTTTTTCATAAATGTTCGTTTTGATTGAGTTAGTGAAAAATTTTGATTGTATGAAATAAAAAATCCATCACCCTAATGTAAGAATGATGGATTAAATATGTAAGTTATTTTTAAATATTTAACATTATAAGGTTAAACTATCCCATAACTTCTTTAACTTTTTTGCCAATTTCGGCTGGAGAATCAACCACATGAATTCCGTGTTCTCTCATAATCTTCTTTTTGGCTTGCGCCGTATCATCGCTACCTCCAACAATTGCTCCGGCGTGCCCCATTGTTCTTCCCGCTGGTGCTGTTTCACCAGCAATAAATCCTACTACAGGTTTTTTACTGCCGCTCTCTTTGTACCATTTAGCAGCATCTGCTTCTAATTGACCGCCAATCTCACCAATCATGACAACACAATCCGTTTCTGGATCATTAATTAACAATTCTACAGCTTCTTTAGTGGTGGTTCCAATAATTGGATCTCCGCCAATACCAATGGCCGTTGTAATTCCTAATCCTTGTCTTACAACCTGATCTGCTGCTTCATAGGTTAAGGTTCCTGATTTTGAAACAATACCTACGTTTCCTTTTTTGAAAACAAAACCAGGCATGATGCCTACTTTAGCTTCACCCGGAGTTATAACCCCTGGACAATTCGGACCTACCAAACGGCAATCCATATTTTTAATATAATTTGAGGCCTTTACCATATCAGCAATAGGAATACCCTCTGTAATGGTAATAATAACTTTTATTCCGGCATTAGCTGCTTCCATAATTGCGTCAGCAGCAAATGCTGGTGGTACAAATATAATAGTGGTGTCAGCACCAACTTTTTCTACAGCTTCTGAAACTGTATTGAAAACAGGCTTGCCCAAATGCTCTTGACCTCCTTTACCCGGAGTCACACCGCCAACTATGTTGGTGCCATATTCAATCATTTGTTCTGAATGAAATGTTCCTTCACTACCGGTAAAACCTTGAACTATTATTTTTGAATCTTTGTTTACTAAGACACTCATATTTAGAATTATTTATTTTAAAGCAGTACAAAAGTATAGGTTTGATTATAAAAACTAAAGTAATCTGCTTCTTATTATTCCTCTAGTTTTTTTATGATGAACGGAATTTTCTTCACGTACGCCAATTGTTTTAATTTTTCTCGGGATTCTTCAATGGGAGTACCAAAGTAACTTTTACCCCCTTTGACAGATTTGGTAACCCCTGTTTGACCCATGATTACTGCTTTTGAACCAATAGTTATAGCGCTGTTGGTACCTACTTGACCCCATAGGGTAACTTCATCTTCTATAATAACACAGCCTGCTATGCCTACTTGTGATGCAATAAGACATCTTTCTCCAATAACCGAATCATGGCCTACATGAACCTGATTATCTAATTTTGAACCTTTTTTAATGGTGGTATCACCCGTAACACCTTTATCAATTGTACATAAGGCTCCTATCTCTACATCATCTTCAATAACTACCCTGCCCCCTGATTTTAGTTTTTCAAAATGATCAGGATGCTTCTTGAAATAAAAGGCATCAGCGCCTAAAACTGAGCCAGAATGAATAACCACATTATCACCAATAATACAATTATCATAAATAGAAACATTGGCGTGAATCAAACAATTAGCACCTATTTCTACATGATTACCTATAAACGTACTGGGCTGTATTACAGTGTCTTTTCCTATTTTAGCTGAAGTAGCTATTAAAGTATTAGATTTTTCAAAAGGTCTGAAATATTCTGTTAATTTATTGAAGTCGCTAAAGGGTTTGTCTGACAGTAAAAGCGCTTTCCCTTTAGGGCAATCAACCATTTTATTGATAAGTATGATTGAAGCATTACTTTGTAATGCCTTGTCATAATATTTTGGATGATCAACAAAAACTATTTCGCCAGTTTGAACTACATGAATTTCATTCATACCTAAAACCTCAAAATCATCAGCGCCAACATATTCACAATCTAAAATTGTTGCAATTTGTTTTAAAGTATGTGGTGTAGAAAATCTCACTTAGTAGTTTGTGGGAATTATAAATTATGATGATTATTCCTTAACTCTTTCCATATAGGCGCCTTTTTCAGTGTCGACCTTTACTTTATCTCCTTCATTGATAAAAAGAGGAACATTAACTTCTGCTCCTGTTTCTAATTTTGCCGGTTTTGTAGCGTTCGTTGCCGTGTTTCCTTTAACTCCAGGTTCCGTATAAGTAACCTCTAGAACAACACTAGCTGGCATTTCTACTGACAACGGACTGTTATCTTCTGTATTAAATAGTATTTTGACCACCGTACCTTCTTTTAATAATCCTGGCGCATCAAGTGAATTTTCTTCTAACGTAATTTGATTGTAATCATCAGTATTCATAAAATGATACGTCTTTCCTTCTGGATATAAGTATTGATACGTATGTGTTTCAACACGTACATCTTCAATTTTATGACCAGCTGAGAACGTATTATCAACTACTTTACCTGTAGTAACACTTTTTAACTTGGTACGCACGAATGCTGGGCCTTTGCCCGGTTTTACGTGTAAAAATTCAATGATTTTATAAATATCATTGCTATACCTAATGCATAATCCTTTTCTAATATCTGATGTATTTGCCATTATTTAATTTTTAGTTTGCGCTGAAATAACCTTTCATAATACCTCTTTGAGAATCTCTAATAAATTGTAAGATTTCATCTCTTTCAGGAGATGCAGTCATTTCGGCCTCAATTATTTGCGCAGCCTGCGAGTTATTATAATTTTTTTGATAAAGTATTCTATAAATATTCTGTATCTCTCTAATTTTTTCTGATTTATAACCTCTTCTTCTCAATCCTACTGAATTGATACCCACATATGAAAGAGGCTCTCTAGCTGCTTTTACATATGGTGGCACATCTTTTCTGACTAAAGAACCGCCAGTAACAAAAGCGTGCTGCCCCACTGAAACAAATTGATGTACAGCTACCAAGCCCGCTAAAATAACATTGTCGCCAATGGTCACATGACCTGCCAAGGTTGAATTGTTAGAAAAAATACAATTGTCACCAACAAAGCAATCATGAGCTACGTGACAGTATGCCATGATCAAACAGTTTTTACCAATTACGGTTTTATTGCGATCTGAAGTGCCTTTGTGAATTGTTGCACATTCACGTATGGTGGTTCCGTTACCAATTTTTACCATGGTTTCTTCGCCTTTATATTTTAAATCTTGAGGAGGAGCAGAAATTACGGCACCCGGAAAAATATTGCAATTTTTACCGATTCTTGCACCTTCCATAATGGTCACATTTGACCCAATCCATGTGCCTTCACCAATGGTTACATTGTTATGAATAGTTGTAAAAGGTTCAACAACTACGTTTTTGGCAATTTTAGCACCGGGGTGTATGTAAGCTAGGGGTTGATTCATACTACTTATCTTTTACTTTAATAATTTGTGCCATTATTTCGGCTTCAGAAACCAACCTATCATTGGCGTATGCTCTTGCGTACATTTGACACAAACCTCTTCTAATGGGGCTCATTAAGTCTAATTTAAATATTAAAGTATCGCCAGGAACTACTTGTTGTTTGTAGCGTACATTATCTATTTTTAACAAATAAGTCAAATAGTTTTCAGGATCAGTCACGGTACTCAGCACCAAAATACCACCCGTTTGAGCCATGGCTTCAAGTTGTAAAACCCCAGGCATTACTGGTGCGCCCGGAAAATGACCCACAAAAAAAGGTTCATTCATAGTCACATTTTTCAAGCCAATAACATGGGTATCTGATAATTCTAATATTTTATCTACTAATAAAAACGGAGGTCTGTGCGGTAACATGTTCATGATTTGAGTAATATCCATAAACGGAGGCTTCTTCAAATCTGGCTTAGGAATATTGTTACGCATTTCAGCTCTGATAATTTTTGATAATTTCTTCGCAAACTGAGTATTCACATAGTGCCCCGGTTTATTAGCTATAACTTTTCCTCTAATTCTAATTCCTGCTAAAGCTAAATCTCCAACAACATCTAACAATTTATGTCTTGCCGCTTCATTAGGCTGGTGCAAGGTTAAATTATCTAAAATGCCGTTTGGTTTTACTGAAAGCTTATCTTTCTTAAAAGCCTTCTGTAACTTTTTCATGGTTTTTTCAGAAATCTCTTTATCTACATAAACAATCGCATTTTTGAGATCTCCGCCTTTAATTAAGCCGTTCTCTAATAATGCTTCTAATTCATGCAAAAAACTAAAGGTTCTTGCATCAGCAATTTCGGTTTTAAAATCACTGAGTTTTTCTAAATTGGCATTTTGGGTTCCTAGAACTTTGGTGCCAAAATCAACCATTGTAGTCACTTGATAAGAATCAGAAGGAATAATGGTAATTTCGCTACCCGTTGCATCATCCTTATAAGAAAGCACATCAGTAACTACAAATTCTTTTCGATCAGCTTCTTGTTCAACTGCACCTGCCTTTTCAATAGCCTCTACAAAAAACTTCGAAGAACCATCCATAATTGGAGGTTCTGAAGCATTCAACTCTACCAAAACGTTGTCTATTTCCATTCCAACAAAGGCGGCTAAAACATGTTCTGAGGTTTGTATTTTTACTCCGTTCTTTTCAAGGTTAGTTCCTCGCTGGGTGTTTACTACATAATTAGCATCTGCTTCAATAATAGGTTGCCCTTCAAGGTCTACTCTTTTAAAAGCATAACCGTGATTATCTGGAGCAGGAACAAACTTCATGGTAACCTGTTTGCCGGTATGAAGACCTACACCTTTAAGAACTACTTCTTTAGCAATTGTACGCTGTTTTTTATCTGTTGTAATCACTTATCAACTTTTTTATCTAGTTCGTTTACTTGTTTCGCTAATTTGGGTAAATTTTTAAAATGGACATATGATTTATTGAAATCATTATACCCTAAAGCCGGCGAACCTTGCATTTTCTCACCGTCTTTTAAATTTCTACTGATACCTGATTGCGCTTGTATTCTTACATCATTACCAATAGTGATATGACCAACAATACCTACTTGACCACCAATCATACATCGCTTTCCAATTTTGGTAGAACCAGCGATACCAGTTTGTGCTGCTATAACTGTATTCTCTCCTATTTCAACCCCATGACCAATTTGTATTTGGTTATCAAGCTTAACGCCCTTTCGAATAATGGTTGAACCCATTGTTGCACGGTCAATTGTGGTATTTGACCCTATATCAACATTATCTTCAATAACAACATTTCCTGTTTGAGGTATCTTGGTAAACTCTCCTTCATTATTGGGTGCAAAACCAAAACCATCAGAACCAATAATAACACCACTATGAATCACACAATTGTTTCCGATGACTGATTCAGAATTAACTTTGGCGCCTGCAAGAATGACAACATTATTACCAATACTAACATTCTCACCAATATATGCATTCGGGTAAATTTTAACACCATTGCCCAAAACCACATTGGCACCAACATAAGCAAATGGTGCTAAATACAAATCTGACCCGTACGTTACATCTTTGGCCATAAAAGATGGCTGTTCGATACCTGTTCGAGCCTTTTTGGCTGTCTCATAATATTCTAAAAGTTTTGAGAAAGACTCATAGGCGTTATCAACCTTAATAAGCGTGGTGTCTATTTTTTGTTCTGGAATAAAGCCTTTACTCACTAAAGTGATAGAAGCTTTTGTACTATAAATAAACGGAGTGTACTTTGAGTTCGAGAGAAAAGTTAGTGCCCCTTTTTCTCCCTCTTCGATTTTAGCTACTTTATGTACCGTTATTTCTGGATTGCCTTCAACTTCACCCTCCAAAATACCGGCAATCTGACTTGCTGTTAAAACCATGAAAACAAAAATAAGAAAATAGTGCGTTAGACAGAAGCTTTGGGGTAGCAAATGTAATACTTGGTAACCGTTTTAGAAAGCATTTTTAAATTCAAATGATCTGAAGCCTTTGCTACGTCAACCAACTTGCCACTTTTCTTTAAAACAAAAATATTTTGTTTTTTTGAATCATACGCTTTGTTTTCAATGATACCCGTAAAAACAAAATAACTCATTTCTTCATCAGAAAGTGGGTACACAATTTTGAATTTTTCTTGCTTTTTATCGATTTGATTTTGGGTAATAGGTTTGTCTTTTACCTTAATTTTTAAAAGAGATCTATTGAGTACCATCTCACATAATTTAGATAAAACAAAATCTGGACTCGTTTGCCATTTTTTAATGGCAGCTAGAATATCAACATCATCAATCTTAGAGAATAAATCTAAAACGTTTTGGTCAAAATTTGAAGTGTCAATTTTTGTGGTTAAAAAAAAGTAAAAAGCATCACTACATTCAAGTTTCGCTCCTGTTTTTAATACACTTTTTGCGCGCTGTAAAATTCTAATTAATAGCTGCTCTGCAACAATACCCGTTTTATGCAGGTAAACTTGCCAATACATAAAGCGTCTTGCTAAAAGAAATTTCTCAATTGAGTAAATACCTTTTTCTTCTACTACTAATTGATTGTCTACAACATTAAGCATAGTTAAAAGACGTTCAGAATTCACATTACCTTCAGCAACCCCGGTGTAAAAACTATCACGCTTTAAATAATCAAGTCTGTCCATATCAAGTTGACCAGAAACCAACTGATTTAAAAACTTTTTCGGATGTTTACCCTGAAAAATTTCAATCGCAACCGTTAAACTTCCGTTAAACCTCGCATTCAGTTCTTTCATAAATAACAACGAAATATACTCATGATGAATTCCTTCAACAATGCTATTTTCCATGGCATGAGAAAAAGGTCCGTGGCCAATATCATGTAGAAGAATTGCGCATAATAGTCCTTCTTCTTCTTCTTTTGTAATTGTAACTCCTTTAAAACGAAGCACTTGTATTGCTTTATTCATCAAGTGCATGCTGCCAAGAGCGTGATGAAAACGCGTATGGTGTGCTCCTGGATAGACTAAATAGGAAAGTCCCATTTGTGAAATTCTGCGTAATCTTTGAAAGTACGGATGGGCAATGAGGTCGAAAATGAGCGTGTGCGGAATTGTAATAAATCCGTAAATTGGATCATTAAATACTTTTAGCTTATTTGATGCTGCCAATAGTGTGTGGTTTTAAATAGGTAGCAAAGTTATATAAACAAGATGAGACTATCTTTTTTAAGTAAAAAGGGTTCCGTTTAATTTCATTCCAATTTTATACAAATGAGCAAAATTACCATTCTTTGGGTCGATGATGAGATTGATTTATTAAAGTCTCATATCATATTTCTTGAAAATAAAGACTACAATGTCATTACCTGCCCTAGTGGTCAAGAAGCCCTTGAAGAATTGGCAAAACATACCGTTGACATTGTTTTCTTAGATGAAAATATGCCCGGTATTTCTGGTCTTGAAACCTTGAATGAAATTAAAATCATCAATTCTACTTTACCTGTGGTTATGATTACCAAAAGTGAAGAGGAATTTATTATGGAAGAGGCTATTGGATCTCAGATTTCTGATTATCTGATTAAGCCTGTGAATCCAAATCAGATATTGTTATCCTTAAAAAAGAATTTAGACCATTCGCGCTTGGTTTCTGAAAAAACAACTTCAAATTACCAGCAAGAATTTAGAAAAATTGCGATGGATTTATCCATGGTAAATAGTTATAAGGAATGGATTGAATTATATAAAAAGTTGATTTATTGGGAAATACAGCTCGAAGACATTGAAGACTCCGGCATGTTTGAAATTCTAGAGTCGCAAAAAATAGAAGCCAATCAGCAATTCGGAAAATTTGTAGAAAACAATTATGAAGATTGGTTTACTGATCCTTTAGGCCCCATCATGTCGCATACCCTTTTTAAAGAATGGATTACCCCTGAAATTAAAGATACCCCTACCCTTTTAGTCGTGGTTGATAATTTGCGTTACGATCAATGGTTTGCTTTTGAAGATACGGTCAACTCATTTTACAAAAAGGTCAAAGAAGAATCATACATGAGTATCTTACCTACTGCTACACAGTATGCCAGAAACGCTATATTTTCAGGCTTGACTCCATTAGCCATGGAAAAGAAACATCCTGAATGGTGGAAAAATGATACTGATGAAGGAGGTAAAAATTTATTCGAAGATAAATTTCTAGGCGCTCAATTAGATCGTTTAGGATTAAATCTTAAATGGGACTATCACAAAATTAGCAGCCTAAAACAAGGAAAGCACTTATCACAGAATTTTAAAGCTCAAAAAGACAATGATCTAACCGTAATAGTTTATAATTTTGTAGATATGCTTTCGCATTCTAAGACTGAAATGGAAGTCATTAAAGAATTAGCTTCAAATGATAAGGCTTATCGATCATTAACACAAAGCTGGTTTAAAAATTCACCTTTACTAGAGATTATTCAACAGGCGCAAAATATGGGTATGAAGCTCATTATAACTACAGATCATGGTACTATTAATGTGAAGCAACCTTCAAAAGTTATTGGAGATAAAGACACGAGTTCAAACCTAAGGTATAAAACAGGTAGAAGTTTAACCTATGAAGAGAAAGATGTTTTAGAAGCCAAAGATCCTAGAAGTATTCATTTACCGTCAATAAATATGAGTAGTTCATTTATTTTTGCGAAAAATGATTTATTCTTTGCTTACCCTAACAATTATAATCACTACGTGAGCTATTACAGAAATACGTATCAGCACGGTGGGGTCTCATTAGAAGAAATGATTATACCTTTTGTGGTTTTAGAGCCTAGATAAACTAATAGTATTAAAACAATCAAAAAGAGCTTATCTCCTATGCAATATAAGCAGGCCGAATTACAAAAAATCGCCAAATCAATTATCGCTACAGTTTCTTCGAAAACCTTATGCTTTTATGGCGAAATGGGCGCTGGCAAAACTACTTTAATAAAGGCCTTGGTTCATGAATTAGGCGGAGCTGATGAAGCTAGTAGTCCTACCTTTGGAATTGTCAATGAGTATCATAAAGAAGATGGCAGCGTACTTGGTTACCATTTTGATTTTTATCGGTTAAATGATGAAACCGAGGCACTTGACCTTGGTTTTGAAGATTATCTAAATCAAGATGTTTGGATTTTCATTGAATGGCCAGAAAAAATACCTTCTTTTTTACCTGAAGCTATGCATCAATTAAAAATTGAAATTTTAGACCCTACTACGAGAGAAATTTCTATTAACTAAAATATGTGTGGCAACCGGATAGGTTAAATTCATAAATTTTCATCATGTTAAAGCCTTTAAAGGCTAATGAAATAGCTTTCTCATCGATAAATGGTATCATTTTTACGACGAAATACACATTTTTAACAATTTCTGCTATGTTTTGTTGGTCACAATTCATACATTAGCCTCGAACATTATTACTTTACTCACACTATAAACACTAGAAAATGAAAGCAAAAAAAGCATTTTATGCATTGGCAGCCATTTTGTTTTTTGCAGCTGTTTCATGCGAGACTTCATCTACTTCTGCAGAAGATGAGTTACATGAACTAGGTGTTGACAGAAGCAAGGTTAAAACCAAAGCTAGTTAAGAAAATTATTCTTACTAGATAAAGAGGACATCTAAAAAAGGTGTCCTTTTTTTATACTATTTTCTAGCCTATGTCGTTAGCACTTGATAAGACCACATTCGCTAATGAAAAATAATTTTAGGAAAACGAGTGCAAGAAAGAAAATGGTTCTTGATACAATTGCTGTGTTTTTCATAGCTATTACACCATTCCTATATAAATTGCACGACTTCTTACCTGTAAATGACCCAGATGCGGTAATTTCATTTTTAGGAATAACTATAGGTAGCAATGGTTTTGCTGATGTATCAACTTATGTTTGGTTTCTAACCGTTAAACTTGTGCCGCTCTTCTTACTTCTTATTTGGTTTTTTACCTCAAGAGTTTGGTGGTATCATATCTTACTTATTCCTATTGCGATGTACGCATTTCAAATCTTTGAAGCTGTTTTTTCTGAGGATAGATATGTTGATACTGAAAATCTTTTCTGGGTTTTACCGGTTTGTATGGTGGTCATCCCTTTTGTGTACCTCATTCGCTTGAAGTTATATGATAAATATGTTCATGGTATTGATTTAGAAGCCATGCAAAAAGAAATCAATGTTTTAGAAACGAAACAGTTAAGCAAAAAAGAAATTAAAAACATTACGGCTGAAATTCCAAAAATTGAATATAGAACCTTGTCTGAATGGCTTAATCAAGAATTTTCTACCGCCAATCTTCAACGAATTTTGAATCAATTTCAAAGTAATGTTAAAACCATATGGTCTTATATCTTTTGATTCTTCAAATTGAAAGATCAAAGTTTCTTTAAAAATCGTAATTTTGAGAAGAACACTGTAAGCATTTCTTTGAATTGCACTCTATGAATCAACCAAAATCTCCTTTTAGTAAGCAACAGCTACTTCCGCAAGAAGAGACCTTAGAAATCTTAAAACAAAAGGGAGAACTTTTTATTGGCATACCCAATGAAAACCAATACCAAGAAAAACGTATTTGTTTAACACCTGACGCCGTTGCTGCTATTGTTGCAAATGGTCACAGGGTTATGATTGAATCGGGTGCTGGCGAAAGTGCCTTTTACTCTGACAAAGAATATGCTGAAGCAGGTGCTGAAATTGCTAAAGATGTCAAGAAGGTCTTTGGGTGTCCGTTAATTTTAAAAGTTGAGCCACCAACGTATAAAGAGATTAAAATGATGAATCCGCAAAGTAGCATCATTTCAGCTTTGCAACTCAAAACCCAATCAAAAGAATACTTTGAAACATTAGCAAAAAAAAGAATTACGGCCATTGCCTTTGAATATATTCGTGATGAAGAAGGTAAGTTTCCGGTAGTGCGTTCGCTAAGTGAAATAGCTGGTATTTCATCAGTTTTAATTGCTGCAGAAATTCTTGCGGCCACCAATAAAGGCAACGGACTCATGTTTGGTAACATAAGCGGTGTACCGCCAATTGAGGTGGTTATTATTGGTGCCGGAACTGTAGGTGAATTTGCCGCCCGTTCTGCCTTAGGTTTAGGAGCCAATATCAGGTTATTTGACAATTCAACAACCAAATTAAGAAAGATTCAAACTAATTTGAATCAAACCATTTATACTTCAACAGTACAACCTAAAAACTTGATGAAAGCATTAAGAAGATGTGATGTTGCTATTGGTGCTACCCGTGGTAAAGATCGCTCTCCGGTGGTGGTATCAAGTGATATGGTTGAAAACATGAAGAAAGGGGCTGTCATCATAGATGTGAGTATTGATATGGGCGGATGCTTTGAAACCAGTGAAGTAACAACACATGAAAAACCAACAATTAATAAGTTTGGTGTAGTGCATTATGCAGTACCCAATATTCCTGCTCGATACCCAAAAACGGCGACCATATCGCTTAGTAATATCTTTACCCCTTACCTCTTAAAACTTGGAGAAGAAGGTGGTATTGAAAATTCATTGCGGTATAATAAAGGTTTGCGAAACGGACTCTATATGTATCACGGTATTTTGACCAGCAAATCTGTTGGCGAATGGTTTGACCTAAAATATAGTGATATCAACTTTTTAATCTTTTAAGAGACCTATGTCTTTATTTGACGCTTCTTTTTTTAAACGACTTGGATTTTATTTAATCGGCCTTTCAGCGGGTCTTATATTTTTAGCTTTTTTCTTCAAAGAAAAGAGAACAGAATTTTGTTATTTACCCAACTGCAGAGTACTCAAAAACATGCGTTTAAAGCCCATGACGTTCTCTGATGAAATATCAGCACGTCTCGAAAACAAAGACATTGACACCCTTTATTTAAAACAGTTTTTAATTGATGGCGATGTACTTTTTGGCGAAAGTGACACTAAAAAAGAACCCTGCAAACGCTTTGTGGTTGAAAGAGAAATTGAAGAACAAAAAGTAACTCTAGAAATAGAAAATTGTAAGGATAAAATCTTTATCGCAAAACTGAATCAACATTAAATTTTTCTACGTTTTCTTTCTTTTTTTAAGAGGGATAATTCTCGCGTAGTTTGACCCGCAACTGAAGTATTCTCTTCAGCTCTGCGAATCAAATAGGGCATCACATCTTTTACTGGTCCAAACGGAAGATATTTCGCAACATTATAACCCTGTTCAGCTAAATTAAAAGAGATATGGTCACTCATACCAAACAATTGACCAAACCAAACCCGTTCATCAGATGTACCAATATTGTTCTCTTTCATTAATTCAATAAGACGATAACAACTCTCTTCATTATGCGTACCAGCAAATAAAGAAATGGTATCTAAATTATTAACCATATAAACAATAGCTGCATCAAAATTTTCATCAGTAGCTGATTTTGATTTACAAATAGGTGTTTTATAACCCAAATCAGCAGCACGATCATTTTCTTTTTCCATATAAGCACCACGAACTACCTTCATACCAATATGAAAACCCTCAGACTTGGCTTTTTTATGCAATTGTTTTAAGTAGTCTAAACGATCCCATCGGTACATTTGAAGGGTATTAAAAATCAACGCTTTATCGCGGTTATATTTGCGCATTAAATTTTCTAACAATTCATCGGCAGCATTTTGCATCCAGCTTTCTTCTGCGTCAATCAATAAACAAACATCAAGATTATATGCTTTTTGGCAAACGGTTTCAAATCGTTGAACAACGCGTTTCCATTCCTGTTCCTCAGCGTTGGTTAGTTCGTCTCCTTTACCTTTTTTTTCATACAAAGCAAATCTGCCAAAACTAGTAGGTTTAAAAACAGCAAACGGTATAGCTTCTCTTTCCTTAACAAAATCTAAAATTTTTACTATTTTTTCTAAGGCATCATCAAGTGGGTCTTCGCCTTCTTGCCCTTCTACTGAATAGTCTAAGACTGAACTAACTTTACTACCATACATTTTATCAATTATGGGCAGGCAATCTTCTTCATTAACTCCACCACAAAAGTGGTCAAACACAGTAGCTCGAATCAATCCTTCAACCGGCAAATTGGCCTTTAAAGCAAAATTGGTCATTGCTGTACCAATGCGTACCAATGGCTCATTTGCAATCATTTTGAAAAGAAAATACGCACGCTCTAATTCTGAGTCCGTTTTTAAAGCAAATGCGGTTGCGGTATTATCAAAAAATCGATTCATTTAATATTGATTTATTAAGACCGTAAAGATAAAAACACCTATTTATTCATTAGACAAAAAATTAACTTTATTTTGCAGTCTTATTGACATTTTTTGAATTCCATTTAAAGTAAACAAATGCAATCGATAACCACTGATTCATATACCATTCATTTTAACCAGCAGGCAATTCAAAGTTTGAATGAATATCTTGATGAAGCTTCTCATTCTTCATTATTTATTATAGTTGATGAAAACACTTATGAAAAATGCTTGCCAGATTTTATGGCATCAATTAAAGGCGACCATCATTTTGAAGTACTTGAAATTGAATCAGGCGAGATAAATAAGAATATTCAAACCTGCGTTAATTTGTGGCAAGCACTATCTGAACTTGATGCAGATCGTAAAAGTTTGATTCTAAATTTAGGGGGGGGCGTCATTACTGATTTGGGTGGTTTTGTTGCTTCAACTTTTAAAAGAGGAATTGATTTTATAAACGTACCCACTACCCTACTTTCAATGGTAGATGCCTCAGTAGGTGGCAAAACAGGTGTTGATTTAGGACCTTTAAAAAATCAAATTGGAGTTATTAATCAACCAAAAATGGTTTTAATCATTTCTGAATTTTTACAAACCCTTGAAGAGCGACAATTGAATAGCGGGTTTGCAGAGATCTTAAAACATGGTTTGATTCAAGATGCAAATTATTGGAATGATTTAAAAGAAGTGCATGATTTTTCGAACCTTGATGAAATTATAGGACGTTCAGTAGCTATTAAAAACAAGGTTGTTTTAGAAGACCCAACCGAGCAAGGTCATCGAAAAATTTTAAATTTCGGCCACACACTGGGCCACGCCATTGAATCTTATTTTTTAATAAATCAAGAAAAAGAAACATTATTGCATGGCGAAGCCATTGCCGTGGGCATGATTTTAGAGGCGTATCTTTCTAATGAACTATTGGGGCTGAAAAAAGAAGAACTTGAAGATATAACGGCAACTTTCACAGCACGATATGGTAAAATAGAATTTAGTGAAACTGATATTGAGCACATTCTTAACTTTCTGAGATATGATAAGAAAAACTCACACGGAAGCATTAATTACGCCCTAATAAGAGAAATAGGAAAGCCTGTAATTGATGTTCAAATTCCTGATCATTTATATGCCGCAGCATTTACACACTACAAAGATGCCTAGCTTCATATACTAAAAAAGAGTATTTACAACTCTTTTAATGTGTGAACGTAGAAAAAACATAGTTTAGATTTAAATAACCAAATCAACCAACTATGCTACGTAAACTAGTAGACTACAAGAAGTTAGACCGAGAATTAGCGACGCTTCTAATTGAAACATATCCTGACGGATACGGAGACAATGATATCATTGCCTTTAGAAATGCAAAAGGAGATTTCATTGAAGCTGTTGAAATTCAAACTCCTGAAACACTTTATTTAGTAAAAATTAGCAAAAGCCTTTCTGACTTTATTTCAAATTTTGAAGATTCAATTGAAAAGGAATTAGAAATCACTGAAGAGGCTGTTCTAGAAGAAGCTGAAGCGAAAGAAATAGAATCAGAATTCAATTCACATGATGAGGCTGACGAAGAGTCAAATCAAGACTAAAAATATCTTTCTCTTATAATATCTCGATGATGTCTTTGGTGTCCGCCAATAATAAACCCTAGTGAAGCAACACTTGAGGGTGCATCGCTTGCAATTCCGTGTTGTTTTAATGTTTCATCATTGAAGCTTTTGAAAAGTGATATGGTTGCATTACGTGTTGCATTATACTCTTCTATAAAGTCAGATTTTGATTTACCACTCACATCAACTTCAGCAACAAATAAATCTTGATCAAAACCTGGTAAAGGCGTTTTATCATGTCTAGAAAAACGCAACGCCCTATATTGAAAAACTCGTTCAGTATCAATGATATGCTGCAAAGCCATGGCAACTGACCATTTGCCTTCAGCATAACTATAGTTCATTTTATCCTCAGGAATATTCTCAATAAATTTTGGAAAGTTGGCAGCTTGCTTTTGTAAAATATCGAGCAAATCTGCATCTCTGACTTTATCAATATATTGCTGGTAATATGAATTGTAATGATCTGTATTTAAATCTGATGTTTTCATTCTTTTATAACTCATTAAAAATGAAATGCATTAATCTTTTCTTGTCGTTAATACTTTCTTCTAAAGAAATCATTGTTTCAGTCCTGCTTATACCATCGATATCATCAATCTCAAAAATGATATTTTTAGCATGGTTGGTATCTTTGGCGCGAATCTTACAAAAGATATTGAATTTACCTGTTGTAATATGAGCTACTGTCACGTTTGGTATTTGCTGTAAACGCTCTAAAACAAATTTTGTCTGATGCGTTTTTTCAAGAAAGATACCTACGTACGCAATGAATGAATATCCTAATTTTATATAATCTAAGGTTAATGAGGATCCTTTTATGATTCCGGCTTCCTCCATCTTTTTTACTCTAACATGCACGGTACCAGCTGAAATCAAAAGTTTCTTCGCTATATCAGTAAATGGAGTTCTTGTATTATCAATCAACATGTCTAAAATCTGGTGATCAATATCGTCTAATTTAACTTTTGCCATAAAAAAATATTTAATGTAAAAATAGTGAAAAGAAGAAAAATATTCAATGAAAATTGACTTTTTACAACAAAAATGCAACAAAAACGATGTTTTGTAATAAATAATTCAAAATCATATGCTTTTCCATAGGTCGCTCTTTTTCAATTCAATGCAATCTTTTTCAAGCGTGCAATCATAATTTTTATGACCAAAAAAGTTTGATAAATCGCCCATCTTTTCAATATGAGCAATAAATTGAATCTCTTCATTAACAAGAGTTTCTTTAAATAAGACGCCTATATCATTAGTATACTTCGTGTTTACTTTATTCGCATTACGAATGAGCACATCAAAAAACAATTTCTGATTTTCAGGAATTTCAAAATAGTCATCAGATGAGAATTCTTCTAAATTACTTTCTGAAACAGTGTGTAAAGCCATCAGTACTGCTTGAAAAATATATGCTCTTGTTTTTTCTCGCTTGTAATCTTCTTTAAAATGCCCTGCTTCGAAAAGTATGGTTGACACCCCCTGCATTTGAAAAGTATCGCCAACGCAATTTGCGTTAAAAGAATCATCATAACGTCCTACCTGACCCGGAATCAATTTTTGCAATTGTTGATTCATGGCCACAATAAGTTGCATGCTTTTTCTCCTATTGTCATTGATGCTGCGAACTTCATTAAATGCAGGTGCTAAAAAAGAAACTGTTGCTGGTTTCGAGCTTTTGCCCACATTAAATATGGTACGCTGGTCATGTAAATTAAAACAATAATCAGGCTGAAAAGAATCAAATAAAGTACGTAATATCAAACTCTCAGGTTGTGACCTATCTTGAGCATCTCTATTCAAATCAATTTGATTCGCATTGACACGAGTATACGCATGAGCCCCATCAGGGTTTAAGATTGGTAGTATTTTAAGGGTACAAGTACTACGAATAAGCTTAGCGTTAGGCTGATCGGTTTTTAAATAATTAAGAAGATCTAAAACTGCTTTTGTGGTGGTTGACTCATTACCGTGCATTTGTGACCACATCAAAATTTTAATAGGCCCTGAACCCATAGTAACACAATGAATAAGACGTTCTTCAACTGATTTTCCGAGAACTTCTATGGCATCATTTTTTAACTTATTCATGTAAAACGGCATCACGTGATCAAGGCTCACATACCTACCTGTAATAGAATCTTCTCTAATTTCATCATATTTATTTTTTGAAATCATAACCACTGTAAAACTTTAGTCAAAAATAACACTAAAGCTATGAATGCTCTTTACCTTTTTATTATTTTGCAGTAATGAATCTAAAAATCATCCTATATCCCTTTTTCTTATTTGTAATTTCTGGTTGCAATACTTCAGAACGCAATTGTAAAGATTTTAAAAACGGAGAATTTAGTTTTACTTCAATTATTGATGGCGAAGAAGTAAGCACAACCTTTGTTCGTGAAGATGATTTAGAAATCAACTATTTTGAAAAACAAATAGATTCATTTTCAATTCGATGGATCAATGATTGCGAGTACATTGGTAAAAATTTGAATCCTAAAAATAGAGCTGAAGAAAAACCTATTCATTTTAAAATATTGTCAACAAAAGATAATTCCTATACTTTTGAATATAGCTTTGTAGGTAAAGCTAAAAAGGAAAAAGGAACCGTCATTAAAACTAAATAACCACTAATCTTCTTGTATTATGTTCGAAATTTTCGCTAACCCAGATGCTTGGATCGCCCTATTAACACTTACTTTTTTAGAAATTATTTTAGGTATTGATAACATCATATTTATTTCAATTGCCGCAGGTAAATTACCTGAAAAGCTACGCAAAAAGGCAACAAGTATCGGACTCGTTTTAGCAATGGTTATGCGTATTGTATTATTATTTGGTATTACATGGCTAACGGCTATGAAAAAACCTTTTTGGGTTTTTGATATGGATTGGATTTCTGGAGGTATCAGCGGGCAAGCATTGATTTTATTTGTTGGGGGACTCTTTTTATTGTACAAAAGTACACGTGAAATTCACGAAAAAGTTGAACATAAAGGTCATGATGAAGTTGAAGTGAAAAAGGGAAGATCTGACACATTGACTAAAGCCATCATTCAAATTACCATGATAAACATTGTATTTTCATTCGATTCTATTTTAACTGCAATTGGTATGACCAATGGTATTTCTCCTAACCCAAATGATGCTTTAATTTTAATGATTATTGCCGTTGTTATTTCAGTAGTTATAATGATGCTTTTCGCAAACCCAGTTGGCGAATTTGTGAACAAGCACCCTTCAATTCAAATATTAGGACTCTCTTTCTTAATTTTAATAGGATTTATGCTTATTACTGAAGCAGCACATATAGGTCATCTTGTAGTATTTGGTAACGAAGTTGGAGTTATACCAAAAGGATACTTATACTTTGCAATAGCCTTCTCATTACTAGTCGAGTTCTTAGATTTAAGGATGAAAAAGAATACCAAGTCTGAAATAAAAGAAGTGCCTTCTGAAGATTAAATACATACAAATAGTACTCCATAATTAAGGTGTCATGGCTAATTTTAGCCTAATTTGAAGAATTAACATTATTTTAATTAAGAATTTTCGTGCTTGGTTTGTATATTTAAGGTCAAATTTTGTGAATGATTATTTTCACAATTATTTTAAAGAACCCTGCAAATGAAAAAGTATGTATTCTTTATAGTATTGATTGTAAGCCTTTCTTGTACAAAAGACAAAGAACCCAAAGCTGCAACAGGCGATAGTATTGTGTCAGCTGTTGTTTTAAGTTGGGATAATGTCGGAGAAATTTGCGGTCCGCCAAATGATGTGAATGGTCTAGCGAGTTTACAAGTCACATTCAACGGTAGCGTACCTAATAGCGGTAATTTAATTTTACAATCTAGATGGAAACTTCCTGAAGATACAGAATGGAACTATGAAGAACCTAATACAAGAAAACTATCACTCTTAACAAATAGAAGTGGTAATTCGCTTACGGTATCAAATGGATATTGCTGGGGCTTAGATAATAGTATTATTTCTTGTGAATTTACCTATGAAGCTGCTAATGGCGATGAATCATCAGTAGTGGTTATTACCATACCCCGACCAGAATAATTTAGTTAGGTCTTTGAAAAGTCATTTCAGGATTGGCGTTCTTTTGAGCTTCAAACAAACGCTGCTGTTGTTTAACGGTCATGGTACTTCCATCATGACTCCATCCTGGAGGCCCAAATACATACATAAACTTATGCTTCAATTTTGGCGATTTCTTCATGTCGTTCCATATATCCTTATACTCGTGGGTAAGAATAACCAGAGGGTTATACGACTCAGGCGCATGAATTACACCAAATTTAACTTCAGTATCATCGTCTAACTCTTTCCATGTACCAAATATTTTATCAAAAAAGTTTAAAAAACCACCGTGATTCTTATCTAAATACTCAACATTTTGTGCATGATGCACTTGATGCATTGTGTGGGTATTAAATATCTTTTCAATCCATCCCATCTTGGGTACATACTGTGTGTGTAATTGAAATTGCCAAAAAGATTCAATAGCCAAAGCAAAAATCACAATTTCTACAGGAAAACCAATGGCAGGCATCCACATATAAAAGAAAGGTTTGTATAATAATGTAAACCAACCATTACGAATGGCGGTACCTAAATTAAAATGATCTGATGAATGATGTACTATATGAGCTGCCCATAAAACTCTTATTTCATGATTGGCGCGATGAAACCAATAATAGGTAAAATCATCAGCTAATTGTGCTAGTAAAAAGATATACCATTCAAAACCAAATGTATTATAACCCAATATATTTCTACGCGCCCCCGTTGCAACATCTACAACCGGATTAAACAATTCAAAAGCCCAATTAAATACAACAATTAATAAGGTTACTTTTAATAGCGGGCCTATAATGGCTGAGCCAATACCCATTGCACCGCTTGCCAAAAAGTCTTTCCAAACATAAAGTTCTTTATTATCATGCGAATGACTGTAGGCTATTTCAGCTAAAATAAAAGCAATAAAAGCAGGTGCTCCATAAATGAGCGGGTTAGTTAAATCCATTGAGAGTTTTAAGAATTGTAAATATAAGTATTCCGCAAACCATCAAACAACTTGTTAAACGTTTTGTGGCTTTTAAGCAGCGTTAAGAAAGAATGATTCAACAGAGTGCTAACCATTGTTTTGTTTTAAGAGTTTGTTCTGCTCTTCAAGTAAGTGTTCAATTCTAGAAAGTAACTCAATATCTTTAGGCGTTTCTACTTTGTCATTGGTAATATCTTCTGCTTCATTTCTAAAACGATTCATACCCTTGATAACCATAAAAATAGTCAGTGCTATAATTAAAAAGTCAATAAGCACATTGAAAAGATCGCCGTAACCAATGGCTACTTCAGGTAGAAACTCATTGCCTTCTTGAAGCACAAATTTTAGCTCTGAAAAATCTAATCCACCCGTTAAAATTGATAATGGAGGCAAAATTATTTTTTTGACTAAAGTATTTACAACGGCATTAAATGAAGCACCAATTATAATACCAATGGCCATATCAACCATATTACCTTTAACCGCAAAATTTTTAAATTCAGTAAAAAAATTCTTCATGCTTTAAAACAAAGTTGTTTGACCTTCATCATCATTATCTAATTTATCTTTAAGGGTATTCTTTGGTTTTTCAGTACGCAATTTTTCAGGTTTGGCAGGTTCTACTGAAAGTTCTTGAGTCACCACGTTTTCTTCATCAACAACTTCAATTTCATTAGTCTCAATTGGTTCTGGTTTTTGATATGGTAATGGCTCTAAAGCATTGATTTCTAAAACTTTGTCTTTGGTAAGTTGATTACCCATGGCTGATATACCCTTAATTGAAATAAATTGTTCTAAATCTATCTCTAGGTTATCTAATCTATCTTTTCCTCGCTTCTTACCAAAAACAATCTCAACTCTAGGTCGATGATCTGTAAAGACTTTTTCTAAATATGATTTTGGGTGTTCTGTAATAATCGACTCTACTCGATCTGGATTATCGATTAAAAAACGTTTCACATAAAATATTTCTTTTTCACCTTCAAAGTAAATCGCAGCTATTGGTTTTTCAGGTTCCCACTTCTCGAGTACAATCATTTCATCACTAAATCGCAAAGTTAATTCTGGTGTTACTGTTTTAATAACACCTTTTTGATCAACAATAAGCAATCGATCTTCACTTGTGAACTCGCCCAGTAACTCTCCGCGTTCATCTATATTCAGTCTTTGTACAGTATCATCAAACCAAAGTTTACGAGGTTTAAGTGTTGAAAGCCCTTTCTCTTTTAATTCTATTCTTTTTACAGAATACTTGGTTACCAAATTTCCTTTTGACCCCCTACCCTTAATCATTACATCAGAAAAATCGAGGTCCCACTTGAGTTTTTTGACGCTTCCTACTTGGCGCAGTAATACAGTAATAACCTCAGCTTCTCCATTAGGGTTGGCAGAAAAATAAAGCACATCAGTACCTGCTTTGCCAGAGCCCATTGGGTATAACTTATCTCTAGTTATGCTGGTTACATTAAAACGTTTAATATAACTAGGTCCGCCTTTACCATCCTTATAAATCATATTATAGGTGGTACGTTTGTCTTTTTTCTTAAAAACAGCAACGTATATAATATTTTTACCAATGAAGGTTTTAGAGTCAACCTTAGTGACCATCATATTACCTTCTTTCGTGAAGACAATAACATCATCAATATCAGCACAATCAGTCACATATTCATCGCGTTTTAAAGAGGTGCCTACAAAACCTTCTTCTCTATTTACATAAAGTTTTGTGTTTCGCATGACCACTTTGGTAGCTTCAATATCATCAAAAATTCTGATTTCAGACTTGCGTTCTCTTCCTTTACCGTAGGTGTCTTTTAGTCTTTTGAAATAGGCAATTGCGTAATCAACCAGGTTCGCTAAGTGATTCTTTACTTCTGCAATTTTCTCTTCTAAATTATCAAGATGTTGCTGCGCTTTACCTAAATCGAATTTAGATATTTTCTTGATTTTGATTTCTGTCAATCGTAATATATCCTCTTCTGTAACTGGTCTTCGTAAATGTTTGGTGTGCGGCTTTAAGCCTTTATCTATTGCCTTGATAACACCTTCCCAAGTTTCTTCTTCTTCAATATCGCGGTAAATTCTATTCTCAATAAAAATACGTTCTAGCGATGCTGCATGCCATTGACTTTCTAACTCACCTAACTGTATTTCAAGTTCCTGACGCAATAATTCTACAGTGGCATCCGTAGAACGTTTCAGCATTTCTGTGACCCCTATAAAAAGTGGCTTATTATCTTCAATAATACATCCTAAAGGAGAGATTGAAGATTCACATGATGTAAAAGCGTATAACGCATCTATAGTTTTATCTGGGGATATTCCTGAAGGTAGATGAATCAAAATCTCAACATCGGCAGCAGTATTATCCTCCACCTTTTTAACTTTTATCTTCCCTTTGTCATTTGCCTTAAGGATGGAATCAATTAAAGACGATGTATTCGTACCATAAGGAATCTCATTAATAACAATTGTATTTTTATTTAAAGTAGAAATTTTAGCGCGTACTCGAATTTTTCCGCCGCGTACCCCATCTTGATAATTACTAACATCAATAATTCCTGAAGTAGGAAAGTCTGGATATATTTTAAATCGTTGCCCCTTTAAATGCTTTATTGAGGCATCAATAAGTTCAAGAAAGTTATGCGGTAGTACTTTTGTCGAAAGCCCTACAGCTATACCTTCAGCCCCTTGCGCTAACAATAATGGAAACATTACCGGAAGATTTACCGGCTCCTTTTTTCGTCCATCATATGATTGTTGCCACTCAGTAATTTTCGGACTAAAAACAACATCTAAAGCAAATTTAGAAAGTCGTGCTTCAATGTATCTTGATGCTGCAGCTCTATCGCCGGTAAGAATATTACCCCAGTTACCTTGTGTATCAATCAATAGGTCTTTCTGACCCATTTGCACCATGGCGTCAGCAATACTTGCATCACCGTGTGGGTGGTACTGCATGGTATGCCCAACTACATTGGCTACTTTGTTATAACGCCCATCATCTAATTCTTTAAGCGCGTGCATAATTCTACGCTGCACGGGCTTAAAGCCATCTTCAATGGCAGGTACAGCACGTTCTAAGATTACGTATGAAGCGTAGTCAAGAAACCACTCTTTATACATACCCGTTACCTTGGTTAAAGCATCATCTTCAAGGTCTTCTACATTTTCTTCTGAATCAAAAAATCCTTCTTCATCTTCAGAAGGTATTATAGTTTCATCATTAGATTGGTCTTCATTAAGGCCATCACCTGAATCTTCATTTGATGTGCCTTCATCCCCTGCGGGTATTATATCTTCATCGTTCTCTTCCATAAAGGAACTTCCCTGTTTTTAAGTTTTTACTAGGTTTGGTTATTCTTCTATTTCTTCTACTAAATCAATTTCTACTTTTAGGTTTTCAATAATGAACTTCTGACGGTCTGGGGTATTCTTACCCATATAAAAGCTCAATAATTCTTCTATAGACATTGCTTTATCAAGCATAACAGGTTCTAAACGAATATCATCACCAATAAAATGTACAAATTCATCAGGTGAAATTTCACCCAAACCTTTAAAGCGTGTAATTTCTGGTTTTCCGGTTAGTTTTTGTATGGCATTTCTACGCTCCTCATCACTATAACAATAAATTGTTTCTTTCTTGTTACGCACACGAAATAAAGGGGTTTGTAGAATATATAAATGATTCTCCTTTATCAATTCTGGAAAAAATTGTAAAAAGAAAGTAATCAACAACAAACGTATGTGCATACCATCAACATCAGCATCAGTTGCAATTACAATATTGTTGTATCGTAAATCTTGCATTGACTCCTCAATGTTTAATGCTGCTTGTAACAGATTAAACTCTTCATTTTCATAGACTATCTTTTTAGACAGTCCGTAAGAATTCAACGGCTTACCTTTTAAACTAAATACTGCTTGCGTATTTACATCACGTGATTTGGTAATAGAACCAGATGCAGAATCACCCTCAGTTATGAAAAGGGTACTCTCTAAGTTTCTATCTTTTTTAGTGTCGCCTAAGTGAATACGGCAATCACGTAGTTTTTTATTGTGAAGGTTTGCTTTCTTCGCCCGATCTTTGGCCAATTTACGAATACCTGAAAGTTCTTTTCGTTCACGTTCTGCCTGAATTATTTTACGCTGTAATGCATCTTTAACTTCAGGGTTTTTATGCAAATGGTTATCGAGATACGTGCCAACAAAATCATTAATATATGTACGGACTGTTGGCAATTTGCCTCCCATATCGGTTGAACCTAATTTGGTCTTTGTTTGACTTTCAAAAACAGGTTCCATCACTTTTATAGCAATGGCTGAAATAACAGATTTACGTATATCAGATGGGTCATAATTCTTTCCGTAGTGCTCGCGAATTGTTTTTACCAAAGCTTCACGAAATGCAGTTTGGTGGGTACCCCCTTGAGTTGTGTTCTGGCCATTTACAAAAGAATGATATTCTTCACTATACTGCGTTTTACTATGCGTTATAGCAATTTCTATATCATCCCCTTTTAAATGAATAACAGGATACAGAAAGTCTTCAGTATTGTTATTATCCTCTAAAAGATCTTTTAATCCATTTTCAGAATGAAACTTTGTACCGTTAAAATCAATGGTCAAACCAGGATTCAGGTAAACATAGTTTTTGAGCATTCGCTCTATATATTCATTTCGGAATTTATAGTTTTTAAAAATAGCTTCATCAGGGCGGAAAGACACCTTGGTACCTTTTCGCTGAGAAGATTCATCTGGCCCTTCTTCTTTTACCAGATTACCTTGACTGAACTCTGCTGTCTTGATTTTGTTATCACGAGAAGATTGTACTTCAAAAAAACTAGAAAGTGCATTTACGGCTTTTGTACCTACCCCGTTTAAACCAACTGACTTCTTAAACGCACGAGAGTCATATTTACCCCCTGTGTTCATTTTAGAAACTACGTCAACCACTTTTCCTAGCGGAATACCACGCCCGTAATCACGAACTTTAACCAAGCCATCTTTAATTCGAATTTCAATAGTTTTACCAGCGCCCATTACAAACTCATCAATACAGTTGTCAATGGTTTCTTTTAATAGGATGTAGATGCCGTCATCGGCAGAAGAACCGTCACCCAACTTACCAATATACATACCAGGACGCATTCGAATATGCTCTTTCCAATCAAGCGAACGAATGTTATCTTCAGTATATTGGGAGTTTTCTGCCATTTATAGGGGTTTCAAGAGAAAGGCTAAGATAAGACTACTTCAAAAAAAATAAAACCCCTAGGTTATAAAGTAATTAACAATGAAGTCAGAGTATTGTTGATAGTTACTCATTTCATTCTTAATTTCTAATACTCAAATAGTAAATTCCAAAAAAAAAAAAGAATCGAGCGGTAAAACAGGTAATTTGGTATTTGAATTTTGTGCTTTTCGAGCGAAGCGCGTTACACATTAAACCTAAAATGCATCACATCGCCATCTTTGACAATGTACTCTTTGCCTTCTACACGCATTTTTCCGGCCTCTTTTACTTTTGCTTCATTACCATATTCAACATAGTCTGAATATGCAATTACTTCAGCACGAATGAATCCTTTTTCAAAATCGGTATGAATTACACCTGCAGATTGCGGAGCAGTTGCTCCTACCGGAATAGTCCACGCACGGACTTCCTTTTCACCTGCAGTGAAATAAGTTTCTAAATTCAATAACTTATACGCCCCGCGAATCAATTTCGCAGAACCTGGTTCAGACAAGCCTAAATCTTCTAAAAACATTTGACGCTCATCATAAGTTTCTAATTCTGTTATATCAGCCTCAGTGCCAACCGCCAAAACAATTACTTCAGCATTTTCATGGGCCACCGCCTCTTTTACTTTTGTCACATAGTCATTACCTTTAACTGCAGCCCCCTCATCTACATTACATACATACATTACCGGTTTATCAGTAATCAGTTGTAATGGCTTTGCATATTCATCTCTGTCTTCTTTAGAAAGTTCAACAGCGCGAACTGAAATACCTGCTTCTAAGGCATTTTTTATAGCTAATAAAACAACTTCCTCTTTCTGAGCTTCTTTATTTCCTGTTCTTGCAGCACGTTTAACTTTTTCAAATTTCTTTTCTACAATTTCTAAATCTTTCAACTGCAGCTCCATATCAATTGTTTCCTTATCTCGTATTGGATCTACAGAACCATCAACATGAACAATATTGTCATCATCAAAACATCTTAAAACGTGTAGAATAGCATCAGTTTCACGAATATTACCAAGAAATTGATTGCCCAAGCCTTCTCCTTTACTTGCTCCTTTTACCAAACCGGCAATATCAACAATTTCAACAGTAGCAGGAATCACTTTTTCAGGAACGACCAATTCTTCTAACTTCTCTAAACGAGCGTCAGGAACGTTAACCACTCCTATATTAGGTTCAATGGTACAAAAAGGAAAATTAGCACTCTGCGCTTTTGCATTTGAGAGACAATTAAAAAGGGTTGATTTTCCTACGTTGGGTAAACCTACAATACCTGCTTTCATCTGATGTTTAATTTGAGCGCAAATATAGTTCTTTGAATTAAATTCTATTGCAAAGTAAACGATCATGTATGGCATTTAATTCATAGATATCTGGTAAGAACTACGTAAAATAGAATTGCTAAAAATGCAATCTTAAAGTTAAACCCCTTTCTTTGAATGTTAATAAAGTGCAGGAAAGCTAATTATTATTTATTTTTTTAACATTTTATTAATATAAATTAATAACTTGAGAAGTTTCCAAAATTTAGTTAATGAACGATTCATCTGAAAAGTCTTTATGGCATTTATTTGTTGAAGGCGATGTAAATGCGTTTTCCACCCTTTTTAAGACCTATTATACTCAGTTGCATAACTATGGACTCAAAATTTCTGGCAACCCTACAATTACAGAAGACTGCCTACAAACCTTCTTTGTTTATTTATATGATAATCGTAAAAACATAGGTGATATAGTTCATATTAGATCCTATCTTTTTGTATCCTTCAGAAGAGCGCTTTTAAAACATTTGAAAAAGGAAAGAAAATTTACTACTTATGATGATGTTTTTGAAAATTCTGGTGTTTTTGAATTTTCAGCTGAAGAGTTACTCATTGAACAAGAAATTATAAGCATTAAGGTTCAAACATTAAAGCATTTACTTAATAGTTTGTCAACAAGAGAACGAGAATGTATTTATTTAAAATTCTACACTGGCCTATCAACTAAAGAAATTTCATCAGTGATGAACATCTCCTATCAAAGTGTTCTAAACACGCTGCAGAAGGCTTTTGCAAAGCTTCGAATTAAAAGCAATTCGTCTGCTACTAAACAGGCTTTTCGAATAGTTTAAAATTTTTTAAAAAAATAGGGTATCATTTCAAAGTAAAGGTCTCTTTACTAATAACCATTATAATATGACTGAAAGTAAACAACCTCTTTTAGAGATTCTTTTAAAAGATTCGTCCTTTAATAACTGGGCTAATAAAAGCAACCAAAATGATTTTGAGTTTTGGAATTCATGGATTAGTAAAAATCCGGATAAGATTGAAATTGTGAATACTGCTAAGGATATAATTGTAGGTATCGCATTTAATAAAACCATATTACCAGAAGCAAAGGTATCGACTGAATTAGAAGCCGTGTTAAATATCATTGGTGTTCAGAACACTTCTAAAATTGTAAAGCTTAAAAGAAAAGCAACTCCTATTAAAAAGTACACTGTTGCAGCAGCAATAGTTTTTTTCTTTCTAGTATTTGGTAATATGATTATCAATGATTCTTCTGATGTAACACGTAAAACGGGCTTTGGAGAGATTATAGATTTAAAGTTGCCTGATGGAACTTCAGTTGTATTAAACGGAAATTCAGAAATAAAATACAATAAAGAAAGTCCTAGAAATATAGAATTAAAAGGAGAAGCTTATTTCAAAGTAAAATCCATGCCTGATACTAAAGCAAAATTTTGGGTAACCACAAAAGATCTAAAGGTTGAAGTTTACGGAACACAGTTTCATGTAAATACTCGAGAAGAAAAAACGGATGTTTTGTTAGACGAAGGTTCAATTCATTTGGTATTAGATAATGGCACTACCAAAAAGATGAAACCTGGTGAGTTTGTCTCTTTCTCTAAAGATGATAATGAAGTTACGCATGAAGTTGTAACCAAAGAACTACCCTATTCTTTATGGCGTGAAGGCACGTATGTGTTTAATAATGTTAGCCTTAAAGAGGTAATGACCAACATCGAGCATGCGTATGGTCTTGAAGTTGAATTCGTTGATGAAGAACTTAAACAACAATTATTATCTGGGGGTATACCCAATCAAAATTTAAAAATTTGTTTGTCAGCAATTGAAAAATCGACAGGAACCCGAATTGTCCAAAAAGACAATAGACTTATTCTATTTAAAACTTTTTAAACAAAAACTGAACATTATGAAGGTAAAAAAGATTACAAATTTGCTGTTTTTGGCGTTCCTATTTATAGGAATTACAATCAATGCAGCTGAAAAGAAAGATGCTTCAGCAGCAGACAAAAATGTTGCCCTAGCTGATTTTCTAAATGAAATCGCTGAAGCGCACGAAGTGTTTTTCACGTACAACCCAGTTGTTATTTCTGGTGCTATTTTGAACCCTGAGGAGTACAAATACAATAGCCTTGGAAAAATCATCACAAAATTAGAGGTTAAAACTAATTTTGATTATGAGTATTTAGGTAACAAATACTATGTTGTTCACCCTAAAAAAGTAAAAAGAGCAAGGGTTGAAAAAATCAGCACTACCGAAGGACTATCTATTACAACAGTTAGTGATTTTTCTGCTATACAAAGTTCAATAACAGGTAATGTAACTGATCAAGATGGCGTTGCTTTAGCAGGAGTAAATATTGTTGAAAAAGGAACTTCTAATGGTGCTACAACTGATTTTGATGGTAACTACACGATTACAACTGGTGCAGGTGCTACCTTGATTTATAGCTATATTGGTTTTACTACTGTTGAAGAAAATGTTGGCGGAAGATCTACAATAAACGTAAAGCTTTCTGAAGGCATGCAATTAGATGAATTCATTATTGTTGGTTCAAGAACTGCACCACGTAGTAACGCAGATACTCCATTACCTGTTGATGTAGTTGGTGTTAAAGAATTAACATCTACCGGTCAAGCAACTTTTGATAAAGCTTTACAATATAGAATTCCATCGTTTAACACTGTTCAGACTCCTGTAAATGATGCGACTTCTTTATTAGATCCTTATGAAATTCGTAACATGGGTCCATCTAGAACTTTGATCTTAATTAACGGTAAGCGTAAAAACTTATCTGCATTACTTTACACACAAACCTCTCCGGGCCGTGGTGAAACAGGTGCTGATATTTCTGCTATTCCAACAGATGCGATCAAAAGAGTTGAAATTCTTAGAGATGGTGCTTCTGCTCAGTATGGTTCAGATGCAATCGCTGGTGTAATGAACATTATTCTTAAAGACACTCCAAATGATGGTTCTGTAACACTAAGAACGGGTATAACTTCTGAAGGTGATGGTGAAATGATTGGTGTTGCAGTTAATAATGGTTCTTCAATTGGAGAAGATAAAGGCTTTATTAACTACACAGTTGATTTATCTAAAGTAAATTTAGCAAACAGACCAGGAACAGTAAATGCATTAGCAGAAGCTGATGGTGGTCTAGGTTTTGGTGCTGATTTAGGATTTGTTGAAGAGTTTTTAGGTAGAAACCCTGATGGTGGAAATATTAATGGTTCTCCAGAAACGGCAGCAGCTAAGTTTTCTGTTAATATGGGCTATGACTTAAGTGAAAACACTACGCTATATGGTAATGCAGCTTATGTATACAAGTCAGTTAACAGTTTTGCAAATTACAGAGTACCTTATTGGAGAACAGTAGATGCTTTTCCTTACTTAGCAGATTTCTTTCCTGGTGACAACCCAACAACAGCTGGTGGTTACGACGGTTACGTACCAACTTTCGAAGGTTTATTAAGTGATTACAATGCTACAGTTGGTTTTAAATCAACTATTAACGATTGGAATGTTGATGCTAGTTTCACAACTGGTGGAAACTTACAAACGTACAAAGTGAATGATTCTCATAACAGAAACGTAGTATATTCTCCATCAACATGGGTTGATACAGATGGTGATGGTATCATTGATGATGGTGAAATCACTGAAGGATCTCAATTATACAGAGAAAATAGCCAGCAGTCATTTGATCCAGGTGGGACTAAATTTTCTCATAATGTTGGTAACATTGATATCTCAAGAATTCTTTCTGATAAAGTTAGTATTGGTATGGGTGCTGAATTTAGAACTGAAACTTTTGAAGTTATTGAAGGTGAACTAGCATCTTATGATGGTGGTGGTGCCGATTCATTTGCAGGTGCTTCACCTCAAAACTCTGGTAAATTTAACCGTTACAATATTGGTGGTTATTTCAGTTTAGATTATGATGTTTCTGACGCTTTCTTATTAAGCGGTACAATTAGAACAGAAAACTATTCAGATTTTGGTAATGCTTTTGTATACAAGTTAAGTTCTCGTTACAAAGTTAGTGATGCCTTTACGTTAAGAGGATCAATTTCTTCTGGGTTCAGAGCTCCTACCCTACACCAAATTTATACTCAAAAAGCACAGTATAGCTTTATTCCTGGTCAAGGAATACAGGTAGGTGGATTGATTAATAATGTATCGACTCAAGCAAAATTATTGGGTATAGAACAGTTAGATGCAGAAACATCAAATAATTTTACCGTTGGTTTTGGTGGTAAAGCTGGTAAATTATCATACACATTTGATTATTATAATATTGCTGTTGAAGATAGAATTATTTTAGGAACAGAGATTGGTCCAAGTGGTGATGCAAATAACCCTTTAGATATTCTTTTAGCTGCTAACAACTTAAGTGATGTAAGTTTCTTCTCTAACGCTATTGATACTAGAACTTCTGGTATTGATGTTGTACTTGGCTATAGAGGTGTTGAATTAGGAGAAGGTAAATTAGACTTAAACTTGTCTGGTAACTATACCATTCAGAATGAACTTGACGGAGCGGTTAAAGATATTCCTTTAGTTGCTAATTCAGGACAGTCTGTATTTAATGATACTCAAGCAGCATTATTATTTACTTCTAGACCAAAAACAAAGTGGATTTTAGGTGCTAACTATGACATCAATAAGTTCGGTGTTTCTTTAAACAACACATTATTTGGTAAAACTACTTTTCAGCAACAAGGTTTAGATTCTAATCTTTTCACAGAATTTACACCAAAAATTGTTACTGATTTAGGCGTTAATTTTAATGCAACTGAGAAATTCACAATTGCTTTAAATATAAACAACCTTTTAAATGTATTACCAGAGTGGAGCTTCAAAGCTAAAAACGCTACGGGTCAATCAATAATTGATGATACTACAATTCAAGCTAGTGGTTTAACTGCTATTGATGAGCAAGCGAATTTGATTACATTCAACTCAAGGTATTCTCAAATGACGTATGATGGTTATCACTTTAGCCAATTAGGTACAATGTTCAATCTTTCATTGAACTACAAGTTTTAAGTAACAGTTTAATTATTTTTGAAAAAGCTACCCAGAAATGGGTAGCTTTTTTTTATCTTAGAGTTATGCCAAAAATTACATTAAAAGGAATTTTATTTAACGAAAAATCTTCATTTTTAAGAGGCCTAGCACTCGCTCTTCCCCTAATC
>CALFUL010000019.1 GCA_937929935.1 uncultured Flavobacteriaceae bacterium | reverse complement strand
TGAGCATCAATGCCTGATCATATCCGTGAAATGTATCCACAATTTCATCCGCCACACGTACAAAACCATAGATGGCATAAATCTTTCTTCGTAAATGTACAGGCATCAACTTGATCGCCATTGAAAAAGAAGTACTATAGCTTTTTGTTAAATGACTACTTAGGTCATAGCTTACTTTGTCGTACAAACTTTTCATAATCGATGTTCTTTTTCGATTAAATCCGCGACAATCTCTCCGGATATCAATGATGGTGGCATACCAGGCCCAGGAACAGTTAATTGTCCCGTAAAATATAGGTTTTGTAGTTTTCGATGTTTCATCCTCGGCTTTAATATAGCAGTTTGCATGAGAACATTCGACAATCCGTACGCATTTCCTTTATAAGCGTGATAATCTGTTTCAAAATCCTTTCGGCAATAACTCCGATTATAGACCACATGCGGGCGTATTTCTGTGCCCAATCGCTCTTCCAATCGGTCCATTATCATGTGAAAATATTGTTCTCTCAAAGCATCAGAATCTTCTAAATCTGTTGCTAATGGCATCAAAATGAATAGATTTTCTGAGCCTTCTGGGGCTACGTTTGGATCCGTTTTGGAAGGATTGCAAACGTAAAACAATGGATCGCTAGGCCATTGTGGAGCATCGTATATTTCCTTTGCGTGTACGCTAAAATCTGTATCAAAGAACAAATTATGGTGTTCAACATTGGTAAGCTTTTTATCAAAACCAATAAAAAATAGTAATGAAGAAGGAGCGAAGGTTTTGTTATTCCAATAAGATTCAGAATACTGTCTGTGATTTTCGTCAAGTAAAGATTCAGAATGATGATAATCAGCACCGCTAAGTACTACATCTGATGCAATGAAATTATTTTTTGTAGTAATGCCCGTAGTTTTTCCGTTCTCTACATGTATTTTTTCAACAGGACTCTCGGTATGAATTTTTACCCCCAGTTCTTTGGCTAAGCTGCTCATCGCTTTAATGACTTCATACATTCCGCCTTTAGGATGCCAAGTGCCCAAACCAAAATCAGCATAATTCATAAAGCTATAAAATGATGGGGTGTTACTTGGTTTAGCTCCTAAAAACAAAACCGGAAATTCTAAGGTTGAAATCAATTTGGGGTTTTTAAATTTCTTTCTAACCTGTGTGCTAATGGTTTTAAAAAATTGGTCAACGCGCATAGCTGTTTCAGGGGTAACCAACTCAAAAGGAGAGATACCGGGGCGCAGTACTACCTTATTTATCGCAATCTCATAATTCTTTTGCGCTTTTTTAATAAATTTTCGCAAGTGAATGGCGCTTCCTTTTTCAATTCTTTCAAACTCAAGACAAATTTTATCTAGGGTATCGCCAATAGTGATGACATCATCTTTGAAAAATATTTTATAGGCTGGGCTTAATTTATCAAGTGCGTAAAAATCTTCACGTTTTCTATCAAAATCTTTAAAGAATTTTTCAAAAACATCAGGCATCCAATACCAACTAGGACCAATATCAAAAGTAAATCCGTCTTTTATAAATTGTCTACATCGACCCCCAAGAGTTTTGTTTTTTTCAAATAATTCAACAGAATGACCATCCTTTGCGAGGTAACAAGCAGCAGATAATGAAGAAAAGCCTGAACCAATAACTATAATTTTTTTATTCATTTGCTAGGCTAGTATGCTATTAAATTTGGGCGGTTATTTTTTCAATTGAATTAAATATCTTGATATAATTGGGTATGTTTTCTTTTTCAATGAACTTGGTTTGTCTACCAAGAATCCATAATTCAGCTGATTCATAATTTTGAACCATTTTGGTAAAATCAGTAACGTACCTTTCAATTTTATCTTTATTAGGCGATACCGTGAAATAGGATAAGAAACAAACTTTGTCAAAGTAATCTAATACGTCTTTAAGCGTATCAAGAGGCATTGATTGCCCTAAGTATATTGATTTGTATCCTTTTAGAACAATTTCATAATTGATAAAGAGCAGTCCTAATTCATGAATTTCATTTTCAGGAAGAAAAGGAACAAAGACTTTATCAGTTTTGGTGGGTTGTTGATATTGAAGAGTTTCTGTAGCCCCAATCAATTTTTGTTTGATGAGACTTGTAATAAAATGCTCGTGTGCTGGACTAATAGCGTCTGTTTGCCACAATAGTCCTAGTTCATTTAGAAGCGGTAAAAAATCTTCTTTGAAAATTTCTCGAAATGATTTAACCGCTGAAAGTTCGTCAAAGGTTTTGAGAAACATGCGCTGATCAAAATTGATCATAGCCACCTTAAAGGCGTTTAATGAATGATTTTTTGCTTTTTTTTCAGCAACAATATCCTGTACTAAGATAGGGATTTCAGCGCCTGGTATTTTAGCAATTTTTGAAATTTTATGTCCTGAATTGTATAATAAAGTAATGTTCAAAAGCTTTTGTAAGCTAGCTAAACTGTATGTTCTGATATTAGTAGGAGTTCTTTCAGGAGTTAAAAGGTTATAACGTTTTTCCCATATTCGAATGGTATGCGCTTTTATACCTGAGAGATTTTCTAAATCTCTGATACTGAAGAATTTTTTAACATTGTTCATACTTTTCGCAAAAAGGTTAAACGAATTTACTGATTTTTCTTCATGCGGAGGGGTATTATCGTCTTAAATTTTATGTTGAATACCAATTATAGTTGAACTTTGTGTCTTTTGACACAAAGCTGATTATTAATAACTTTATTTAAAGTCCTAAGAAGTACCATTGCCGTTTTTAAATAATCTATTGAAAAAATCCTTTGTTAATAGTAAAGACGTTTCCCTTTTTTATTATTGTAAATACCCAAATCTATGTCACTTAAACTAGGATCACTTTTCGAATAAATCACATTAACCTCTTTGCCTTTGCATCCTTTCTTACCATTTTCACATCTAAAAAAAGAACAAGCAACAGATCCTTCATAAATTTTCTCATCGACATTATAGGTATAATTCAACGAAAAATTTGCGCGTCTGCTATGTTCTAATTCAATAATTTTACCTGTAGTAAAAATGCCATCTTTCTTTAACCTCTGAGATAAGTGGTGATTCCATAAATGTCCGAGTAAAATAATCCCTGTAATAATCAGAATAAAGTATAAACCTTTTCTCTTCATAAATTTCCTGTATTTAATTTAAGACCTTGAATTAAAAGCAAATTCATTCTTGCTCTTGTCTTGGTCAGGTTCTGATATAAGTGCGATTTCAAATGTAACTTAAAAAACTAATTGCAAGATTTACTTTAATCCTTTAAAATAAGAGAAACAAAAAAAAGCCAAACATTTAGACTTGACTTTAAGTGCGCACGAGAACCCCGACGCTTCGGGGGAACTTCCACGGCAATTCTTTATATAAAATAAAAAAGTCAAGCTAAATGCTTGACTTTAAGTGCGCACGAGAAGACTCGAACTTCCACGGCCTTGCGGCCACCAGCCCCTCAAGCTGACGCGTCTACCAATTCCGCCACGTGCGCTAAAATTGAGTGTGCAAATATAGGTAACTATTTGAATTAAAGATGTGGTCTGAGATGCCAAAAAACACATGCATAATTAATTTAGTTTGTATCTTAGGTTCGACATGATATGTCTATTATGCGCTATCTATAAAATTCAAAACCTTACCTACCCATAATGCAAAGAAGAAAATTTATAACAAAATCAACATTAGCTTCATTTTCTGCTTTACTCGGGGCAGAAATTGTTTTTGGTAAAACCATACCGGAGAATTATAATTTAATAGGACTTCAAGATCCTGACCCTTTCAAATTGTTCAGTAAAAACAAAGAAATGGTTGTTCTGAATAACAAACCGTGGAATATGGAAGCCCAGGCACATCTCTTAGATGATAAAATCACACCTAATGAATTCATGTTTATTCGCAATAACGGAATTATTCCTGAAAACATTGATGTCGAAAATTGGACCATTGAATTTGATGGGGAATCAGTAAAACAAAAAAAAACATATTCACTTTCAGAGCTTAAATCCAAATTCAAACAGCATAGTTACCAACTAACTTTAGAATGTGGCGGAAACGGTAGAAGCGAATTTGACCCGCCGGCTAAAGGAAATCAATGGACGATTGGTGCGGTCTCTTGCGCAACTTGGACAGGAGTTCGCCTCAAAGATGTTCTAGAAGATATAGGTATAAAAGATGATGCCGTATATATTGGGTATCACGCAGCAGATACGCATTTAAGTAAGGATCCTAAAAAAGAACCAATTTCAAGAGGAGTACCTATGGCAAAAGCACTTCAAGATGAAACTTTGATTGCGTTCAAAATGAATGGTAAAGATATTCCGTTGGCTCACGGCTATCCGTTGCGTTTAATCGCAGGTGGTTTTCCTGCCTCTGCTTCAGGTAAATGGATTAACAGAATAAGCGTTCGAAACAAAGTGCATGATGGTGCTAAAATGACAGGTACGGCCTATCGTGTACCGTGTAAACCAGTTGCTCCGGGCGAAAAAGTAAAAGATGAAGATATGTGCATTATTGAATCAATGCCCGTAAAGTCTTTGATAACATATCCTAAAACAGGAGCCATTATTAAAAAAGGAAATTCATTGAATATTCGTGGTCATGCTTGGGCAGGCGAACTCGAAGTTGAGAGGGTTAGCTACTCAATTGATTTTGGTAGTACGTGGCAGTCATGTGAGTTGAAAGCACCAAGAAATAGATTGGCTTGGCAACATTTTTCAGCAGCAATTCAATTTCCTCAAGAAGGGTATTATGAAGTTTGGGCCAAAGCGACTGACGCACAAGGAGAGTCGCAACCTATGCTTTTGCCAGGTTGGAATCCGAAAGGATACTTGAACAATGCCTGTCACAGAATAGCAATTAAAGTTGGGTAATGAATAAACAAGAAAAAGTAAGAGATGCGGCAAAAAAACTATACACTTTGATGTTTAGTGTTTTTATAGTCGTTGCTATTTTAGCTAGTTTCTTAATCTATTTGATGGTTGATCCAAATTTATCTGCTTTTAAATCTTCTGCTAAAAGCAACTACACAGCAGTAAATAATGACAATCAAGCTCAACTGAGCGAGGAAGAATATGATAAAATTGAAAACGGAATTCATATTCGAACAGGATTTGTTGATGACAAAGGTTTAATGACTGTAGTGAATAATTGCACCAACTGTCATTCTTCAAAATTAGTCACGCAGAATAGGATGTCAAAAGAAAGATGGCGTGCCACTATACGTTGGATGCAAGAAACCCAAAACCTCTGGGAATTAGGTGATAATGAAGAAATTATAGTTGATTATTTAGCAACTCATTATGCCCCAATTGAAAAAGGGCGCCGTCAAAATTTAACTGCTATTGAATGGTATGAGCTCAAAAATTAAACTTCTTTTAGGTGTCATTTTTGTGCTTGTTTCATGCAAAAATAAAAACGAGCAAGTTCTTAAAAATGAACCTCTTGCAATTGAAAATCATAGTCAATTTACAAAGCATAGTATTGAGGTTGAAGCTTTGTTAAGTTCATTAGATAAGCCAAATATTAAAATCATAGATTTTAGAAAAAAAGACGCCTTTCAAAAAGGTCATATGCCAAATGCTTTGTCTGTTTGGCGAAGTGATATTGAGTCAATTGATTATCCGTATAAAGGTATGATGGCTTCAAAAGAAACTCTTGAAAAACTGTTTTCAAAATTGGGTATTGCCAATAATGACACACTTATTGTATATGATAATCGAGGAGGTTGTGATGCATCAAGATTATGGCGGGTACTTCATCATTATGGTTTTGAATCAGTACAACTTTTAAATGGGGGGCTAAAGTCATGGGTTGCCGCTAAGGGCACGATAACCAAAGATGAGACTTTGGTTGAAGCAACTATTTTTGAATTCCCAGAAACAAGTAAAATGCAATTGCTAATCAATCGTGAAAAGCTAAGTGGCGTATTGCAATCAGAAAATAAACCGGTACTTATTGATACCAGAACTGAAGATGAATTTACGGGCAAGCGAAAAAAATTAGGGGCTGTAAAAGCGGGTAGAATTCCAGGTAGTATACATATTGATTGGGCAAGTTCAATAGATTTTCATGGTTCTCATAAATTACGTTCTATTGATGAACTTGAAAAGCGCTATAGAAATTTAACTCCTTCAAAAGATGACCTTATCGTTACTTATTGTCATTCGGGCGTACGTTCAGCGCAAACCACTTTTATTCTGACTCAATTGTTAGGATACACCAATGTGCAAAATTATGACGGCTCATGGTCAGAATGGAGTTATTTTAACGACTTACCCTTTGAAAAAGATAGTATTACTACTATATTACAATAGCTATGAATAAATACATTGACGCTTTTATTAATTCTTTTTTGGGTAATGTAAATTGGACCAAAAAAATGATTTTTTTCGAGGTTGATTGGGAAAATAATTATTTCTACGGACTCATTCTTATCTCATTATTAGTTTGGTTGTTGGAGATTCTTGTTCCGTGGAGAAAAGAGCAATCTGTTTTCAGAAAAGATTTTTGGTTAGACGCTTTTTACATGTTTTTTAATTTTTTCATTTTCTCAGTTGCCATTAGCGGATTTTATAAACTTTTAGAATTAGGTTTTGCTGATTTGGGCATTACTGATAAATCTTTAGCCTTGTTTGACCCATCAGGTTGGCCAAAGTGGATTCAACTCGTGGTGTTCTTTGTAGTGTTAGATTTTGTGCAATGGTTTACGCATACCTTATTACATAAGTTTTCTTTTTTTTGGCAATTTCACAAAGTGCATCATAGTGTTAAAGAGATGGGCTTCGCTGCCCATTTACGTTACCATTGGATGGAAAATATCTTGTACAAACCCCTCAAGACTTTTGCGGTCATGATTTTATTTGGGTTTGAACCAAAGGATGCCTATATAGTCCATTTTATCGCGATAACCATAGGTCATTTTAACCACGCGAATATTAAAATTACTTGGGGCCCTTTGAAGTATTTAATTAATAATCCGGTCATGCATTTATACCACCATGCGTATGAGTTACCAGAAGGTAAATACGGCGTGAATTTTGGTATCAGTTTAAGCCTATGGGATTATATTTTTAAAACCAATTATATACCAGAAGATAGTGGTACCATTGAAATAGGCTTTCCGGGCGATGATCGTTTTCCAAAAAGTTTTGTTGGTCAAAACACCTACGGATTTAGAAAAAAGGAATAACTAAAAGGCACTATTTTTTCTGAGGTTTACTGCTCAGACCATTGACTCCATCCTCCTGAATAATCATAAATTTCAGTAAAACCTGCAGCCTTTAATATTTCACTTGCCTTATTGCTTCTTCCGCCTTTGTGGCAATAGATATAAACAGGCTGACTCTTGTCTAGGGTTGAAATGTTCGTTTTAAAAGCCTCAAGTTCAGAAATATTGATATTGATGGCATCATCAATGTGACCTTGCTTATATTCTTCAGGGGTACGTACATCAACCAATTGAACATCTTTGTCAATGGCATCTTTCTTCAACGTTTCAATATCAATTTTAGTAACGGTTTCGGTAGTTTGACCCTTACATGCTATAAGTATAAAAAAGCTTGCGATAATCAGTAAATATTTCATGTGCGTTTATTTTTATTCTTGTATTCTACCAATGTGGTTATTCTTTATCAAAGGTATACACTTATTTTAATTCTTCAAGTTCAAATAAAAACAACTAAAACGGCTTCAAGTATATTTATAGCCAACTTAAAATTTTATCTTTATTGAATTGTTGTCAATTATACCATTAAAATCAATGGTACTTAATTTTTATTGACCTTTTGAAATGAAAAGAATATTAAACTATATCAACGGTGCATTTGCAGCACCTATAAAAGGGTCATATTTGAAATTATATAATCCTGCCTTAGGGTTGGTGTATGCTGAAGCACCTGATTCAGATGAAGCAGATATGCAATTGGCTATTGATGCTGCTCAAAAGGCGTTTCCTGCATGGTCGAATCTAACTACAGATAAAAGGCATGAGTACCTCTCAGCTATTGCTCAAAAAATCACTGATAATTTAGAGGATTTAGCCTTGGCTGAGTCTATTGATAACGGAAAACCCTTGGCGCTTGCTAAGGCAGTTGATATTCCGAGGGCTTCAAGTAATTTTAAGTTTTTTGCAAATGCGATTACGCAATTTTCATCAGAAGCGCATGAAATGAAAGGTACGGCTATCAACTATACCTTGCGAAAACCATTAGGTGTAGTAGGATGCATTTCGCCATGGAATTTACCCTTGTATCTTTTTACATGGAAAATTGCTCCGGCGCTAGCAGCAGGCAATACCGTTGTAGCGAAACCATCAGAAGTTACCCCAATGACCGCTTTTTTATTAGCTGAAATTTGTATTGAAGTTGGTTTGCCCAAAGGCGTATTGAATATTGTTCATGGTCTTGGCGAAAAAACAGGGGCTGTGTTAAGTGCGCATCCTCAAATAAAAGCCATTTCATTTACCGGAAGCACCAAAGTAGGCGGTGCCATAGCCAGTATTGCAGCACCTTTATTTAAAAAATTATCATTAGAAATGGGGGGTAAAAACCCCAATATTATTTTTGCAGATTGTGACTATGAAAAAATGATAGAGACTACCTTGAAATCTTCTTTTGCCAATCAAGGTCAAATTTGTCTTTGTGGGTCACGAATATTGATTGAAAAATCGATTTATGAAAAGTTCAAAAATGATTTTGTCGAGCGCACGAAAGCCTTAAAAGTAGGCAACCCTTTAAGTGAAGATACCCAAGTTGGCGCAGTAGTTTCAAAACCTCATTTTGATAAAATAAAACAGTATATTGATTTAGCGCAAAAAGAAGGCGGAAACCTTTTATGCGGTGGTAAAGCTGTAAAACCTCAAGGACATGAAGAAGGCTGGTTTATTGAGCCAACAGTTATTGAAGGACTTTCAATGGATTGTAGAACCAATCAAGAAGAAATTTTCGGACCAGTAGTTACCTTGATCCCATTTGAAACTGATGCTGAAGCCTTAGCTTTAGCAAACGAAAGTAACTACGGTTTATCAGCTACCATATGGACACAAAATTTAAATAGAGCGCACCAAATGGCAGATGAAATTGAAGCCGGCATAGTTTGGGTAAATACGTGGTTAATGCGTGATTTACGTACGCCCTTTGGTGGGATGAAAAATTCTGGTGTAGGTCGTGAAGGCGGTCTTGAAGCGTTGCGGTTTTTTACTGAGCCCAAAAATATTTGTATTGATTACACAAAACATAAATTAAATTCTTAAAAAGTACGATATGGAAACATCTTTTAACCCTATCAATTTTAAAAAATGGATTGACGAGAATCGAGATATTCTAAAACCACCGGTGGGTAATAAAGCCATATATAATGGCGATTTTATAGTCATGGTAGTTGGCGGCCCTAATTCAAGAAAAGATTACCATTTGAATCAAACCGCTGAATTTTTCTATCAGGTTGAAGGCGATATTGTGCTTAAATTGATTGTTGATGGCGAACCTAAAGATGTGCATATCAGAGAAGGCGATGTGTATTATTTACCTCCTAATATTCCGCATTCGCCGCAACGTGGTCCCAATACCATAGGGCTAGTTATTGAGCAAAAAAGAAGTGAAGGAATGGAAGATGGCTTGGCTTGGTTTTGTGAAAGTTGCCACAATAAAATTCACAGTGAACCTTTTACCCTGAAAAATATCGAAACTGATATGCCAGTCATTTTCGATAAATTTTATACCAATGAATCTTTAAGAACTTGTGATAGTTGTGGTTCGGTAATGCATCCGCCTAAATAAGAATAAAAAGTTACTGAAAAACTACCCTATGAGAATAAACGGTCATTCACACTTGCTTCCTTATCCAGAGCAAATTCCAGCGTATTTAAAAGAAAAAGAAATCTTTTGGATTGATGAAGATAGGCAACATATGCTTCAAAAAGGATGGAAACGCCCTGTTACTGATTCAAGTTTTTTCTTAGATGAAAAATTGGTGTGGATGGAGCGCAATAAGATTGATCATGCCGTGGTATTAAACCTTTCACAATTGTATGGCAATGGCCTTAGAATTCGTGATATGAAGTATGCGTTAAAGTTTCAAAACGATTTTAATGCAAAGGTGCAACAAGATTACCCAACAAAATTTACCTGCGGTTTTGTAGTACATGCGGGTTTTATTGATGGCGCTTGTTGGGAGATAGAACGTTGTGTTGAAGAAATGGGCATGCAAGTTCTTTGTCTTCCTACTCATTATATGGATTCGATTGGTACTTGGCGTGGCATATTTGATAAAGAAACAGCTCCCATATTTGAACTCGCCAATAAATACAAATTGGCCATTGAGATTCATCCGTATGACGGCGAAAAATTTATTCAGTTAGAGAATCAATCGTGGCGTTTTCATTTAATTTGGATGTTAGCACAGTGTGCTGATGCCTACCATTTTTATACCTTGGATGGGTTGTATGAAAAATATCCAGATATACGTGTTTGTTTCGCTCATGGCGGACAATTAAACCATCTAAATATCGGAAGAAGAACCCAAGGTTTTGACGGAAGACCTGATCTTTTCAAGGGGCAAACAAGGCCCAGAAAAGCATTAGGGCATCCGAATATATTCTTTGACACTTTAGTGCATGATACTATTTCATTAGAATTGATGGTGCGACGTCAAAAAGGTACGGATCAAATTATATTAGGGTTAGATGACCCTTATCCGTTAGGAGAAATGGAAAGTGAAAAGCAATCATCTTACCCCGGTAAATTGTTAGATTTAGCTGTTGAAGAAGGAGTGATTAATGAAAAACAACATGAAGAAATTTGGGATAAAAATGTGGTAAAATGGTTGTGCGGAAATGATGAAAAAGCACAAGCTTTCTATAATAGAGTAAAGAATAAAAGTTAAATGAAGCATACTTTGGCTGATGCGCAGCAGCGAGATGCGCAAGATGAATTAAAAGGGTACAGAGACCAATTTCATATTCCTGTGCAAGAAAACGGAAAACCCTTTGTATACCTATGTGGAAATTCTTTAGGATTACAGCCAAAGTCTGCTGAAACCTACATCAAACAAGAATTAGAAGATTGGAAAAAATTTGGAGTAGAGGGTCATTTTCACGCCAAGAACCCGTGGTTGCAGTACCATGAATTTCTAACTGATAAAATGGCAAAAATTGTGGGTGCTAAACCTATTGAGGTTGTGGTTATGAATACCTTGAGCGTAAACTTGCACTTACTCATGGCTTCATTTTATAGACCTACCAAAGAGCGTTATAAAATTTTAATTGAATCAGATGCTTTTCCTTCTGACCGCTATGCGGTAAACTCACAATTAAAGTTTCACGGTTTTGATGATGGTTTGTTAGAATTAAAACCCAGAGAAGGCGAGGTGCTCTTACGTCAAGAAGATATTGAAGCTACCATATCTAAGGATGGAGATTCAATTGCCTTAATCCTTATGGGGTGCCCCAACTATTACACCGGGCAAGTAGTTGATATGAAAAAAATAGCAGCTTTGGGTCATGCGCAAGGTTGTGTAGTAGGATTTGACTTAGCTCACGGAGCCGGAAACTTGAAGTTAGAATTACATGATTCAGGTGTTGATTTTGCAGCATGGTGTACCTATAAATATTTGAATAGTGGGCCTGGTAGCGTTGGCGGATGTTTTATTCATGAAAGACACGCGAAGGCTTTTGATTTACCACGTTTTGCAGGTTGGTGGGGGCATAACAAAGAAACCCGTTTTGGTATGCGTGATGATTTTGACCCGCTACCCGGTGCTGAAGGTTGGCAGTTAAGTAATCCGCCAATTCTCTCTTTAGCAGCCATTAGGGCTTCTCTTGATATTTTTGATACCGTAGGCATGAAGGCGCTACATGAAAAATCAAAAAAATTGACTGGCTATTTAGAAACTTTACTACAAGATTTAAGTAATGAAGTTAATATTATAAGCCCTGAAAACCCTAATGAACGAGGCTGTCAATTATCATTACAAATTACAAAAGGCGGTGGTAGAATGATTTTTGATGAGATTACAAAAAACGGAGTTATCGCTGATTGGCGAGAACCTGATGTTATTCGAATTGCTCCTGTACCTCTTTATAACACCTATGAAGACATATTTCATTTTGTTGAAATTCTTAAAAATGCACTCAAGAAATAAATAATGAAGAAGAATGAAAAAGTGCTCATTGTGGGCGCCGGTCTCGCAGGATCTCTTTTAGCTATTAAAATGGCGCAACAAGGGTATGAAGTAGCGGTACACGAAAAATTACCTGATTTGCGCAAAAAGTCTTTAGATGCAGGAAGATCAATAAATCTTGCTTTATCTGATAGAGGCTTACGAGCGTTGAATGATAGTGGTGTTAAAGAAGCGATTCTAGATTTGTGCATACCCATGTATGCAAGAGCGATTCATAGTGCTCATAGCGAATCGAGAAATTCACCTTATAGCGGCAGAGAAGGCGAAAAAATTAATTCGGTTTCTAGACCTGGCTTAAATAGTGTGTTATTGAACGCTGCTGAGGGGTATGAAAATGTTACTATTCATTTCAACTCAAAATGCATCAAAGTCAATATTGAAGAGGCAGTCGCTGAATTCGCGAATGCTGACGGAGTAAAATGTACGGTCAAGGCTGATGTAATTTTAGGAACAGATGGCGCAGGATCAACAGTGCGTAAAAGTTTGATGGCCAAAACACCACAGTTGCTCTTTAATTATTCGCAGAACTTTTTACGCTCAGGGTATAAAGAATTAGAGATTCCGCCCGCTAAAGATGGGAGTTATAAGATTGAAAAAAATGTGTTGCACATTTGGCCAAGAGGCAAATTTATGATGATTGCCCTGCCTAATTTAGATGGTAGTTTTACCGTAACTATGTTTCATCCGTATGAAGGAGAGGGCGGGTTTAATACTTTAGATTCTGAAGAAAGATTACTTGACTTTTTTAAAGAATACTATCCAGATACGTTGGCGCATTTTCCAGATTTAGCAGCCGAGTATTTTGAAAACCCCGTTGGTATTTTAGGAACCACCAAATGTTACCCCTGGCAGGCGTACGGAAAAACCTTGATTTTAGGCGATGCGGCGCATCCTATCGTTCCTTTTTATGGGCAAGGCATGAATGCTTCTTTAGAAGATGTTCGCTTGTTTGATGAAACCCTAAAAAAGAATATGGGTAATTGGTTGAAAACCTTTACCGAATTTCAATACCTCAGAAAAGAAAATACAGATGCGATTGCAGATTTGGCGATTGATAATTTTTATGAGATGCAAGATAAAGTTGCAGATGAAATCTTTATCAAGAAAAGAAAATTAGAGATGCAGCTTGAACAAACGTATACTGATTATTACTCTAAATATTCATTGGTAACTTTTCAAGAAGATTTGCCATATAGCGAAGCTATGCGTAGAGGTAGAGCGCAAGATGAGTTGCTTCTAAAAATTTGTCAAAAGCCTAATTTTAAAGAGATTTCGCTTCAAGAGATTTATGAGCAAGTAAAGAAAATAGTATGAAAAGCAAAGTTCTAAAAGAAAGTGCACAACCTTTGGGATGCTATCCTCATGTAAAGCGCGTTGGCGATTTTATATATGTTTCTGGAACTAGTAGCCGCAGGCCAGATAATACTCATGAAGGAGCGGAACAAGATGAAAACGGACAATGGCATTTAGACATTAAATTACAGACGGAGGCAGTCATAAAAAACATTGAGAAATTAATTAAAAGTATGGGTGCTGATTTGAATGACATCATTGACATCACCACTTTTTTAGTTGATATGAAAGACTTTAAGGGTTATAATGAAGTGTATGCTCAATATTTTACGCACGAGGGGCCTACACGTACTACGGTTGCTGTGCATCAGTTACCGCATACTAATTTATTGATTGAAATTAAAGCAGTGGTGTATAAACCACTTTAGCTTGAGTTTAAATAAAATGACTAATATCAATCTAGTTCTCCTTTAGCTTTCATTGCTAATATTTCTGCTTTTAGATGAAGATACATCGCTTCTTTTTTTGCTGGTTCTGTTGAGAAATCATTTAATAAAGAATACCCAATCACATAATCTTGACAGAACTTATCTAAAGAATCATGGTTATATGCAATATGGGCTTTCTTATATTGACTAATAATTTTATCCCATTCAAATGTATAGGGTTTTGCTTCTATAACTCCGAATAAAATAGTGTTGAGCTTTTGTAAAGTATCGCCTAGTTTAAGTCCCGCTTTTTCTAGGTTTTTAATAAACTTGAATTGTGTTTTATTATCGTACATAAAACTATCCTTTTTCTTGAGTTATGGTTTGGTTAGTATTGGTTTTGAAAACTTTATTGTTTAAGAAAAAATTTACAGCCAAAAGAATAGAAAGAAGAATTGTGATACTAATCTTAACATTTGGCTCATTAAAGCTTGTGCTTCTAGAATTTGATACAATAATACCTATTTGGTAAAAACTAAGAGCAACAGGTATTAACAGAAAGGGGCGGTATAACTTTCCTTTTGCATCAAAGAACCACCCTGCCCAACCAATATGGGCAAAAACATGTATAAATAAAGTATAGATGAAAACGCGGTATGAAGAAAAGCCTAAGGTTTTGCCTTTAGCATCGGTAAGTAAATCTCTAATGCCAAAATCAGGTACCCAAGTATTTAATCCTTCGCCTTTAATAGTAATGACATCATGAATATAAGGAAGCGATGACAATAGAATAATTGCCACCGCTTTGAAAAGATTTTCAAGTATCTTCTTCCTTGATTTCGTCTTTGTCAATTCCATATAAATCATCAACTTCTGATACGGTTTCGGTTTCACAAGAAACCATAGCTATCATTACACTTAATAATGCAAAAATAGAAAACATTTTTTTAAAATTCATAGTATAAAAATTTAAAGGTTTATACCCTTAATAACTATGAAGTATTTACATAAATTGTTTATTATCAACTACTTTCGATGAAATACACTAAATATTTAAATACCACCGAAAGATAGGGTTTGTTATAATATATAAGACATAGGTTTTCCTTTAAAATTGTGAGGTAAGCATGGTTTTTTAAAAGTATTTTGTGTTTTGGAACTTAATTAAGCAAAAAAAACCGACACTAAAGTTAGGCTTTCAATGTCATAGGGTAAGGTATCTGGAGCTTACTTAGGTTAACTTCGGGGTGGCTCTGTAGTTTTTCAGCTACCCTTAGTTTTATGACATAAAAAAACCTCTTAATAGATGTACTATAAAGAGGTTAAGTGACCTGGCTGGGGTTAACTTCGCTTTGCTTGTTTGACCCCTTTAAATACAGGTGTCTTGCTATATTTTATAATTCTTGTTGACGTATTGTGAACTTTTGTATTAAATGAACTTGTTTGTTAGTATTTGGTATCAATCAATACCACAATAAATATAGGATTACTTTTATTACTTATCCAGTACCTCCATTAATCTGTAATTGAGATATAATTTCTCCTTGCCAACTTTTACCGACTTTAGGAAACCTTCTTTTTCTAAATCTCTTAAGTAGTTACCTACGGTTTTGGGAGTTCCTAATTTCTCATCAATCAGATATTGTCTTTTTGTGTATGGTAATCTAAATAGAACCTCAATCAAACCTTTTGAATAGGCTCTTGGTAATTTTGACTTAATTTCATTCGACATATTTTCCATAACTTCAATAATCTCCTCAAGACGGCTTAATCCCTTTGTCGCAGTTGTTTCAACCATATCTAGAATATAGAGTACCCAACCCTCCCAATCTTCTTTTTCTGTGACTAGTCGTAGTTTTTTATAGTAAGAAGTTTTGTTGTTAATGATATATTCACTGAGATATAAGGCAGGTATGTCTAGTAGTTTTTCAAGCTTAAGATAAAGCAGAAGCAGAATCCTCCCAGCTCTGCCATTTCCATCAGAGAATGGATGTATGGCTTCAAATTGATAATGCATCAATGCCATTTTAATAAGTGGGTCAAGAGTACTTGATTCATTTATGAATTTCTCAAGATTGGATAATTTATTTCTTATTATTTCTTCTCCCGATGGTGGCGTATAAATAACCTTTCCCTCGGTATTGGAAAGTGTAGTTCCTGGGGTTGTTCTTATTCCTGAAGTATTTTGTTTAATCTGTTGTACAATTTCAACACAAAGATTTGTAGTTATGAATGGCTTTTTTTCAAGTTGTTTTAATCCATGCCATAATGCTTCTTTATAATTAATTACTTCTTTAGCAGCTGGGTTTTCAATCTTTTTATCGGCAATAAAGGTTTTATAAAGATTATCATTAGTTGTGACAATATTTTCTATTTCAGAACTCGCTTTTGCTTCTTGTAAATGAATAGTGTCTAGAAAAAGTATGGGATTGGGTAAATTAGTAATTGCCCCGTCCAATTTAGATAATGCCCTACTGGCTTTAATAGTTTTACGAAGAACTGCGGTAGTTTCCAATTCCTGTTTTGGAGGAAGTAGAGGTAGGTCATTATATGGAATATCTTTATTAAATGCAGTCATTGGTTGAAGATTGAATTTACACTCGTTTTAAATACGAGAGTAAATATAGGTAAAAATTACCCTTGTTTTAATGTTAGAGGTAATAATTACCTTCGTTGATTTTTATCTTGAACCTGAACTACTTCATAAGGTTAGCCTTTTTGATTTGATTGACCAGACTGGTCATTTTTCTTTTTAGTTCACTTTCTTCAATTTTTGGTTTCAATTTAATTACCCTTTTAGCAACCCCGCTAGCGCTCGTCTGTGACGGGTGCTCATCCGAGTATGAAATCTCCATCGTTTATCCCAAAAAACCAATAGCATCAATCTCGAAAGCGGGGTCTTGTTCGGCAATGTTTCTTGCACTACTATATTTCCATTGTGTTGGTTCGGTCACAAAACCTGCTTCCACAGGATTATTATGAATATAATCTAATTTTTGTTTTATGACCTTGGTACTCCATAATTCAATAGGTTTGTTGTTATGTTGCCAGAATTGATATTTTGAAATATTCCCCTTTTTCTGTCCTGCTTTTTCAAACATCCATAGCAACCATTCTTTCCTACTTTCTTGTGGATTTTCTTCTATAGCCTTCAAGATTTTCTTAGAAGTA
>CALFUL010000018.1 GCA_937929935.1 uncultured Flavobacteriaceae bacterium | reverse complement strand
AGTGTAGTTCAAGACCTCTTTTTAGTGTTTCTAAGACCTCAAAAACTAACCTTTCAATACTAAGATGATTATAAAAAAGCCTCTTAAAGAGGCTTATATTGAACCCTTTTATTCAGAATAAAGGGTTTGTACCACGGTTACTTGTGTTGTGCAACGTTTTTTTACCAAGAATGAAAGTAATACATAAAACTTCCATCAGTTTTTAAATAAAGTGTAAATCTTTCTCCTTCAGAATACATATGAGCAACCGTCGCTACTGAATTGTATTCCATTGGATTTTCGGTAAAATGTAATTCGGTTAAATTTCTTTCAGATAATCCAGTAATTGACTTTTGCCAAATTAATTCTCCGTTTTTGTTTTTACTTGTTAGTATGGTTTTGTCTTTAAATTTAGAAACACTTAAAATTCCAAAATCAGTTTCTTGGGTTTTGATAGGATTTAATTCCGATTCTTGCTCAAATTCAACACCATAAAAAGGTCCATCATCAAATGTAAATGTCATTTTTGGTAGATAATCCACATTTTCTACTTGCGAATAAAAGTCAGTCTGTAAAAAGTCGATTTTTTCCGTAATTGATTTGTCATCTAGTTTTGTTGAATCTATATCTCTAATTTTTAGATATAACTTTGCAATTTGATTGAAATAAATTGTGTCAATTTCTGTGTTGCAATTCGGATGATATTCTTTTAATTGATAGACAATAGAAGGTATAATAAAATTGGTTTTAATAGGTGAACCGTTTCTATCTTTTTCAAAATCCATTTTTAATAATCCATCAAGTTCAGATTGAGGCCATTTTATAATCTCCATTTGGTCTAATCCAAAAAAGTCCAGATATTTTATTTCGTAGCAGTCTTTTGAATCAGATTCTTGTCCAAATAAAGTCAGATTTAATGAAAGAAATAATATAGTTAAAATCTGAATTTTCATTTTTTGTCAAATGTTGCACAACGGTTGAGCTATGAACAGTACGGGGGCAAACCAGCGTTTGCTTTCCGCCACGCACATAGCGAAATCTTTTTGTTTTGATTTATCTTTTCTTGTTCAGAGCAAAATCCAAAAGATTTTGCGGACTTCATAAAAATACACAAACCATTCGTTTAAGCATTAAGCCCGTATTGTTTATAGGTTTTGTTGTACACAGTTATTTTTGCATCAATTTTTTGAGTTGCAATGTGTCCATTTTTTTAAGCATCATTTTTAAAACACTTTGCGTACTGTCTAATTCAATTTTTTGGGCATAGAAATTATTCTTTTCTTTTGCTATTACTAATAGTCGAGTTTTATTTTTTATTGGAATATTTTTAAAACTCATATCATTCTCAATTCGATATTGAGAAATGAAAGAATCTTGATTGTCGTATAAGAAATAACAACTAAAAGTGCCAAGTTCAGAGTTTTCAATTTCTAAATTAAAATTTACGAAATAATCTGGAGTTATTACTTTGTCAATATTTATCCACTTGAATTTATTAAGCACCATTCTATCTGTAAGCCAACTGCTTTCTCGAAGCTCAGATTCCAAACTGTCCAAACGCCTATAATATGGCAGGGAGTCCATCCGAACTGTTTTCAGCATGTCAATTCCAAATGCCTGATTATATTTTAGAATAGTTGTATATGAAATGTCTTCTCTCGTCCAAACGAATTGATTTATTGAATCTGTTTTTGCAAAATAGATATCATTATTTGCCATACGATTTTGTGGAAATCTTACATGTATTCTTTCATCATTTTTTAATTCTAAGCTTTTTCCATTTGCTAAGAAGTCTAAATATATTACTCCGGATGATTCTAACAATTCTCCTTTATCTGTTACTGTATTTATATTATTGAATAAAAGTTCATTGAAATCGTAGAATTCTTTTAATTCTACGGTAATTTTTTGATTTTCTTCTATCTCGAATTGTTCTCTAGTGAACCATATTCGGGTTCCAAGTTCGCCTTGTACAATCATATAAATTGAATCCAACTCAAATGTTTGTGATTGTAACTTAACGTTGCTAAATTCTAGTAAATGGTTTTTAGGATTAAATTCCTCTATTTTATCCTCCTCACAGCTAATTGAAAACAGGAAAATTGAAAAAATTAATGAAAGCGTAAATAAGTTTTTCATAATTGTGTACAACGGTCTCGGCTATGGCAAGTAGGGCAGGCAAGGAAACTTTTCGTTTCCGTCTGGTCTGCGAGCCAGAGCTTTTTGTTTTGTAATTATCTTTTCTTTTTTAATTGCCAAATCCAAAAGATTTGGCGGACTTAGTAAATACGCCCAAGCCTTTAAATTTAGTACTTTATGTCCTATTTGCTATAGGTGTTGTTAGCAATAGTTTATTCCTCACGGGTACATATTTCACATATTTTATAGTCATATTTTGTTACTTTCTCAATAGTGGATTTAGCAATATCAGAGTCGCAATTCCCAAGTCCCTCGCACTTTAAATTTGTATGATAGGCATATGCTTGTTTACTTAAACAAACAAAAACGGTAGTAAGTCCGTCGTTACTTTCTAAAATAGAAGATAATTTTGATGGATATTGAACGCTTATTTGTTTTTTTTCTAAGTTGTACCTTATTTTATTTCCTCCATCTGATTCGTAATTATAAACAACTGGTTCATCGTAATCTGAACAATATTTATAACGAAAATTTGCCCTCTCACTAATTTCATTGACAACGGTAACGTAATCTTTTGTAGACTCTATATCGAAAGTAACGTTAATACCTATTGTATTATAAAACTTTATATATACACTTTTATGTTTTCCTTGAAAATAAGGATTTTCGGAATTCCCACCAGTCATATAATTCTGGTTGTCGAGTAGAAACTTTTTTAGATTTTCTGAGCTTGTATTGAAATATGAGTAGTTAACATCTTGTGCTAAAATTGTTAAGTTAAAATGTAATGTTAAGAAAAACGTAGTGTAGAATGTAATTTTCATTATATTTTATTAATTGAACTTTTTGATTTAATTTTTTGCTATTGTGTAATAGAGTTCAATTGAATTTCTTTTATCTGCGTGGTGAGATAAATATAATATGTCATTAGAACCATCTTTCATTTGATAATATCTTAGTGTAAATCTATCATCTAGCATTAAAAATTCATAAACTTTTGAATTGTCGTTATCGGGAATATTGTAAATGTATTTGAAATCTAATGAAATGTCCTCTACGGTATTTTTGTTATTAATCACAAGTTTTCCACTTGATTCGTTTGAACGGATGTAAATGTTGTAAGGATTTTTAAAACTAGGGTTATTCATTTTCATTTTTGATTGAACACCATTTTTTACACTTGATTCTGAAATTGTGTAAGCAACTAAGTCTTTATTAATTTGGACTTTTGGTCTATTTAATAGTTCCCAAACATTATCCTCTTGCGCATTTAGGTTACAAAAAAAAATAAAAAATATTATTAAAGTTGAAATTTTCATATTTGTTGTTTTGTTCGTTATCGGCGAAATTATTGCTAACAATTGGCTAAGCGCACTCAAGTGCGTATATACCATTTTTAGAAACACTAATCTAAGGGATTTTTAATTTCTTTAAAAGTATTTGTCGCAACATAGGTGTATATTTCTGTTGTTTTGGTTGATCCATGGCCTAAAAGCACTTGTATTTGTCTTAAGTCAGTGCCAGATTCTAATAAATGAGTCGCGAAACTATGCCGTAAAACATGAGGGCTAACATTTACTCTGATTCTAGCCCTCGCGGCTGCTTTTTTTACTATCTGTAGTACACTAGATCCCGTTAGTTTGATACCCTTCCTTCCCTCAAAAAGATAAATTTGTGGTTCATATTTAATATAATATTTTCTTAAATCTTTGAGTGCAGTTTTCGATAATAAAGTAAGTCGATCTTTGTTGCCTTTTGAGTCATTAACTTTTATCAGCATCCGTTTGCTATCAATATCGCTCAATTTTAAATTAAGTAGCTCACTACGTCGTAAACCAGAACCATACAAAAGTTGAATAATACACCTATGTTTAAAATTATTAGTATGATTAATAATTGACAGCACTTCCTCTTTAGAAATTACCGAAGGAAGTTTAGTTTCCTTTCTAGGTCTTTCAATTTCATAAAAACGATTTGGCATACCAAGAACCGCTTCATAATAAAACTTAATAGCGTTTATAGCCTGATTTATATATGAATTCGAATATTTCTTTTGAATCAGATGTTGCAAAAATGCTCTTACATGTGCCTCATCTATTTCCTGTAAATCCATCTCGTTAAAATGATTAATGAATAGTTCAAAAAAGTTGACATAGGTTTTAACTGTACTGTTCGCATAGCGTTTCAATTCTAATTTTAGTAAATAAGGTTCAGGACAAAGTCTATAATTTGGAGGTGTTTTTCGCTTCCGAAACCACGCAACATCCATGTCCTCATTATTGGTATTTATGGGTTTATTACTTAAAAATCGATTGTAGTTTATCCAAACCGTACCCCTGAAAGTATTGAAGATAATACCCAAATTTTCTTTGCTGTAAGTTATGTAAGCCATATTGTAGGTGTCACTCCATCTAGGGTTGGGCAAACCCTTTATTAAAGCCTGAATGAGCTTGTCAGGAAAAAATTTAATGCCAATCATTCTCTGATGATTAATCATCAAGTTATAAAGCGTAATAGATTTGATAGAATTCATGGGCTAATACTAACTAAGAAATAAAATATAAATAGTATATTAAGCGTATAATATACTGTTAAGATAATGAATGAAAAATCATGCCCCATTTGCGCCTCTGTTGTAAAAGGACGAACAGATAAAATATTTTGTAGCACCAAATGCAAATCGATAGACCAGTATGAAAAGAGGCAAGAAAACGAAATGTTTTATTTGCAGGTAGAAAAACAGTTGAGAATCAACAGAAAAGTATTGAAGCGATACAACAAATCTGGTTTTACCACCATTAGAAAGACTATTTTAATTGCAGACGGATTTAACCCAAAATTCTTTACCCATTATTGGAAAAATCAAAAAGGCGATGTGTATCTTTTTGTGTATGAATTCGGATTTTTATCAAAGAAAGAGAACCAAAAAGAAAAATATGTTTTGGTTAACTGGCAAGATTACATGAGTCAAAATGTTCTTTGAGACAAAATCTCAATACAAACTATTTTTTAAATACACCCTTTACTTCTTCAAAGCACCATAAACTATTTTTTCAAGCTTACCATCAATGTCTTGGTTATGCGGCGAACTTAAAACTTGCCTCAATTGAATGACAATAAGCTGGTTTTCTGGGTCGATCCAAAAGGTAGTACTAAAAGCACCGCCCCAACTATACGCCCCTTTTGGTCTTGTTGTTTCGCCATTTGCTACATGAAAACCGTAGCCAAAACCACCCGAACCCCATGGGTACGTAATAGTATCTAACTGGTTTTTGCGCATGGCTTGAACTGTTTCAGTTTTTAGAATTCGTTGCGTACCTAATTGTCCATCATTGAGCATGGCTTGGCAAAACAAAAAATAATCTCTTGCCGTACCTGTCATACCACTACCCCCTGATAAATAGGTTTTTGCCCCTTCAGTAGGGTAATTGGGAATGTAAAATTTACCCATATCATCGGGTGCTGCTACCATAGTACCATCGGGTTTGTTGACATGTACCCGGGCTAATCTTCTGGTAAGCGAATCATTAAAATAAAAATCAAAGCTATTAGCCCCTATGGGTTGGGTAATATTTTTTCGAATGTAGTCGTCTAGTTTCATCCCTGAAGCAACTTCAACCACTCGGCCTAAAACATCAGTATTAAGTCCGTACATCCATTTTGCGCCCGGTTCATGCATCAAAGGCAAGTTGCCAAGCTTATGAGCTGTTTGTTCAATAGTGATAGGCAAATGCGTACTTAAATCAGGAATACCGTGTTTGCTTAAAATGGCACCGTTTACTGGCGGATTCATAAAGCCATACGGCACACCTGCAGTTTGCGTTAATAGCTGTTTGACCGTTGGTATCGTATTTGTTGGTTTTGACGTAAAAGTGGTGTCAGATGCTTTAAAATCAGTCAACACCTCAGTGTTCATAAATGACGGAATGTATTTGCCCACAGGGTCATCTAAATTCAGTTTCCCTGCCTCAACCAATTGCATAGCAGCCACAGAAACCAAAGGTTTGGTCATTGATGCCATTCTAAATAAATGGTCTTTACGGTAGGGCTCTGTTCGCGTAGTATCAGTCCATCCTACTTCTGACTCATAAATTATTTTTCCATTTTTAGCGATGAGCGTTACTGCACCCGGATATTTTTTGGCTTCAACAAAATCTAGAACCAAGGCTTCAATTTGAGCAAGACTATCGGCAAACATTCCTACTTCTTCAGCACTCGCAAATTGAAATTTCTCTACTGTAAGCGTTTCCTTTTGCTCACGCTTACAAGAGCAAAAAAGAAAAATAGTAAGTAAAACAATGATGCTTTTTGATGGTTTCATTTTAAGTTTTTTTTTATGGTTATTGGGTCGATGTTGAAATTTGAAAGATGACATAGTAACTCATATTAGTTTGTCTAAAAAGCTACTAATTAAAATAGCTGTCACATCGAGCGTGCTGACGCTTCAGAAGAGATGCTTTCAAAATCAAGGTGTTTAAGTTCTCGACTCCGCTCGAACGGACAGAAAAATAAGGTTTTCAAGCAGAAGTTTTTGAATATTTTTTTATCCTTAGAAAAAAGAAACCCAATTACATCATTCCGCCAAAGAAAATAGCATTCATCAACAACTTATTAGTGCCATACCAAAAGGCCCTAAAATTAGTATTATCAGTAAAACCAATCACTCGGCCTTTACCCAACCTTCTTACTTGAAACGGAACCGAATTTTTAAGCAGTGCATTATTCTCTTCTGAAATATAGCCGCTAAGCAATGGGTTGCTGGTATATTGAATAGGATTATTATAACTGTTTTTATCTGGCTTGATATAAATATTTGAGTTTCTGAAAAACGCCAATTCATTGTTTTTATACCCGAAGTTAATAGGATGCGAACGATCTAACTTGGTATTGAAAATTGCCCCACCGGTAACCTGAGCGCCCAAAAAGTCGCCTTTCTTGTCAAACGGAATATTTTTGGCAACAAGCGTATCTTTCTTGAATTTTAGCTTCATCAGCTCACTCTTGCTAAACCAATTCACGGCATTTCTGTACCCAATTAAGGTACCGCCTTGTTGTACCCAAGCTTTTAACTTTGCAGCATTCTTTTTATTTTGGAAAGACTTACCGCCAAAGCCTGAACTCGGCACTATAATATCAGTATACTGGTTCAAATCAACTCTGCTGAAATAGTCAGTATCAATTTTGGTTAACTTCATATTGTAGCGCGTATCAAACAAATGCCAAATTTCGCCTGCATCATAAGAACGAATGCCATTGCCCACAATAATGGCAATTTTCTGTTTTCTAACAGGGTCAAAATCATTACTACCCAAATCAATACCTCTTGTAAGGCCGGTACCAACCGCAGTAATGTTAATTTTACTGCCTTGAGCTACTTCTTGTAAAAAAGCATGCAAAGCTTCAGCATTTAATTTCTGATTCTGTACCGGGATCATTATAGTACCATAATCATAGTTTTTACCTGCCAATGAGAATGGCGATTTCGCCACCTTTGCACGCAACCCTTTTTCAACAATGGCATTTAAAGCTTTGGGAGTATAATACTCGTTCCATTCAAATAAATAAGCGTAGTTACTCTGGCCACTTACACTACCTGTTAAAGGCTTAAAATCTGTAATTTCTTTACCTGCATTGGTCAATGAACTAGTGCTGGCGTAATCAACATTAAAGGCCAACGGAAACGTCCAAGCTGAAACATCATAAAACAAACTATCAGTAAACGTAGTACGCTTTTCAAACATCGCATTGATCAAGCGATGGCTCTTTTGATTCATAGGCACCACATAACTATTGCCCGTGGTAAACTTCTTGCCGCCTATAGTGGCATCATTTGAAAGTTCATGAAATTTGATTTTATGTCTTTTTAGTATTTCTGCTAAATGCCATGACTTAGCAGCATCTTTACTATCGCCAAAAACAATGGCTTTGGTTTTACTTTTAGCTGCCGTATTGCGCACATCATTGTAAAATTTACGCTGGTAATTGAGAATTTTAACGCGCATATTTTTAGCGGCTTCAACGGTTGAAAGTGCCGTGGTAAATTGATTACGTACGGTAAACGGAAACGTCAAAAGTCCGTTTTCACTCTGCTGTATATGTCCGCGTGAGCTTCCTTGCTCAAAAAGAATTCCAATACTACCATTGACATCCGGAAACGTAGATCCTTTTCCGTAGTAATAATCATCATAATTTTCTTCTGAATAATATAAAGAGCCAATTTTATCAAGGGCTTTAGCGTGATAAGTACCTATCTCAGCCGTCAATTCTTGATTCATTTTTGGGGTTAATGGGTGCACCCTACTTGGTTCTCCTGGTTGAAAAAAGAAGGTTGAATTGGTTCCCATTTCATGGTGGTCAGTCAAAATATTCGGCATCCATTTATGAAAACTTTCAATACGGGCTCTACTTTCTGGTAACTGCACGGGCAACCAATCTCTATTCATATCAAACCAATAGTGATTTGTTCTTCCGCCAGGCCATACTTCATGATATTCACGATCATTATTATCAGCAACTAAATTTTGCGCCTTATTGGTATTTGCCCAATAGGCAAAGCGTTGTAACCCATCAGGATTAAAAGATGGATCCATCAAAATAACCATATTTGATAGCATCTCTTCAATCTCAGGCCCTTGAGCTGCCGCTAAATAGTAGGCATATGCCAAACCAGCATTAGCACCACTAGGTTCATTACCGTGAATTGAAAAACCTTGATACACAACAATAGGCATCTTATCAACTGATAGGCTGCTACTGCCAGTATCAGTGAGCGCCACATGGGCTTCACGTATTGCATCAATATTTTGATGGTTTTGAGGTGTGGTTACCGTTAAAAGAAGAATTGGTCTTCCTTCAAAGGTGCTACCTCTATTTTCTAGAGTAATGCGGTCACTCGCTTTCGCTAAAGTTTGCATATAAAACATGAGCTTGTCATGGGTAACATGCCATTCGCCCACCTCATGCCCAATAACTTCTTTGGGGGTAGGTATGTTTTCATCATAAGCAATATCTTGCGGCAGATAATAACTCAAATCGAGCTCTTGTTGCGCTGTAGAAAATTGAAAAAAGAAGAGAGCGGCGAAAATAAAAATATAGTTTTTCATATCTGGTTGTAATTAGTCTGTATTTAAAAATAAAAAACGACTCTTAATTAAAAGAGTCGTTTTCTATTTATTTTTAAAAGAGGGTTTCTAAATGTCGTCAAAATCAACTTCAGTAAAACTCTCTGTTGACTTTGCTTGGTCATTTTCTTCAGCACCAGCAGTATCTTGCTCTTCTTTTTTAAAGTCTGATTGATGTCTTTCAGAAATAACTTCTGTTCCTTTTTCATCAATAATAAAATCCATCATCTCGCCTACATTTTCTCGAAATGCTTCGAAATCTTCTTTATAAAGGTAAATTTTATGCTTCTTGTAGTGAAAAGATCCATCATCATGAGTAAACTTTTTACTTTCAGTAATAGTTAGGTAATAATCGCCTGCCTTGGTGCTTCTAACATCAAAAAAATAGGTTCTTCTTCCTGCCCTCAATACTTTTGAATGAATCTCTTCTTGTTCCATTGATTCTCTGTCGCCCATGTTATAGTGTTTGGTTATGTTTTAAATCTAATCCTTCCAAAAATGTAAAAAAAATAGCAATCAGACAACAATTTTCTAGTTTTCTTTGTCTGTTAGTTGATTCTCATAGAGTTCTTTATAGTATCCTTTTCTCTTGAGTAACTGGTTATGTGTACCTTCTTGAATTACCTTTCCTTCATCAAAAACAATAATCTTATTTGCATTTTTCGCTGATGACACACGGTGGCTCACAATAAGGGTTGTTCTGTCTTTTGAGGCCTTTTTTAAATTGTTTAAAATGGCTTCTTCAGTCTCTGTATCAACTGCTGAAAGACAATCATCAAAGGTATATATTTTAGGGTTTTTCAAGAGTGAACGGGCAATTGAAACTCGTTGTTTCTGTCCGCCGCTTAAGGTAATACCACGTTCGCCTAAAACAGTATCATATTTTTTTGCGAAGCCCATAATATTGTCATGAACTGCTGCATTTTTCGCCACCTGTACCACATCTTCATGGGTAGCGTCATGTTTGCCAAATTTGATGTTACTTTCTATAGAATCTGAAAAAAGAAAAGCATCTTGAGGTACGGCCCCTATAGCTTCTCTTAAATTGGTTAGGTTATGTTTTTTTATAGGATGGTCATCAATTAAAATTTCTCCTGAATCAACATCATACAAGCGCGCAACCAAATCTAATAGGGTCGATTTTCCTGATCCTGTTTTTCCTAGGATGGCAACCGTTTCGCCTGCGGCAATTGAAAAAGATACATCTTTAAGCGCCGTAATTTCAGTATCACCATACGTAAAAGAAACGTTCTTAAATTCAATTTTACCTTGAATGGGTTCACTGGTGGCAACTTCATTGACAATCTCGGGCGTTTCTTTTAAAAACTCATTGATTCTTTTTTGTGATGCCTCTGCTCTTTGCACAATTGAGGTTAGCCACCCCACAATAGCAACGGGCCAAGTAAGCATATTTACATACAAAATGAATTCTGCAATAACACCAACTGATTCAATTTCGCCATTAATATATTGTTTGCCGCCAATGTAAATAACCAAAATATTACTAAAGCCAATTAAAAGTACCATCATCGGAAAAAACCAAGCATTAACCTTTGCTAGATTCATACTTTTATTCTTACCGTCAATAGCAAGGGCTACTAATTCATCATTTATTTTTGGCTCAAGGGCATAGGCTTTAATCACTGATACGCCTGAAAAAACCTCTTGTGTAAAGGTTGATAAGCTCGAAAGATATTCTTGAACTTTGGTACTGCGCTTGTGAATTATTTTACTAATTTGATAAATCAGCACCGAGAGAATGGGTAAGGGTAATAAGGTATACGCTGCCAGGGTAGGGGCTTTTACAAACATTAACGGAATCAAACATGCAAAAAGCGTAAGCGCATTAATACCGTACATGATGGCGGGCCCCGCATACATTCTGACCTGATTCACATCTTCACTGATCCTATTCATTAAATCACCCGTTCTGTTGTTTTTATAAAAATTTAAACTCAATAATTGATAGTGGTCAAAAATTTCATTTTTTAAATCATACTCAATGTAACGCGAAACATTGATAATGGTTTGCCGCATTAAAAAAGTAAATAAACCTGAAAGTAAAGCGGCACCAACAATGATAAGAATGTATTCAGTAAGTAGTTCAGTAGCTTGAACTTTATCTAATTCTTTTGAAGTATACCGTTCAACTACCTCAATTATATTTTTAATATAAGAAGGCATGACCAATGCAAAAACGCGCGCAATGATGGTAATGAAAACACCTAAAAATAGCTTTAAACCATATTTTTTGAAGTATTTATTTAAGTGTTTAAGTTCTTTCATATACGCTATAAAAATGACGCCTTATTTTTGATTTTTTGCAATGTTTCAAAGATAGGGTTTTGATTAAAAAGGTATTGCAAGAATTCTAGTAAGATATTACCCGTTTGCCTAGTATGCATTCAAAATAGATGCTTACTTTTACACCTTTAAATTTGAAGACACTTCAATTAAAGTTCCTTAACATGTTAACAAGAAGGCATATCAGAGTAAAAGTAATGCAATGCATTTATGCTTTGGTTCACTCTAAAAATGAATCGATTGACGATCAAGAAAAATTTCTAACAGAGAGCATTGAAAATATGTACACCTTGTACTTATTGCTCTTAAGCCTGCTTGTTGAAGTACATGATTTTGAAAAAGATCAGCACACAAAATCTAAGAAAAAGTATATTGAAACGGCATCTGATGCCTACCCTGATAAAGAAAAGTTCATCAAAAATAAGCTGCTCAATCAGCTTTCTACAAATCAACTTTTAAAAGATGAACTTAAAAAAAGAAAGTTGAAAAATTGGTATTTGAATGATGAATACGTAAAGCTAATTCATAAAGAACTTATTGAAAGTGAAGCTTTTAAAGCGTATATGCTTTCCCCTGAGGGTTCCTATCAAGATGATAAAGCAATCGTGCAATCATTGTTTAAAAACATCATTGCGCCCAATGAAAAAATCTATGATTATTTTGAAGACTATCAATTGACATGGGTTGATGACCTACCCCTTGTCAATACCTTTTTACTCAAACTATTGAAAAAAGCTAAAGAAGGCGCTAGTGCTTCTTATTTTTTACCTGAGTTATTAAAAGATGAAGAAGATATGCTTTTTGCCAAGCAACTGTTTACAAAAACATTGTTGAACAATGCTGAATTAGAAAAAGAAATAGAAGGCAAAACCCCTAATTGGGATAAAGACCGAATTGCTGATATTGACGCCATCTTACTCAAAATGGCCATCTGCGAATTATTGAACTTTTCATCGATACCTGAAAAGGTGACCATCAATGAATTTTTAGAAATTGCAAAAGAATATTCTACCCCTAAAAGTAGCATCTTTATTAACGGCATTCTCGACAAATTAGTCAAAGAATACCAAGCTGAAAATAGGCTAAATAAGGTAGGCCGTGGACTTTTATAAAATATTTAGCTAATTTTGTGCTTTATTAATAAGTAGTAACATCAAAAAATAAAAATTTAAAAGATGAAAAAATTAGTATTCACCTTGAGTTTAATGATGGTTTTTATCTCTTGTAAAGAGAATGCCACTAGTAAAATCAAATCAGATAATGTAGCAGTAGCTGCAGAGCGTGATGAGGCTGCAAAGCTAGTTCCTGTAATGAGTTTTGATAAGTCAGAGCATGATTTCGGAACCATAGAGCAAAACGCGGCGCAACAAACTGTATTTAAATTTACAAATACTGGTAACGGACCTTTAATCATAACTGATGCTAAAAGTAGCTGTGGTTGTACAATACCTGAGTACCCAAAAAACACACCTATAGCACCTGGCGATTCAGGTGAGTTATTGGTTAAGTTTAATGGTACGGGTCAAAATCAGGTAACTAAAACTATTACGGTTAAAGCAAATACGGTTAAAGGTTCTGAGTTATTGAGAATCAAGGCATTTGTAAATCCTAAAGGTGCTGTGCCACTAGGGCCAACAGCTAAATAATTTAATTTAAGAATAGAATATGGGTGAGATGGGGCAATTTTTGCCAATGATTGCAATTTTTGCGGTAGCGTATTTTTTTATGATACGCCCACAAATGAAACGTGCAAAAGATGAAAAAAAGTATGTTTCTGAACTTAAAAGAGGAGATCGTGTGATTACCAAAAGCGGTCTTCACGGTAAAGTTCTAGATATAAATAATAATGACAATACAGTTGTTATTGAAACTATGGCAGGAAAATTAAAATTTGACCGCTCAGCGATTTCTTTAGAAATGAGCAGAAAATTAAATGCGCCAGTAGACGCTAAGAAATAGTTTTAAAATAGTTTAGTTGAAAAGCCTTGAATGTATATTCAAGGCTTTTTTTGTTTCCATTCTATAATGCTGTTTTATTTTGTCATTCCGAACCTTTATTTTGTCATTCCGAACGTAGTGAGGAATCTCACGCGAGGTTGCGGTATTCGCAAGTTTCCTCGTTGCGTCGCACTGTCAAATCGATAAAGCCTATCGATACTGATCATTCAAACCTATGCCTTGTTCAATCATGGGTAGTATTTTTTCAAGCCGCGACAGTTTTGTTTTTTCTTGTTTGGCGTTGCTGATATAGTCAGCGTAATCTCTTCTTTTCGACGGACTCATTTTTTCAAATGCATCACGAATTTTTGTACGCTTGCTAAGCGCATCAGTCAATAACTGCGGCATTATAACTTGTATAGCAGCCTTCTTTTTTGGACTGAGTTTTAAGCCTTTTTTTTCATTTTCTATGGCCTCATTTAAATAAGCTGAAATTTTCAAGGGTTCAATGGCGTCAATAGAAGTAAATTTCCAATGGCGCATCGCTTGCGTTTTACCTTCTTGAGCATTTTCAAGTAGGTTATACAGATCCTTTAAGAACACACCTTTGTAAAACCAAATACCAAAATGGTTCTTGAATTTACATACCGCCACCACATTTTTATTTTCATAGGTGTAGGTAGGAAAAGCCCATTTAAATGTTTCTTCTAATCCTGTTTCTAAAACCAACTCACGAAGCTTTTGAATCGCTTTTTGAAACCTATGTTCTTCAGCAAAGTACGCTGCTACTTTTTCTGATTTTTCCATGAATTTGTTATTAGTTAAGGGTTAAAAGTTAAAAAGTACAAAGTATCAAGTGCAAAGTAAGAAGTACAAAGTATCAAGTACAAAGTATCAAGTACAAAGTAAGAAGTACAAAGTAAAGAGTACAAAGTATACTTTATTAATCAAAACCCAAAACCCAAAACCCAAAACTCATTCTCTAATAACCCAACAACAAATAGGATGTCACTTCGAGCGCAGTCGAGAACCTAGGAACACGAAATTTGAGGTACAAAGTATTAAGTACAAAGTACAAAATAAAGTGTACAAAGGATGTTTTAATTACCAAAAGCCAAATCCCAAATTACAAAACTCATTCTCTAATAACCCAACAACAAATAGGATGTCACTTCGAGCGCAGTCGAGAACCTAGGAACACGAAATCTGAGGTACAAAGTAAGAAGTACAAAGTATTAAGTAAATAGTACAAAGGATATTTTAATTACCAAAAGCCAAAAGCCAAAAGCCAAAACCCAAAACCCAAAGACCTTGTTCCTAATTTCTCTTCCCGACTAACTCACAAATCTTCACAATAGTTTCAACAGCCTTTTGCATGCTTTCTACGGGTATATATTCAAACTTGCCATGAAAATTATGTCCGCCAGCAAATATATTGGGGCATGGTAAGCCCATAAAACTGAGCTGTGAGCCATCCGTACCGCCACGTATTGGTTTGATGATGGGTTCGATTCCTACCGCTTGCATAGCCTCTTTCGCAATATCAACAATATGCATCACGGGTTCAATTTTTTCACGCATATTGTAGTATTGATCTTGTAAATCCAAAGTAATGCAGTTACCATAAATTTCATTAAATGATTTGAACATATGGCGTAACAGTTCTTTACGGCGCTCAAATTGGTCTTTATCATGGTCTCTAACAATGACTTCTACTTCAGCATGTTCTATTTCGCCTTTAAAATGATGTACATGAAAAAAGCCTTCAAGCCCTTCAGTATATTGTGGCGATTCTTCAGGCGGAAGAATATTGATCAATTCACTTGCAATAGTGACCGCATTGACCATTTTATTTTTTGCATACCCCGGGTGCACACTTACCCCCTTTATGGTAAATTTTGCTGAAGCCGCATTGAAATTTTCATATTCAAGTTCGCCAATTTGACTTCCGTCCATGGTATATGCCCAATCAGCACCAAACTTCTCGACATCAAATTTGTGCGCTCCTCTACCAATTTCTTCATCAGGGGTAAATCCAACTTTGATCGTGCCATGCTTAATTTCAGGGTGCTCAATTAAATATTCCATGGCCGTCATAATCTCAGCAATGCCCGCTTTATCATCAGCCCCAAGTAGCGTAGTGCCATCAGTAGTAATTAGTGTTTGCCCTTCATACTGTCTTAAATCATCAAAATTAAAAGGCGATAAGACAATTTTTTTTTCAATGTTTAGTATAATATCGCCACCGTCATAATCTTCAATAATTTGAGGTTTAACATTGGTGCCGCTATAATCTGGCGTGGTATCAAAGTGTGCAATAAAACCAATTGTGGGCACCTCTTTATCAAGGTTACTGGGTAAGGTAGCCATGATATAAGCATGGTCATCAATACTTACTTCAGTCATGCCAATTTCTTTCAATTCTTCAGCAAGTTTATAGGCTAAATTCCATTGCTTTTCTGTACTCGGTGTACGGTCTGAAGTAGGGTCACTTTGGGTATCAATCTTCACATACCGTAAGAAACGGTCAATAATGTGCTGTTTTGACATAATTTTTACGTTTTATTTCAGTTATAGTAGGGTTGCCTTGCTAATCTATATGCAAACTACAAATTAGATTTTTGACAAATGCAATTAGAACGATTTTTACCGGTACTGATTTTTTCTTTTTTTTCTTTTTTGGGAATTGCCCAAGATTGTACCTTAGGGTTGAATGAAAAGAGTTCAGAGTTATTCATTAAAATTTTTCAATTAAATGAGGCCCAGGTTTCAAAAATGGAAAAATGGCAAACTGAATTGCAGCTTGAAACTAAAACTATTGAAGAAGAAATCGAAAACCTTTTAGCCTCACAGCCGCAAAGCACCCCTGAAGAATTAACTGCCCTAGCCGATAAATATCTTGTGCTACAACAAAAAATTGTTGATGCGTCAAGAGCTACTGATGAGTTAATGCTGTCAACCTTTAATGAAAAGCAGTACAAAAGGTATTTGATGCTATGTTATGAAGTAATCAGAAGGCCCATAAGAGTGGTGCCAATGGGACTCAAAACTACTATTGTAGACCCTGAATAATTGTCAACCGCAATCTGTTAACAAAATGCGGTTACCTTCTAAAATTTAAGACACTTACCTTTGTATTTTTGACAAATTACTTTTGTTCTATGTACAAGTATTTTGTTAGACCTTTACTTTTTAATTTGAGTGCTGAGCGTGCTCATTATTTTACCTTTTCGCTAGTCGGTTTTCTCTGTAAAATTGGATTTTCCTCGCTATTTAAATCGCTTTATGTAGTCAATGATTCACGTTTAGAACGTGAGGTTTTTGGCTTGAAATTTAAGAACCCCGTTGGTTTAGCTGCTGGGTTTGATAAGAATGCGTTGCTGTATAACGAGTTTTCTAATTTCGGATTTGGTTTTGTTGAAATCGGAACCTTAACGCCCTTACCACAAGACGGTAATCCTAAACCTCGTTTGTTTCGATTAAAAGCAGACCAGGCGATCATCAATAGAATGGGCTTTAATAATGCGGGTGTCTTTGACGCCGTTGATCGCCTAAAGAAAAAACATAAGGTTTTGGTTGGGGGTAACATTGGTAAAAATAAAGTGACCCCAAATAATGAGGCTATTAAAGATTACCTTATTTGTTTTGAAGCTCTTTTTGACCATGTTGATTATTTTGCAGTCAATGTAAGCTCGCCCAATACACCCGGATTAAGAGAACTTCAAGATAAAGAACCACTTACCGCACTTTTATCTAAATTAAAAGAAGAGAACAGCAAACTTGCGCTTAAAAGAAATGTAAAAGAAAAACCTATTCTTTTAAAAATAGCGCCAGATTTAACTGATGAGCAATTATTAGATATCATTGAAATAGTGCGAGAAACCAAGATTGACGGAGTCATAGCAACCAATACAACCATTGCTCGTGATCATTTAAAATCTGACTTAGTACACACTGAAGAAAAAGGTGGATTAAGTGGCAAGCCGTTAACGAGCAGAAGTACTGAGGTTATCCGATTTTTATCTGAAAAGAGTCATAAAGAATTTCCGATTATTGGGGTAGGCGGTATTCATTCTCCAGAAGATGCCATGGCGAAACTTGATGCAGGAGCGAGCCTTGTTCAATTGTATACAGGCTTTATTTATGAAGGACCAGCATTGGTAAAAAATATCAATAAGGCAATTCTGCAAGCTCAAATCTAAATAAAAGATTCCCCCTTTGAAGGGGGTTAGGGGGATGTTCTTTTTAGAAGAAAAGAGATAAATGATAGAAGAGAAAAGACTGGAGACACAAGACGAAAGACTAAATTCTAATAATCTATATTCCACTTAACACTTAACACTTAACACTTAACGAACAACGAGCAACGAGCAACCATTTTGAATTACGAAACACTTGTAGGATTTGCATTAGCGACGGCGGGTTTGGCGGTTTCGCCCGGTCCTGATAATATTTATGTGCTTATGCAAAGCATTACTAACGGCAAAAAGTACGGTCTTGCTACCGTTGCAGGACTCATCTCTGGCTGTTTAGTACATACCACCCTTCTAGCTTTTGGTATTTCTGCACTTATTAAAGCAAATGATAGCCTATTCTTTGGTATTAAACTATTGGGTGCGGTTTATCTCTTGTATCTGGCATTTCAAGTTTTTAAAAGTGATGCTGATATTACCCTTTCTGAAAATAACGTACCAAAAAAGGGACTCTTTCAATTATTCAAACAAGGGTTTATTATGAATGTTTTGAATCCGAAGGTTACCATTTTCTTCTTGGCATTTTTTCCTGGTTTTCTTTTTAGCGAATCTTTAAGCACAGTAACTCAATTTTATACCTTAGGCTTCATTTTTATGTTTGTCTCTGCCATTATTTTTAGTGCAATTGCTATTTTATCAGGCTTCATTTCAAACTACCTTAAAAACAACAGCAAAGTAGGCGGATACCTTAAATGGCTTCAAATAGTCGTTTTTGTAGGTATTGCGCTCTATATTCTTTTTTCTGAGAATTAAAGCGCTAGGCGCAAGATCCAAAATCCAAAATCTCAAATTTCAAATTCCAAATGCGATGAGAAGAGGTAAAAGAGAAAAGACTAGAGACAAAAGACGAAAGACTAAATTCTAATAATCTATATTCCACTTAACACTTAACGAACAACCATCAACCAAATCATTCGTGATAATTTGTGAAATTCGTGTCTGATAAAAACATCAAATTCCAATAATTTTCATTTCTTCCAACTATCCAAAATCTCAAATCTCAAATTCCAATATTCCAAGAATCGATTAATCCAACTATCCAAATTCCGAAAACGAAAAACAGACAACCGTCAAACATTTAATACCAATCTTCGTATTTTTATCCAATGTTTAGCGAAAAAGTCAAAATCATTGAATGCCCAAGAGATGCCATGCAAGGCATTAAGGCTTTTATTTCTACTGAAGAAAAAGTGCGTTACATTCAATCTTTATTAGGCTGCGGATTTGATACCATTGATTTTGGAAGTTTTGTATCGCCTAAAGCCATACCGCAAATGGTCAATACCGCTGAGGTACTTTCACAACTTGATTTAACACAAACCAAAAGTAAATTACTGGCGATTGTTGCCAATGTACGTGGCGCAACTGAGGCAAGTAAATATGAAGCGATAAACTATTTAGGATATCCGTTTTCTATTTCTGAGAACTTTCAAATGCGTAATACCCACAAAACCATTGCGGAGTCTGTAGAAATTTTAAAAGAAATTTTAGCCATCGCTGATGCATCCGGAAAAGAAGTGGTTACCTATATTTCAATGGGTTTCGGAAACCCATATGGCGATCCATGGAATGTGGAAGTAGTGGGGGAGTGGACCGAAAAATTAGCGGCTATGGGTGCGAAAATTTTATCGCTCTCAGATACTGTAGGTACATCTACACCTGAAGTTATTGAGTATTTGTTCGCTAATTTAATTCCTAAATATCCTGACATAGAATTTGGGGCACATCTACATACAACCCCCACAAAATGGCATGAAAAAGTAGATGCTGCTTACAAAGCTGGGTGCCGAAGATTTGATGGCGCCGTGCAAGGTTTTGGGGGCTGCCCAATGGCGAAAGATGAATTGACAGGTAATATGCCCACTGAAAAAATGCTGTCGTATTTCAATACAGAAAAAGTCGATACAGGAGTCAACTGGCTAGTTTTTGAAGCGGCTTATAATAAAGCTTCTGAGCTTTTTAATACCTACCATTAATCTAATTTCCTCTAAATCATTTTCTTAGCATTCTTCAAATGTTAAATTCTTATATTTATTTAGATTTAATATAAATAAACTTTGTAAAAATTGATTTTGATTGTAAATTTGCACTCGAATTAATTAGTTATTTATATCAAGTCTAAATAAAACAATGTTGAAAAATTCTCTTTTACTCATACTTTTGGTGTGTATTACTTCACTGGGTTTTACTCAAACTAAAACTGATTCTATAACCTTAATTCCGCAAACACAATTAAACGCCGCACAACGTTTATTGTCGGGTAACTATGGTTCAGCGGTTACCGTAGGGGCTTATGGCGAAATGTTATACAATCAACCTGAAAGTGATAACGGAGAATTAGATATTCAAAGATTGGTTTTATTGTTCGGATATCGATTCAATGACAAGACTCAATTTGTTACTGAAATTGAGTTTGAACATGTCAATGAAGTCTTTGTAGAACAGGCTTTTGTTAATTATGCCGTAGGAAGCAATGTGAGTATTCGAGGCGGTTTAATGTTAGTGCCCATGGGTATTGTGAATGAATTTCATGAACCCACAACCTTTAATGGTACAGAAAGACCAGCAATGGATAATGTCATTGTGCCCACCACATGGCGCGAAATGGGTATTGGTGTCACAGGTCGATTCAATGACATTTCTTTAGGATACCAGGCATATATATTCAATGGCTTTAAATCAACAGAGGCGAATGACGAAGGCGGACTCTCTGGATTTTTGAAAGGTTCAAACGGACTTCGAAGTGGGCGCCAAAAAGCAATACGCTCAACCATTGATAGTCCTACATTATCTACTAAACTTGATTATTATGGTATTTCAGGGCTTCGTTTAGGTCTGTCTGGTTATTTTGGTAAAACGCAGGCTGCTGATGACATTGAAACGCTTGACGGTGCCAATATTGGTATTCGAATGATAGGTTTTGATGCACGTTATGCCTACCAACGTTTTACCGCGCGAGGGCAATTTATTCATGCCTCGCTTTCAGATACTGATCTCTACAATACAGCAACAGGCCAAGATTTAGGAAGCGCACTTCAAGGCTTTTATATAGAGGGTGCTTATAACCTTTTACCTACTGACAAAGAACAAAAATTATTTGTTTTTACCCGCTTTGAAAAATTCAATACACATGCCGATACCGCTGGTAATTTAGTAGCGAATGAAGCATATGACCGAACAGATATAACGTCAGGCTTGACCTATCATATTGCGCCGGGGGTAGTTGTAAAAGGCGATTATCAATTCCGGTCAAACGCCTCAGAAGTAGATACAAAAGATCGTTTGAATTTTGGAATCGGGGTTTGGTTTTAAACAATCTCTTTTTGTTTATAAACTTTAGTAATTTCACTATTAAGAATAATTCTTAATAAATATATTTGCACATGATTCATAAATTAGGAATTATTAGTATTTTTTTGCTGGGTATATTGTTTTTATATGGTTTTAAGCTTCCTGAAAACCTCAATAAAAAAGTCACTAAAGAAGTTCAAAAGGTTTTCGAGATAGAAAGTTTTGAAATGAATTCAATTACAATATCCGAAGAACTTAATGAAAAGCTTCCAGCAAAAATCACAGCAGATAATTTTTATAGGCTAACCCAAAAAGATAAGTTCTTAGGCTACGCTTTTATTGACAAAGCGGCTAGCAAAACAGCTCAATTTGATTACCTGGTGCTATTTGATGTTGATTTGAAACTCATACATTCTAAAGTTTTAATTTATCGTGAAGAATACGGCGGCGAGATCGGTAGCAAAAGATGGTTGAAACAGTTTTTGGGCAAAACAGCTGGCGATAGAGTAGACTATGAAACCAATATTGATGGTATTGCAGGAGCAACCATATCAGTCAGATCAATGACCCATGCAATTGATGATTTATTGCAAACTCTTGAGATTCTTCACTTAAATAAGGTTTTGTAATGCAGTATAACGGCCTCTTAATTTCATTTCCGAAAGAGCTAAAAATCTTTATTGCTGCCTTTGTAATAATCTTATCAATTGGTTTTTTTACCGGACTTCTATTTGTGTCAGAAACTAGTTCAACTTCGGCTAATGGTGTAGTTGAGAATTATAATGGTAATGAAGATGATGAAGCTGCTACCGTAATGAAATTTAAAAAAAGTGAACGTGAAATGTTGACCATTGTGCATACCCATATACTCGCTATGTCTTTTATATTTTTTCTTTTAGGAGGATTAGTATGGGTAACTAAACTTCCTAAAAAGTTAAAACTCTTTTTAACCGTTGAACCATTCTTGTCAGTATTATTAACCTTTGGCGGCATTTATTTTCTTTGGATGGGCCATCTTTGGATGAAATATGTGGTCATTTTCTCAGGATTTCTAATGACCGCAACCTTTAGCATTTCTGCGATTTTGGTGCTCTGGCAATTGACTTTGAGACCAAGAGTTAAAGAAGTAAAATAGCTGTCAAATTACACCTAAACAGTCTTTTTTCTTTATTCAAAAAGCACAGCGGTCTTACGTCTTTTTTTACTACATTTGTCCGCAATTAAACCTTAATTGCTATGCAAGCTCACCTTGATAAAATTGTCGGAGAAGGTCTCACGTATGATGACGTACTTTTAGTCCCTTCCTTTTCTGAAGTGCTTCCGAGAGAAGTGAATATTCAAACAAAATTTACTAGAAACATTACTATCAATGTGCCCGTTATTTCAGCGGCCATGGATACAGTAACTGAATCGCGTATGGCAATAGCTATTGCACAAGAAGGTGGTATTGGTGTTTTGCATAAAAACATGACCATTGAGCAGCAAGCAATTAAAGTCCGTAAGGTAAAAAGAGCAGAGAGCGGCATGATTCTAGATCCTGTAACCATGCCACTTAGTTCTACGGTTCGTGATGCAAAAGCGAATATGAAAGAGCATAGTATTGGCGGTATTCCTATCGTAGATGATGCAGGAAAACTTATAGGAATTGTTACAAATCGTGATTTGCGATTTGAAAAAAATAACGATAGACCAATTTCTGAGGTAATGACTTCAAAAAATTTGGTTACTGCCGCTGAAGGTACTTCGCTTTCAGAAGCCGAAGTGATTTTACAAGATTACAAAATTGAAAAACTACCGGTAGTAGATAAAAACAATAAGCTCGTTGGTTTAATCACATTTCGTGATATTACAAAACTTACCCAAAAGCCTAACGCAAACAAAGATGAATTTGGAAGGCTTCGCGTAGCAGCTGCATTGGGTGTTACAAGTGATGCTGTAGATAGGGCAGAGGCTTTGGTAAAAGCAGGAGTTGATGCTGTGGTAATTGATACGGCGCATGGTCATACCAAAGGTGTAGTTACTGTTTTAAAAGCAGTAAAAAAGAGATTTCCTAAGCTTGATGTTATTGTAGGTAATATAGCTACTGGTGAAGCCGCTAAATATTTGGTAGCTGCTGGTGCTGATGCCGTCAAAGTGGGTATTGGTCCTGGGTCAATATGTACCACTAGAGTAGTGGCAGGTGTTGGTTTTCCACAATTTTCAGCAGTTCTTGAGGTTGCTGCAGCGATTAAAGACAGTGGCGTACCTGTTATTGCAGATGGCGGAATTCGCTATACGGGTGACATACCAAAAGCCATTGCAGCTGGTGCTGATACCGTAATGTTAGGTTCTTTATTGGCAGGTACAAAAGAATCGCCAGGAGAAACTATTATTTACGAAGGAAGAAAATTCAAATCGTATCGTGGCATGGGGTCTGTTGAAGCTATGAAAAAAGGTTCAAAAGATCGTTACTTTCAAGATGTTGAAGATGATATTAAAAAGTTAGTACCCGAAGGAATTGTAGGACGTGTACCTTATAAAGGCGAGTTGCATGAAAGTATTCATCAGTTTGTTGGTGGCTTGCGCGCTGGTATGGGGTATTGCGGGGCAAAAGATATTGCCACATTACAAGATACAGGTCGTTTTGTGAAAATCACGGCTAGTGGTATCAATGAAAGCCATCCGCATGACGTGACTATTACCAAAGAATCTCCAAACTATAGTAGGTAATTTTAAGAGTCAGATTTTTTAATTCTTCTTTTGGGTTATGAATTTGGTCGTTTTATTCTGAAGAAAAACCTTGTCATTCCTGTTTTTTGTTAAAGTTGTGTAACTTTATAAAAATTAAATCACTAAACACTAATTATGTCAAACGGAAAATCTTCAAAAAAAATCACAAGAATTGTTGATGATTCAGCATCAACAACTACTGCTGAGCAGGGGGCTACTTGGAAGCCTACAGCAGAAAGTAAATCAAAAGCAACCACTTTTAGAATCATAGCTGTACTTGGTTGGTTGGTAGCCATAGGCTGTCAAGTATGGGCGTATTTCAAGTTACAAGAAGTGCCAGTTAATATGGCTTGGATGATCGGCTTAATTGTAGTCGCTTTAATTTTTGCTATTGTAGGTAACCTACTCTGGAAAAAAGCAAATCGCTTAGATCCTGCATCAGAAAAAAATAAATTCAAATTTTTTGTTCAGAATCAATTAGGAATGATCATTAGCGTATTGGCATTCTTACCCATGGTTATTTTGATTTTTACCAACAAAAACTTAAACGGTAAGCAAAAAGGAATTTTAGGTACCGTTGCCATCGCTGCATTAGCGGCAGCTGGTTTGACCGGAACAGAGTTTAACCCTGCGTCAGTTGAGCAATATACTGAACAAACCAATCAAGTTGAACTTCTAAATAACGGCGTAAACAGTGTGTATTGGACACCCTCAGGAAAAAGCTATCACTTATTTGAAGATTGCGGCTATATCAATGGTAAAAGAACCAATGAAATTTTTGAAGGTACCGTAGCCAAGGCAAGAGAATTAAAGAAGATTACTGATTTATGTGATCGTTGTCAAGGGCGTGCGCAAAAAGCAAAAGCGCTTGATTTAGAAACTGAATTGAAACCTACGGGATCAGATTAAACTGATATAGAAAGTAAAAAAAACTCCTTAGCTATAATGGTTAAGGAGTTTTTTTTATTTCTTATTTACCTTGACTTTCATAGGTTTTCCAATCTTTCTCTAAGTATATGTTATCGCCAAAATAACGTGCTATATTTAAAAATGCATCTGGTTTTTGGTAACCTGGTACAGGCGAAAGCATTTCCATTTTTTCATTCAGAAATACAGTGGTGGGGTAACTCATTTTGCCGTTCATCAAGGCAGCTGCAAATTCATGATAGCCTCTTTTACCTTGAGGAACAAATTTATAGACCTTTCCTTTAAATTCAATTGGTTCTTTGCCTTCTCCATCGAGCTTAACCATATAGAAATTGGCTTCCATATATTCGGCAACTTCCTGATTTTGAAAGGTATCCTTATCCATCTTTTTACACCATCCGCACCAATCAGTATACACATCTACAAATATTTTCTTCGGCTTTTTATCGGTTGCTACCAATTGTGCAGCTTCATCCCAAGAAAGCCAAGTAACCTCTTGTGCATGAATTGAGAATGATAAAAAGAAAAGTATCGCTAAGCCAGCGAATTTGCCAAATTTTTGAATAGCTATGGTCATGAAGTACAGTTTTGTTGAGTTAGTCCAAAGACTATACCAAAACTAACGGTTTTTGAAAAGCTTTATTTTACAGCTACCTTTTCTGTTTTTATATTGAATAAATCTTTGACGTCAACTTGATTTTTAAGTAAATCATTAAAAACCTCGCGTTCACGAATCAAAGTGGCTTTACCTTTATACCATAATACTTCAGGCGGTCTAAAACGTGAATTATAATTGCTCGCCATGGTAAAACAATAGGCACCTGCATTGTGAAATGAAAGTATATCGCCTTCTGATATTTCATTTATTCTACGGTTACTTGCAAAAGTGTCTGTTTCACATATGTACCCAACTATTGAATAAAACCGTTCACGACCTTTAGGGTTCGAAATGTTCTCGATATGATGTGAAGCCCCGTAAAGCATGGGTCTGATTAAATGGTTGAAGCCTGAATCAATACTCGCAAAAACGGTTGAAGTGGTTTGTTTTACCACATTGACTTTGGCTAAAAATCGCCCTGCTTCACTCACTAAAAATTTACCAGGTTCAAAAGCTAATGTCAATTCTTTACCATATTCTTTACAAAAAGTATTGAATCTTGAACTTAATTTTTTGCCTAATTCTTCAATATTAGTTTCAATATCACCTTCTTTATACGGTACTTTGAAGCCGCTACCAAAATCAATAAAATCAAGATTTTTAAAGTTTTTAGCGGTTTCGAATAAAATTTCTGAAGCATACAAGAATACATCAATGTCAAGAATATCGCTACCTGTATGCATGTGAATACCGTTGATATTCATCTCTGTCAAGGCTACAATACGCAGTAAATGCGGAATCTGATGTATACTAATGCCAAATTTCGAATCAATATGACCTACTGAAATGTTTGAATTACCACCCGCCATAACATGAGGATTGATACGAATGCAAACCGGTATATCAGGGTGTTTGCTACCAAATTGCTCTAAAATTGATAAGTTGTCAATATTGATGCGAACCCCTAATTTAGCGGCTTCTTCAATTTCTTCTAATGAAACTCCGTTAGGGGTAAAAATGATGTCTTGAGCTTTAAAACCTGCCAATAAACCCAATTGAACTTCTTGAATAGAAACGGTATCTAAACCACTACCAAGACTATTCATCAATTTTAAAATAGAAATATTCGACAGCGCTTTGGCTGCATAATTTAACTTTAAGTTTCTGACACTACTAAATGCTGATGTCAAACGGTTAAATTGACTTTGAATTTTTTGTGCATCATACACATAAACTGGGTCGCCAAAGGTATTTGCTATTTTAAGAAGATCTGCGTGCTTCATGCTGTGTGTTTGTAAATTTGAACAAATCTAAAAGAAACACTTTTTTTTACAAAAAAAGAAGAGTGATTTATTGCAAATGCAACAAAATGTTACAAATAAAACATTTTAAATATTTGTGCATCGCTGTTGTGTATGGTATATTTAACCCTGTCAAAAAGAGCGCCTCAAATAAATTAAAGCTAGAAGTATACAGATGAAATTACCTATGTTTCCGTTGCAATCGATATTTTTTCCTGGTGAAACAGTACCGTTGCACATCTTTGAAGAAAGATATAAACAGTTGATCACTGATTGCAGGCATGATGCCGTTACATTTGGTATTCCGGTATATATCAATGACAGCATACATTATGGTGTTGAGGTGCAATTGGTTGAGGTGGTTAACACCTACCCAAATGGCGAAATGGATGTGACTTGCGTGGCTAGACAAGTTTTTAAACTTGTTAATTTTGAAACTCAAATGGATGGAAAACTGTACGCTGGTGGCGAGGTTGAATTCTTAGATAACGTTAATGATGGCACTGATGATGTTAGGCAAGAAGTGTTAGAAAAATTAGAAATATTATATGGCTTAATGGAGGTGCCTTTTACCCCAGTACCCTTAGATAAGTTTCATAGTTTTGTTTTGATTCATAAAATGGGACTCTCTTTTGAGCAAGAATATGAATTGCTGAAATTGTGTAAAGAGAGTGAACGCCTTACTTATATTAAAGAGCATTTGAACGCTACAATTACCGTTTTAAATGAGGTTGATCGCACCAAATTGACCATAAAACTAAATGGTAATTTCAAAAATTTTGACCCGCTAGATTTTGATGACTTCAAGATTTAAAATAACCGCTAACAAATGGTTTTAATTTTCCCTATTTTTGCACTCTTAATACACTAAAAATATTTTATGAATCTTCACGAATACCAAGGAAAAGAAATTTTGGCAAGCTTCGGAGTTCGCATTCAGCGCGGTATTGTAGCGCAAAATGTAAAAGAAGCTGTAGCTGCTGCGAAACAATTGACAGAAGAAACTGGCACCGGATGGCATGTCATCAAGGCCCAAGTTCATGCAGGAGGACGCGGTAAAGGCGGCGGCGTAAAATTGGCAAAAAATCTTAAAGAAGTTGAAGAAATAGCAGGTCAAATCATAGGTATGAACTTGATTACACCGCAAACTTCAGCTGAAGGTAAAAAAGTGCATCAAGTACTTGTCGCTGAAGATGTATATTACCCAGGCGATAGTGAAACAAATGAGTTTTACATGTCGGTTTTATTAAATAGAGCCACAGGCCGTAATATGATTATGTATTCTACTGAAGGTGGAATGGATATTGAAGAAGTTGCTGAACACACACCACATTTAATTTTCAATGAAGAAATTGATCCTGCAACAGGTCTTTTGCCTTTTCAAGCACGCAAGATTGCCTTTAACTTGGGGCTTTCAGGTACAGCTTTTAAAGAAATGACCAAGTTTGTGGCAGCCTTATATAAAGCATATGTTGAAAGTGATTCAAGCATGTTTGAAATCAATCCGGTTTTAAAAACATCTGATGATAAAATCATGGCGGTTGATGCGAAAGTATCTATTGATGATAATGCATTATACAGAAGAAAGCAATATGCTGAAATGCGCGATTTACGTGAAGAAAACGCAATTGAAGTTGAAGCAGGAGCCTTAGGGTTAAATTATGTTGATTTAGATGGAAATGTTGGGTGTATGGTAAATGGTGCCGGACTAGCAATGGCTACTATGGATTTAATTAAGATGGCGGGTGGTGAACCAGCGAACTTTTTAGATGTAGGTGGTACTGCGGATGCTAAACGTGTTGAGGAAGCATTCAGAATCATTTTAAAAGACCCAGCGGTAAAAGCAATATTAATTAATATTTTTGGTGGTATTGTTCGTTGTGATCGTGTTGCCAATGGTATAGTTGAGGCGTACAAGAATATGGGCGATGCCATTAAGGTGCCGATCATTGTTCGTTTACAAGGTACCAATGCAGAAATAGCGAAAGAAATCATTGACAGCTCTGGCTTAGATGTACAATCTGCAGTGCAGTTTCAAGAAGCTGCTGATAAAGTAAAAATTGCATTGGCATAACAACCCAATAAACTCATAAAAAAAAGGCAAGGTTGAAAAACCTTGCCTTTTTTTATAGTATTTTTTTTGATTATAAATTAATATAATAACACTTGTAAAGGCTTATCTAAGTTGCATTCTAATGATGTTTAACGTCATAGCTTTACGTTATCTTGAAGATGCTATTTGATTAAATATTTGTTAAAAGTCAATTTCAATTGTAACAGAACTAATTCTAAGGCGTCTTTCTAGTATACATCATCAATCTATTATTAATCACATTCTGAAAAAAAATCGTCAATCAGCGAATCAGAATAAAAAACAAACAAGATCATGAGAAAAATCAGTTTAGTACTGGTAGCTGTAATGCTACTTATTACCGGAAGTTCATTTGCGAACAACAATTCCATTAAAAAAGAAAAGCCTATTACTAGTTTATCACTAAAGATCGGACAACTTTTAAACAACAACAACTTAACGGAAAAGGAGGAAGGTGCTAAGGCAAAAGTCATTTTCATGTTGAATGATGAAAATGAAATAGTAGTATTATCTGTTGATTCAGATGAAAATGAATTCTTAGAAGGTTTTATCAAAAGTAAATTGAACTACCAAGAGGTAGGCTTAAAACAGTATGAAACTGGAAAAAAATACTCCGTCGTAGTACGTGTGGTAGTATAAGTATTGATTAGCTAAGAAAAGTCCTAAATGGGTAGCCTGTTTAGGACTTTTTTTTGTTTTTATACTTCACATGACTGATGTTCGTATCAATATTCTTAAGCTGCATGGTTTTAAAATCAGGCCTTGTTGTTGATTTAAGCTCAGGTTTTGATTTTTTCGCTAGTAAGACTTCGCCCGGGTTTTTTGGGTTTTCTTTTGTGCCACGTAGGTGTAAAACAAGTCCGTTTAAAAAGTTACGCAAAACTTGATCGCCACATTCTCTATAATTAGGGTGGTCGTCTTTTCTAAAAAAAGCACTGAGCTCACTTTTAGAAAGTTTAAAATCTGCTTCTTTTAGAATGTCGATAATTTCGTCATCTCTTAACATTAAAGCTACTCTAAGCTTTTTAAAGACATCGTTATTTGTCATTTTCTTAATTTGATGCTAAGGTATTATAATTAGTTTTAAGACCCATAAATAGCATCAAATCTTCTTTGCTGTATACGAAATTATTGATTTTTTGGTTATATTTTAAGGCCTTATCTAAAGCTTCAGAATATGAGTAGTTATAAAGAAAAGTTGAGTGTTCTTTCAGAAATGATTGAATTTGCAAAAGTTGACGGCACTATTGGCGACTTAGAATTTGATTTTTTGCGCAGTGTTGCTGAAAAATTAGTAGTTAATTCTGATGATTTTGAAGCTTTGTTTGAAAAAGAGCCCGAGCATGTAATTCCTAAAACAGAGGCAGATCGAATTTTACAATTTCACAGATTAGTTTTATTAATGAATGTGGATCAAATTCAAGAAGAGTCTGAAGTTGGTCGTTTGCATAATCTGGGTTTAGGTATGGGTTTGCCGCCTTCTGCAATTAGTCAGGTGCTTTCTGTTATGCATCAATACCCAAATAATATTGTGCCGCCAGATGTTTTGATATCAATATTCAAGGCACATTACAACTAGATGCTTCTTTTAAAAGGTGTTCAAATTACGCTGAATTCTTTCTCTAAGATCAGTTCGTAGGTTTGCTTTTTTAGCGTAGTTGCTCCAAGAATTTACTAGTTCATTTATTTCTTCTATTATTTTCTTTCCTTTTTTGATGTTATTGTCTTTGGCAATGGTCATCAAATCTTCTTTTTGAATAGCAATACGCTTGCCGTTAACACTCAAGGTTTGTTGACTTACCCAATGATTGGTAGGGTCAAATGAAAAGCATACATCATAAGCGGGTGCCAAGCGCCAATTCTCATCTTTTTTCAAAATGAATGAGAAATTTTTAGTGTGGTCATCATAATTAGTAGCTAACACATTAAACACCATTCTTCGAAACATTTGTTCAGCTTCAGGGTAGGTTAGTTTTAAGATGCGCATGGTTTGAAAAAGCTGTTCATAGCTATAGCCATACATGTCATTAAAATCATAATGCTGTACCCCACAAAGCGATTGTATGTGGTGTTTTTTTTTGTGGTCTCTATCAAAACGTTTGGTCATGAAATGAGCTCTGTTATTTTCTTCTAATAATTGACATGGGTTCATTTCAATGCCGCAATCAATCGCCATAAGATAATAGGCATATTCAACGCGACCCCAACCAGAGCTTTCTCCAAATTGTGCGCCACTGACGCCATCTAATTTAAGTAGCCAATGCTCAAACCCATTAGGTATAGTGCCTTGACCAGACCTTATTTCTTTGGTTTTATGATGATATGCGATAACGGCTTTTGGTCTGGCGCCCCCTGCTGAAGTTCCTATTTTTAGTATTTCAAGCATTGCCTTTTCTTCTTCTTTATTCAAGTTGGTTAAAAAGGTTTCACGTTCATTGAGCATCTTTTGGGCAATAGTAATGAGACCATTTAATTCTAATGAGAAACTTTTTAGGCCTGTTTTGATTTGGGTAGGTTCGAATTCCATAGCGCCCATTCCGCGTGTGCCAATAAAACATAATTTTTCAACGGGATTCATGCTATTTTCTGACCGACCATTTTTTGCTAACCAGGCATTAATTAGTTTGTTGCCATATTTATCAGGCAAGGCATCAGATAAGAGTCCGGGTAGGCCCTTAAACGTATCTTCATTTTCATTTCGCCCAATTCTTAATTCTGGAAAACTATAAATACGTGATCCATTACTGATGGGCATTTTAATAGGAGATAAATCCCAGCCCTTTTCAATAAACTTTGGATCGTATTGAAAATAGCCCAAATTTTGAGAGGTGTCCCACCGCACTGCACCTGCTAATTCGCCCCATATTTTTATTTCAGCTACATCTACCATCCTATATCTTCTTTGTTGTTAGAAACGTTTTTACCGGGAGAGGCTTTTTTTCTTTTCTTTTTTTTGAGTTTAGCGTATTCAAGCGGACTTATTTGATCTTCAATTTTGAATATGTTCATTACGTAAAGTAGATCAAGTACACGCAGTACTTGAAGTAAACTATCTATTCTAACTTTTTCGCCTCGCTCTAAAAGACTTAAAGTAGATCTGCTAATACCAGCAGATTTAGCCACTAGACTTTGTGATTTGTTTTGATTTAAGCGATGTGTTTGAATGAAACCTCCAATAGTCTTCATTAAAAATGAATCTGATTGATTTGCCCAATTACCGTATGATTTATCATTCATATTAATAAAAAATAAATGTTATGCATTATATATCATACAAATATATAATAATATCTGATATGATTTGTTTCAGTTGAACGATAAATCATTCAAAATATTGTATAACATATAATATTGTATGATAAATCATTCATTAATATATAAAAAAATACGCTTAATAACGCATAAGTGTCAAAATGGCACTATATTGGAGTTTAAAAGCGTCAAAATGACATAGATTTAAGCTTGGTACGTAATTTGACTTCTTCTTGTCAAATAATTGATGTTTAATTAAATAAAAATAAGATGAGTTTAATAAGAAAAAATAATAATGTCATTTTTCCGGCACTAATGAATGAGTTGTTAAAGCCAGATTGGTTTGGGGGTGTAGCGAATTTAAATGCTGCGACACCATCAGTCAATATTAAAGAGAATGAAAAGAACTATGAGTTAGCCCTAATCGCTCCTGGTAGAAAAAAGGAAGATTTTAAGATTGAAATCGATGATGAGTTGTTGACTGTTTCTTCAGCGATTGTGGTTAACAAAGAAGAGGTAAAAGATAACTACACAAGAAAAGAGTTTGAAGTAGGTTCTTTTAAAAGGGTGTTTAATTTGCCAGAAACTGTAAATCAAGAAAAAATCAATGCCGCTTATGATCAAGGAATCTTAAAATTGACATTGCCTAAAAGAGCTGAAGCTTTGCCAAAGCCAAAAAGGTTAATCGAATTAAAGTAAATAATGCTTTAGAAAAGTTGCTAAAGTTAAAGCGAGTTTAGTTTCATTTTTAGTTGGTTGGTTGAGGAGCGTTCTGGTATTTTTATCAGGACGCTTCTATTTTCACAACATCCTAAAATTCTTTCATTTTATGTAAGTTGATATTTTTGAATGTTCAATTTTGCCTTAAGCTTATTTGAAGTTTTGAAAATGAAAATTTAAACACATGGTGTTAAAATTAAATTCAAAAAAGAGGGCGTAGGGTGTCTAAATTACTAGCTAATTATTTTGAATATTTGAATGAATTTTTTTTTGGATTATTTTTATTTGACTGCTTTTTTTCTTGATGATTTAGAGTGGGAGTGAAGTGGTGTTTTGTCGTTTTTTTTAACAAAATTTGTTTGTAGTATTTTGCTCCGAAATTTTAAATATTTTGTTTGGTGAGGTGTACATTTTGGTTTTTAAACTTCGGCAATAGAAATAACAATGATATTTTAGGTATGACTAGTTAATTTCTTTAAAAATTGCCTAATGATAGTGTTATGTTGATAAAATAATTAATTTAGACAAGTCTAAAAATGCAACTTATTTTATTTAAAATCAGTTTATTAATACATTCAATGTGAAATAATACTTTACATTTTTTAATAAGGAGCAGTTTTTACTCAATTTTTTAAATTTTGTAATAATTTAATCTCATCACGGAGTTGAGCGGCTTGTAAAAAGTCAAGTTCTTTGGCTGCTTTTTCCATCATTTTTCTTTTGCCTCGAATCATTTTTTCTCGTTGTTCTTGCGTCAAATATTCCAAATCAGGTTCAGCAGCACGTAGCTCTTCTTTTTCAAAATGATAGGTCGAAACAGAGTTTTTAGATAAGGCACTATCTAAGTTTTTATTCAATGCTTTTGGGGTAATATTATGTTCTGTATTATAGGCAATTTGGATCTCTCTTCTACGGTTGGTTTCATCAATAGTCTTTTGCATACTCTTTGTAATTTTATCAGCATACATGATTGCTTTTCCGTTTAAATTTCTTGCGGCTCTTCCTACAGTTTGTGTTAGTGATCTTGCACTTCTTAGAAACCCTTCTTTGTCTGCATCTAAAATAGTAACAAGTGAAACTTCTGGTAAATCGAGTCCTTCTCTTAACAAATTTACCCCAATCAAAACATCAAAAATTCCCTTTCTTAAATCTTGCATGATCTCAACACGTTCTAAAGTATCCACATCACTATGAATGTATCTGCATCTAACATTTATGCGGGTCAAGTACTTGGCTAACTCTTCAGCCATTTTTTTAGTTAATGTAGTAACAAGAGTTCGTTCATCTTTTTCAACACGTTGCTGAATCTCTTCAATTAAATCATCAATTTGATTTAAACTTGCTCTGACCTCAATGATTGGATCTAAGAGTCCGGTTGGGCGTATCACTTGTTCAACAAAAATGCCTTGGCTTAGTTCTAGTTCATAATCAGCCGGTGTTGCACTTACATAGACTACTTGATTTTGCAAGCCTTCAAATTCTTCAAATTTCAAGGGTCTATTGTCCATCGCAGCAGGTAGTCTAAATCCGTAATCAACCAAATTCACTTTTCTTGAGCGGTCTCCGCCATACATGGCGTGAACTTGAGAGATAGTAACGTGGCTTTCATCAACCACCATTAGGTAATCATCAGGAAAATAATCTAGCAAGCAAAAGGGTCGTGTACCAGGATCTCGGCCATCTAAATACCTTGAATAGTTTTCAATGCCTGAGCAGTACCCAAGTTCACGTATCATTTCTAAATCAAAGGTTGTTCTTTCTTCTAAGCGTTTAGCTTCTAGGTGTTTGCCAATTTCTTTGAAATAATCAACCTGTTTGACCATGTCCTCTTGTATTTCATGAATGGCATTTTGTAAAATGTCTTGTGAGGTTACAAACATGTTTGCAGGAAAAATTCTGAGGGACTCAAATTTTTCAATGATGTTGTTGTTAAAAGGGTCAAAAGATTCTAATTCTTCAACTTCATCGCCAAAAAAGTGAATGCGAAATGCGTAATCTGTATAGCTTGGAAAAACATCAATCACATCTCCTTTAACTCTGAAATTTCCGTTTTTAAATTCAGCTGTTGTTCGTGAGTATAAGCTTTGAACAAGCTGATGCATGAATTTAGTGCGTGATATAATTTCATCTTTTTTGATGCTTATGACATTCTTTTGAAATTCTTCTGGATTTCCAATTCCGTATAAACAAGAAACAGATGCCACTACAATGACATCGCGCCTGCCTGAAAGTAAAGAAGACGTAGTACTTAAGCGTAGTTTTTCAATATCTTCATTTATTGAAAGATCTTTTTCTATGTACAAACCTGAGGTTGGAATAAAAGCTTCTGGCTGATAATAATCATAGTAACTCACAAAATACTCCACTGCATTTTCAGGAAAAAACTGTTTAAACTCAGAATATAGTTGGGCTGCCAAGGTTTTATTATGCGCCAAAACCAAGGTTGGTCTTTGAACTCTTTCAATCACATTTGCCATTGTAAAGGTTTTACCTGACCCTGTAACACCTAAGAGTGTTTGGTAACGTTCACCGGCTTCAAGACCTTCTACTAATTCATTAATAGCCTTGGGCTGATCACCTGTGGGTTTGAACGCTGAAACTACCTTGAACTTCATCTGCTAAAAATACAAAAGATGAATGGCATGAAATAGTGTATTGGGTTTATCTTTTAAGGGTAAAGTGCCCTTTTATTTCATTTTGTGTACTCAGTGATACTGATCTAAACCAATAATCAGAAGAGGGCAAGGGTTTGCCATTGACGGTGCCATCCCATCCTAATGAACTGGGGTCTAAAAACAAGATTAAAATTCCGAAACGGTTATAAATTTGAATAGGGCCTACTTCAATCTCTGCACTGTCTTGCGTGGGTAAAAATTGCCAAAAATCATTGACCCCATCCCCGTTAGGTGTAAAAAACTTTGGAAAACCTTCTAATGTCAAATCTTGTGTAAAGTTTTCTTCTGCAATACCACACCCATTTTTATCTCTCACATAAAAAGTATAAGAGCCTACTGCTAAATTATTAAAGGCATTACTATCTTGATAAGGGCCATTACTATCATCTATAGCAAATTCATAATCACCTATTCCGCTAACTTCAACGTTAATGTCAATGGCGCCGTTTTGACCCACTATGTTTAATTTATCAATGGTTGCCATACTAGAGGCGACTACTGTAAAATCTACACTTGAAGGGCATTCAATACTGGCGCTCGATTGCGAAATGCTATTGTATGCCTCATAGCGATACATACCCTCATTGGGTATTTCAAAAGAAATGTCAGAAGATAAAAGTGTTTCATCGCCATCTGAATCTAAAGAATACCAACGAAAACCATCAGCGGTATCAGCACTGGTTACCGTATATGGCAAATCATCTTGACAAATTGTAATTGTTTCTTCAAAACTTATTTCAGGTGCTAAATTTATTAACTCGCCGGTAGTTGCATCTAAAAACGGGCCACAGCCTAATAATGTTGAAAAAGTTTCTTGAGAACAACCAACTGCTTCTCCTGCTTCATTAAAAGGAATTATAGTAATGAAAAAAGTACGGTTAGGTTCAAAGTCGAGTACCAAGGTACTATTCTCTGTAAATACTAAATTATCAATAACATCAGCAGTATCTGGGGTCGAACCAATAGAAACGCGATACCCTTTGGCGTCAGGTACTGCTTGCCATTCTAGTAGTGGGGTAAGGGGAACATTATTAGCACCATTACTTGGATTTATCATAGAAGTACAGCCTGGTATGGTTGCCAATGATCCTGTTGTAAAACTAGATTCATTACAAGTACCAGCAGCGACTCCGTTTTCATTTTCAGGAATCACTTGAACATAATATGTGGTGTCAAATTGAAAATTGGGGAGTGGTTTGTATGATAATGCATTGCCCACATTAAGATTTGCAATTTCAGTGCCGCCCATAGTGGTGCCGATAATTACGGTATAACTCGTTGCAGTTGATGCACTATTCCAGAAAATAGAACTGCCCACATTGACATTAGTGGCGCCATCTGAGGGTATACGAACAGTGGTACAAGGCGGAGGCGTTGTGACATTTGCCGTGCTAAATGATTCGCTTGTACACACAATATCAGGTGCATTAAAAAAGAAGATGGTAAGGGTTACATAGATGGTTCTATTCTCTGGTAAACCCAATGGAGGTTTATAGGTAGTGGCGCTTCCTACGTTGAGGCTGTTAATAATATCATTGCCTCCTGGTGTGGTGCCAATTGAAATGAGATAGCCGGGTACACCGGCAATTGAAGTCCATGAAATAGAAGTGTCTACAGAAACATTATTGGCACCATCAAAAGGTCCGTCTAGGGTAGGGCAAGTCACTTGTCCGTTTACTGAAAAAACCCCAAAGCACCCAATTATAATAAGCATTTTGATATATAGCAGTTGCTCTCTTTTCATGATTACCTTATAAGGGCAAAATGCCCATTAAATTCCTCACCATTATTAAAAGCTATCTTAAACCAGTAGTCAGAAGCAGGAAGGTTGACGCCGTTAAAAGTACCATCCCAATAGGAGTTGGCAGTAGAAAACTGCGCCAGAAGTTTGCCGTAACGGTCAAATATGGTAATTGAGGCATCGCGGTTATCATCTATTCCTTTTACCTGCCAAATATCATTTTTTCCATCGCCATTGGGGCTAAAGAATTTAGAATAACCCAGAACATAAATCTCTTTTTCTGCAATACCGCAGCCGTTTATATCTCTCACGAAAACGGTATAAGTACCGCCATCAATATTGTCAAAAATAGGATCATCTTGATATACTTGTCCGTCAATAGAATAATCATAATCTCCTTCGCCAGATACCATAACCACCACTGAATTGTTTTCTAGATTATTGGTAATATCAATGCCTTGAAAAATAGCTTGGTTAGATTCACGAATAGTAAAATCAGTATAGGTAGAGCAGTATATAGTATTACCAATATTACCATATTGATTTGAAACCTCTAATCTATAGGTGCCACCATTGGTTACTGAAGTTTCAATACCTGTTGCAATTTCTACTATTTGATTATTGTCAAGGTTGTACCATGTGTACTGATTGTAACCCTCTGGTGCGCTTAAGAAAAGTGGTTCACCATTAGTGCAAACCAGTTCATTATTTTCATATTCTAGGGGCGGTAAAGGGTTGACAATTAAATCTAAAAATTCAACGCTATGACATTGATTTTCATTTTCAATACGTATGTAGAGGGTGGTATTTTCTGTTGTGAATTCATTACTTAACGGATTTTGCTGAAGCATTAACTCTTCTAAACTGCTGTAAAATGATATATTTTGATTTGGATATGCCTCAGTTTGTAGTTTATTTAAATCAAAACTACCTAACTGGGTCTCATCAGTCAAATCGATATCACAACCTAGCACGGTTCTAAAAGCACTTTGCGAAATGACAACCGGGATTACTTTCAAATTAATTTCGCCAAAACTTGCGCAGCCAGCCGGACTTTCAGTCTTAAAATATATCTTTTGACTTACGGATGTTATATTGGTATAATTGTTAGGGTTCTCAATTTGAATACCGTTAGTTCTGTCTTCAATACTTTCAAAAAAACTAACTGTATAATTACCATTTGGTACGGCTTCAGGTAGGTTGAAAACCGTAAATCCATCTTCAGAATCGGTGTCTTGATCGCAAGTGGTTAATTCAATTGATGAAAAAGGTATAGGCTCAGTGATTAAAATTTGAGCTTCTCCTATTAGGGGACAATCAAGAGCATTACTTGAGATTACTTCTAAACGATATTTACCAGCATCATTAGCAACTGTATTTGTGATTTCAAAAATATTATTTAATGGATTTTCGAAGGCTTCCCCATCTTTTGTCCAATGATAGGTTGCGTTGGGTATATAATCTGCTTCAAGTTTGAAGCCATCACCTTGACATAATTCTATGCGGCTCAATTTAGTGTCAGTTTCTTCATCAACAATTAAATCTATCTTATTGAAGAAAGATTGAACAAATGGCGGAAGACCTTGAGTTGCCAAGTTATTTCCTAATGAAATTGCATTGTGCTGATAATTCGCAGCAACGCCTTTTAAATCTGGATTATTGATTACGCCTAAAAAAGGCGTGCCATTGAAATAACTATTAGCAATAGTTCTATATATTTTACCATTATCCCCTAGTTGTAAAGCGCCTCTGTAAATGGGTCTACTATCAATTAAGATGGCCGAATCAGAAAGGTCAGGGGCTGTTAAATCTAATTGAAATAGAGAAGAAAAGTGGTCAGGCGATTGTTGTAAATCATTTGAAGAATGCACGTATAAAAACCTACTGTTGGGAGAAAATTCTAGCCCGTATGCAAAATTGGATGTGCCAGGTAAATTAATTTCATTTTGATTGGATACCACCCCAGTTTGGGCATCAAAATCATACATAAAGAATCCTGATTTTACATTGGCGCACGCCATTTTAGTACCATCATTTGAAAATTTTAAATACCCTCTAGGATCTTCTATATAGATTGAATTAAAAGTTGATTTTACTGAATTAGTTGAAAAACCGATATCATTAATTTCAAATGCATGAAAGGTGTTAAATAAACCCGTACTGCCATCGGGTGTTGCTAAAGTAATTAACCATACAGATTCATCACTACAGTCTTTTACCACGGCTGCTAATTTTTCAGAACAATCAGCCAAAAGGTTAATATTTTTTTCAATCACGGCTCCTCTACCATTATTTTGAGTGATATCAACAGTTGAATAATTTAAACCAGTATCAACATCAGTTTCTGTGATTTTAGTATCAACAGTTACAATGTAAAAAATGTCAGGATCTAAGGGTTTTGGAACAATAATAGCAGCTTGCGTGCTTGAAGGGTCGCCATTTAGGTTATTACCATTTTGCATAACCTCATGGTCTTGGTTATAAACTACAATACCATCAGTATAAAAAAGAAGTTGCCCATCTGGGTCTGAAATGGTGGCGCAGCCCTCGAAAGTGTTTAATTGACCATCATTTTTTGAAGTAACAGAACCATCATCGTTAAAGGTTATTCCGGCACCATTTCCAAAATACCAATTTGAGGCTTCACTTTGACTCAATAGAAGGGTCGGCAGAGCGAAACAACACCAAATAGTAATTGTTATAATCTTTTTCATAGCGTTCTGAAACGCTACAATATACTACAAATCTCTCTTTTTTAATAAACGATATGATAAATAGATAAAAATAGAAGTCCATACTAAAACAATAGCAATTTCATACCAGTGAACAGCATAGTCATATGTGAAGTCAGACCCTATTTGATTTCCTATAGTTTTTATAGCATCTAATCTACGTCCGGGTTCATTAATTAAATTTTGCATTGCCTCCAACGGCATGAAATTCTTTACGGTTTGAGCGGTTTCCCAAGTGGCAATTTTCCACCCTATTAACACATATATAAGTTGTTCAAAAATGAGCCACAAGATTAAAAATCCGAGGGCAAAAGCTGAGCGCTTGACTAGTATTCCTAGAAATAAACAAAAGGAGAAGAACCCTACGAGTTTAACAAAAAACGCCAAAATGAACTCCAAATCTCTGAAGATAATTGAAGCCTCAGTATAATTTGAATATACGAGACCCAATATTAATGAGATAACAAAGACAAAGATTGTAGAAATAGCGGCAAAACAAATAACCGTAATGAATTTTGATAAAACGAATTCTTTTTTACTGAGACCATCAATTAAATTTTGCTTTATGGTCTTATTACTATATTCGTTCGCCATCATAGAAACAATGACAATGGCTAAGAATAGCTTGAAAAGCGCAGCTACCCAAGTATTAAAATGCCATATATAGGGGAAGTTGAAAATTCCCATTTCGGCTAGCAAAATTCCTTCGCCGAAAGGAAATCTAATTACCGAAATCAACGATATACATGACAATAGACCAAAATAGGCTATAATCAATACCTTACTAACCCTGCTGTTGAATAGTTTTATGAATTCTATCTGCAATAAACGTATCATGAGTTTTGGCTTAATTTGAATGATTTTTGGTAAGCGTCAAGAATTGTTCTTCAAGGCTTTCTTTTCGTTTTACTAAATGCGATAAAATGATTCCTTTTTCAAATAAAGCTTTATTTAAATCTTGGGCATTCATATCTTCTGTAAGCGTTGCTATGATTAGTTCATCATCATGGGTATTAATTTTTTTAAAACCCGGATGGTTCATTAAAAAGGTAGTTAGGGCTGATGTTTGATCCGTTTTCATTTCAAAAAAACCATAAGAAGCTAACATATCTTTTACCGGTCCTGAGTATAATTTTTCGCCCTCTCTAAGAATGACCACATGTGAGCATACTTTTTCAACTTCATCGAGTAAATGAGATGCCAAAAGAATGGTGGTACCTTGACTTGCTATTTTTTTGATAATTTCTCTAATTTGATGAATGCCTTGGGGGTCTAAGCCATTGGTGGGTTCATCTAAGATCAATATTTCGGGCTCATTGAGTAGGGCAGAAGCAATAGCTAGACGTTGCTTCATACCTAAAGAATAGGTTTTGAATTTACTATCTCTACGTTCCCAAAGGCCTACGAGTTCTAATTTATTTTGGATATTTTCTGTGGATACTTCCTTTATTTTACAGACCAACTTTAAATTCTGCATTGCGGTCATGTATGGGTAAAAATTAGGTCGTTCAATAATAGCACCTACCTTTTTGAGTGCATCATGGGTGGTAGTTTGACCGTCAAACCAAGAAAACGCGCCGCTGGTTTTATTAACAACGTTTAATACAATGCCTAGCGTAGTTGATTTACCACTGCCATTAGGGCCTAAGATACCATAAACACTGCCTTTCTCAATAGTGAAAGAGAGGTTTTTGACCGCTTTTACATGGCCAAAATTTTTAGTCAGATTTTCGACCGTTAAGATTTTATTCAAAATACGTTCTTCTTAATTGGTTCGCTTGTTTGACGATTGTCATCATCTTTTGTTACAAACACAATCAAAAAGAACGCATAAAATCTAGTTGTAGCTTGAATAATTACCGATACAGGGTAAAGTTGCCAACAAATTCTCTGTCATCAGCTTCTCCGTTTAATTTAATGATATACCAGTAATCTCCGGTTGGTAATTCGGTTTGGTTATAGAATCCATCCCAACCTATATCAGGATCGGTAATTCGATATACTTCACGACCATAACGGTCATAAATTTTAATGTAAATCTGAGGAAATTGAGAAACATTTGTTGGTCCCCACGTATCATTTAATCCATCGCCATCAGGTGTAAAGAAATTTGGAATTTCTATATCTATGAACTCCATATCAATTGTTGTTGCAATTTCACAACCTAATTCATCAACTACTCTAACGGTATAGGTGCCTGTACTAGTGATGTAGAAAACATTATCATTACCATTGTCAACATCATTGAAATAGTAGGTGTATTCGCCTTGACCACCATCTGCGGTTGCGGTTATTTCATTTAAACCTAACTGCTGAGCACCTATGCTTAATGGCGTTATATCAGCTATACTAAAGTCTGCTCTGGGTTCACAACCTTGATAAAAAAGCGTAATATAATGATCACCAGGAAGTATATTTTCAAAGTCAATTTCTGTTTGTGCATCATTGATATCATCTGAATCTAGCGCATACATGACACCGCTTTCTACCGTTTCATCTTCAAAGGTAAATGCTACACGGTTACTGATAGTCGTTCCTGCACACTCTGTAATTACTTCATGAGTGAAATTTAAATTAACTCCAGGAAGCACTCTAATAATATCTTCATCAGGGCAGCCATTGGCATCTCTAACGTAAATGATGTAATCACCAGCCACTAAATCATTGAAAGTTGTTCTACCCTCAACAAAATCAGCATCGTCATCTGAATCGATGGCTGTACTGTATGGTGGGGTTCCGCCTACTAAATTGGTTATTGTAATAGAACCTTGCGCATCACCCGCACAAATTTCAGGAAGCGAAGTCAGTTCAAAATTTAATTCTTCGGTAGGTTCTTCAATTTCAATGGTTAAAAATTGAGGACAACCGTTGTTTTTATCTTGAACAATAATGTCATAAAAACCTGCAGTTAAGTTTTCAAATGAATTATAGTCAACAAACTGATTTAGATTTGGTTCAATAGCGTATTGAAATTCACCTGAACCACCTGTTGCTTCTATCAAAATACTACCAACGTCATCACCGTAACACAACACATGTGTTGGTACAGGCGTAATGAATATTTCATTAGCTTGCTCAATAATAACCTCTTCAAACACAAAACAATCAACACCACTTTGTACGCGCACATAGTAGGTGCCTGCCGATAAATCAGTAAAGGTTCCTGAACTTTGATAGGGTCTTACCACAGTGCTAAAAGTATCATCAGTAAAAAGCGCATATTGGTAATTACCAAGACCATGGTCAGCTTCTGCTACTATTACACCAGTGCTTTCATTATAACAATTGATTACTGCTTCAGTTGGATCTATAGCGAGTGTTAGCGGTATAATAGGCTTAATTACTACTGGGTTTGAAACTACTGAAATACAATCAAAATCATCTCTTACATAATAGCTATACGTACCATCAGTTACATTGGAAAATAAATGTGTATCTGCGCCGTTCACTTGATTCATTGAGTTCCATGTAGTACCATCAATACTCCATTCATAAGGTGCAACACCTCCGCTGGCAGTTAATTCTAAGGTTGCATCAGTTTGACACGTGAACTCAGTTAATTTAGATAATTGCACAACCGTTTCATTAGGTTCAATAATTTCAAAACTTTGTTCATCAGAACAGTTGTACACATCATTAACCACAATTTTATAGAAACCTGGACTTAAATCTGTAAAGGTTGCCATATTCTGTGGTGCTGTTTGAGCGATAAGTGTAGTTTCAGTGTTATCACTATACTTATTTAGCACATAACTGTAATTAGGCACCAATGCAGGAGTTGCCGTTCTTGGATTGTGCAAATAGGTCGCAGAACCATTAGTGTCACCGTAACATTCTAATTGAACTACATCTAAAGTACCACTAATAGAAGGAGGTACTTCTAATTCAAAATTTGTACTTGTTCGTGTGCATCCTAAATCATCAGTTATTTCAACCGTGTAAATACCAGCAAAAAGACCTGTAAATAAGTGACTGTTTACTTGCCCCGGAGAGTTATAGGTAACATTAGTTGAGGTATTAGTTAATGTTATTTCATACTTTGGTTGACCACCAGCAACCGTAATCAAAGCAGTGCCTTGGCCGTCAGAACATCCTACATTTTCAGTAACATAATTTGCGTTAATTAAATCACTGGGGGTGGTAATAGTAAATAATCTAAGTTTACTACATGAAGGAAGTCCGTCTTGTACCACCTCCATTAAGTAGTTACCCGCTGCCAAGTCTATTGGTGCAGTTGTACCTAAAGGCACTAAATTTGAAGAATTTTCAGGGGTATCATCCGTACGGTCATTAGGGGTGTCATTGGTATCATAAATTACGTATGAGAAAGTACCTGTATAAGATGGATCAGTAAATTCTATTTCAATACTACCGTCACCGCCGTAGCAAATTACATTTGATAAAATATTCACATTAAAGTCAAACGTATCTGGATCTCTAACCTCATGATTTATGAAGATCTCACAATTAGTAACCGTATTTCTAATACCAAAAGTGTAAGTGCCTATTGGTAAATTAGGGAATAGGTTAGATGTTTGATAGGTTGTATTCGGAAGCTGTCTAAATTCATAATCACTAGAATTACTAGCATAAGTAGAAAGACTACCCGTAACATCAATGCTTATGTTTTCATCAGCATTACAATTAATAGGATAATCAACATTTATACTTGCTGATTGTAATTCATTAAAAGGATTAACAGTTACGGTATGTTCAGCCTGACAACCTTTATCATCAAAGACACGCACAATAACATCACCACCTGCCTTATCACTAAAAGTGTAAGTGGATGCTGATCCTCTTTGAATCGCTAAAGGATTTGATACCTCTTCAAATTCAAAAATGGTGTAGGTGCCGCTACCTTCAACAATACTTGAAGTATTAATTGTAATGGTCGCATTATTTTCAGATTGCCCTGAAGCGCATCCAAATTCAGTTACCGTAGGTATAGCAAATGCAATTTCATTAGGTTCTGTGATGGTTACCTGAACTGGAGCTGCTGAAACACAGCCATTAGTACCTTCAGCGGTAATATTGTAAACACCAGCTGGTAAGTTGCTGTAGGTGTTCGTGGCTGAATCAAATGAACCTGGATTTGGTGTCATGGTATATGTTAATGCCCCACCTGAACTTACTTGCGTAAGGGTTATTGAACCATTGGTATCATTAAAACAAGTTGCATTGACCTGTGTAAAAGTAAATTCTGGAGTTACAAGATCAGAAATAGTAACCGGTAACTCTCTTTCACAATTAGGGCTACTTGAAGTATCATAAATTTTGACTAAATAATTACCGCTTGAGCTAATCGAAGCTGTAAAGGAATTACTCGGCACCGCTTGCTGGGCATAACCGGGTACAACTGTATTTGTGTCATCTAGAATTTCATATTCATAATTTCCAGAACCTGAAGTTATTTCAATGCTAATTTCAGCATCAGGCGTTGTAGAACAATCAAGTACTTTATTAGCTGTTGCACTTGCTGATAAAATTGGATTTATTTCAAATGCAGTTTGAGAGTTAATACAACCATTTCCATCTTGAACATAAACATCATATGAACCTGGAGCAATATTATTAAATAAACCACCATTGTCAAGGTATGCAGTTGGTGCAGGATTTCCTGTGGGCACTACAGCATAACGCAGATTTCCAGCTGCCGAAGCGCCAGTAGCTAGAAGCGATAAAGGTGCAGCACAATTATCTTTAGTTACTGTCAAAGTTGGGTTAGGAGCTAAGGCCATGGTTACTGCATTCAATACCCTTGGGCAGCTATACTGATCATATAAAGTAACCGTGTAACCGCCTGCTGGAGAATTAACAGGAATTTGAACTGGGTTGTCTGTTGTACCTGTTAATGTTGTAAAACCTAAAGGCCCACTGACATCATAAGTGTACGGTCTTCCACCACCACCTGAAATTCCATCAATAGAAATTAAACCGGGCAGGTTACAAGATATGTCTCTTTGCCAAACCGCTGTTGCATTCAAGGGTGGTAATTCAGGAACGTAGGTATTTTCACTGGCACCTCTACACGCCTCAGTAACATTATCAGCCTCTATTTGAATGACGTCTATGTAGTATTCGCCTTCAGAAAGTGGAACCGTAGTTGTAATAGTGTTATTATACGTAACATTTCCACCACTGGTTTCTATAGGCGTATTATTACCCAACTCAAAAATTTCCCATCTCATATTTGGATATGATGTAGTAGGATTTAAATTAAATACAATACTACCATTGGCGCTACTATCACAACTCGGAGTAACCGCCGTGGTAATTTCAATAGGCAAATTAATTCCAGGAATATCATTTACTTGACGCTCACTAAATCGAATACACCCTGAAGCATCCCTTACATAAAATCTATACTCTCTACCGGGTATAAGTAACGGTACTTCAGGATAAGGGGGTGTAGTAGGATTTATATTCTGAAAGGTATGAGAAACTCCAGCAGGAGTAACGGCAGTCCATACTGCTGGGTTACTGGCAAACGTATTAAAGTTGGCTTCATCATCAGTATAAGTATATTGATAACCAGGAATATCATTTCCTTGCGTACCTCTAACGGTTACTTGCAAATCATTACATCCGATAATAATTGCTGAGAAATCAATACTCAAATTATCAAGTGGGAAAGGAATGATATATCTGTCATAATTTTTCTCACAGATTGTACCACTAGCGAGGGTTACTCGAATTGCAGGATAAACTTCAGTACCTGAAATATTTCCTCTCAATTCATTTGAAGCTTGCCATGTTTGGCCCCAGTCGTCACTATATTCAACAGTACCACCGGGTGTAATAACATTATCAAATTCGAATCCAAAATCAGCAGGGGTATTCGAGGGGTCATCACAGTTTGGAGGTAGAATGGGTACAATGTCTGCCATAATTTCAATGGCATTGTTGATGCTAACGGTTAAAGAAATAACCGAACATGTTTTTTCATCTGTTATTGAAATTTGATAGTCGCCTACACCAATACCATTAAAAGTTTGGGTTGTTGAGAAGATGTTTGCATTACTTCTTCCATAATCAATACCATCAGCTGGTGTTAAATCAACCAGTGTGTACGTATAAGGTGCAGTGCCACCTGAAACAGTTACATCAATACTACCTAGGCCATCAAAACACTCTGGGTCAGTGGGTATTGCATTCACTGTTAATGAAGGTACTGGGTTTAAAACAATATCTTCTTCTGTAAAAATACAAAGGCCTGGAGTGCCATTGTTGTCTTGTACATAAACATCATATCCCGCAGGATTTGCAGTTGCCATTGCCTCAGTAACAGTTAAGGTATTTGAAGCAGTGTAGAAACCTGCCGGATTCGTATTTGCTGGCACTATGGCATATAATAAGGTGTTGTTTCCGCCAACTGCGTTCACAGTAATTAAACCATCGCTACATGCGCTAAGCGCATCTACATCAACACTAGCAATCAATTGAGGGTTAATGGTAGTTGATTCTGTAATTGGGGTAACTGGGCAACCTAATTGATCTCTTACTTGCACATCATAATTTCCGTTTGAAAGTCCAGAAAAAGTATAGGTAGTTGCGGTTGCTGGAGTAGGGGTGGTCCAACTGCTCCAACCAGTGCCATTATTTATTCTGAATTCGTAATTTCCGTTACCATCAGTTACATTGACCAAGACTGAACCGTCGTTTGTACCAGAATAGCAATCAGTGGGTGTTAAATCAAAAGCAATACTTTCAGGTGGACTAATAGTGACAGGTGTTGTTGATAGCGATATACAATAATTTCTATCACGAATACGCACCAAATAGGTGCCGTCTGCAACATTTATGAATTCTGGTTCGGTTTGATACGCTACCACTGGGTTTCCTGAAGTATCTTCAAGTTGGTATTCATAATCTGGTGTTCCGCCAGAAACAGTCGCCGTTAAAGTACCTCCTGAATTGAAACAAGTGTAATCTGCCGTTTGCGCTAATGACAGAACAAATGCATCAGGTTGATTTAATGTTGCCGTAAAACTAGTGGCGCAATTTGTGTCATTTATTCTTTGTACCTGAACTGTGTAGGTGCCGGCAACAAGTGACAATGACGTGGTCACTGGCGATACTGTTGAGGTAGTCCAATTTGTTCCGTCAACTGAATATTGAAAACCAGTTGCGGCATCAAAATTTTCTACTTCAAAAGTTATTTCACCATTATTTCCACCAAAACAGGTAGGCTCAATGACGTTATCTAAACTCGCAGAAAATTCTTGATTATCTTCAACAACTACAGTTATATCTGCAGAATCATCACAAGTTTCTGTTTCTTGATATGCTAAAATGTCGTCAAGCGCAATTAGGTTACCGTTATTACTATCTAAATTACTTCGTAAAATAATACTAACGTTTGTATTGGCACCTGGGTTGAACGTTGCTTCAACTGGAACCCAATGATCTTCATCAATACTTTTAGGAATTTGAGCAGAAACAAAACTTCCAATCACAGTTCCCGACCCGTTAACTAATTCAAATAGAAGCTGTGGATTGTTTCCTAAACTACCTACCTTTAATCGGTTAAATGCCCAAAGTGCTATTGTTATCTCACGATTTGGTAAAACTTCTATATTATCTCGTTGCCAAAGGATGCCTTTTGCGGGAGAGGTAGCTGCTATATCGATAGCTAAAAATCTACCATCAGACAAACCTGACCTGTCATTAGGACTTCTTCTAGAGGCAACAGGATTAGTTACTACACTAGTTACGGCATACTCACCAGTAACTAAAACACCGGCAGGACCTAAATTACAAGCCGTTGTACTTAAGTCTTGAGGTTCATAGCAATATGAAGGCCCTATTTCAGCAATTTGTGTTGTCGAACCTTGACCAAAATCTTCATAAATCAAAGTACTTTGATTTGGAGCCAAATTGCTTGAATAATTAATAGTAACGGTTTGACTTCCGTTCGGAACCGCTGTAAAAATATTACTATCATCAGGAGTGTTCAATGTGCTATTTAAAGCATAGGTATATTCAAAATCTGTTGTGTTTGATGGGGTCATGGTAATGGTTCCTAGTCCGTCACAATCATAAACAACATCAGGGGTAAAGCTTGGTGTTGCAGGGGTGTTGGGAACAGTTATCTCAATAGGTAACTCACAATCATTCCTATCTTTGACCACTAATTGATAGGTGCCTGGTAAAAGGTTCTGAGTTGTTGAAGCGCCAAATGAGGATCCGCCATCAAAGCTATATTCATAAGGTGCTGTTCCACCATGAGCGTTCAATATTTTTACTACTGCCTCACCTGCTAGATTACACGAACTATCCTCTATGATAGCTGCCGCAGCTGTTAACCTGAAAGGTTGGATAATTTCATGTTCAATACTTTCAACACAAGCAGTACTGCTAGTACCACTAGCATCTCTAACGGTTATGGTATAAATACCAGCCGCTAAATTGGTAAACGAACTCGTAGGTTGATAATTAGCACCATCATCGATACTATATTGATATGGGGCTAAGCCACCAGAAGCTGATATATTAAGAGTTGCTGTTGCTGTGTCAGCGCAATTAATGCCAGTATCACTAGCGGTAATATTAATGGTACCTAAATCAGTAATAGTTACTTCATTTGATATTGCGAAACAACCATTGCCATCTGCAACAATAAATTCATAGTCGCCAGCTCCGTAGGTATTTGCATGCCCAAATGTGAACGTAGAAACAGTTGTAAAATCACCAGGAGGTACTGATGTCTCATCAGTATATAAATCAGTTCCATTAACACTCCAAACAGCCATCTGATATTGAGGACTTGGCAATCCGTCTTGAGGAGTTAAGGCAACTGTACCTGGATTACAAGTTATATTTGCCGTAGTTAATGCTCCTAATTTTAATTCATCAATTGCATCAACTTGAACGTTGGTAAATTCTTCACACCCATTTACTGTTGTTGTTCTTACAATATAATTACCAGCTACAAGATTGTTAAAAGTATGTGTGTCGTTAGTTGTAGCTAATTCTCTTGCAATAGGTAGAACACTACCATCATCTACATATAATTCATAACTATAATTAGGTTCTACACCTAAGGCTTGAACCGTTATGGTTCCCATAGTATTACAATCTTGTTCGGTTGAACTTGGGTTAACGCTAAATACACGCTCAGCTATACCAACATCTTCAGTTTCAAAAATACAAGCTCCCGCGATTGGTAAATTTGTATTTGGGTCTAATTGAGTAGCCTGAACAAAATAAGTACCGCTCGTGGCGATGTTAAAATTAGGGCCATTACCATCTTCAAAACGTACTTCGATAGTATTAGTTAAAGCATTTACTAATTGATACCCAAAACCTGATCCTAAATCTGTAGTTCTTATGATACCTGGACTATCACAAATTATATCAGAAGGCGTAGCTGTAATATTTGTTTCGTTTTTAAATATGCTGAAGTAAAAAGTGCTGTTACAACCACCATCATAGACTATTTGTATTCTATATTCTCCGCTATCGGTTGCGGTAAAGTTGTTTGATGTAGCTACATCATCCCAGTCACATTGTGAGTTTCTATTTGGGCAATCTTCATCATTAGCTGAACAACTAGTTTCATCTAATTTTTGCCATGTGATACTTTGTGCATCCGTAATACCTAATTGAATTAAGGCTTCATCTGCAGAACCACATAAAAATATTTTTGGGTACATGGTACCATCAATACCGCATTCAACTACTTCGCCTTGTAAATCATTATTAGGGTTGGTGTCGCTGTTTACATTATTGAAATACTCAATAATAGGGTTGGTTTGTGTTGCACCCGCTCTTTCAACGCGAACAATTTCAGTTAAATCAGGGCATGAACTACCTGAAGTTTTTTCTACTGTGAAAACACCAATATCATCAACCAATAAGGTAGCAGGGTTGCTATCAGGGTCGCCATCAGAATAAGGTTGAGGGTTGCCATTAACATCATCTTTGAACCACGTATAGCCTGTAAAACCTGAACCAGCAGTTAATAATACATCGGCAGTACAAAGTTCAACCGTTCTTGCTTGATTACAACTCGATAAATCACTACTAATAGAGTTGGTTGGAAACTGCGGTGGAATAGGACAACCGGTTATAGAACTGGTATTATTCTCATCAGCAAAGGTTCTGTTATTGATAACACCTTGATAGCTAGAATAGGCATGGTTTTCTAACTCAGAAGAACATGCATTTACAAAATCAGAACAATTGAAACTAAGTTCAACGGTAATAGTAATTGTGTATTCTGGGTCGCCTATTTCAACATATGAATCAGGAATTGAAATATTTAGGGTATGATTGGCAACATCTTCAGTATATGCAGCTCCTAGAATACCATTAAAGTCAACATTAATAAGGTTGACATTTTCTGGTAATATGTTTTTAATGGCATAATTGGTGGCATCATCATCGCCAGTATTTTGAAATCTCAATACATAATTATAGGTTTGGCCAAGACTTAAGGGTTGCCCATTAATATCAGTGCCCGCTAAATCTTCTGAAGTATTTTCTAGTAAAATAATGGGTGCAACTACTCTGATATAGGAAGCTGCATTTACTGTACCATCAACAGGGTCAACAACAGGTACGCCTGTACCGTATTCGCCGTCATCACCGCCATCAGCATTATCATCTTTATAAAAATCATTGGCATCAGTACAGCCATCATTGTCTTTATCAAGATCTAAACTGTCAGGATAACCATCAGAATCAGTATCACAGGCTGCCGTTAATAACGCACCTGTCATATTTGTTGGACCAACTACATTTTGATTTATGACTACATTGTTTGAACCCGTTGCATTCCAATTAAATGGTGCCGCAGGAGTTGTCAAGGTCATTAATTCTAGGATGCCGTTAGATGTTCTTGTGCCAAAGAGCTGAAAATTACCCATTTGATCTACAATAACTCTAATTATTGGGCTTCCCGGAGAACCGCTTATAGTCCATATATTTGGGTTGCCGCCTTCGCCATAACCCGTACCATCTAAGAATTTGGTATAATTACCCCCTGCGTTAAGCTGAAATTGAATTTCTCCAGCTATATCAGTGCCATTGAGAATCAAATTAAACGAGTTGTCAATACTATAAATATCTAGAATCGCATAATTCGAAACCGTTATTAAGTTGCTTGAATATGAATTACCATTGGCAATATTAAAGTCTAAATTGGTACATTCATCAGTATCATAAATACCATCATTATCATCGTCTAAATCAACACTATCTTGTATACCATCATTATCAAAATCATTGTGTATGGTTATTTGAGCTGAAGGTTGATCTAAGGTTTTGGGGTCTTCAACTTGATCTTGTGTACTAAAAACTGTATTGACAACACTAATCAAGGGTAAGGTGTCAATTTCATCTGCGCGAACAACAATTTCTATTGATGCTATGTCGCCGCCATCTAATGTTCCTATATTCCAAACGCTACCGTTAAAGGTACCTATTGATGGATTTGATGAAACATAGGTTAAACCAGCTGGAATGTTATCAGTAATATCTAAATTAGTAAGTGGACCCAATCCTAAATTTTCTACTTCAATGGTAAAGGTTGCTGTTTCCCCTTCCATCATTTCTGATTTATCAACAGTTTTATTGAGAACAATATCAGGTGCGCAGTATAAGGCTTTGATTGTTCTAGATTGATATTCGCAAGGGCCTTTAATGCCTTTTACATAATAGAGGCCAGCTATTATTGGGGATATACTGGGTTGGTTTTCACCTACTAATAATTGATCTTCTATAGTATCATCACCATCACCGCGATACCATTGGTAGGCATCAAAGGTACCTGTAGCTTCATAAATTGTAGAACCCGTAAAACATCCGGAAGTTCCTGCTATTAATAGTTCAACTTGAGGTACGGTATCAAAACCAGAGAAATATCCGGCAACGCCTCGGGCTGAATTGGTGCCCAAAAACCCTACAGCCATGGGGCCGGTTGATTGTACGCTAACATTTCCTGTTAAATTGGGTACATAGTAGGTTTTCCAATCTGCAGATCCGGTTAAAAATAGAGGTGCTGGCTTGGTAACAATACCTGTGCCGTCTCTAACAACAATATTTGCTTCAGGGGTAGTGGTAGCTGCAATTATGGTTAAACCACCTGATAGTGTGGTACCCGCCATATCTGTAATGTTCGGAATGTTGTTCATTGTATCAGGCAATAAACAATTGACAGGAGCTACAAAATTCAAACCTTGAGTATAAACTCTTGAAGGATGACCTGCCATACATTGATATGCATACACATCTTCTGTTGTATAAATATACATATTGGCACCACCAGTTTGACTAGAATATCTTAGGCCATCTACTTCATAAAATTCGCCGTCATTAATTACGGCATCAGGTACGGCACCAGGGTTGTTATTGGGGTTATCATTAATATAAATCTCAGTGTTATCTGCTGTAGCAATTAGTAATGGAAATTCGTTCCATCTATTACCATTTTGAGTCATGCCATTTCCTCGAACAAAAACATATTCATTACCAATATTCTCTACAGGTACAGGTTGGTCAATACCGGCATCACGATTAGGTTGGTTAATTTGTCTGCCGTAATTCATAGCACCATTACTGATGACAATATTTTTGTCTGCCACAATTGATGCTCCAATCCATCCCTGTTGCTGTGCAATTGAAGGCGGGTTAGCGTTTCCTATATAATTTTCAAAAACAAATGATTCATTAGCATTCAGGGTAATGGTGTGCGAATCAGCTGTGATTCCGGCATAATTACCGCCCACATTAAATTCTAAATCAGGATCATAATCTGATAGCATAACAGTGGTATTATCTTCAGTAGCCATAATACCTAAGGTATTAGATTTAGATCTATGCCTTCCGCCTAAGTTGGGTACACCACCCCATTTGAATCTAGTACCCATAGCCTTACGGCCTTTTGAGGTTAAAGATGCTGACTGTGCAGCACTACTACCACGGTAATTGACATAAAATCGGTTGCCACTTGGAGCAATAAAACGTAACCCACTATTATTTAAAACAACACCAGTATTAGCGTTTGTTACCAGCGTTATGTTATTATCGCCGTCAGCTAATGGTACTACTGCCGGGTTATTATTTGATATGGAGTATGTAGCAAAGGGGATTGTGCTGGTGCCCCTGTAAACGTCTACATCAAAATTGGTTGGTTCGGGGGTTGAAAGATAAACAGCTTGATCTCGAATACCATCATTGTTCCAACCTTGTTTTAGCGGTGGTAAATAATGCAAATCACTTAATTGGGCATGTGCCGTGAAATTGATACCGAGAAGAAGTATAAATAAAATAAGCTTATTCGTCATAACAAGTACTATTTTTTTCAGATAGATATAAGGTCTGCAATAACAAAAAAAGAGGAATGACCGTGATTTGCCAATATAATGTTGTAAAAGTGCCTAGGCTTGTGGCTAACAGCTAGAAATATGTAAATTAGTATCTTTAAATGCCTTTAAAACCGACTATTCTATTTGATTTTATTAGAAGGTAAATTCTTATAAAATTGAATTATTTTAGCGTTATTTCACTCAAAAAATTGGTTTATGTCAGATGAAAAATTAATGTCAAAGAAAAAACCTGCCTACTCAATTAGTAATCGTTTAGATGCCTATTTAGACCAATACAGTAGAAAAATTGAGATTCCAATTTTCTATGAAGACCTTTTACGTTTTGCTGGTTCAGTAGTAGTTTATGACTCAAATGATGAAGATACTTTATGGGTTAGAGTATTTTACTCTGACGTTGAGCGTATAGAAATCGATGAAAGTTTAAAAAAAGTGTACTCAATTTTACATTCTGATGGTAGTAATCACATACTCGAATATTTGAATATTGATGCTGTTGATTACTGTACTTTTGGTAATTCTAAGCCTTTTAGAATTAAAGTTAGAAATATTTTAAATGATAATTTTACCTATTTCTACGTCAAAAAAACTGATGCCTCAAGGGTGTATGGTTTAGAATTAGAGCACATGCTTTCACCATATAATCTTAACTTTTTGGTGTATAAAGACACATTAATTGAGGAGCATATTGCGGGTATACCAGGCGATGTTTTCATTAAAGAAATGCTGCCAAAATGTTCTGAATCAGAAAAGGCACAGCTGGCAAAAGAGTTTGTGAAATTCAATGAAAGATGTATGATTCGCTTATTAGGCGATATGCGTTCTTATAATTATGTGATTGTACCAACGCATGATTTTGATCACGTGGTGTATAAAATAAGAGCTATTGATTTTGACCAGCAATGTTTTGAAGGAAAATTTAAGGTGTATCGCCCGCAATTTTTTAAAGAGAATTATTTAATGGTTGAGTTGGTTCGTTCAAAACTTCAAAAAACTTCAGTTGATCAGTACAAAATTGAAGAAAGATCAATAGTAGCGAAAAGAATAATTAGCTCTGAAGATCGCATTGAAGAGTTAATAGACATTTGTAAAGAAGATACTATTTCTTTAGACCAACATATTAAATTGTTAGGGCATGAAATTTATAGTTTTATTCTTGATGCTAATTTCAAAAAGTGCACCACCATGGGTCAAATCATGGCACTCAGCCTTGATTTTGTCAAGCGAAACTATGAAGATGTGAGTATGAAACAGATTATAGAAGAGCGAATTAAAGTGCGTTAACTTTTTTCTTCTTTATTGAAATACACCAAGTAATAGTACATTTGACGTTCTTCATCCCAGCCTTTTTCAACAAATTTTTCAGCAGATTCAGGGTTAATGAAATCCATCTTAATTTGAATGTTAGTATCAAGATTGATTACATTTTTAATCTTTTTTCGCGCATCTGAAACTGCCTTGTTAGCGATATCAAAATTTGAAACGTCTTCGATACTGTATTTTGGTCCTTTTTCAACTTTGTAATGTTTGAATTCAGGAATTAACTCCGGATTCTCCATAACATCAGTTAAGAATTGACTTTCTTCAAACGCATCATTTTTAGCAAAATGATTAACAGCTCTATTCATAAAAAGCACTTCTTGTTGTTTATCTTCAGCCGGAAGTACTACATCTTTTGCAAAATTTTGACAAAATTTCAAATAGTTTTTGGTGTAAAAATTTTCATCAGCCAAAGGGTTAACCTCAAGAAAATCTTCTAACCAGTATTTCGCATCATAGCGGTTACTATCAATAGATAAAACTTTGAAACCTTCCTCTTTGTTGATATTAAAAATGAGACAACCTTTATCTAGTTTATTAACGTTAATACCTTGTTCGACATTGATATTTAAGTTTGCACCTTTTTCTTCAAACTGTAGAAAATCATGTTTTATTTCACTTTTAAAAACGCCCAAGGCTTCTACTTTTTGATTGTCGAGTACAATGCCACTTAGGTGTGCTATATACACTTCTCCACTTTTTATATGCGGATGTTTTGATTGCTCAAATAAATGGGTGGCTATTTTTTTAGAATTTGAATGACAGCTTGAAGGATCCGCAAAAATTTCAGAAGCTATTTTATATAATTCATTGAATTCTAAATCAACCTCATGTGACAATTTGAAATAGTTTTCTTCTTTTTCACGAAAAGGTTTGAAAAAATATTCTTTTAATAATGCTGAGGTTTCATCATTTAAGGTAAAAGGTTCTTGTGATAAAAAGGCACCTTCTCCTTTATTTTTATTGCCAACGCGGTGTAAAGAAATAGTTTCAATTTGGGTAGAAAATAGGTTGATCATTAAAAGATATTTTTGTTTTAATTTCTTCTAATGAAGAAATCTATTCTTGTTTTTTTTCTATGGATGATGAAATGCGCAATAGTTTAATTAATTCCAGTTTTCATCAAAATCAAGATTGTCATAATTTCCTAAAGAATCTTCATCATATCCATCAACTGGTTCTGCTTTGAAATTCTTTTCTGGTGGTGTTTCCGGAAGTTCACCAAAGCTGAACAATAGGTTAGGGTAGGAGACCCCTGGTTCATTTTCAATCATGTCAGCGAGCTCAATAAAAAACGTCCACATATTCATGAAATCATAAACATAAATCAATTTTGGGTTTTTTAAAGTGAGTACATCCTCTAAAAATGATTCATTCATTAAGCGTATGTCTGAACCGTTTTCACTCATGTCAAACAAAGCAATCTCTTCATCTTGATTCCATTCCTGGTCACAGGTGTAGAAAGAAGCCATTTCGTTGCCTAAAAAGCCAAAAGATTGGGTTATTGCGTTGTGAAATGCTTCTAAAGAATCACTAGCATCTATTTCAATATCTCTGAAGATATCTTCTTTGGCATCTAATATGATACGTATTTTGTAAACCATTATTAACTATTTGTGGGGTGGTAAAGTTACAAAGTTTTGCGTCTACTTTTTGAATTTATAGTCTCTAAAAATAGGTAAAATTGAACTCCAAACAATAGCGCTGCTAAAACAAGGTGTATGGGTTGACTTGAGAATGGAAATTCAAAATAGTACATCGCCAAACCTGAAATAACTTCTAAAAGGATGAGCAACAGAACCCATCTAATTTTTGAATACCCAAGTTCGAGTTTGTATATACGATAGGCAATATAAATATTAAGGGCCACCACGCCAATTGAAAATGAACGGTGTACATAAAATAGTGTATTCGGATGCGCTAGCCATAACTCATTGACGTAACCAACTTGGTCTATTTGACCATCAACAAATTCTCTAACCTGAGTACCAAAAATAACCTGAACTAAAGTTAGTAATACAGAAAATAGAATGAGTTTATGGGTAAGGGCGTCAAAAGAATTATTCTTTTTGTCTTCTTTTGCACGATACACTAAAAATAAGAATATAGCTGCTATCAAAAAGGCAATGACCATATGTATGGTAATCATGCCTGTTTTTAAATTGGTGTCAACAACAATCTTGCCTAAAACAGCTTCAATGCCGATGGCTATAAACGCGGCAATTGAGCCGTAGGTCAGCCATTTGTCTTTCGAATAGAGAAAGAATGATAACACCATCATGATGATTACTGGTATGCCTAATAAGACGGTTACAAGTCTGTTAATATATTCAATCCAAGTATGCCATGGGTTAAAGGTGGCGTACTTATGCTTGGTGTAAGGCTCCCAATTCTCATTTGTGAACGTGGTACTTGTTGTAAAGTTTTTTTTGGCAACTAATAGTGCATCATTATTAATAATGATTTGCCCTGCATCATAGGTTTTTTTCTCTTTCCATTCTAATTGCCCCTGTTCGGTAGGAGGAATATAATACCCAAAACACTTGGGCCAATCTGGGCAACCCATACCGCTACCTGTCATGCGAACAATAGCCCCGGCTAAAATAACCAGATACACTAGAATCAATGAAATTTTAGCTGTTTTTTGAAAGTACCCAGACATTATTAGTATTCTAATTAGAATGCAAAATTAAGGTACTTTGTTAAGATATAACACCCTTAAGAGTAAAGATTTAAAATACAATAACAGTTTGTAGTTATTGGTGCATTAAGTTTTTAAAATTGCCCTTGGCTTGTATGTTAATTTAGATAGTATGCTAAAAAGTGATATCTTAAAAAGGGTACAATTCTTAAATTTAAGAAATGAAAAAAGGTAGATATTGAAACTAAAAAAGACTGTCTAAATTATTTTTAGACAGTCTTTTTAAACTATTTTAAATGGTTTATTATTGTTCTAAGATAATAAATTCTGACCTTCTGTTTTCTTGATGTTTTTGATCATCACATTTCACATTATTAAAACATTCATTGGTCAGCATTGTTTCTCCAAAACCAAGTGCTTTTAGATTTTCAGCTGCAACTCCTTTTTGAACAAGATATTCCATAGTAGCATTGGCTCGCTTATCTGAAAGACGAATGTTGTATGCTTTTGAGGCCCTTGAGTCTGTGTGAGAACCAATCTGTATTTTTGTGTTTGGGTATTCTTTAAAATAAGTTAATATTTTCTCCATACTTATTTTAGCATCTGGTCGAATAAACCATTTGTCGTAATCAAAATAAACGGGTTCAATATTCAAAAACTTTGCTAGGTCGGTCCCGACTGGTGCTTTTTTTAACTCTTTTTCTAAAGACACAATTACGTCACCAGTATCTTTTGATTTAACTACCGTGAAATTTTTGTTGTTTTTAAGATAATCTTGTTTCATGGCAACTACGTTAAAGTTACCTTCTGTACATTCAATACTCATTTCGTATGAACCATCAGCTGCCGTATCTATGCTAGAAATTAATTTATCTGCTGCATCAAAAATTGAAACTTTAGCCATGCCAATAGGTTCTTTAGTTTCTTCATCAATAACTCTACCAGCTACTAAGCTATAGCAGTTGAAATCAAGCGGTTCATTTTCAGTAAATGAATAAATATCATCACTACCTTTACCACCTTCACGGTTTGAAGCAAAGTAACCCTTGTTTGTTTCTTTATCAACGATATAAGAAAAATCATCTTGCTCAGTATTAATAGGTTTACCTATATTGAGAATATTAAGGTTACCCATATCTTCTATACTTGTCGCAAAAACATCGAGACCACCTAATCCAGGATGTCCGTCAGAAGCGAAGTAAAGTATGTTATCTGAACTAATAAAAGGAAAAGTTTCACGAGCTTCAGTATTAATTACATTACCACTATTTACAGGTGCCCCTATACTACCATCACTATTTATATTTGCGCTAAAAATATCTGATTCACCTACAGTGCCTGGCATGTCAGAAGCAAAGTATAATTTACTTTCATCAGGGCTCAAGGCCGGATGCGCACATGAATAGTCATCACCATTGAAGGGTAGTTCAATAATATCAGACCAGTTATCTTCATTCACTTTAGCACGATAAATTTTTAATCGGCTGACGCCCTTATCGTCTCTTGAGAAATTTCCGTTTTGTGAATTATTTCTTGTAAAGTAAACGGTCTTACCATCTTTAGTAAATACAGCTGAAGATTCGTGTGTTTTCTTATTAGCGTTTTGATCTAATTTGTTTACTGCAGAAAAATCAGTCTCATCTGGGTTTGCACTGTATAAATTCAAAAAAGGTTGATTGGTCCAATCATGAATTCTTCGCGCAACTTTACCACTGTCACGTGCTGTAGCAAAAACTAATTTTTCGCCATTCATAGAAGGGGCAAAATCAGAAGCTGCAGAGTTTATTGCTAAATTTTTAATGTCATATCTACCTGAATTCTCTTCAATTTCATTTAGATAATCAAGATTATCAGCAGCTTTAATAGCTCTGACATCTGCTGAATTTGACGCTCTAAACTTTGCGAGCCATTGATCAGCTGCTTTATAATCTTTAGTACTTTTTAAAGTTTGTGCATAACGATACATATAATCAGTATCAACGTTAGCTGTTTCAAGACTAAAAAGTTTACCATACCAATCTGCGGCCTCTTTATAATTCGCATTTGCGTAGTTAGCATCTCCTAGATTTTTATAGATCTGCTCTTCAGTATACCCTTTTTCTACCAAAGTTTCATATTTTTCAATGGCTTTGGAATACGCGTATTGATCAAAGTCTTTTTTTGCTTTTTCACTGTTTTTATCTTGTGCAAAGGCAAGAGTACTTAGTACTATTGTTGCTGCTAAAAAAGTTCTTAATTTATTTTTCATTTTTTATAGTTTAAAAGAATCTAGGCGTAATTACGTTTTTATATCTTGTTTTCAATTCATACCTAAGCATGATTTCGAATGAACCATCATTAAAAGAGGTATTTCCTAATTCAGTAATTTCTCTATCATAGGCGACTCCTAACATGAACTGGTCAGAAAGTTGAAATCCAATAAGGGCACTTAAAGCAGCATCCCATCTATAGGCTGCTCCTAAAGTTAATTTATCATTAAACATGAAGTTAGCAGAAAGGTCAACTTGTAATGGTGCACCAGTAACTGCCTTTACTAAAACAGCTGGCTTGAACTTTAAATCAGGGTTCAATTCAAAAACATAACCCGTTATTAAATAAAGATTCATTCTTTCTTCAGCTAAACTAGTTGAAGAATCTTCAAAATGCTCAGTTGTTAAGAAATTTGGTACTGACAACCCTACATAGTATTTATTAGTATGGTAATATACACCAGCACCAAAATTGGGCGAAAACTTTCTATCTATATCGCCAGCGCTACTGCCTAAGGTGTTTTCGCCACCATAGTTTTGTAACTGACTGAAATCTAGATTTAATAGATGACCACCAGCCTTCAAACCAAAAGATAGTTTACCTGTATTTGAAGTTGGAATGGAATATGAAATTACACCATCAAATAAAGTTTCTTGACTTGTACCATTACCAATATCATCATTGACAATAGACAATCCTACGCCCAGTCTCTCTGAGACTGGCGTATGAAAATTTAAAGTTTGGGTTCTTGGCGCACCGTCAAGACCAACCCATTGAGATCTATGCAAGCCTTGAACGCTAAAAACGCCTCTTGATCCTGCATAAGCAGGGTTAACTGCAATGGTGTTGTACATGTACTGTGTGTATTGCGCATCTTGCTGTGCCATTAAGCCACCAATTGAGCTCAATATCACACATACTGTAATTGCTAATTTTCTCATGATTTTATTTTTATCTAAACTTTTGGTTTTATTATCTATTAACATAAAGGTATCCGTCTATAACTTCCGTATTGCCATCTTTTACATATTCAACTATATAGAAGTAAACACCAACAGGTAGTTCATTATTTTCATTAATTGTTGCACGACCATTTGAAATACCTGTAAAGGCATTCGTTGAATTGTCATAGCCCTGGGTTTCAAAAACAAGAACCCCCCATCTGTTATATATACGAACAGTATTGTTCGGGTACTCTTCAATGTTAGCGATTTCAAAAGCACCATTGTTAATGCCAGGACCAACTAAATCAGTAATAATCTCTACATCTACATTACAGTCGGCACTAGCTGGTGGTACTCCATCAATTGAACTACACGGATCAAAAGGATCGGTGTTATCAGTATTTACTTCAATATCATTTGAAATTGTATCACCGTCACAATCTGCAACAGCCCAATCACCACCTTGTTCTAAGGTTATACTCGCTGTATTAAAATTACAAGGATCTGCAGGGTCAGTATTATCAGCAATTTCATCGCCGTTAGTAACACCGTCACCATCACAATCTGAAATCAAGTAATCTCCTGTTTGCGCTAGCGTTACGTTTGCTACATTAAAGTCACATGGATCTTCTGGGTTAGTACCATCAGCAATTTCTTGACCGTTAGTTACACCATCGCCATCACAATCAGCGTCTAAATATGCACCAGTTTGTGTTTCAGTAATACTAGCAATCATAAAATCACATGGATTATTAGGATCTGTACCATCAGCTATTTCTTGATCATCAGTAACACCATCGCCATCACTATCTAAAATGCCAACATCTATAGTAACTGTCGCCATGGTACATACTGCTGTACCACTTTCATCATTACAAACTTCATAAATTACAGTTACACTAGTGCCTGTTTCAGAAATATCTGGAGTGTAGGTTAACTCACCAGTATCAGCGTCAATACTAACGACACCAATAGCAGTACCATTACCGGTATCGGTAATTGTTGTAGTACCTAAGTTAGCAGCATCTAGATTATCTAAGTAATCATCATTACCAAGAATATCAATTACCACTGGTACTTCAGGAACTCCACTACTCGAATCATCAGTTGCAGTTGGTACCGTTGAATTTGGATCTGTACCATCATTATTTCCATCACCATCAGTATCAGGGTCTAATGGGTCAGTAATGTTTCCGGTAGGATCTGCTGTTGTTGCAGGATCATCTACACCTGTTATTTCTTCCTCATTGGTAAGACCATCACTATCACAATCAGCTGCAAGATATGCGCCAGTTTGGGCTACAGTCTCATCACCTACATTGAAATCACATGGGTCTTGAGGGTTAGTTGCTGGTCCGTTTGGTCCGGTTCCACCAGGAGTACCATCACCGTCAGGATCAATTTCATCACCATTAGTAACACCATCGCCATCACAATCAGCGGCAAGAAATACGCCACTTAGAGCAACTGTTTCATCACCTACATTGAAATCACATGGATCATTAGGGTTAGTTGCTGGTCCGTTTGGCCCAGTACCGCCAGGGGTACCATCACCATCAGGATCAATTTCGTCTCCGTTAGTAACGCCATCACCATCACAATCAGCGTCTAAATATGCGCCACTAACGGCAACTGTTTCATCGCCAATATTGAAATTACAAGGATCTTGTGGGTTAGTTGCTGGTCCGTTTGGTCCAGTTCCACCTGGGGTGCCATCACCATCAGGATCAATTTCATCACCATTAGTAACACCATCACCATCACAATCAGCAGCAAGGTAAGCACCGCCTACGGCAACTGTTTCATCACCTGAATTGAAATCACATGGGTTGTTAGGATCAGTTGCTGGTCCGTTTGGTCCAGTTCCACCAGGAGTGCCATCCCCATCAGGGTCAATTTCATCACCATTAGTAACACCATCGCCATCACAATCAGCGGCAAGGTATGTGCCAGTTTGTGCAACGGTTATACTTGCAGCCATGAATTCACAAGGGTCATTAGGGTCTGTACCATCAGCTATTTCTTGGTCATCTGTAACACCATCACCATCTGAATCAAGTGGAGCTTCGTCTCGGTAGTCAACATCTCCACCAGCGCCTAAATCATTATCTTCATCACCAAGGTTAGCGGCATTTGGAGGATTGATACCATCGTTAACCGTAGAGCCAGCTATAGCACTGTCATCATTATCATCAAAAGCATCATCAAGACCATCATTATCTGAATCAACACCTAAAAAGATATTTGAACTACCATTTTCTTGAAGGTCAGGAGTGCCATCACCATCAGAATCATCATCAATATAATCTGGTATCGCGTCTGAATTGGTTAAGCCGCTATCTGTATTTACAGGATTCAATCCGATAGCTCCACCTATTTCATAGGCATCATCAACCCCATTTAAATTTGCATCAGTCATTGCTGCAGCTGTTCCACTTGGTGGAATATACCCAGCGGTAGTTTGCGCTTCAACATTATCAGGTATGCCATCATCATCAGCATCAATATCTAGATAATTAGGTCCGCCTAAGGCATCACTATTGGTAATAGGCAGGGGAGCGGTTTCTAAGGCATCATCTAAGCCATTCATATTGGTATCAACCATTGTCATTGGATCACCCACTGTTGGATAATCTACTTCACCATCATTGTTTGCATCAGTACCACCAGCTTCAATAACATCAGGAATACCATCATTATCACTGTCTAAATCTAACTGATTTGGAATACCATCTCCGTCAAAATCTGCAGTTGGATCAGCTACACAATATCCGAAAGCATATAAGCCTATTGTAACTTGTGTATCAACCCCGTCTGCTTTTCCAGCTGTAATTACAAGTTGATCTATAGTACCTGGAATAAAAGTGGAAAAAATATTGATTAACGGATCAAAAGAATTGTCAAATACGGTTCCTTGAACTGTATTACCTACTACGAAAACGCCATTATCTAAACCACTAAAGTTTGTTGGGGTTATAGTAACAGGGGTTCCACCGTTAAAAGCTGTAATGGTAACTTGATCATTGTTGTTTAAACCGCCAGTTACAAATGAGAAGTTTTTAACTGGGGTAGGAAAATCAAAAGTATACGTAACCACATTCGCAGAACTGGCGTCGTCAGTATCTTGAGGTTGCCCAAACAGGAAGTCACCAATTGCTGGATTATTTTGAATTTGAACGCCTCCGTCCCAGTTAGCGGTACCAGAAACGGCCGCACTGAAATTAAAGGTTCCATTATCTAACCCATTTAGAGTTACAGGGCTTGTTGGCCCCGCTGCAAAATTTGTATTTATCGGGTTTCCTGGAGAATTTAAGTTTATTGAAGAAATACAAGAAACTCCTTCTTCCAAATCAGGAATACCATCATTATCATCATCTAAATCAACATCATCAGTAATGCCATCATTATCTGAATCAACCATACCTGCAGGAGCACAAGCTGTAGCATCAGTATCATCAGTAACTGCTGCAGTAGTTGCTTGAGGGCTACCTGTAATTGTTGGTACACCTGTAGCATCTACATCTGCAGGTATATTTGCTAAATTATCATCTGTTGTAAGATCAGCGGTAGTAAATATACCAGCTGCTTCAATAGCATCTGGGCAGCCGTCATTATCTGAATCTAGGTCTAAGTGATTTGGAATAGTGTCACCATCTGTATCTGGTTCTAAGGCAAGCCTTACACGAATTACTGAGTTTGTTCCATTATCTGTTGTAAACATCGTAAAACCAGTAACTCCCCCAGAGGTAGACTCCCAAATAAATGAAGATGTATTTGCTGCTCCTCCTGTATTTTCAACTCTATAAACCGGAGGTGCATTGTTCTCTGTATAGTTAGCGTTTAAGGGCGTAGTTTGAACGTAAGAAATTCCATCAAGACTTTCTATGCCATCAAATTGATTATTTTCAAGTGTTCTTCCATGCTCTAATTGTGAGCGAAGCCTTGCGATAGCGGTTCCTGTTATCATAAAAGAACTCACTTCTGTTATTGGACCGGCATCTACGCCAACAACCAAGCGATTTCCATTATCACTATTCATACCATTGGCTGAAATAATTATGGCGCCGCTATTTGCTGGCAAACCAAATACGTCACTAATATCAACGTTTGTTACAGATATGTCATTAAAGGCCGAACCTCCAACACCCAATACTGATGCATTAATGTCTATATAATTTAAAGGACACTCGACACTGTCTAAAATACCATCATTATCATCATCTAAATCAACATCATCAGTAATGCCATCATTATCAGTATCAACCATACCTGCAGGTGGACATGCTGAGCTATCAGTAGCGTCAGTAACTGCTGCAGTAGTTGCTTGGCTTCCAACATTTGGAACGCCATTTACATCTACATCTGCAGGCGCATCAGCTAAATTATCATTGGCTGTTAAATCAGTACTGGTAAATGTACCTGCTGCTTCAATAGCGTCTGGGCAGCCGTCGTTGTCAGAGTCAGTGTCTAAACCATCTGGAGTCATGTCTCCATCAGAATCTAAGTTGTAACCACAAGGGTAATTAAGTGTAAAATTGAAGTTAAAGCCACCTACCCATCCTAGATTGGTATATCTAATTTCTATTTGGTCACCACTAACTATTGATATGCTTTGAGGGGTTGAAGGAGTTGAAGTTGCGCCGCAACAACTGGAAGTGAATGTTTGTCTTGTTCCATTGATAAAAACTTCTAGTATATCATCTACTGTAAATCCTACTCCACCATAAGTCAATGTTCCATTGCTATCAGCAGTTCGCCTAAAAATTGTTTGATAACGAGGGTCAGTATTTGCAGGTTCCCAGTTTGTGCCAACATAACTACTAGGAATAGTTGCTGCACTTGTATTGGATTGGGTTTGCGTGTATGATTGTGAAAGATTAAAAGTATTTGTGTTAAAACCAAAGTATGCCTCTCCTCTAAAGATGGGTGGATTTGGGTTGTTTTGACCATCACTGTCTTGATTACTGTTTTGAAAGGTAGATCCATCTATACCTAAGTGACCTTCATAGTATTGTCCGCTCCAGTATCCTAAAGGAAAATCAAAAGACTCTACTCCGTCAGGAACAGTTACTGGAACTTCACCAAAAAAGCATTCATTCTGATCTAAAATACCATCATTATCATCATCTAAATCAACATCATCAGTAATGCCATCATTATCAGTATCACTTGGCGGTAATAAGCCGGTGGTAGTGATAATTGCCTCGTTATAGGTTGCTGAGGTAATTTCAATATTATCACCTTGACCATATTCATAAGTGTCACCACCTACTGTATATGTAACTTGGTCAGTAGCGGCTGAAGTGCTAATTGTCCAACTATCTACAGGGTTTTGAGACCATGTAAATTGACAGATTAAAAGAGCAAAAAATACAAAGCATGCCCAGTTAATAGGGCTCTTCTTTTTTTTCATAAGAATTGAATTTGAATGATTAAGTGTGCCATGGTTTGATAGCAAGCGCTTAAAAATGGATAATTTTAATTCAAAGAATTTTAATAAATTCTTCATAGATTAGAAATTTTAGATGTTTGGTTAAATAGTATAGTATGATTTTATATCATCAATAGAAAAATTTCAATGAAGGAGGCGATTGAAATCTTGTGTTCAAAATTACACGTTTCATCTATAATTTGATCGATGAAATGCACAATTTTTTAACAAACATACGATTGGAAGTGAGAATGCAAAAGTAATTGTTGTACTGACCTTGATAAATGTTGATGAATTGAGGAGTTTTGTCTGTGAAAAAATATATACTTACAAAAAATTAAAATTCTTACAAATTCTTACAAAAAAAATTAACTTCCTACAAATTAGTAAATTGAATGGCTAATTGTGTGCTTTTTTAAGACCAAGCTCTTCTCCTTTTTGAAGCATTAATGTATATGCAGCTTCATATTCATTGGGTATTTTTCCGTCTAAAATAGCTTCTTTAATCGCTTCTTTAATAATACCAATTTCTTTAGATGGTTTTAATTTAAATGTTCGTATAATTTCTTCACCTGAAACTGGAGGTTGAAAGTTTCGTATTTGGTCTCTTTCTTCAACTTCAATTATTTTTTTTCGAACTAGTTTAAAGTTGTTTTTATATTTTTTTTGCTTCTTCGGATTTTTCGTTGTGATATCAGCTTCGCAAAGGGTCATTAAATCTTCTACATGATCCCCTGCATCAAAAACCAATCTTCGAACCGCTGAATCAGTTGCATAGTCTTCGGACAATACTATAGGTCGAGAACTCATTAAAACCATTTTTTGAACGAACTTCATCTTATCGTTCAAGGGCATACGCAAACGTTTAAAAAGCTTATAAACCATTTTAGACCCTATAAATTCATGGCCATGAAACGTCCACCCGATTTTTTTATGGAATTTCTTGGTTGGTGCCTTACCTATATCATGTAGTAAAGCTGCCCATCGCAACCACAGGTTATTCGTTGTCTTGCAAATATTATCCACTACTTCTAAGGTGTGCCAAAAATTGTCTTTATGGCGTTGACCTTCAATTTCTTCGATACCTTGTAGCGCGACTAATTCTGGCATGATGAAAGGAAGTAATTCCGTTTTATGCAGAAGCCCAAAACCTAACGAAGGAATGTCACTTGCAATGATCTTATGTAATTCATCAACAATACGTTCTTTAGAAATGATCTCAATTCGCTCTTTGTTTTCTGTAATTGCTTGCAGTGAAGGTAAGTCTATTTGAAAATTCAATTGTGTTGCAAAACGAATTGCTCGCATCATTCGTAACGGATCATCAGAATAGGTGATTGCCGGTTCAAGTGGTGTTCTTAGGATTTTATTTTCAAGATCTGAAATGCCATCAAAAGGATCGATTAAATTACCGAAACTACTTTCGTTAAGTGATAATGCTAATGCATTTATCGTGAAGTCTCTGCGATTTTGGTCATCTTCTAAAGTGCCGTCTTCTACTACTGGCTTTCTACTATCTCTGTGGTAGCTTTCTTTTCTTGCACCAACAAATTCTAGTTCGATATCACCATGCTTTAACATTGCAGTACCGAAATTTTTAAATATGGAGACTTTAGGTTTATTGGGCAAAAGGGATGCTACTTTTTCTGCCAATTTTATACCACTGCCAACGGCAACAATATCAATATCTTTTGGCTTACCTCTTTTTAAAAAGTAGTCTCTAACAAAACCCCCTATGACGTAGCATGATACATCTAGTTCATTGGCTGCTTCAGCTACTACTTTGAAAATAGGATTTTCAAGGGCGTCAGTATAGAAATCTGGTTGCATTTTATTCACGAATAACTTTCACTAGGCCCGAATTGCTCAATTTGATAATTGAAGATGAGCGGGCGTTTGTTTTTAAATCTTGTTGCAAATTTACCACATAGTCAACTCCCTTTAAAACGCCATCATTTATTTCACTAAAGTTTTTTGGGGTGGGTTGACCTGAAATGTTGGCTGAGGTAGACACTATTGGTTTTTTGAATTTATTAATTAAGTATTGACAAAATTTATCAGTCGCTACTCGAATCGCCAATGTATTATCACTGGCAATAAGATTTTTTGCAATGCCCGTAGGGTTGTCATATATGATGGTGGTGGGTTTAGTAGCCATGTCAATTATATCATATGCCAAATCAGGCACCTCTGCAATATGCTTTTCAAGCATAGGATCATTTGCGACCAAGCAAATCAGTGCCTTGCTATCACTTCTTTCTTTTAATTGATACACTTTTTTCACTGCTTCTTCATTGGTAGCGTCACAGCCAATACCCCAAACTGTATCTGTCGGGTATAGAATGAGACCGCCTTGAGAAAGTATGGTAATGGCCTTATTAATTTCTTCAGTCAAATCTTACTATTAAATGAATTGTAAAAATAGTTTTTCTAAGAGATGATTGTTAAAATTCAACAAAAATAATAGCCGCGATTTTCACTTTTATATAAAATTCAATAAAAGGCCTTATCAATTGTATTTCGATTTTGTAATTTCGAACCATTAATTTTTAAATACTATATGTTCAAATCAGCAGAAGCGACACTTGAAAAAGAATTTGCGAATTGGAAGGTTAATAAAATTTCAGAAATGCGAATTGAATTGCACGGGCGTAACTCAAATAGTGAAGAAGATGTTTTGCAAATAGTCAATTTTTTATATGAACGAGTACCAAGCAAAAAGTGGTCTTTTCAATTTGACCAAAACAGATTTGTAGCTTCTATACAACCAAAATCTAAGTATAGCCGAATGTATACCTCTGGAGCTTTTGATATTTTTCATTTTGGACATTTGAATATTCTCATAAAATCAAAAGAACTTTGTGACTACCTCATAGTTGGTGTTTCTACCGATGAGCTTATTGAGAAGGAAAAAGGAAGCAAACCTATTATACCTTTTGAAGAACGCGTTAACGTAGTTAAAGCGATAGGCTTAGTCGATGAAGTAATTGCACAGGTTGATAAAAATAAACAGGGTATTGTAGATCAATATAATATTGATGCTATTTCAGTAGGCAGTGATTGGAAAGGTAGTTACCCTGAGGTTAGTTGTGCTATGGAGTATTTTGATTATACTAAAAATGTAAGTAGCACCATTTTGAAAAAAACCTTGAATCTAAATTCAAAATAATTTAAAGCAATGCCTTATAATTTAAAGCAATGCCTTGTCATCAGTAGAGGTGTTCCAATCTTTTACGGGAGTTTTCCAATCGCCATACCTATACGTTAAGTACTCTTCAGTATTTTCTGGTATTGGATATTCTTTATTGTTAAATTTTATTTTTTTGAAATTTTCGTAAAATTTAGAAGGAACAAATTTGGTTTTATTATCAATAACCCAATACGTCTTATCTTCAACCGTATATTTTATAAAAACATCAAGACAAACTTTACCTTTCAGTAAACCAAAAAATCTTCGAGAACGAATTTTTATCATTCTTAGATCATATTGCTTGCAAAAAGCAGTTATTGCAGTAAAACGGCGTAGACGAACTCTAAATCCGTTTCTTTTCAAAACTTCAATCAACCGTTTTAATTTATGAGTTTCACTGGCGTGTAAAGAAATATCTAAGTCATTATCCCATGGTAATAATCTATTTTCTCTTCGAATACCCAACAAGGTGCCACCCTCAAGCCAATAATTGATATGTTGTTGATCAAATAAGGTGCAAACATCAGCTAATAATTGTTCTGCTTGAACAAGATTTTCGCCCTCTAAAGTAATGTCATAAGCCATGTTGAGAATTTGGTTTTATATTGATTTACTTATTTTTTCTTGTTGGCGTAATCTTTTTAATTCTTTATATCTACTATATACCCCAAGTGCATTCAGATAGCATATTATCACCCCTTTTTTACCATCTAAAAAACCTAATCGCAAAATATAATGATTAAAAAATTTATAAAAGGGTCTAAAAATAAAATGATACCCGTTTGGATTATAATTTTTTGAAAGTTCTTCACGAGCTTTCATTTGACCATATTTCATCATTTTGCCTTTGTATCGTTGATAATTTTGATACGAATAATGAATTAATTTGTGCTTTAAATCTGCAACTTTACCATCAACAACCAAAGTCTCATGCACAATTCGGTCTTTTGCAAAATCAACCTTACTTTTTCTAAAAAGACGAAAATTCTTATCGCTTTGCCATCCGCTAAAACGCAAGAGTCTATTTTTAAACATAAAAGAACGATAAAAGTAGTATGCACTTATATCATTGTTGTCTTTATTGATTGTTGTTGAAATTTCATTTTTGAGTTTGTCAGTTAGCCTTTCATCAGCATCCATAAATAATACCCAATCATTTGAGGCTTGACTTAAGGCAAAGGTCTTTTGATCGGTGTAATTGTGAAATTCGCGTTGTATTAATTTGACGTTTGGCCTTTTTTTAATACGTTCAACTGTACCATCAGTACTAAAAGAATCGACCACGATAATTTCATCTGCAAAATGAACATTGCTCAATACCTTGTCAATATGTTCAATTTCATTAAGGGTAATAAAAACGGCAGAAAGTTTATTTTTTTTCTGACCCTGCCATGCATTTGCAATGGGTTTATTAAAAATGGCATCAATTTTTATTTTTCTGGTAAGCGGTAATTTTCTTTGCGTTTGGGCTCCGTTTTTAGCGATGAAATGTTTTGTAGCTGCAATCATTCTTTCAGCTGATTGACCATCTTGATATGGATGAAATTGCTGGTTAAGCTTTATGCGCTCAGCACTATAGGTGTCTTGATGTAGATTTTTTACAATACTCTGCGATAATTTCCCTTTTTTGGTTAAATTTTCCCACCGAATATGTTTTGAAATGGTTTGGTATGAAATTGCCGGTTTATCTAATAAAAGAAACTCATAGATTACTGATGAGGTGTCACTAATTAAGATATCAGCAAGATTCAAAAATTTGATAATGTTTTTCTCTTCTTTAAATACTATGTTTTCATGTTTTTCACTCAAGGCCTTGTAAATGGTAATCCATTTTTCACTCATGAGATCATGAAATTTCAATAAAATAAGGTAGTTGGTATTGATGGCTAAGTCCTCAATATCATCAATTAAATCAGGAGCTGATGTGAGACTAGGTGAAAAGGTAGGCGCATATAAAACAATATAATCTGTGTTATACTGTTTTAAAAGAGCTTTTTTTTCTTCAGGGTATTTATTTTTCTCAAGACCATAAACATCGAGCTTTGACCAGCCTGTTTCAATGACCTCAAAATTTTGATGTTTTTCACGCAATTCATTGAATCGCTTTGTAAAGTAAGGGCCTTGGGTTAAGTACAAATCAAAATAATGACGGATTCTAAAATGACCTTTTTTTTCACCAGCTAGCCCATGAAATATTTGGGTTTTAACACCATTTAAATAATAAGGCACCTCATTACCAGGTACAAAAATAACATCACTGTTGTACCATTGTAAATCTAAAATACTTGAGGTATGGGTTTCGTTTAAGAATTTGAATTTTGACACTAATTTTTCGGGTACATACCAAAGAAAATCCTCGTTCTGTTTTACTAAAGCATCGCGTATAGGCGCCAAAATGCCAAAGGCATATGCATTTTGACAAAAAAGAATAAATTTCATTTTCGGAAAATATTATTTGCGTTTTCCAGGTCTTCTCTAAAATCAACCTCCATACAATTAAATGCTGAAATGTCAATCGCGGCAATGTTTAAATTGTCTTTTTTAATAGCGAGTTCTATGCCTTTTTCAAAATAATCATTATCATCACATTCTTCAAGGCGGTTTACAAAAGCTTGATTGTCTTTTGAACTAATAAAGTTTATACCAACCGCCTCTCCAAGTCCGTTTTTGACCGTTTTTGAAAGTTCGTTGATAAAGCCATCTTCTTTTAAAGTATATTTCACTTCTTCTTCAGCTACCCGACTGGTATTTACTGATACAAATGAAACATCTTTAGTTATAAATGGCTTTAAAATATTTAATAGGGCATCATCAAACACCACATCGCCATTGAGCCATAATACCGATTCATTTTTGATTTTCACAAGGGCTTTTAAGAGACTTTTGGCTGTGTTGGTTCGATCAAAAAACGGATTGTAGATATAGGTAACTTCTGGAAATTTTTCCATTATTAAGTCTTTCTTAAAACCAACCACAGTATAAATGTTATTTACATCAAAATGTTTACCAAGGTTTTCAACTTGCATTCCCATGATGGTTTTTCCGTTACTTAAAGGAGTAAGAGGTTTTGGAAAGGGGTTTCCTAAACGCGAACCAATACCTGCAGCAAGTATGATAATTTTCATTATTTATTTGATTTAAAGAGACGCACAGAATGGTTGTCATTCAACCTTCTCATCAAATGTAAAATTAATTTAATGATTACTAAAATATAATGAATTAGACTTTAGGTTATGTTACTGTAAGGCATCCTAAAATAGCAGAAGCTTGATTTTAAAAAAGGTATTTTGAAAGTAAAAAACTTCTTTGATGCACAGGTTTTAAATTGGTTGATTTCTGCTGTAATTCTAATCTTCTTAGTTCACGAAAACGTTCCCAATCACATAATGCATTGAGGTAGCATATTGTAATTCCTTTTAATCCGTCAAGAAAACCTAATCTAAT